>NZ_CP070973.1:4520232-5165979 GCF_017086405.1 Mycobacterium gordonae
CGGTGGCGAATACGGCAGCCGCCCGCATGTCCGCCCGCAGCATTGGACTCAGGTCCTCGCCGGCGGCAACCGCCGCCTCGGCGGCACCGAAAGCGTCCAGCACCAGCAGCCGCGCCGCGCGCCAGGCCGACAAATGATGCGCCAGCCCCTTCTGAAAAGTCGGCCGGCTGGCCAGTGACGCCATGTCGCTCATCCGGTATTTCGTCGCGGCCAGGTCCGCCACGTCGTCGAGCATGCTCTTGGCCACCCCAAGCGCCCACGAGGCGTGACCGGCGGCGGTGACCGGCATCAGTCCCATGTGTGCGGCTGGTGACGTTCCCCGGTAGGGCCGGCGATCGAACAGCCCGAACGTCCTGCTCGCGGGCACGAACACATCCTGGGCGCTGTAGTCGTAGGACCCGGTGCCCTTGAGGCCCTGCACGTACCAGCCGTCGTTGAACTCGATCTCCTCGCGCGGCACCAGGGCCACCTGCATGTCCGGAATGCCCTCGCTGACCCAGCGCATCTCACCGTTGTCCATCGGAAAGAAGCCGGCCGCCACGTACTGCGAATGTCCGGTGCCCGAGCCGAAGCTCCACGACCCACTCAGCCGGTAGCCACCGTCGACGGCGGCGCCCTGGCCGTTGGGAAAGAACTGGCCTCCCACGGTGACGTGATTGTCGTGGGCGGTGAACACCTCGGCGAAACCCTCGTCGTCGAGATAGGTGGCCGCGGCGAACCTGGACGGCAGGTTGGCGATGCCGATCCAACCGAAAGATCCGTCCTGCCATGCCATTTCGATCCAGCTATCGATCATCTCGGCGAGCGAGGGCTCGACGCCGCCGGCCTCGCCCGGGCTGAGCGCGGTCATCAGCCCGCTCGACCACATCTCGTCGACCACCGCGTGGGTCATGGTGCGTATCCGCTCGGATTCGCCGGCCTGCGCCCGCACCAGATCACGCATCCCGCGGGCCAGCGCAACGACCTGCCCACCCACCTCGGTTGTCGACGTCATTGGCGTTTCCAATCGCGATTGCGGACCACTACCGGGCCCCGAATAACGACACGTTGACCGTACGCCACAAGTTTCGGCTCGGACATCTTTGGCTATGTGACAGGAGAAATGACGACGGAGTATCAGCGCGGGCGTGAAGGGGCGGCGTTGTCGGCGCCGAGCCGCGTCCTCGCCGGCCGCTACGAACTGGGCCGGGTCCTGGGTCGCGGCGGCATGTCCGAGGTCCGCGAGGGCTGGGATCTCAAGCTGGGTCGGCCGGTGGCGATCAAGCTGCTCCAATCGGGTCCGGGCAACGGTGACGGGCCCGACAGCCGCCTGCGCTTCGCAACGGAGGCGCGGGCCACCGCGGCTCTGAGCAGTTCGAAGATCGTGATCGTCCACGATGTCGGCGAACACCACGGCCTGCCGTTCATCGTGATGGAGCGGCTGCCCGGAGTGTCGCTGGCCGACCACATCGCGCGCGGTCCGCTTCCGGAGCCGTTCGTCCGGACGGTGCTCGACGCCGTCCTGGCCGCGCTCACCTCGGCTCATGACGCCGGAATTCTGCACCGCGACGTCAAGCCGGGCAACATCCTGTTCACCGCCGCCGGCGAGGCCAAGCTCGCGGATTTCGGCATCGCCAAGACGGCCGGTGGCGCGCACACCATGACCGGACAGGTCGTCGGCACGATGGCCTACCTGAGCCCGGACCGGCTCGCCGGAAAGCCGGCGACGCCTGCCGACGATCTGTATGCCGTCGGCGTGGTGGGTTACGAGGCTCTGGCCGGCCGCCGGCCTTACCCTCAGCAGCAGTTCGCCGCCTTGGCGAACGCCATCTTGCACGAAACACCAGCCCCGATCGCCGCCCTGCGCCCCGATGTACGCCCGGAGCTTGCCGCGGTGTTCGAGCGGGCGATGGCGCGCCAGCCGGCTCAGCGGTTCCATCAGGCCAGCGCCATGCGCGAGGCGCTCAGCGGCCCCGGTCGCCCCCCGGTACGCAATCGCACGCTGGTGATGCCCGCGCCGGCGGCGGGCACCTCGGCGTACGTCCCGGCGCAATCCGAGCCGACCCGTCCAAGTCGCAAGTTGTGGGCTGCGGCGCTCGTTGCGGTGCTCCTGCTGGCGATCATGCTGATGGCTCTGGACGCGCCCTTCTCCGCACCGCCGCCGTCGCCGGCCGCCACGACGACGCCGCTGCCGTCGCCGGCCTCCACACCGGAAACCTCGCCGATCGCGAGCACGCCCGAACTCGCGCCGGCACCTCCGTTGGCGCCGCCGGGCAAACCCGGCAAAAAGCCCAAGGGCGGAAAAGGCAACTGATCAGTCGGGCAGCCCGAACAGCCTGACCACCTCATGATCGCGGCCGGCCAGATAGCCGCCGTCGACCGCGATCGCCTGACCCGACACGAACGAGGCGTCGCTGGACAACAGAAACGCCGCCATCGCCGCCACCTCCTCCGGTCGCCCCAGCCGTTGCAGAGCATGCTCCCGGGTGATCGCGGCCCGTGGCCCCTCCATCCCCGGGATGCCGAAAACGCTTTCAGCGAGCGGTGTTTCGATGAAGCCCGGGCAAATCGCGTTCGCCCGGATCCCGCTCGGTCCGTAGTCGAGCGCAATGTTCTTGGTGAGCAGCACAACGCCGCCCTTGGCCGCGTTGTAGGAACTGCCGCCCGCGGTGCCTTCCAAGCCCTCAACGCTCGCCAGCGTCACGATCGAGCCGCGCTCACCGGCCACCCGCGGCTGCTCGATCATCCTGGCCAACGCACTCTTGGCGACCAGAAACGTGGCGGTCAGGTTGATCCTGATGACCCGGTCCCACTCGGCTTGCGGAAGCAGATGCACCGGACCACCACCGGCCACCCCGGCGGAATGAACCACCCCGTCCAGCCGATCCGGCACCGCCGCGAAGATCGCGGCCACCGCGGTCTCCTCGCTGACGTCGGCCGGCAAGAAATGAAACCGCGCACCTAGATCCGGCGGCGCGGCGAGGTCGGCGCCGATGACAGTGGCCCCTTCGTCCAGCAGTCGCCGGGCGGTCGCCAATCCGATGCCCGACGCCGCGCCGGTCACAACGAACGTGCGCCCCGCGGCGCGGTCAGCGCTCACCGGCACCGCCCAATTGACCTGCCAATTCGGCAGAGCCCTCGGCAACCGCATGGGCAAGTGGAGCCAGTCCTACACCGCGTCCCCGCGCGGTCGCGGGTTTGTCCAACCGGAGGCGCGCTTGCACAACTAACTCGCAACCGCTTTGTCGCAAGCGTCCAAGATCGCGAGAAAGTTCCACCGCAGCAGCGGTCGGGTGACCAGCTCCATCAGCCGTCCTCCGGCGAAAACGGGATGGGTGTAGTCGGTCAGCCAGTCGACGTCGGTGCACTCCCCGGACGAGGTGCCGGATGGGGTGAATGTCAGGGTGCCGCCGTCGTGATCGAATGCGGGAACCGAGCGCACGATCAGGTAGCTGTAGCTACGCGGCCGTTCGTAGGCGGTGATGTCCTCCCGAAACCACATGCCGGTCCCGACCACCTCGCGCACGGCACCGACACCGGGGCCCTTGGTGTCTTTCGTCCATGCGGACCGCAGAACCAGCGGCGCCGTGCGCAGATTGGCCGGATCGGCCAGCCAGTCGAAGACTTTCTCCACGGGTGCGGCGATCGTTCGCCGCACGTGAATCCCGACCATGAGTTCTCATGCTAAACGCCGTGCCGGGAGTCCGTCGGCCGTCCTTTGCGCTGACAGTGCAGAAGTCGCAGTCCGATGCCGGCGACCGCCTGCTGCGCACCCGGATATCGTGCGGCGCCGTGGCGATGGAGCATGATGGGCGTCATGACCATCGAACCGCTCGTGCAGCGCGCCCCCGCTCAGACCGCGGCCTACCGCCTCGCGGCGATGTTGCTCGGCGTGGGCACCCTGCACTTCGTCGCGCCCAAGCCGTTCGACGACATCATCCCGGCCGAGTTGCCGTTCAGCGCGCGGTTCTACACCTACGCTTCCGGCGTGGCCGAGATCGTGATCGGCGCGCTGCTGCTGCCGCGTAGCACCCGGCGGCCCGCGGCTGCCGCGGCAGCCGCGCTGTTCATCGGTGTGTACCCCGGCAACATCAACATGGTGCGGCTGTGGTGGGACAAGCCGTGGCCGATGCGCATCCTGGCGCTGGCCCGCCTGCCGCTGCAATTTCCGATGATCACGGCGGCGATCAAGGTCTACCGCAACAGTTAGCGCGGCGAGCCGACCCGGTGCAGGGTGCCGTCCGGGTCGACATAAGCGAATTCCCTTAGCCCGTAAGGCGTGTCATGCGGCGGGTGCAGCCGACCGCCGAGATCTGCCAGGGCCTTCCATTCCGCGTGGAGGGCGTCGGCGTCGCTGACGTAGAAGTACACGCTCGACGAGGTGCTCAGCGGGTCGTGCTCGGCCCATTCGGTGAGATGCAACTGGACCGCCCCGCGGTCGACGAAGCCGTAACGTTCGGGCCCCGCATAGCCGCGGGCCTCGAATCCAAGCCGACGGTAGCGGTTGAGCGCCGCGTCGAGATCCAGCACGGGCACGATGGCTGCCGCCGAGGTGAATTGGATTTCGGGCATCAGACGAGTGTGCCACCCGCGCTGCGCAGACCCGCTTGATAACCGACGCCGATCAAGACATCGAAAACGGGTGTTGGACGGCGCGCTCGCCCGGACGGGATGCTGAAGACAGCAAATTACAGCGAAGTCCGAGGAGAATGAAATGTTCACGCAGACAAGCACACACGTCGCATCACTGATCAACGGCGAGATCGTGGAGGAGTCCGAACTCGGTTCGATCCAGCGGCTCACGGCCGACAACTTCCCCATCCTGCAGGGCATGTCGATCAAGCGGCTGGTGATCAACCCGGGCGCGATGCGGACACCGCACTGGCACGCCAACGCCAACGAACTCACCTACTGTGTCTCCGGCACCGCACTGGTGTCGGTGCTCGACACGGGCAGCCAGTTCACCTCGTTCGTGGTGCGCGCCGGCGAGATGTTCCACATCGACTCCGGTTCGCTGCACCACATCGAGAACATCGGCACCGAGGTGTGCGAATTCATCATCACCTTCCGCAACGAACGGCCCGAGGACTTCGGGCTGGGTGCCGCATTCGGCGCGATGACCGATGCGGTGCTGGGCAACACCTACGACTTGCCGGCCTCGGACTTCGCGGCGATGCGCCGCAGCACCACCGACCGCGCGCTGGCGGCCCGCACCGGGGCGCCCGACGTCCCCGCCTCGGCGTTCTTCAACGACCCGCACAAGTTCGCCGTCGAGGCGATGACGCCGCCGGTCGGCATCGCGGTCGGCTCGGCCAGGACCGCGCGGCTGCAATACTGGCCCGCGCTCAAGGACCTGTCGATGTACTCCCTGCGTATCCGCGAGGACGGGATGCGTGAACCGCACTGGCACCCGATCACCGCGGAGATGGGCTACGTCAACCAGGGCGCGGCGCGGATGACCGTGATGGGTCCGGGCGGGGAGTTGGACACCTGGTACCTGCGTCGGGGCGACGTGTACTTCATCCCCCGCGCCTACCCGCACCACATCGAGGTCTTCGACGCCCCGGAGATGCACTTCTGCATCTTCTTCGACCAGCCGACTCCGGGTGACATCGGTTACCGGGCATCGGTGAGCGCGTACTCGCGCGAAGTTCTCGCGGCCACCTTCGACACCCACATCGACGACCTCCCCGACTTCCCGTTCACCACGGCCGACCCGCTGATCGTCAACCGGCTCAACCCGCTCGACGCCCATGCCGTCGGGGAGCGGTGAGCCCGGTTCCAAGAATCCTCCAAGGATCCTCCAAGAGCCTGGCGGGAGCGTGTGGTGGCCAACCGACCAGCACCACGGCTACCCCGGCCAGGCTCGTCCAAGGGGGAAAGACCATGTCCGAGATTGCGCACCGACTGTCCGCTCCCACCGGCGACCTGCTGGCAGAGCTCAGACCGCTGCTCGACGCATTGGCAGCCATCGCGGGCGGCGGGGTTCCGGAACCGGAGTTGCTGGCCCGCGCCGCCGCAGCCCAGCCGACGTTGTCGGCACTCGCGGGTGATCCACGCGAAGGTGAGCCGTATTCGCGTTCGATCCTGCGGGTCGACGATCAGGTGGAGATCATGCTGGCCCGCTGGCGCCCCGGGCACGGCTGTGCCCCGCATGACCACGGCGGCGCGGGCGGCTTCGTCGTTGCAATCGAGGGCACGTTCGACGAACGCCGGTTCGGCTGGCGCGGAACGCGGTTGTCCGTCACCGAACAGCATGTGCGCCAACCGGGTACGGCCATGGCGATCGCGCCGGAGGTGATTCACGACATGGCCGCCCCGTCGGGCGGGATGTCGCTGCATGTCTACGGTCCGCCACCGGCCGGCATGCGGGTCTTCGACCTGGCCCGGGCCGAGGTACTAGAACTCGTCGGCAACTACGGCGCCTGGATCCCATCGGGTGAGCACCCGCGGACCCCGTTCGCCGCTGTCGCGCCGCAGGCGCCCGTGATCTGGGTGGCCCACACCACCCGGTATCGCGGCGGTTCGGCCGAATTCGCAGTCGCCGCGGCGACCATGGGCCGCGAATTGGCAGCCGCACACCCCGACGCGGAGGTGGTCGTCTCCGGCGTGCACCGCAAGGCCGACTTCGCCGCCGAGCTGGCTCGCTTCGCATCGTCGGGCAGGGTGATCAGCCAGCTGCACCTGATCAGCCACTCCGGCATGTACGGACCGATGTTCGGCTCGACGGACTGGCCCGAGCAGTTCTCGCCGCACGAGTGGCAGGACATGACCATTCCGTTCGCGCCGGACGGAAGGGCCTATTTTCACGCCTGCCGAACGGCGCGCTGGTTCACACCGTTTTTCGCCGACGTGTTCGGCGTCGCCACCTTCGGCAACCACAACTACACCACCGTGTCCGCACGCAAGGACCGGTTTGCGTGGGCGGGCCGTCGACCGACGGCTCGCCCGAGCCTTTATCTGATCGCCGCGCCGGGCCGCAAATCGCACGGCTGGGCCGGCAGCATGCGCAAGTACCTGGGTTGCGCCGCCGAACCGATGGTGCACAGCGCTCCGGCCGGCGCGCAACAAGAGCGGTCCTACGACCGGGTCGCCGACCTCTACGACCGCGCCTACGCCGACATCCGCGTCCGCCAGGCCGAATGGGAGTGGGTGGCGGCCCGGCTGGCCGCCACCCACGCCGAACTCGGCCGCCGCGTGCGTGTGCTGGAAATCGGCTGCGGCAACGGCGCTTTGCTACGCGCCCTGGACGACAACGGCGACATCGACTTCGCCGTCGGAGTGGACAGTTCCGCCGGGATGCTGGCCCGGGCACGGGAACGCAACCGCGACCGGTCCCGGCTGCGATTCGGCAAGGTGAACGGCCCGACTCTAGACGTGCCGGACAACCATGTCGACGTGGTGATCTCGTTTCTGTCGTTCCGCTATCTGGACTGGGATCCGGTGATGGCCGAGATCCGGCGGGTCCTGGCCCCCGGCGGGCGGTTGTGGGTGGTCGACATGGTGGAGCAGCCGATGCGGGTACGGGATCTGCCCATACTGGCCCGATCGGCCGTCGCACACCTGCGCAACCGGCGCGAACGCCCTGCCTTCGTCCACGACCTGGCCACCCTGACCAATCATCCAGAATGGCGGACGATGCTGCAGCACAATCCGATTCGCGCCGAGCACGAGTACCGTTGGTATTTCGGCAGCCGCTTCCCCGGCGCCGGGCTGCAGACACTGACGGCTTCCAGGTCTGCCCGCGTGGTGGCCTTCGATTCCGGTCCACTGGCCAAGGGGCAAACCGCCCCGCTGTCCTACCCGTGACCGCCATGGACACCGAAGCCTGCCTGGGCATCATCGACTGGGGCATCGGCGGCGTGGGTCTGGTCAACCAGTTGGACCGGCTGGTGCCCGGTCTGCCGATCTTGTACTGGTCCGACGCCGGCGCCACCCCCTACGGCCGGATGGATTCCGACGAACTGACCGACCGCCTGCTGCGGGTCGTCACCGCCCTCGCCGAGCGCGGCGCGACGGAGGTGGTGCTGGCCTGTAACGCCGCCAGCACGGTGGTTGCCAGGCTGGGTGCGGCGCCGGTGGCCGTAGAGGGCATCATCGCCCACGGTCTGGCCTCGGTTCCCGAGGACCTCGCCTCCGTCGGCGTGGTGGGCGGACAGCGCACCATCGACGCGGGGCACTACGAACGGGGACTGGCCCGGCCGGGGCGGGTGGTGTTGTCGAGGGTGGCGCAACCGCTGTCGGCACACATCGAGGCCGGCCGTACCGGTTCGCCGCAGTTCACCGCGGACCTGGCCGATATCGTCGCCCCGCTGCACCGGGTGGCTGCGCTGGTGCTGGCCTGCACGCACTACCCGGCGGCGCGTCGCTGGTTCGCGGCCGCCCTGCCCGAGGTGCTGCTCATCGATCCGGCCGAGCACCTGGCCGCCGCGGTCGCCTACCGCTATCCGGAAGCAGCGCCGGGGTCGCGCCTCGCCGGGAAGGTGTTCCTCACCACGGGCGATCCGGATGCGATGCGCCGCAACGCCGCTCGGGCCTGGGGCACGCTGTTGACGACCCGCGCGGTGCGCCGCCGGGACCGCAGCGCCCTGGCGTCCTAGTCCGCCGCGCGGGCCACGATGATGGGCGTGTGCACCGAGTGCACGACGGCGTTGCTCACCGAACCCAGCAGCATCCTGGCGATGGCACCGCGACCACGACTGCCGATGACCACCAGTTGCGCGGACTTGGACTGGTCGACCAGTTCGTGGGCCGGCCGGTCACAGACCACGCGTCGCTGCACGGTCACATCGGGATAGCGTTCCTGCCAGCCGGCCAGGCGCTCGGCGAGGATCTGCTGTGCCTCCACCTCCAGCGCGGGCCAGTCCAGGCCGGCAATGTCGAGCACCTCGGCGTCGCTCCACGCGTGTACTGCGCGCAGCGGCACGCCGCGACGTGACGCCTCGTCGAACGCGATGGCCGTCGCCACCTCGGATGCCGGCGAGCCGTCGATGCCCAGCACGACGGGGGCGTCGGCCGGGGGCTCGTCGTCGCCGGGGACGATGGCGACCGGGCAGGCCGCGCCACGCAGCACGCCGGAACTGACCGAACCCAGCAGCACCCGACCCACCGCGCCGCGCCCGTGGCTGCCCAGCACGACCAGTTCGGCGTCGCCGGACAGTTCCACCAGCGTCGGAATCGGCGGCGAAGACTTCAGCTCGGTCGCAATCTCGATGGGGCCGCCGGCCGACTCGCGGGCGATCTTAGCCGCTTCCTCGAGCACCTGCCGGGCATCGTCTTCCTGCCAGACCGCGACGCCGCCGGCCAGCGGAACCTGCGGAAACGTTGGCACGTAGGCGCTGAGCATGTGGACCAGCGTCAGCGGGACGTTGCGCATGGCCGCATCGCGGGCGGCCCAGGCCACCGCGGCATTGGACACGGATGACCCGTCGACACCGACGACGAGACCCTTTGCTTCCTTCTTTGAGGTCGTCATTTCATCTCTCCTAGTGTTCGACACACGAAAACGCTATTGCCCGAACGTTGCTCGGTCGTGGGTCTAAAGTCCTCGACTGCGTGAACATCGAGTCGTGGTTGGATGAACGGCTAGTGCTCGGCGAGCCGGCAATAGAGCGCCGCGCCGGCCACGACACCCGCACCGGCGACGACGAACAGGACCTGACTGCCCGCCCGCAGCCCCTGCTGTTCGCAGGCTGCCGCGAGAGCCCCCGGGTGCATCCGGTGATCGTCTGCGACACAGATCTTTTCGGCCGGCAGCCGGAGCAGCGTGCGCAGCGCCTGCCGATCTGCGGGCGCGCCGGTGGCGGGCGGTGGCCATCAACTCCGCTGTCGTCAACCGGGTCTCGGGGAGGTGCCGGCCGGCAGCGGCCAACCTCGCGACGTAGGGCGCCGCAGCGCCTTGTCCGTCGGTCTCCATCACCAGCCAGCGCGGTGTGATGCGCCACCTCTGGCCCCGGGCGGGAATTTCAGGTGATCAACCGCGCACCGATTCCAGCAACAGCCGGCGCTCGGCGGCCGCGACCGTGCGCCGGGTGGCTGTCACCGCGTCCGGGTTCACCGACACCGAGGTAATGCCCATCCGCACCAGGTGCTCGGCGAAGGTCGGGTTGGTCGAGGGCGCCTGGCCACACAGCGACGAGGTGATGCCGTGCTTGCGTGCCGTGGCGATGATCCGCCCGATCGCGTCGAGCACGGCGCCGTCGGATTCGTCGAACAGTTCGGCGCAGATGTCGGAGTCGCGGTCGACGCCCAGCACCAACTGGGTGAGATCGTTGCTGCCGATCGACACCCCGTCGATACCCATCGCGATGTACTCGGGCAACCAGAACATCACCGAGGGCACTTCGGCCATCACCCACCGGTGCAGGCCACGTTGCTTGCCCAGCGGGCTGGCATCCACCTGCGCCAGGCAGGATTCCAGCTCCCACCGGGTCCGCACGAACGGAATCATCAAGTGCACGTTGGGGTTCTGCTCTCGCACCCGGGCCAGCGCCTGGAGTTCCAGCGCAAACAGGTCGGGCTCGTTGACGTACCGGTAGCACCCGCGATAACCGATCATCGGGTTGTGCTCGACCGGCTCGTAGGCCTCGCCGCCTTCCAGACCCCGGAATTCGTTGCTCCGGAAGTCCGTGGCGCGGTAGACGACCGGCCGGGATCCGAAGGCGGCGGCGATGCGGCCGATCGAGGCCACCATGGCGTCGACTAGGCCGGCCTGCTCACCACGGGCGATCATCTCGCGCGGGTGGCGTCCGGAAAGCGCTTGCGTGAGCAGGAATTCGGCGCGCAGCAGGCCGACCCCGTCCACGTCCTGCGCAGCGACCGCCTCCGCGGTGTCGGGGATCGCCAGGTTGACATAGATTTTGGTGCCGGTTGTTTCGCTCACGGTGGTAACGGCAGTCGGCGGAGCCGCCGTCACCTGTGCCGGTGCGGTGGCGGCTCCGGCGGTGACGGTGCCGCGGGCACCGTCGACGGTGACCAGGTGACCGTCATGCAGGAGCGTGGTGGCGTCGCGAGCGCCGACCACACAGGGCACCCGGAGCTCCCGAGCGACGATGGCCGCGTGACAGGTCATGCCGCCGGTCTCGGTCACCAACGCCGCCGCGCGGCGAATGGCTGGCAACCAGTCAGGGTTGGTCATGGGCGCGACCAGGATTTCGTTGTCCTGCAACCGGTTACCTTCTTGCGGTGTGCGCAGCACCCGAATCCGCCCGGACGCCGAACCGGGCGCCGCCGGCAGTCCGCGCACCAGCACGCCGGATTCCCCGGACTCCTCGTGGTCGTACAGCATGGTGATGGGCCGGGCCTGAACAAGCCAGGTCTTGCCGTCGGCGATCGCCCACTCGACATCCTGCGGGCAGCCGTGATGATTCTCGGTGGCGACGACGAGTTCGGCGACCCGGCGCAGCGCTTCGTCGTCGAGGACTCGCGCCTGCGCCTGCTCGGGTGTCAGTTCGACGATGACGTCGTGGCCGTCGGCGCCGCGTACGATCTTGAAGGCCTGGTAGCCGATCGAGAAGTCACGCACCTGCAGGGTCTTCTTGTCGATGACGTAGGTGTCGGGCTGGACCTTGCCGGACACCACCACTTCGCCCAGGCCCAGCGCGGCTTCGATGACGAGGTGATCCCGCTCCCCCGTACTAGGGTCGGCGCTGAACGCCACGCCGGACTTCTCAGACGCGATCATCTGCTGGACGACGACGGCCATGGCGGGGTCGGCGGTGAAGCCGCGACTGGCCCGATAGGTGATGACGCGCGGGCTGAACAGGGACGCCCAACATTGGGTGATGGCATCGATCAGGTCCTCACCACCGGTGATGTTCGTCAGGGTCCGGTTCATCCCGGCGAAGGACGCGTCGCTGCCGTCTTCGCCGGTCGCCGACGAACGCACCGCCACAACGCAATTGGCGCCCAATTTGGCATAGGACTCGAGCGCCTGAGCGCGGACGTCGTCGCTGACACCAGCCTTGCTCACCAACTTCTGCATCCGCTGGCACAGCTCGGCCAACCGGGCGCCGTTGTCGACCTGCGCCAGCGCCTCGCGATGCAGGGCAGCGAGTTCGGCGTCCACACCACCGGCCGCCATCGCCGCCTGGTAGCCGCCGCGCAACAAGACGAATCCCGGTGGCACCGGCAGGCCCGCGGCCACCAACTCGCCCATGTTGGCGCCCTTGCCGCCGGCCTCGTCGGCGTCGGTCAAGCGCAGGGCGGAGATGTCGACGGCGTAGCTGTCAGTGTTGGTCATGCCCGTTCCTTTCGGTGCTGAAGATTGAGGTCGATCGCGTGGCACCAGGCGTCATATGCCTGGGCCACAGAAGATTCCAGGGGCTGGGAGGTGTCCATTCGGTAGGCGCCCGCCCAGGCGCCACGGCGTGCGGCCAGCGCCGCGGCGATGTCAGGAGTGGCGTCGGAGTTGCTTGCCGGGCGGTGTTGGATTCGGCCAGCCGTTGTCGCAACCGGCACTTCACAGATGATTTCTACTACGCAAGAATGGGTTTCGTCAGCCACCCGATGCGCCTGTGCGCGCAGACCCGCGTCCTGCCAGGTTCCGTCCAGAATGACCGACTGCCCCTCGCTCAGCAGCACACGGGCCCGGTGCAGCACCGTGTCGTAGACGGCGGCGACGTTGTCGGGGCTGTACAGACCCGAGTCCAGTACTCCGGGACTCCCGGAGATGGCGCCCGAATCCCGGAGCTCCCGGCGCACATCGTCGGTGGAGATGATCCGCGCGCCAACGACTTCGGCGAGTTCGCGGGCCACCGTCGACTTGCCGCTGCCGGGATTGCCGCCGACGAGAGCCAGCCGAACGGCTCCGGTGGCCAGATGCTCGGCCGCTATGGCGAGGTGGCGGGCCGCTTCGTCGGCCGATTCCGGCCTGCCCTGCAGGAACCGCACACAGCCGACCTTGGCCCGGACCACCGCCCGGTAGGCGATGTAGAAGTCTTGCAGCGAGCGCGGCGCCGCGTCGCCGGCCCGCGCGGCATATCGCGTCAGGAAATAGTCGCCGAGGTCTTTGCGCCCGAGGAATTCCAGATCCATGGCCAGGAAGGCGGCGTCATCAATGCAGTCAAGGTGCCGCAGTTGGTCATCGAATTCCAGGCAGTCCAGCAATGCCGGGTGGCCGTCGACGAAGAAGATGTCGTCGGCGAGCAGGTCACCGTGGCCGTCGACGATGCTGTCCTCGTCGATACGGCGCGCGAACAGCCGGCCACGACCCGAAATGTATGCGACGGCAAGGCGCTCGATGCGGCTCACGGACTGCGGCGACACGCCGGGAATCGCGGTGAACTGGTGCAGTTCCTTCAGGTTAGCGTGCCAACGTTGTTCGACCGCAGCACTTTCGCCCTGCGCGCTGATCAATGGGCTGCGCTCGGCTCGCCCGTGGAACTCCGCGAGCACAGCGGCAACGCAGTCCAGCAGCTTCTCGGATGATTCGCCCGACCCGCTGCGGCTGACGAGGAATGCCAGGCGGTCGTGGTCGCGGTACCGGCGCATGACCACGATCGGTTCGTCGGCGCCGCCGCTCGGGTCGGAAAGATGGGCGACCCCGAGGTATGCCTCGGGCGACAGGCGACGATTCAGCTCGACTTCCCGCCGGCAGACACGCTCACGCTCCTCGGCGGTGCGGAAGTCGACGAAGTCGGTGAGCACCGGCTTCTTCGCCTTGTACGCCCGGTCGCCGGCCAGCACCACCACTCCGGTGTGCGTTTCCCGCACAGCGAGGTAGGGAGCGAGATCCGTGGTCACATCGGCGGGCCGTTCGCCGGTGATGGCAAACTCCATGACTTCAGACTGTCGATCGCCGGGACTGGGTGTGCACCGGCCGGGCGACGATCACCGGCGTGCTCGTGGAGTGGACGACCGAGTTGCTCACCGAGCCGAGCAGCATGGCGCCGACGGCACCGCGGCCATGGCTACCCACCACCACGAGCTGCGCGGATTCCGCCTGGTTGATGAGCTGTCTTGCGGGCCGGTCGCACACCACCACCCGCCGAACCGTCACGTCGGGATACCGCTCCTGCCAGCCAGCCAGGCGCTCGGCCAGGATGCGGTCGGCATCCTCTTTAAATACGGTCCAGTCCAAGCCGGGCAATTCGACCGCTTCGATGTCGCTCCACGCGTGCACCGCTTTCAGCTCGGCCCCGCGACGGGATGCCTCCTCGAAGGCGAGAGCCGTCGCCAGCTCGGACGCCGGCGATCCGTCGATCCCCACGACGACCGGAGCCTCCGGGCGGGCGGTTTCGTCGCGGATCACCGCGACCGGGCAGTTCGCGCGCCGGATCACCCCCGAGCTCACCGAGCCGAGCAGTCTGCGGCCCACCGCCGAGCGTCCGTGGCTGCCCACCACCAACATGTCCGCGTTCCCGGAGAGCTGGACCAGGGTGTGAACCGGTGGCGAGCATTTCAATTCGGTGGAGACCGGGAGCGGACGTCCCGCTCCGATGACATCTTCGGCCACCTTGAGCGCGCACTGGAGCACACGGCGGCCGTCCTCGTCCCGCCATATCCCCATGCCCATCGACAGCGGCATCTCCGGGTACATGGGAACCGCCGCGTTCAGCATGTGGATCAGCGTCAGGGGGACATGGCGCAACGCGGCCTCGCGCGCCGCCCACACCACTGCGGCGTTGGATGGTTCGGATCCGTCGACCCCGACGAGGATGCCGTGGCGGTCCGCCGGCGCGTCCATACTGTTCTCCCTCCGTTACCCAAAACGCTATTGCCCGAAGCGAGCTCGGTCGTGGGGCTTAAGTCACCAAGTGCAGGGACGTGGGACCTTCATTGCCGTTCCGGAGGCCAATCCGGGCCTGTGCTGTGGCATCGTCACCATCGTGACCGAATGGCCCGCCACCATTGACCGGCGTTACCACGACGCCGTGATCTTGAACCTTGACGGAGTGCTTTCCGCTGCGGCCTCGGGCGGCTTCCGCGCCTCGGATTCCACCGGGCCACTGCTTCGCCGGCTCCACGATGCGGGCATCGGCACGGCTGTCTACTCGGCCACTCGGGCCGGGGCGCGGCTGTCGGATGACGTCATCGCCCAACTCGCCGACGCCGACGCCGTCGAGTTCGCCGACGAACACGACTCGTCGGTGCTGGTCCGTTCGGCGGCCCGGCTGAAGGTCCGTCCCGACCGCTGCGCGGTGATCGAGCGCGACCCGGCCGGCGTCGAAGACGCCTGCGCCGCCGGCTTCAGTCTGGTGATCGGGCTCGACCACGGCAGCGAGGAACTCACCGCGCACGGCGCCGACGCCGTCATCGCCGACCTCGCGGAGATCTCGGTGCGCAATGCCGACGCCGCGATATCGGCCATCACCGACGCCCTGCAGGTCTACAGCCAGCTCAAGGAGCTCGTCGCAGCACGCCAGCCGGTGCTGTTCGTCGACTTCGACGGCACCCTGGCCGACATCGTCGGCCAGCCCGAGTCGGCGAAGCTGATGCCCGGGGCAGCCGATGCCCTGCGGGCGCTGACCCGGCAGTGCCCGGTCGCGGTGATCAGCGGCCGCGATCTGGCCGACCTGCGCGGCAAAGTGGAGGTCGACGGATTGTGGTTTGCGGGTAGTCACGGTTTCGAGCTAGCCGCGCCCGACGGCACCCTGCACCAGCCCGCCGAAGCCACCGCGTCGGTCGGTGTACTGGTCCATGCCGCAACACGATTGGCGGATGAGCTGAAAGACGTTCCCGGCACGATAGTGGAACGCAAACGGTTTGCGGTGGCCGTGCATTACCGCAACACCGACCCGCAGTCCGTCGACCGGGTGATCGCGGTGGTGCGCCGGCTGGGGCGGTCGATGGGGCTGCGTGTGACCACCGGGCGCAAGCTGGTGGAATTGCGGCCCAACATCTCCTGGGGCAAAGGCAAGGCGCTGCGCTGGATCCTGGAACACCTTGGTGCCGAGGAGAATTCATCCTCAGCGACGACTCTGCCAATTTTCATCGGCGACGACATCAGTGACGAGGACGCGTTCGACGCGATCCGCTTCGACGGTGTGGGTATCGCCGTCCGCCACCTCGAGGGCGGTGACCGGCCGTCAGCCGCGACCTTCAGCCTGGAGAGCCCCGCCGCTGTCACCGACTTCTTGCAGCGACTGACCGACGACCTGCGGGAGGAGTCAGCGGCTCCCAACGACGCCTGGGAACTCGTGTACGACCGCTACGACCCGGCGAGCGAGCGGCTCCGCGAAACGCTGTGCACCGTGGGCAACGGCTACGTCGCCACTCGCGGCTGCGCCGCCGAGGCCACCGCTTCCCAGCATCACTACCCCGGTACCTACGCCACCGGCGTCTACAACATTCTTGCCGACCAGATCGCGGGCCGGACCATCGAGAACGAGAGCCTGGTCAACCTGCCCAACTGGCTGTCGTTGACCTTCCGCATCGACGGTGGGCCGTGGTTCGACCTCGACCAGGCCGAATTGCTCTGCTACCGGCAGACATTCGACCTGCGCCATGCGACGTTATCCCGCAGCCTCCGGTTCCGGGACGGGGCCGGCAGAATCACGACGCTAGACCAGCAGCGCTTCGCATCCATGCACGATCCTCACCTACTGGCCATGAAGGCCACGATCTGCCCGGAGAACTGGTCCGGCACGATCGAGTTCGAGTCGCTGCTGGACGCGACCGTGCGCAACACCATGGTCGAACGCTACAACCCGTTGTCCAGCGCGCACCTCACCGAGGCGGTGATCGACGAAATCGCGCCCAACGGTGTGGTCTTGCGCACCGAGACATCGCAATCACGGATCGCGATCGCGCTCGCCACCCGCAGCAGCGTCTGGCACGGCAGCGACGCCATGACTCCGGCCGACACACAGCACACCATGATCCGCGAACACAACCGCGCCGGTCACCACATCGCGGTCGCGGTGGCTGGCGGTCAGCCGGTAACTCTGGAAAAGATCGCGACCATCTTCACCGGCCGGGACGCCGCCATCGCCGAACCGGCCGCCGCCGCCGCCGAGACGCTCGACGCCGCCGGACGCTACGCCGACCTGCACCGGTCGCACGCCCGGGCATGGGCGCGGCTGTGGGAGCAGTGCAACATCGGGTTGTCCGACGGGGACGACGCGCTGCGTATCCTGCGCCTGCATCTGGTCCATGTGCTGCAGACCATTTCACCGCACACGGCCGAGCTCGACGCCGGAGTGCCGGCCCGGGGACTGCACGGCGAAGCCTATCGGGGACACGTGTTCTGGGACTCGTTGTTCATTTCTCCGGTATTGAGCCTGCGCATGTCCAACGTCTCCCGGTCCCTGTTGCTGTACCGGTACCGACGCCTCCCGGAAGCTCGCCGTGCCGCGCACCGCGCCGGCCACCTGGGTGCCATGTTTCCCTGGCAGTCCGGCAGCGACGGACGCGAGGTGAGCCAAGAGGTACATCTCAATCCCCAGTCCGGACGCTGGCTTCCCGACGCCAGTGCGCGGGCACACCACGTCGGACTGGCTGTCGCCTACAACACCTGGCAGAACTATCAGGTAAGCGGTGACCGCCAGTTCCTGGTGGACTACGGTGCCGAGATGTTGGTGGAGATCGCGCGATTCTGGGTGGGCCTGGCCAACTTCGACGCCGGCCTCGGCCGCTACACGATCCGCGGCATCATCGGTCCCGACGAATTCCATTCCGGTTACCCGGGCCGCGAATACGACGGCATCGACAACAACGCGTACACCAACGTGATGGCGGTGTGGGTCATCCTGCGGGCGATGGAGGCGCTGGATCTGTTGCCGCTGCGCGACCGCCTCGAACTCGTCGCCAAGCTCGGTCTGACCACCCAGGAGCGGGAGCGCTGGGACCACGTGAGCCGGCGCATGTTCGTGCCGTTCCACGACGGGGTGATCAGTCAGTTCGAAGGTTATGCCGATTTGGCCGAACTGGATTGGGACGGCTATCGGCTGCGTTACGACAACATCCAGCGACTCGACCGCATCCTGGAAGCCGAGAACGACAGCGTCAACAACTACAAGGCGTCCAAGCAGGCTGACGCGCTGATGTTGTTCTACCTGCTGTCCGCGGAGGAGTTGCTCGGATTGTTCGGCAGGCTCGGTTACCACTTCGCGCCCGCTCAGATCCCCAAGACGGTCGACTACTACCTGGCGCGCACCTCCGACGGGTCGACGTTGAGCGCCGTCGTGCACTCCTGGGTGCTGGCCCGCGCCAACCGCGCCAACGCGCTGGAGTACTTCCAGCAGGTACTCGATTCCGACATCACCGACATCCAGGGCGGCACCACTGCCGAAGGAATTCACCTTGCGGCCATGGCAGGCAGCATCGACCTGCTGCAGCGATGCTTCACCGGGCTGGAAACCCGTGACGATCGGCTGATCCTCAGCCCGCAATGGCCGGAGGGTCTGGGCCCGATCGAGTTCCCGTTCGTGTACCGGGGGCACCGCCTGCATCTGCAAATCAGTGGGCGCAGTGCGACTTTGACCGCAGAGTCCGGGGCTACCGGACCCGTCGACGTCGAGTGCCGCGGCCGGATTCATCGACTGATGCCCGGCAGCACCATCGAGGTCGGGTAGAGCGCCGCGACCCTCGGTGGTCGCGCCCGTTGAATCGTCGGGGACGGCGTGCCAGCCGATCGCTGACGTGGCTGAGGCTCGCCCAACGTGCACTCACGGCGGTTCAAGGGCCGATTTATTGCCGTGAGGACACGCTCGGCGCGGTCTTCGGGCGAACGATCAACGCGTACCCCGAACCCGACCCAGCCCCACGCAACCTGACCCCCGACGAACTTGCGGAGGTCGGACCATCAGTGCCGAACCAGCAGCACCGAGCAGTCCGGATAACCGAGGATCGGATGACAGTTCGGGGTCGCCAGGCCCGGCAGCTCAGCGGCTTCCGACTCGCCCACCACAGCGAGATCGATTGCCCGGCTGTGCTTCTCGTCAGCCCTTGCCCCGGCGCCGGAAGCCACGACCTGCACCGGGACGTCGGGGTAGCGGCGGACCCAGCTGTCCACGCGGCGGTCGATCTGCCGCACGATCGCATGCCGGCGCCGGCCTTCCTCCATGGCCAGCCGGACCACTTCGTCGTTGCCGGGCTCATCGTTGAGGACCACCGCGATGACACCCACCCGGGTGGGCGAGCCGTCAGGATTGGTCCGAATGACCGCCACCGGGCAGTGCGCGTGGGTCACCAATGCGGCGGCGGTGGGGCCCAGCAAGCCGTCGGCTGCCCACCCGCGCCGGGAAGTCCCCACGCACACCAGGGCAGTATCCTGTGACGTGTCGATCAGGGCTTGCGCCGGATCTCCGGACAGGATCGCGGTCTCGATCTCGACCGGCTTGCCCTGGGCTTGCGCCTCGCTGAGGACGGCGCTTTCGGCCTGCGACAGCACCATTTCGGCGCGTTCGAGTTCCCACTCCGAAGCGCTGGCCGACCCGCCCGCGCCGGCGATGACATGGACAAGCCGAAGCGGCATCTGCCGGCTCAGCGCCTCGTCGATCGCCCATTTGGCGGCGTTCACCGCGGCTTGCGAACCGTTGACCCCCACCACCACCGACTTCGCGTCCAGCTGATTCATGTCGGCTCCTGACTTCTGCTCACTATCAATCTATGGCGCGGTCAGCCGTTTCTGCAGGGGTCGTTGGGCCTGAGTTTGCCGTGTCCTTCGTCCCCGCCGCGGCGCTGCCCGCCTCAATGGGTTCTCCGGTCAACTCGAAAAGCCTTTCCACATCGGCGCGCTCGCAGACCTCGGTGCCCGGTGTGAGCAGCATCGCCGCTCCCGCGGCGATACCCAGCCGCACGGACTTGCCCAACGGCCATCCGCGGGTCAGGCCGACGGCCATTGCGGCGACCATCGCATCACCGGCACCCACACCGCTGCCCGCCTCCATCGGAACCGCCGCAAACCGCTGGCAGGTGTGTCCGGTTACCAGCAGCGCTCCGGCCGAGCCCAACGACACCACCACCACCTCGGCGCGACCACTGTCCACCAGTTCGCGCGCGGCCGCAGCTTGTTCCTGCTCTGTGGCCAAGTCGCGGCCCACACACTCGCGCAACTCCCGGACGCTCGCCTTGAGCAGGTAGATCCCCGACGTGACGCCGTGCAGGGCACCACCGGAGGTGTCGAGGATGAGTCGGGCCCCCACCTCGCGCGCGACGTGGGCCACCCGCTGATAGAAGTCGGCGGGCACGCCCGGCGGGAGGCTGCCGCTGGCCACCACGAAGTCAGCGGACCGCGCGGCCATCCGTAGTTCCTGCACGCATCTGTCCTGCTCTGCCGAGGTCAGCACCGGCCCGGGCAGGACGAACCGGTACTGCCGCCCGGTGCTCATCTCGTTGACGGTGAAGCTCTCCCGGGTCGCGCCGGCGATCGGGATTTCCCCGAAGGGCACCCCCGCCTCGCTGAGCAGCCTGGTCAACAGCCCGCCGTGCGACCCACCGGCCGGCAACACGGCGAACGCCGACCCACCCAGTGCATGGGCGATCCGCGCGACGTTGACGCCTCCCCCGCCCGGATCGTAACGCGTTGCGCTGCAGCGCAATTTACTGGTCGGCCGCACCACGTCCACGCTGGTGGTGATGTCGAGCGCGGGATTCATCGTCAACGTGACGATCCGCGGTAACCCCGGTGTGAAACCGGCGTGCATCGTCAACTCCGCTCGTCGATCGGGCTAGAGACCGCTGGGATAGGTCTCTGGCGTTTCGCCGGCAACCCACACGCTCGTGGTCTCCAACGGCTCCAGCGCACGGGTGGTGTCGATATGGATCATCGCGTCGAACTGATCGACGGGCCGCACGTGGAAATAGTGGCTCTGGCGCTCGGTCGCCGGCTGGTAGATCACGCCGATGGCCCGGCCCAGCCGGACCGCGGACAACGGCTCGGCCGCCTTTTCGTTGATCCGCGCCGACACCAGGAAGGCATCCTTGCCGGTCCGGTGGAACAGGTCTTCGACGCTACCTGGAAGCGCGGGCCGGACCGCCTTGCGTTCGGCGATGCCGCCCCATTCGCTGGCCGCTGTGACCGTACCCGTATAGGTGCTCAGGCCGATCAGGCGCGCGTCGTGGTGGTACCGCTGCCGGACGAGTTGACCGAGAGTGAGCTGTCCATCGGCCCACACCTCGGTCGCCGTCGCGTCGCCGACGTGAGAATTGTGTGCCCACACGACAATTCGTGCCGGAGGACGGTCACTGTGGCGGTCCAGGTGCTTCACCAGCGCTTCCAGGGTCTGCGCCATGTGCTTGTCCCGCAGATTCCACGAGGAGACGCGGCCGCTGAACATCGAGCGGTAGTACACCTCGGCGTCACGGACCGTCTGCGCATTCTGCTGCGCGTAGAACAACTCGTCCTCGGCGAGCAGGCCGTCGGCGCGCAGGTAGTCCAGCGCATTGCGCTGCAACTCGACCAATTGCTCGATCGCCTGTCGCTCGCACTTCGGCCCCGCCCCGAACGCCGCCTGGTACCCATATGCCTGCCCGTCGTCGCCGGCGGGATGGTCGAAGCACGCGTACCGGATGCGGGCCCGGGCCGCCGCCGCGGGATCCACCGTGTCGAGGTAGTTGATCACCTCGTGCATCGACCGGTGCAGGCTGTAGAGGTCCAGGCCGTAGAACCCGGCCTGCCGCTGACCGCGCCGATTGTGTTCGCGCAGCCAGTCTGCGAAGTCGCGAACGACCGTATTGCGCCACATCCATGCCGGGAAGCGTTCGAAACCGCTCAGGGCCTGCTGCGCCGTGGTGTCCTTGCCCAGGCCACGAACGTAGCGGTTCACCCGGTAGGCATCGGGCCAGTCCGCCTCCGCCGCAACGGCGCAGAAGCCCTTCTCCTCGATCAGCCACTTGGTGATCTCCGAACGCGCCTCGTAGAACTCGTGGGTGCCATGCGAACTTTCGCCGATCAGCACGATCCGAGCGTCACCAATGATCTGCTCGAGCACGTCGCGTGACGGAATGCCATGCGGCGCATCGACGGCCACGTCGGCGATCGTCTCGGCTGCGGTCGCAGCCGCGGGCTTGATCAGCGCAAGCCCCGTGGTCGGCTTGGCCAGCAGTTCGCGCACCTCGTCGTCGCTGACCTGACGGAAGTCCCAGAACGACTCTCCCACCGCCAGAAACGGTGTCGGCATCGACGCGCAGACCACTTCGTCGACCAGACCTTCGAATTCCCGACAGGTGGATTCGGGCGCGGCGGGCACGGCGATCACGATGTGCGCCGGCTCGGCGTCACGCAACGCCTGTACAGCGGCGAACATGCTTGCGCCGGTGGCCAACCCGTCGTCAACGAGAATCACCGTCCGGCCGGCCACGTCAAGCGGCGGGCGACCACCGCGATAGGCGGCCTCGCGCCGCACCAATTCGCGGCCTTCCCGTTCCACGATGTCGCGCAGCTGTGCGGACGTGATCCGCAACCCGCGCAACACGTCGTCGTTCACGACGACACGACCACCGCTGGCCAGCGCGCCCACGGCGAATTCTTCATGGCCCGGGGCGCCGAGCTTGCGCACGATGAACGCATCCAGTGGGGCACGCAGCGCGGCCGCCACCTCCCACGCCACCGGTAATCCACCGCGCGCCAGGCCCAGCACGATCACATTCGGGTCGTCGCGATAGGCGCCCAGCAGGTTCGCCAACGCCTGACCGGCCTCCCGCCGGTCGCGGAACACGCGCCTCGGTGCGGGCCTCGCGGCCTCGGCTGCACTGGTCATGACGCACTCCTCAATTTCCCATCGCCCCCACGGCAATGCCTAATTCGACCAATTCCCGGGCGTCGTGGGTAGGGACCGAAGTCCCGGCATGGGGTGGACGTTCGCCATTAGCTGGGTCATCTACCAGGCCACTGACCAGGCCGCCTCCGCCGGTCAGCCGACAATCTCCAGCACCTCACCCAGCGGTCGCCGCGGGGTCGCTGCCGGGATCGGACCCGACGGTGAGATGCCGACCCGGATCAGCACCTGCGGAACGGTCGCCCGCCCGTCGGTGAGCTCACGCAGGATCTCACGACCTGGCTCCAGTTCCGTTGCGTGCGTGATCGGGCAGGTCGCCAGACCAGCCACCGTGCACTCCAGCAGGACGGCGGAGAGCGCTTCGCCGCAATGCAGGGCGTCCGCGCGGCTGTTCTCGGGCGTCGACAGCAACACGATCTTCGCCTGATCATGTCTGGTGGCGTGGTCTTCGCCTGCGGCGGTGGGGAATTCCCGGTTCACACCGACTCCGAGAGCTTCGGCCTCCGATACCAGCGCAGCCCGTGGGATACCATCGTGATCCCTGGATGGCGCTGTCCACCAACTTAATTCGTGCTGGTAGCTGTCGTCGTAGCGGCGCAGCGCCTCGCTGAGCCGAGTCGCCTCCGCCAGCCGAGGCCGCGCGTCGTCGCTCAAGACCTCGATCCCCACCAGATTCTGGTCCACACAGTTGCGCAGCAGCGGCTGCAGCGACGGCCAGTCGTGGGGCGCGCGGAACGGGCGCCGGTCGGTGCGACGAACCGCGATCGCCTCAGCACGGTCGCGCCGTGCCCGTCCGACATACGCCATCGGCGTGAAGTCGGCCGAGGCCAGGTGGTCGAGGTCGTTCGGATTGGGAAACGGCTCCGCGTGGGTTTCCCAACCTACGGCGGCCATCGCGACCCGAAAGTGGTCGAGGGCGGCGCCACAACTGAGCACGGCCTCCCGCCCCGAGCTGTCGGTCGAGACGACGATGCGGTTCGGGTCTAGGAACAGGTCGACGGTCGAGCCGCTGACCACCCACCGCCACGGCTGAGTGTTGTGCAGCGACGGGGCGTGGCACGCCAACTCCACGGCGTTGGTGATCACCGCGGTTTCGACCAGCGTTCGGGGCATCGCACCCGCCTCTCCGCTCTGAGTACGACGTTCTGCTGCTAGTACGACCGTGCGCCACACAGCACCCCGATGCCAGGGTCCTTGGTCACCACCGTCTCGCCATAAGACACGGCCGAGCCTCGATGGACCGCTTGGACAGCAGCCGGAGTCGGAGTAGCCGGGAAAGCCTTGCTGGGTTAAGGCACGCCAGCGGCCCCCGCCTTGCCGAACAATTGACCGCTCCGGCCGCCTGTCCCGCCGACGCCGTTCAGTGCGCTAATGCCTCCAGAGGGCCCAGCTTGCCCGCCGTCACCGCCTTGTCCGCCGTCGCCGATCAGCTGACTGTTCCCGCCGTTACCTCCGGACCCGCCGGTCCCACCGGCGAAAGCCCCAGCGCCACCGTTTCCGCCCAATCCGCCGCGACCGCCGGCTCCGTACCAGAGGCCGCCGTCACCACCGTCACCACCGTTGCCGCCGGCGGTGCCCACGAAGGACTGCGCGGCCGACTGCTCGTTCGCGCCGGACCCGCCGACACCACCGTTGCCCCACAGCCCCGCGTTTCCACCGCGGCCGCCGGCGCCGCCGCCACCGCCGGGGAGTCCGCCGCCGCCGCCACTTCCACCTTGCCCTCCCCCGCCACCATCGCCGAACAGCCGGGCACCGCCTCCGGTGCCGCCATTACCTCCGGCGCCGCCAGTGCTTCCAACACCGAATACGCCGTTGACAGCATTGCCCTCACCACCGATACCCCCGGTCGCGCCGACGCCACCGGAACCGTACAACCACCCACCGGTCCCGCTGCTTCCGCCCGTCCCGCCGGCCCCGCCGACGCCAAATGCAATGTCACCGCCGACTGCCTTGCCGGCGCCGCCATCCCCGCCAGCGCCGCCCATGGCACCCTGGCCCACTAGCCCGGCGTTGCCGCCCGTTCCGCCAAACCCGCCGGCCCCGCCTACTCCGGTACCCACCCCGGTGCCATCGCCGCCGCTTCCGCCAGCACCGCCGACGGCGGCCGAGCCAGACAGCCACCCGGCGTTACCGCCACTGCCGCCATTACCACCAGCCCCGCCGACGACACCGAAGCCACCGCCGCCGCTATTGTCACCGTCGCCTCCGGCCCCGCCGAACCCGCCGGCTCCCCCATCGCCGATCAGACCTGCGTGGCCGCCTGACCCGCCGGCACCACCGGTCCCGCCTGTCGCGGTGCTTCCGGCGCTGGTCCCGCCCGTTCCACCACCTCCACCGGCGCCGCCGTTGCCATATAGCCATCCACCCCCACCGCCTGACCCGCCGGCCCCGCCGGCACCGGCGAAGGTGCCGGCGCCACCGCTTCCGCCGGCACCTCCGGCGCCTACGACCCAGGCGTGGCCACCGGGCCCACCGGCTCCGCCGATGACAGGTGCGGTGATGAAGGGGCTGGCGGCGCTGCCATTGCCTCCGACGCCGCCCGAGCCGTACAGCAACCCACCGGTACCTCCCGCCCCGCCGGCCGCACCCGGTCCGGCGTTGACGGCGGTCCCGCCGTCTCCACCGCGGCCGCCGTTGCCGATCAGGCCAGCACTCCCGCCGGCACCGCCGGCCCGGCCAGCCCCGCCGGACCCGCCGTCCCCGCCGTTGCCATAGAGCAGCCCACCTGCACCGCCCGGCAAACCGCTTCCGGCCGGCGCGCTCGCGCCATCGCCGATCAGCGGACGCCCCAACAAGATCTCAGTGGGCGTGTTGATCACCGCCAGCAGTTCCCGCTCCACCATCTGCAAGGGCGACGCGTTGGCCGCTTCGGCGACCGCATACAGGTTTCCGGCAGCGCTCATAAGCTGCTCGAAGCGCTGGTGAAACCCCGCCAATTGCAGGCTGCTCGCCTGATAATCCAAAGCGTGGCCGGAGAATAGGGCCGCGATCGCCACCGATACTTCGTCAGCACCCGCGGCTAGCACCCTGGCCGTGTGAGCCGCCGCAGCGACGTTGGCCGCGGTTAATGTCGAACCGATTTCTGAAACCTGTGTCGCCGTCGATGCCAGCACCTCCGGAGCTACAAAAGCGAACGACATCGGTGCCTCCTGACCTCGTCAGCGCCGCATCATCGACGCCGCCATGACGAGACCTTAGCCCCGTCAACTTTCGGATGCCCCCCGTTTGGACAGGCTCGAACCTGCGACGTCCGGCCCGCTGATCAGTGACCTTGTTCCCTATTGCGCCCTGCGTCGGCAGAACAGGCTTGCAGAGCCAGCACCTTGGGGATGGGGACCCGCACATGGATGTGATTCACAAGACCTCACGCGATTTCCGCGTCCCGCCAAATCTTGCCGATTACGAGCAAACCCGCACGCACTTCAGCTTCTCGGATGTGCCGAATCTGTGCCAAGGCATGGGCGAAGGGAAATGCAACATCGCCTACGCCGCCGTCGACCGGCACGCGAACGGACCGGAAAGCACCCGCACCGCACTGCGATTCCTCACCGAAGACGGGTCCCACGAGCTGACCTATGCCGAGTTGAGTAACCGGGTCACCCGTTTCACCGGCGTGCTGCGCGCGCTGGGAATCGGCAAAGGCGACCGGGTGTTCGCCATTATGGGCCGCATCCCCGAGCTGTACATCACGATGCTCGGTGCCCTGCGCAACGGCAGCGTCGTCTCCCCTCTGTTCTCGGCCTTCGGCCCGGAACCGATCGCCACCAGGGTGGATATTGGCCAGGCAGATGTGCTGGTCACCACGAAGGCGATCTATCAGCGCAAGATCGCAAAAATCCACAGCGGTCTGGCCTCGGTGCGACACGTCATCGTGGTCGACGACGGCGCCCACGGCGAGCCGCCCGCAGGAACCGTCGATTTCTGGCAGTGCATGAACGCCGCCGACGAACACGCGCCGGTCGAGCCGACCACGGCTGACGACCCGGCGCTGCTGCACTTCACCAGCGGGACCACCGGCACCCCCAAAGGGGCCATCCACGTCCATGGCGCCGTCGCCATGCACTACGTGACGGGCTTGTACGCGCTCGACCTTCACCCTGACGACATCTATTGGTGCACAGCGGATCCCGGCTGGGTCACCGGCACCTCGTACGGGATCATCAGCCCGCTGCTGCACGGGGTGACATCCATCGTCGACCAGACCGAATTCGACGCGGAACGGTGGTACCGGATCCTGCAGGACGAACAGGTATCGGTCTGGTACACCGCGCCGACCGGCATCAGGATGTTGATCAAAGCCGGGCCGGAACTGCCCGCGCGATTCAGCTTTCCGCACCTGCGTTTCATCGCCAGCGTGGGCGAGCCACTCAATCCCGAAGCCGTGTGGTGGGGGAAACGGACCCTGGGCTTGCCGATTCACGACAACTGGTGGCAGACCGAGACGGGCGGCATCATGATTGCCAACACGCCTGCTTTCGACATCAAGCCGGGCTCGATGGGCCGACCGCTGCCCGGGGTCGAGGCGTGCATCGTGCGCGACAATGACGACGGCAGCGTCACCGTTGTCGATGAACCCGACGTGGAAGGCGAGCTTGCGCTCAAGCCCGGTTGGCCGTCGATGTTCCGCGGCTACCTGCACGCCGACGAGAGATACCGAAAGTGTTTCAGCGACGGGCTGTATCTGACCGGCGACCTGGCCACGCGAGATGCCGACGGCTACTTCTGGTTCGTCGGCCGCAAAGACGACGTGATCAAGTCCGCCGGGCACCTGATCGGTCCGTTCGAAGTCGAGAGCGCCCTGACCGACCATCCGGCGGTGGCCGAGGCGGCCGTCATCGGTAAGCCGGACCCCACCGTCGGTGCTGTCATCAAAGCCTTCGTCACCCTCAAGGACGGGTACGCGGCCAGCGAGGAACTCCGCTTGCAACTGCTCGGGCATGCCCGCAAGCGACTCGGACCTGCCGTGGCGCCCAAGGAGATCGAATTCGCCGACTCGTTGCCGCACACCAGCAGCGGCAAGATCATGCGCCGGCTGTTGAAGGCCCGCGAACTCGGGCTGCCCGAAGGTGACACGTCCACGATCGAACAACCGCACCCATCTCAACCTCAAGGAGCGTCGCTGTGACGGAGAAGGACCTGACGCACTCGTTGCTATCGGACATGGTGCGGGTGCGCCGGATGGAAGAGAAGTGCGCCGAACTCTATAGCGCGGCCAAGATTCGCGGCTTTCTGCATCTCTACGTCGGCGAGGAAGCCGTTGCGGCGGGGTCGCTGCGCGCGTTGACCGACGACGACGCGGTGGTGGCGACGTACCGCGAGCACGCGCACGCACTGCTGCGCGGCATCCCGATGACCCGGATCATGGCCGAGATGTTCGGCAAGCAGGAAGGCTGCTCGCGCGGGCGCGGGGGGTCCATGCACCTCTTCGACGCCACCCGGCACTTCTACGGCGGCAACGCGATCGTCGCAGGCGGGCTGCCGCTGGCGGTCGGCATCGCACTCGCCGACTCCATGCTGAAGCGAAACCGCGTGACGGCGTGCTACTTCGGTGACGGAGCGGTGGCCGAGGGCGCTTTCCACGAGTCGCTGAACATGGCCGTGTTGTGGAATCTGCCGGTGTTGTTCCTGTGCGAGAACAACCTTTACGCCATGGGCACCTCGCTGGAGCGGGCGCAGTCGCAGACCGACCTCACCGCGAAGGCGGCGGCATACCGCGTCGACGCGCTGACCGTCGACGGCATGGACGTCGAAGCGTGTTACGAGGCCACCCGCAAAGGGGTCGACCATGTCCGCAGCACCGGCGGTCCGTTTTTCATCGAGTTCCGCACCTACCGGTTCCGGGCACACTCGATGTTCGACCCCGACCTGTACCGGACCAAAGCCGAAGTCGAACACTGGCGCGAGCGAGACCCCATCGATCTGTTCATCCAGCGGCGTCGTGCCGATGGCCTGCTCACCGACGCCGACGTCCGTGACATCGAAGACGCAACGGCCACCGAGATCGCCGACGCGGTGGCCTACGCCGAAGCCGGAACCCGGGAAGACGTGGCCGATCTGGCGCGTGACGTGCTCACCCCGCTGGAGGCGGCGCGATGAAAACGACCTACCGCACCGCCGTCCACGACGCGATCCGGGACGCGCTGCGTGACGACCCCCGCGTGGTTTTGATGGGCGAGGACGTGGGGCGCTACGGCGGAACGTACGCGGCGTCCAAGGGCCTGCTGGAAGAATTCGGCGAGGAGCGGGTCCGCGATACCCCGCTCTCCGAACTAGGTTTCGTCGGCATTGGTATCGGCGCCGCCCTCAACGGGTTGCGCCCGATCGTCGAAATCATGACGGTGAACTTCAGCCTGTTGGCCCTCGACCAGATCGTCAATACCGCTGCGGCGCTGCGTCATATGTCCGGCGGTCAGTTCTCGGTGCCGATCGTGGTCCGGATGGCGACCGGGGCCGGGCGGCAACTCGCCGCGCAGCATTCGCACAGCCTGGAACCGTGGTATGCCCACATCCCCGGCATCAAGGTGCTGGCGCCGGCGACGGTCGAAGACGCCTACGGCATGCTCGGACCGGCACTGGCCGATCCGGACCCGGTGATCATCTTCGAACACGTCCAGCTCTACAACACCTCGACCGATATCGACACGTTGGAGCCCACGGACATCACCAAGGCGGCAATCCGCCGGGAAGGCGGCGACGTCACGCTGATCGCCTATGGCGGATGCGTCGGGAAGGCGCTGGACGCGGCGAACGAACTGTCGCTGGCCGGAATCGACAGCGAGGTGGTCGATCTGCGGGTGCTGCGACCGTTGGATACCGAGACGATCCTCGAATCGGTCCGCAAGACACACCGCGCCGTCGCCATCGACGAGGCTTGGCGCACCGGCAGTTTGGCGGGCGAGATCTCGGCGGTGATCATGGAGGGCGCGTTCTACGACCTGGATGCGCCGGTCGGCCGGGTGTGCAGCGAAGAGGTGCCCATTCCGTACGCGAAACACCTTGAGGAGGAGGCACTTCCGCAGCCGCACAAGATCGTGGCCGCCGTGCACGAACTGTTCGGGGATCGATCATGATCGAGTTCACCATGCCCGCGCTGGGCTCGGACATGGACGAAGGCACGCTCAACGAGTGGCTGGTCAAACCCGGTGACAAGGTAACCCGCGGCCAGGTCGTCGCCGTGATCGAAACCACCAAGGCCTCGGTGGAAATCGAGTGCTGGCACGAGGGCACCATCGACGAGCTGGTGGTCCCGGTCGGCGAAACCGTGGCAGTGGGAGCGGTATTGGCCACCCTGCGGGAGGCGGGCGAAGCCGCCACCGCACCCATGCCGCCGGCCGCCGAGAAACCGCAGAAGAAGCCACCCCGCAAACGCGCCCCGAAAGCGCCGGACAAGGCTCCCCAGCCGGCCACCGTTGCGCCGGCTCCGGTGCGGCCGGCCGGGCCACAACACCGCCGCTGGGTCTCCCCCGCCGCGCGCCGGCTGGCGGGCAACCTGAACGTCGACCTGGACGGGGTCAGCGGCACCGGCCCCGGGGGCGCGGTGACGATCGTCGACGTCGAGCACGCCGCCGCCACCCGGCGACCGGTCAAGAAGCCGGCTGTCAAACCCGCCGGCGAACGCATGTCCATGGCCGAGCGGGGGGCCGCGATGCGACAGTCGATCGCGGCCGCCATGAGCCGCTCCAAACGCGAGATCCCGCACTACTACCTGGCCGACGAGATCCTGATGGACACCGCGTTGACCTGGCTCACCGCCCGAAATGCGCAGCGGCCCATCACCGAGCGCGTGCTGCCGGCCGTCCTGCAACTCAAGGCGGTCGCCCTGGCCGCGCAGCGCTTCAAAGAGTTCAGCGGCTTCTGGCGCGAAGACGGCTTCCAGCCCGCGCCCGCGGTGCACGTCGGTGTCGCCATCTCGTTGCGCGGCGGCGGTCTGGTGGCACCCGCAATTCACGACGTGGCCGAGAAGAAGCTCGACGAGCTGATGAGCGACCTCACCGACCTGGTGGCGCGGGCCCGCGCTGGTTCACTGCGCAGCTCAGAGATGTCCGATCCCACCATCACCGTCACCAACCTGGGCGACCAGGGCGTCGACACCGTGTTCGGCGTAATCTACCCGCCGCAGGTCGCCCTGGTCGGCTTCGGCAAGACGACGCAGCGGGTCTGCGTCATCGACGGCGGAATCCGCGTCGTCAACGCCGTGCAAGGCACCCTCGCCGCCGACCACCGGGCCAGCGACGGACACCGCGGCGCCCTGTTCTTGGCCGCCATCAACGAACTGCTGCAACAACCCGACGTCCTGGAGAAGTGAAGAATGGCAACGAACGAAGACACTCGCGATGTGGTTCTGTCGGTGCTGACCACCATCGCGCCGGAGGTGGATGCCGACGACATCACCGACGACGACTTGCTGCGCGATCAGGTCGACCTGGACTCGATGGACTGGCTGAACTTCCTGCTCGGTATCCACAAGCGCTTCAACGTCGACATTCCGGAGTCCGATTACGCGTCGCTACGCACGCTGTCAGATGTGGTCGGCTACGTCGAAACTCACGCGCCGGCCGCAACGCGGTGATGAGCCGGCCGGAGCCGGCGGCGTCGGGGCGCGAACTCCAACGACAGCAACACCACCAGCGCGCTCGGAATATGGTGAGTGCACAACACCACATACCGGCGCTCACCCAGCGCATGAAACTTCCGTAGGTAGCGGTAGAGGGACTCCAGCCGGATCAGCGGGTCCAGCAGATGGATCAACCGGTAGACGACGCGCTGCAGCGTCCCGGGATGGGCCGCGTCGAAAACTTCCGGGAACGCCGCGAAGGCCAATGAAAGACGTTGCACACGATGGGTTTTCGCGTCGCCGATCATGTCGACACTGAGCCGCTCGTCGATGCCGTTGGGGGCGTCGGGCCGACGATAGGGTGCGTCCAGGCTGATCTCCGACCCGGAGCCGGCGCTCGCGTAACGGTGGAAAGCCACGACCCGGCCGGCGACGTCGCGGGCAATGGCCAGCCGCACACCGGGGCAACGACCTTGCAGCGCACCATCGAGGTTCATGCAGAAGCCACGCTCGGTGCGAACCCCGCCGTGTGAGGCGTAGATCACCTCACTCAGTTCGGCGACCAGGCCGGCGTCCAGGTCTCGCTCGTCGACGATCGAGGTGGTGACTCCGCGGTTGCGGGTGCGCTGCACGGCCTGCCGCACATTGCGGTACCGGCGGCCGGCCAGGCTGAAGTGTGGAACATCGACCACCACGTCGCGCCCGATCGGCACCGCGAGCATCGCCTGCCCGATCAACTCCCTGGTCCACAATCCGAGATTTCGCTGTGCACCGGCCAACACCACGATGCGCCAACCACGCGACCGGCACATGACCGCGAATTGTGTTGCCAATTGCTCGAATTGCGTACGCTCACCGATCGGATCGCCACTGACCACGGCGAACCCGAGCCGGGTCCGGTAGGCGATCGCGGCCGTGCCGGCGACATTGAAGTAGTAGCTTTTCAGCGAATGCATGGCGAAGGGCGCCAGCGGGTCGGCGGGTGTGGCGTCGACGAGCTCCCATACCCGCTGCAACAACTCCGGTTGCGGCTCAGCCGAAGTGGGCCACATCAGCGCCAGACCGCTCCCGGCGACCAGCACGTTGCCCCATGCCCCGAAGTCCAGGACATGGGCGAAGATCCCGGCCGCCAGCAGCACAGCGGCGCCGGCGGCGTGCCGCGGGTGACCGGCCGGCCGAGGAACACCCCGCGCGCGATGAGCACCACAGCGGCCAGCAGGGCGACCGACCATCCGAACCTTCCCACGGAATACCAATTCGCGGCCGGGCGTTCGTGCACGGTCAACACCGTCAACCAGGTCAGCACGCAGACCAGCAGCAGCGAACTCGCCGGCCTGGCCGCGCGGCGGTCGGTCCGCAGGATGATGCGTTCGGACGCCGGCGCAGCGCCGGCACGGCGACCACGTTGACTGACGTTCATGCGCACTCCCTTACCCGCCATAAACGCTATCGGCCCAGGCGGTCTCGGGTCGTGAGGCTTAAGTCACCAAAGCCTCCGAGCGGCGACGAATGTCCCGTCTGATTCGTGACTTCGGTCCCTGCCGTCGCCCCGATGAAGGTGCTCAGATGGTGATATGGAGACGAGGGTCTCCAATCGGAGGTTTGGCAATGAGCACGTCAGAATTACAGCCACGGACGCGCGAGTTCGCCCGGGTGCTCGGCCCCTACTTCGCCATCCTGGGCATCACGACCGTGGCGCGCGGATCCCAGATGCGCACGCTGCTGACCGATTTCGAGTCCAGCCCGGTGTGGTTCTGGGTGACAGGCGCCCTGGTGCTCATCATCGGCCTGGTCGTCGTCGGGTTGCACCCTTACTGGCGGGGCGCGGCGGCGATCACGGTGTCGGTGCTGGGCTGGGCGATCACCCTGCGCGGCCTGATGCTGCTCGCCTTCCCGAATGCCTTCATCGCTGCCGCCAACGCCACCATCGGCATGGACGGCATGTGGATGACGGCAAGCGTTCTGCTCGCGGTGGTCGGCTTGTACCTGAGCTATGTGGGCTGGCGTCCCGCACCCGCCGCTGCATCGCCGAAAGCCGAAGCAGCGCAACGAGACTTACCGCGCGCGGCGTAGGTCAGACCCCGATCACTGTTCCGGCGCGTCGTCGTCCTCAGCGGGGGTGAGGTAGTTCTCCTCCTCCTGGACGAAGTGCAGTCGCAGCAGCGCACGAAGCCCGTACGGCAGGCCAGCAGGTCGTCGACCTGGTCAGGCTTTAGCTTCCCGGGCGACCGCGGTGACCCGGGCGGTGTTGACCTCAAAGCGAGTGCAAGGGCCGGCAATCCAGGCCGGTGTCAGTGCCGCAGCGGATGACCCTTGCACCCTGGCTTGCACCCAGCGGCGGACCTTGAGCCGCGGGGGTTGTCCGCCCCCGGTGCTGGTCTCGATGAGCTGCTAGCGGGAGCCGTTGAGCTGATCGAGCAGTGTCAATTGCGTTGGGTGTTCGATCTTTTCCCGCCACACCAGGATGCGCATCTCTGCGGGCCAGCTGGCCCCGGGTCGCCGTCGGCACGCGAACGCAGCAGCCCGGTCAGCTTGTCGCGGCCGCGTCGTCGCGGACCTCCCGGCTGCAATTAGCGGCGGCTCCCAGCTGGTTCGGGCATGTGCGCGATCGCGTTCCGGGCCGGTTCGTCGAGGCCGAACCCGACCGAGGAGGCCACCGACCGACCAGCCGGGCCGATTGTTCAGCGTGTTTATGTCCGAACGGCGGCAGATGGCGATCGAGCTGGGGTTTACCCTCTGGTATGCCGATCGAGCTATGACGATCCGTTCGTCCCGCTAGCGCCCGCAAGTATGCCGCCGCTGCCGCCGGTGCCGCCGGTCCCACCGTTGATGCCGTTGCCGCCGTTACCGCCGAAACCGACAAGCGTCGGGACGAAGGAGCCGTTGGCAACTGCCCCGGCGTTGCCGCCGTTGCCGCCTTTGGCAAACCCGCCGCCGCTGCCGGCGTTGCCCCCGTTTCCGCCGACGCCAAAGCTGGCAAGGCCGCCGCCATCGCCGCCATCGCCGCCGTTGCCGCCAGACCCAGCGAAATTGGATCCCCCGGCACCGCCAGCACCACCGGCGCCAACGCCCGTGAGCACAGCGCCCTGGCCGCCGTGGCCACCCGCGCCGCCCAAAACGACCGCGGCGCCACCGATGCCACCGGCACCGCCGACACCCACCCCGGTGACCGCGACGCCCTGACCGCCCTGGCCCGCCGCGCCGCCAAAGTCGTTGGCAGCTCCACCGATGCCTCCGGCACCGCCGACGCCCACGCCGGCGAGCGCAGCGCCGATGCCGCCCTGGCCGCCCGCGCCGCCGGCGATTTGACCCAACCCAGCACCGCCGCCGACACCGCCCTGGGCGTATCCGACAAGGGCGGCCATGTTACCGCCGGCGCCTCCGGCACCGCCGATGCCGCTAGGACCGACTGCGCCACCGCCGTCGCCACCGGCACCGCCGATACCAAAGAATCCACCCTGTCCAGCGCCGCCGGCACCCCCGGCACCGCCGACGTTGCCTACGCCGCCGGGCCCGCCGGCCCCGCTCAGTCCAAAAAGCAGGCCGGTTGCGGCGCCGCCCGCGCCGCCGGCGCCCCCCGCACCGCCAGTGAAACCACCTATTCCGCCCGGCCCGCCAGCACCACCGACAGCGCCGAGCCCGCCGCCCGCGCCGCCGGCGCCGCCGGCCCCGCCAGTTGCCAGTCCAGAGGCACCCCCAGCCCCGCCGTTGCCACCCCAACCGAACCACGGGGTGTTGCCACCGGCGCCGCCGACTCCGCCGGTTGCCACCTCAGAACGACCCCCGGCCCCGCCATTGCCGCCCAAGCCGAACAGTGGGGCGTTGCCGCCGGCCCCACCAGCACCGCCTACCAAGCCAACACCGGTCACCGCACCCCCGGCACCGCCGGCCCCGCCGCTGCCGAGTAGCCACCCACCACTACCGCCCATTCCACCGGCCCCACCCAAGAAACCGTTTCCACCGGCCCCGCCGTTGCCGATCAGTCCCGCCGCACCACCACTTCCGCCGTTCTGAGTGCCGCCGCTGGTGAAGCTGAAGCCATTACCGCCGTTGCCCAACAACAACCCACCCGCACCGCCGTTGGGATTTGCCGCCGTTCCATGGGCGCCGTTGCCGATCAGCGGACGGCCCAACAACGCCTGAGTGGGCGCGTTCACCACACCCAACACATTGCTGGCCAACTCCTGCAACGGCGACACACTCGCCGCTTCAGCGCCCGCATACGCCGCGCCGGCAGCATTTAACGTTTGGACAAAACTCTGATGAAACTCCGCGGTCTGAGCGGTCAGCGACTGGTACTGCTGGGCGTACCCACTAAAGAGTGTCGCAACGGCCTGCGAGACCTCGTCAGCACCAGCCGACAGCATCTCGGTTGTGGAGGCCGCGGCCGCCGCGTTGGCCTCGTTCAGCGACGTACCGATACTTGCCACATCCTGCACCGCCGTTGCGAGCATTTCCGGGACTACGATCACGGCAGACATCGAACCTCCATAAACGTCAACGGATGACGCACATGATGCGCTCCAATTCGACTATGCGTGAGCGATCGTCGATATTCGTTACGTCCTGGCGTACATGAGGAGCCTGGTGCGTTACTTGGTCGGTTGGGTTGCTTCGACGGGGTGGTGGCGGGCGATGACCAGCAGGCGGTGGCGAACCACGAACCAACTACCGACGACCGCAGCCTCGCCTGGAGATGATGCACTCGACTCCGCCTGCCGCCTCTACCTCGGTAATGCAACGGCCCATGCCTGACCCCCGACGAATTTACGGGCGCGACCACCTAGTCGTCGTCTGCCCAGGACGCCCCGGTGCGCTCGTCGCGACAACATGGCAAGGTAGACACGTGTCTGACAGCGCTGAACCACGCGGACCCGACCTGCGTGAAATCGATACTCCGGTGGGCGCTTTGCGGTACTACGACCATGGCTCAGACCATGACTCGGACGGGCCGGTGGTGCTCTTTCTGCACGGGTCCGGGCCCGGAGTTAGCGGCTGGCGCAACTTCCGCGGCGTGCTGCCGACGTTCGCCGAGCAATTCCGGTGCCTGGTCTTGGAATTCCCCGGCTTCGGCGTCACCGACGACTTCGGTGGGCACCCGATGATCACCGCTCAGGGGGTCGTGGCACCGTTCCTGGACGCGCTCGAGGTGGACCGTGTCCATATCGTCGGCAATTCGATGGGCGGCGGCGTCGGCGTCAATTTCGCCATCCGGTACCCCGACCGCATCGATCGGTTGGTGACGATCGGCGGCATCGGCACCAACACCTTCAGCCCCGGCCCGAGCGAGGGCATCCGACTACTGCAGGAGTTCACCGAGAATCCCACCCGGCAACGGCTCGTGGACTGGCTCAAGTCGATGGTCTACGACCAGTCGCTGGTCACCGACGAGCTGGTCGAGGAGCGCTGGCAGCTGGCCGGCGACCCGGAGACGTTGGCTTCCGCGCGCCGGATGTACGGCAAGGCGGCGTACGCCGCGATGATGGCCGCGATGGCAACCACCGACCGACCGATGCCGTGGGCGGTCATGCACAAGGTGGCCGCCCCCACGCTGTTGACCTGGGGACGCGACGACCGGGTGAGCCCACTGGACATGGCGATCATCCCGATGCGCACCATCCCCAATGCGGAATTGCACGTGTTTCCCAACTGTGGGCACTGGGCGATGATCGAGGCCAAGGCCGCGTTCGAGAGCGTTGTGCTGGCATTTCTCAACCGCGGTGTCACAGGCCGTTGAGGCCCCGGGTGAGCAGGGCGTGTGCCTGCGGGTTGCCGTCGAGTACACGGCTGGTGCGGGTGCCGATCCGCCACCGTCCCTCGATGCGCCGCAACGCGAAATGGTTTGCCGTAGCGCGCCATACGCGGTAACCGTCGCCCTCGCGCACCAATACCAGCGACTCGCACACCGCCACTGCGGTATCGCCGTCCACCGTCACCACGGCCGGCCCCAGGAAGTGGCTGCACCCGTTGTTCACCATCTTCTGGTGCGCCCCGGAGTTGACCATGGCGCGCAGGTCGTCGCGGCCCTCCAACCGCATCAGGTCGATGTCGTAGACACCGTCTTGCGCCCACAGGCCCGCGGCGGCGTCGGGGTCGGCGGCGTCGACGGCCGGGCCGTAGGAGGCGATCAGCCGGGCAATGTCGCGTTCGTCCTCGAGCATGCGCAGGCGGACGAGCAGCTCTTCGACTTCGGTCATGACTGCCTACTTCTGGTTGGTTCTGGCCCAGCAGGGCCTGGATTCGGTAGTGCGCGCCGAGGACGACGGCCCGGTCGGGTCCACTGCCAAAACTGCGGTGTCGTCACCGGCGATGAGCACCCGTGCCCGCTTTCTTGACGAGTTCGAAGCCCTTGTAGCCGGCGTCGGCGACATCGGCACAGATCTGGTTGTAGGTGGCGAAGCCGCCGATGAACAGCATGAAACCCAGTGGCTTACCGGGCACGTTCGCGCCCATGTACCAAGAATTGGCCTTGGTGAAGAGCGTTGCCTCGGCCAGCCGTGCGCATTCGGCGCCCCAGTTCTCCACCGCGTCGGCGGCGGCTTCGAGGGCGGCGTAGCCGTGGCTATCCAGGTACTCGATGGCGTCGGCGATCCAATTGACCTGCGCTTCGGCGTGTAAGACCATGTTGGCCAATACCGCCGGCGCTCCGGGGCCCGATATCACGAACAGGTTCGGAAAGCCGTCGATGCCCAGGCCGAGATAACTGCACGGCCCCTGTGCCCACCGGTCACGAAGCTTCGCGCCGTCCCGACCGACGATGTCGATCTTGGCCAGCGCACCCGTGAGCGCGTCGAAACCGGTTGCGAAAACGATCATGTCGAGGTCGTAGTGCTGCTCGGCGGTGTTGATGCCGCTGCTGTCCACTGATTCGATCGGTGTGGCTCGCACGCTGATCAACGTCACGTTGGGTTTGTTGAAGGTCTGAAAGTAGTTGCTGTCGGTGCAGATTCGCTTGGTACCGATCGGGTGATCGGTCGCGATCAGCAGGTCGGCGACTGCCGGGTCGTCGATGACGGCGCGAACCTTCTCTTCGTAGAACTCGCGAGCCGCCTCGTTGGCGGCCGCGTCGATGGTCTGGTCGGGGAAGGTCTTCGAATAGAGGACTCCGCCCAACTGCCAACGTTTTTCGAAGGCAGCGCGCCGCTCTTGCGCGCTGACTTCCATGGCCGGCTTGTCCGCGGTGAGATGCGGCGATCCCCCGCCGCTACGCCAGGACAGGCGGCGGCGCTCCGCGTAACCGCGCTTGATCTCGTCGAGTTCCTCGGTGGACAACGGCTTGTTGCCGGCCGGGACGCTGAAATTGGGGGTGCGCTGGAAGACGGTCAGGTGTGCGGCCTGCTCGGCGATGATCGGAATCGACTGAATGCCCGAGGATCCGGTCCCGATAACGGCCACCCGCTTGCCGGTGAAGTCGACGGGATCGTGCGGCCAGTGCGCGGTGTGGTGGACTTCGCCTGCGAAGGTGTGCAGTCCGGGGAAGTCCGGTGTCATGGCGTCCGACAGCGGACCGGTGGCCATCAGCACGAACCGCGCTTTGAGGTGACTGCCGGTGTCGGTGGTGAGCGTCCATCCCAGCGCGTCCTCGTCGAACACCGCCGAGATGACGCGGGTGTTGAACTCGATGTCGCGGCGCAGGTTCAGTTTGTCCGCGACCCAGTTCAGGTAGCGCAGGATTTCGGCCTGGGTCGCGTACTTCTCGGTCCAGTTCCATTCCTGTTGCAGCTCCTCAGAAAACGAGTAGCAATAGTCGACACTTTCGACGTCACAGCGGGCGCCCGGATACCGGTTGTAGTACCAGGTGCCGCCCAGTTCGGGGGCGGCCTCGACCACCCGCACCCGCAGGCCTTGCGCGCGAAGCTTGTGCAGGGCGTACAGGCCGGCGAACCCGGCCCCCACTACCAGCGCGTCTAACGGCTGTGCATCGTTCACAAGCACCCACGGTAGGTCGTCTGGGCCACCCGATCGGTAGCAGGTTCCCGGTGATCGGGCCGCGGGGGCGATTTTGCGCCCCGGCTGGGGTAGACCAGAAAGCAGGCCACCGAGCGTTAGGACGACAACATGAGCGAGCGGGTACTCGACCGCGTAGTGGACATGGCGGACCAACTCCACGAACAGGCCACCGAGGCGGAGCGCATCGGCCGGCTCACCGACGGCACGGTCAAGATGATGAAGGCAGCCGGGTTGATCCGGCTGCTGCAGACCAGGCAGTACCAAGGGTTCGAGGTGCATCCCCGGGAGTTCGCCGAGACGACGATGGCGACGGCGGCGCTGGACCCGGCGGCCGGCTGGATCGTTGGCGTGGTGGGCGTGCACCCGTACCAACTCGCCTACGCGGACCCGAAGGTCGCCGCCGAGATCTGGGCCGACGACGTCGACACCTGGATGGCCTCGCCGTATGCGCCGCAGGGCGTGGCGCGGCCCGTCGACGGGGGCTTCGTCTTCAACGGGCGCTGGCAGTTCAGCTCCGGAACTGACCACTGCGACTGGATCATCCTGGGTGCCATGCTCGCTGACCCGCAGGGCGTTCCGCTGATGCCGCCGCGGATGCTGCACATGATCCTGCCCCGTAAGGACTACGAGATCGTCGAGGACTCATGGAACGTGGTGGGGCTGCGGGGCACCGGATCCAAAGACGTCATCGTCAAGAATGCGTTCGTGCCGACCTACCGGACCATGGATGCGACCAAGGTGATGGACGGCACCGCCCAGCGCGAGGCCGGCATGACCGAGCCGCTGTACCTGATGCCGTGGTCGACGATGTTCCCGCTGGGTATCTCAGCGGCGACTATCGGCATCGCCGAGGGCGCGCTGGCCGCACACCTGGACTACCAACGCGAACGCGTCGGCGCCACCGGCACCGCGATCAAGGACGACCCCTACGTCATGTACGCGATCGGGGAAGCCGCCGCCGACATCAACGCCGCCCGCCAGGAGCTCCTGGCCAACGCCGACCGCATCTACGACATGGTCGCCGCTGGCAGGGAGGTGTCGTTCGCCGACCGCGCCGCCGGACGCCGCACCCAGGTGCGCGCGGTGTGGCGCGCGGTGTCAGCCGTCGACGAGATCTTCGCCCGCTCCGGCGGCAACGCCGCGCGGATGGACAGGCCATTGCAGCGTTACTGGCGCGATGTCCATGTCGGACAGATGCACGCGATACACGTGCCCGGCTCCACCTACCACGCCGCCGCGCTGAGCTCCTTCGGTGTCGAGCCACCGACGGGACCGCTGCGCGCACTGATCTAGGCGTGGGTGAGTGACAGGGGCCACAGTGGTGTGATACAAGTAGGCATATTCCTGTTAGGACTATGGCGAGCGCACCGAAGGATCCATGACAGCCAGCGTCGACACCACCACCCCCAGCGCCGTCATCGACCGCATTTCTCTTGTCCTCGACGCATTCGAGGGGCCGGGGCGGCTCACGCTCGCGCAGATCGTGCGACGGACCGACCTGCCCCGGTCTTCGGCACACCGGATGCTCGAGCGGCTGGTGCAATTGCGTTGGCTGCGGCGCAGCGGACGCGACTACGAGCTGGGCATGCGCCTGGTCGAGCTGGGATCACTAGCCGTCCATCAGGACCGCCTGGTACGTGTGGCCAAGCCGCTACTGGGTGAATTGCACCGTGCCACCGGACTTGTCGTGCACCTTGCGGTGCTCGACGGCTCAGACGTGGTCTACCTGGACAAGATCGGCGACCGGGTCTGCAACGGGCTTCCGACCCGGGTCGGCGGCCGTCAACCCGCGCACTGCACCGCGGCGGGAAAGGCCGTGCTCGCGTACCGCGACGACGCTTCCCAGGTCGATCTGGGTGTCCGCAGGACCAGGTACTCGATCTCCCAGAGTTCACAGTTGGCGGCCGAACTGGCGAAGGTGCGCGCGCACGGTGTCGCGTTCGAGCGAGAGGAGTCGCTGCTCGGGTTCGGTTGTGTCGCAGCACCTATCGGCGTTACTGGCAAAGCTGTCGCCGCGGTCTCGGTATGCGGCCCAATGAACCGCATGCGATTCGACCAACGCCTCACGGCGCCGGTACGCATGACCGCGATGGGCATCTGGCGCAACCTCGAAGGCGACTCAGTGGCGCCGACTCTGCAGCCGTTGCGTCCGCTGCACCCCGCACTGCAGTACGCGTGAAACTCGACCCTCAGGTCGCGGCGCTGCTCGACACACTGGACACCGGCTTCCCTCCGGTGCACACGATGACGGGTGCGCAGGCGCGGGCGGTCATCCGTTCACGACTGGTGCTGCCGGATGATCCGGAGCCGGTCGCTGAAATTTTCGACGACGTGGTTCCCGGACCCGGTGGGGATATTGCGGTGCGGATCTACCGACCTGTCGGCGACGAGCTGCCCGTCCTGATCTATGCACACGGCGGCGGCTTCGTGTTCTGCGACCTGGACTGCCACGACGGATTGTGCCGCAGTATCGCGAATCTGGTTCCAGCCGTGGTGGTTTCGGTGGGATATCGGCTGGCGCCGGAGCATCCGTGGCCGGCGGCGGCCGAGGATGTGTATGCGATTACCGGTTTGGCGGCCAACGGGATCTTTGGCGGAGACCCCGGCCGGCTGGTGGTCGGAGGTGACAGCGCGGGTGGGAACCTCGCCGCGGTGACCGCATTGATGTCGCGTGATCGCGATGGCCCTGAGCTGACGGCACAAATGCTGATCTATCCCGTGCTCGCGGCTGACTTCGACACCGAGTCCTACCGCCTATTCGGCCGTGGCTTTTACAACCCGAAGCCGGCCATGCAGTGGTACTGGGACCAGTACGTGCCGCGCGTCGCCGATCGGGCGCATCCTTACGTCGCACCTCTCCACGGTGATCTGCGCGGACTGCCGCCTGCCGTGCTGGTGATCGCCGGTCATGATCCGCTGCGTGATGAGGCACTTGCCTACGCTGCGGGGCTCGAATCGGCCGGAGTCTCGGTGACGCAGATTTACCTCGAGGGCGCGATACACGGCTTCATGTCCATTCCGACTCTGGATCTTGCGCGCGAAGCGCAGGAGCGGGCGTGCGCACAACTGGCGGCGGTGGTCGGTTCGGCTGGATGATCCGCGCGGCCGCGGCTTGGGCGGTCGCGCAAACGTGAGATAGGCAGCTGCTGAGCGGGTTTGGGCGTCCGCGCAACGTGAGCTGGGTGGCACCAATCCGCGGAATGTGATATCGCCGGTGATATCAACACGTTTCGGGCGCGAGCGTGCATATAATCCCGACGACACACCGGTCCGAGTGGCAGTTCTGCCGTGAGCGAAATACCGCCCTGCTGAGACGGTTTGGCGTCCCACGGCAACCCCAAGTTGTCAGTGCCCTTTCCTAAAATTGTGGGTATGGCATCGAGTACGCGTGAGGAGATCGTGGAGGTCTTCAACGCACTCGACGCAGCCGTTGATCACCTGTGCGACTTGACGTTCGACGCGTTGACCACCCCGGAGTTCCTGCGCGGTGTGGAGCGCCTGGAAAAGGTGCACCGCCGGATGCGCACCCCACAGCACACGTTGATCAACCACCTCAAAACCCAAGCGACCGAGGAAGAACTCGGCGCCAAACTCCCCGCCGCCTTGGCCGAGCGGCTACGGATCACCAAAGCCGACGCCAACCGGCGCATCGCCGAAGCCGAAGACCTCGGCCCGCGCCGCGCGTTGACGGGAGAGCCGTTGCCACCGACGTTGAGTTCCACCGCGCAGGCTCAACGCCAGGGCCTGATCGGGGACGGGCATATCAAGGTGATCCGCGACTTCATCGCCCACCTGCCCTGCAGCATCGACGTGGGCACCTGGGAAGCCGCCGAAAAAGACCTCGCCGGCAAAGCGTGTGACTTCCGCCCCGACCAGGTCGCCAAATACGCCCGCGAACTCATGGCGCTGCTGCACCCCGACGGCGACTACACCGACGAGGAACGCGCCCGACACCGCGGCCTCAACCTGGGTCCCCAGCAATTCGACGGCATGTCACGCATCAGCGGCCTGATCACCCCGGAGTTGCGGGCGTTGATCGAAGCGCTGTGGGCTAAACTCGCCGCGCCCGGCGCCGCTAATCCTGAGGACGAGAAGCCGGTCCTTGACGGCGCACCCGATGAGCAAGCGGCCCGCCGCGACAGCCGCAGCCAACCCCAACGCAATCACGACGCCATGGTCACCGCCATCCGGGAGCTGTTCGCCTCCGGCGAGCTGGGCACCCACAACGGCCTACCCGTCAGCATCATCGTCACCACCACCCTCAAAGACCTCGAAGCCGGGGCGGGACGCGCCCGCACCGGCGGCGGCACCCGCATCCCGCTGCCCACCCTGATCAACTGGGCCGCGACCTCGCATCATTATCTGGCGGTGTTCGACGGCGCCAAACCCCTGGCCCTGTTCCACGCCAAGCGCTTCGCCAACCTGGCCCAGCGACTGATGCTGCTGGCCAAAGACGGCGGCTGCACCCGCCCAGGCTGCGACGTCCCCGGCTACCACACCCAAGTGCACCATGCCAGCGGCTGGACGAACACCCACGTCACCGACATCCACGACCTCACCCTCGCCTGCGGTCCGGATAACCGCCTCGCCGAAAAAGGCTGGACTACCCGCAAAAACGCCAAAAGCGACACCGAATGGCTCCCACCCGCCCACTTGGACCACGGCCAACCGCGAATCAACACCTTCCACCACCCCGAAAAACTCTTCGCCCCCGATGACGACGAACCCGATTGACGTCGCCACCCATGGGCACGCTCTTCACCCGCGCGAATACCTGCCGGCGCGGACTCCCTACAGTGGCCTGCATGAGCAATCCTCTGGAAATCAGCGGTGCCGGACCGATCCAGACATGGACGATCAACCTGCCGAGCGTCGGAAACGCGATCACCGGCAAGGACGTCATCGCGGCGTTCGAAGACGCGGTCGACCACGCCAACGCTGACACCGCAATCCGCGCCGTCATCCTGACCGGCGAGGGCAAGATCTTCTCGGCCGGCGGCAACGTCAAAGAGATGGCCGATCAGTCCGGCATGTTCGGCCTGAGCGCCCTCGACCAGCGCTACGCCTACATCGACGGCATCCAGCGGATCCCGCGCGCACTGTCACGACTCGAAGTCCCGTTGATCGCTGCTGTCAACGGCGCAGCCATCGGCGCCGGATGCGACCTGGCGATGATGTGTGACATCCGAATCGCCTCGGAGCGTGCATCTTTCGCCGAGAGCTTCGTGCAACTCGGGCTCATCCCCGGCGACGGCGGCACCTGGTTTCTACAGCGGATCATCGGCTACCAGCGCGCTGCCGAGATGACCCTCACCGGCGACCGGGTCGACGCCACAACTGCTCTCGAGTGGGGTCTGGTCAGCCGCGTGGTGCCGCACGACGAGCTTCTCGCCGCCGCACAGGAACTCGCCGAACGCATCGCCAAGAACCCCACACACGCCTTGCGGATGGCCAAGCGGCTGCTGCAGGAATCACGCACCGGCTCACTCGAGTCGACACTAGGGATGGCCGCGGCCATGCAGCCGCTGGCCCACCGGGACCCGGAGCACGAACAGCGCATCGCCAAGTGGCGGACGACCTGATGGCCGCGCCCAGACTGGTCCCGCCCGCCGGAATCGAAAACGAGGCGACCGGCGCACTCCGCGACGAGGTGCGCACGTTCGTCGCCGAACAACTCGCCGCGGGCGCCTACACACCGTCCGTCGACGCCTGGCTGTCGCGGTGGGACGACAAGTTCACCGCGACGCTGGCGGCGCAGGGTTGGCTGGGCATGACCGTGCCGGTCGAGTACGGCGGGCACGGCCGGTCGTTCCTGGAGCGCTTCGTCGTCACCGAAGAACTGCTGGCCGCCGGCGCGCCGGTGGCCGCACACTGGATTGCCGACCGCCAGATCGTGCCGTCGCTGCTCAAGTACGGCACCGAGACTCAGAAGCAACACTTCCTCCCGCGGATCGTCCGCGGCGAATGCTTCTTCGCGATCGGCATGAGCGAACCGGACTCCGGCTCCGACCTGGCCAGCGTGCGCACTCGGGCCGAGCGTGTCGACGGCGGCTGGTCACTGTCCGGCACAAAGGTCTGGACCTCCGGCGCCCATCTCGCGCACGCCTTCATCGCGCTGGCCCGCACGGCGCCGGTGGACCCGCAGCACCGGCACGCCGGCCTGAGCCAGTTCCTCGTCGACCTGCACGGGCCCGGCATCGAGATCCGGCCGATCATCTCGATGAACGGCGCGCATCACTTCAACGAGGTCATCTTCGACGGGGCGTTCGTGCCCGACGACATGGTGTTCGGTGAGATCGGCGACGGCTGGCGACAGGTGACGTCGGAACTCGCGTTCGAACGCAGCGGCCCCGAGCGATTCCTGTCCACCTTCGTCCTGCTGACTGCGTGCGCCGACCGGATGGCGGCCAACGCCATCCCCCGCGACCCGAACCTGGGCCGGCTGGTGGCACGCGTCGCCGGCCTGCATCACATGTCCACCGCGGTGGCCGGGGCACTGGAACGGCACGAAGCCGCGGATGTCCCCGCCGCGGTGGTCAAGGTTCTGGGCACCACCACCGAGGGCGACATCGCCGAGTTCGCGGACATGCAGGACTCCCCCGACTCGATCTTTGCCGAGCTGGTTCGCGTGGCCCTCGATCAGCGGCCGGGCTTCACCCTGCGCGGCGGCACCAACGAGGTACTGCGCGGAGTCATGGCGCGTGGATTGGGCATGCGATGAACTCCGGGCCTGCCGTGGATGCCGACCTCGTCGAGATGATGGACGCCGTCTTCGCGGAGCACCGCGAGAAGCAATCACCCGGGGCCGATCTTTGGCAGCAGCTCGGTGAGCTCGGGTTGGTGCGGCTCACCGGTGCCGAAGAGCAGGGCGGCAGCGGCGCCGGGTGGTTCGAGGCCGCGGAGCTGCTCGCCGCCGCCGCCCGGCACGGGGTACGAATCCCGTTGGCCGAGCACGATTTATTGGCCTGCTGGCTGCTGGAAGCCGCCGGGGAGCCGGTCGACGATGCGGTGCGTACGGTGTGCATGCTCGACAAGCAGGGACACGCGACCGACGTGCCCTGGGCTTCCGCGGCCGAGCGCGTAGTACTGGTCTGGCGGGCCCAGGGCGGATTCCGTGTCGCCGACGTCGCGGCCGGAGACGTCACAATCACCCCGGGTGCCAACATGATCGACGAGCCGCGCGACGCGGTGAGCGCCGACCTCGCCGCCCTGCAAGGCACACCAGTCACCCTGGCCCTGATCAACCAGCTGAGGCTGAAGTCAGGATTGGTGCGATCGATCCAGGTGTGCGCCGCGCTGGACCGGATCCTGCAGCTGTGCATCGAGCATGTGAGCTCCCGCATCCAGTTCGGCCGCCCACTGGCGAAATTCCAGTCGGTGCAGAACCTGATCTCCGATGTCGCCGCCGAGGCCGCCCTCGCGCGGGCGGCCACCGAAGCGGCACTCACCCTCGGAGTCACCAGCCAATGGTCGGCTGACAACCTGGAATTCCTTGTTGCCGTTGCTCGTTCCTGCGCCGGACACGCGACGTCGGTGGTGGTGCGGAATGCCCATCAGGTGCACGGCGCGATCGGCACCACCCGTGAGCATCGGCTGCACGAGTTCACCCGTGCCGCGCTGGCCTGGCGTTCGGAGTTCGGTTCCCTGCGGTACTGGGACGAGAAGGTGACGGACTCGGCCCTGTATGCCAGTGCTGGCGGACTGTGGGGTCTGATCACCGGTTAGGGACGTGATATCGCATGCGCTATCACTTATTAACCGGCATCATGCCTCGCGTTCCCGGTGCCTGAGTGACGAGTCTGATGTCTGACTACCTGATGACGACCGTGCTCGGCTCACGCGGAACACCAAGGTGGCGATGCGACGGCGGCCGACGCCCACCCTCATCCGTGATCCCGTAGCGCTCGGCCAGTTCGGCACCGATGAACGTCTGGCCGCTCAGTTCGGGCAACGCCGGATCGTGGAACAGCGCGTCGATCAAAATGCCGGTGAATTCAGGTGTTTCGGCATGCTCGGCGGTCTTTGCCAGCGCCTCGGGATTACCGGCGAACGCACCGCGCAGCTTCTCGGTCAACAGGATGCCCATCCAGATCGACGCCGTCGCAACTCCGGTGCCCCGGAAGTCCACGGCCATGTCGGCGGCCATCTTGTCGACCCCGGCCTTCTGCGCCCCGTAGGCCGCACCGTGCATGTAGCACACAGATCCCGGGGAGGAAGTGAAGGCGATCAAGCCCCGCCCGCCGGCCACCAGCAATGGAGCCGCGTACCACGATGCGACGTAAGACGAGCGCAACCCCACATCCAGCACATCCGCCAGCGCAAGCGGCTTCTCCCAGAATGGCTTTGGGTTGACCAGTTCATCGGATACGACGGCGGCGTTGTTGACCAGCAAATCCAGCCGGCCTTCAGCGGTGCCCACCCGCTGGAAAAGCTCCGCCACGGCGTCGTCGTCGGCGTGGTCCACCCGAACCGCGACGCCACCCGGCGGCGCCTCGGAGATACTGCGAGCGGTCGCGTACACCCGCCAGCCCTTGGCGGCCAATGCGGCGGCGATACCACGTCCGGCACCGCGGCTTGCTCCCGTCACCACCGCAACTCGACCGCTCATGCGGTCAGATTAGTGGCTGGGCAAACGTCGCCACGATCGCGTTCCGAGCCGACCGCCAGGTGAGCCCGAGATCCCGCAGCGTCTCGGAATCGTCGGTCGGTATCGCCGCGGTGATCAGTTGCGCCGCTTCGTAACTGAAGCCGCTGCCCAGCGGCAGCACCGACGCGGCAAGATCGGACATCCTGCCCACCAGACGAAACGCACTGGAGCTCAGCGGAATCCGCCGGACGCGGCGTCCACTGCCGCGCTCGATCGCCGCGATCATGTCGTCGAACGTCAGCAACTGGCCGCCACACAGGTAACGCTTCGGACCCCGCCCCGGCCGCATCAACCGTTCGTGCACATCGGCGACATCGCGGACATCAATCATCATCATCCCCGCATGCGCGACCTTGGGCGCTACCCCGAACCGGACGATAGTGCCCCAGCCCTGCTCGGTGATGCCCGGCGCGGTGTACATCGCCGGCCCGACGACACTGGATGGATAGGTGACCACGACGGGAGCGCCGTCACGCTGCAGCCGCCGCGCCACGCGGTCGGCGTAGGACTTGGTGCGCGCGTAGGCGGATTTGCCCTGTGCGGTGCGGGATTCGGGACCGATCACCGGCCCCGGCGGCGGAAACAGCGCGCTGTAGCTGGACAGCAACACCACCGGGTCCAGCCCCAGCGTTAAAGCGCGCAGCATGATCCGTTCGGCGGCATAGGCGTTGATGTCCCACATCAACTGCTCGTGGCGGTCGTCGGTCCCTACCACCCCGGCGCCGTGGATGACCGCGTCGCACCCGTCCAACAGCCCGTCGGGAACCTCCGGCGCGCGCAGGTCCCCGCGCACCACCGACACCTCCCCGACCGACTGCAACCGGTGCAGCAATAGGTCGTTGGACCAGCCGGGCTCGGCCAGTAGCTGCACGCTGTGACCGGCGGCCAGCAACGCGTGCACGATATGGGCACCGACATAGCCAGTGCCGCCGGTCACCGCGATTCGCATCGCCAGCAACCCTAACCGGTGTCGACGACGGCCAGTCTTCCGGCCGCCACGGCGGCCTCGATGGACTCACCCAGCGCCGAACACGCCAGGAACAACCCCCGGTGCTGATCCTCGAGAGCCTGCGCACGTTCCAGGCATGACGCGCCGGCCCGGGCGTTCCACTGCACGCTGGTCTGGTTCCAGCTGCTCTTGCGGACCAACACCTGCCCACCACACCGGTGACAGTCCACTGGCGCCATCGGCACGTCCGCAAGACGGTTGTCGGCTCGCACGGCCCGGGTCATGACACCGAGGCCGCTTTCGCTGCCATGTTCGCCTCGATCTGCTTCATCCACGCCTGATAGGGCCTACTGGTGTCCAGTTCGAACTCGAAGCGGTCCACCATGTCCGGCTGCACGTCGCCGACGTCGACGTAGAACTGGTCGTACCAGCGCCGCAGTTGGTAGACCGGCCCGTCCTCCTCGACCAGCAGCGGATTGTCGATGCGGGCCTTGTGCCACCAGATCTGGACGTCCTGCTCGAAGCCCAGCTCACGTAGTCGCCGTGCCGAGTGGCGGCCTTGACGACCTCCTCGGCGGGCAGGCTCTTCGATTTCTTGACGATGATGCCGTATTGCAGCACAAAGGAATTGGCATCGATCGGATAGTGACAGTTGATGAGGAGCGTCTGATGGTCGCCGGCCGCGTAATGGTATGTCAGGTCGTCGATCATGAACGACGGGCCGAAGTACGACGTCACCGAGGTGGTGCCGAGCATCTTCGCCCCCTCGCTGCCCGTGTCGGGCCGGCCCTCGCCGTTCATGTACTGGCTGGCGACGTGCCCTTCGAAGATGTTCTTGGAGTATGTCGCCAGTCGTGAAATCGACACGCGATCGCGTCGCCCTTGAGCTCACCCTGCGTCAGGTCACCGCCCATGTGGCGGCAGTACCCGTCGAGCACATTGATCTTGCCGTCCCCGCTGCGGAAGACGACCAGTTTCTGACCGAATGCGTTGATCGCGTGTGGTTTACCGTCGCCGAACTCTTTGACCAAGCCCAGGCAGTGCCAGCCGCGGGCGAACCTGCCCGGCGCCGCCTGTGCCTCGATGAACCGAATTTCCCCCCGGCCTCGGATTGCGTCCCCACACCGACCATTGAACGCTTCTCCCACCGCCTGTGCCCTCAGCCGTTCCGCTGACCGGGAGAAGTATTCCGCGACGGTGCCGCACCGGCCTACCGTTATCAGGCGTGAGCCAGCACAGCACCACGATCCCGTCGGGTCTGCCCGTCATCGACACGAGCGTCGACCTGCTGGTGGTCGGCTCGGGCACTGGGCTGGCCGCGGCACTGGCTGCACGGGAGCTTGGGCTCTGGACTACGGGCCGACGAGCGGGCCTGGGTGCTGCGCGAAGACGGCAGCGTCATCGCCGGGCTCTGCGCCATCGGGAACACGGCGGCCAATGCGTTCGGTACCGCCTACCCGGGCGCGGGCGCGACGATCGCGCAGGGTCTGGTGTGCGGATACATTGCGGCGCACGACGCGGCGAGCTAGTCACTCGGTCGTGTGTTTGGCCTCGATCTGCCTCTCCACGTCACGCCAGTGACCCGGAGCGGGGCGCGGCTTGCCGAAACTGCCCTTGCCGGCCTTGGCGAGGATCGCGTCGGTCTCGTCGATCTCTTTCATCAGCTCCAGGGCGAACTCCCGTTCGGCAGCGTAATGCTTTGCGGCCCAACGCAGGGCGATCACCGAGTACGCCCAGCCCGGCTCCGCCTCGGCACCCTCGGCGTCCTCCACGGCCTTGCGGTGCCGGGCCTCGACGTACGACACGTACTGCTGCAGAAGTTCCTTGAGCCGGCCGGGGTTGCTGAGATGGCCGAACGTGATCCGCAACAGCATGCTGTGTTTGAGCACCGGCGGATCCAGGGGCGCGTTGTTGGTCCAGTCGATGATGGCGGCCATGCCGGCCTCGGAGATCCGGTAGAGCCGGCGGCTGCGGGTGCCTTCGTCGCGTTCCACGCGCGAGGTCACCAGCCCGAGGCCCTCCAACTTCTTCAGCTCGGTGTAGATCTGGCTGTAGGACGGACTCCAGTAGTAGAGGTCGACGCTCCAGTCGATCCATTTCTTGAGGTCGTAGCCCGAGACTTCCTCTTCGTAGGACATCATGCCGAGCAATGCCCAACTGGTGGCGGCAAGTGCCGACTTCACCTTGTCGCTGGGCGTTTCCACGCCACCAAGATTAACAACCCGCAGGCCGGTGTCGGCTGACGACGGACCGCTGACTGGGACATCGGTGGCTGCTCTATCGTGACGGACATGGTGGATTCGTTTGAGTCGATGACTGATTCGTTGCCAGTGTACGAGTCACTCGCGGCATCGGTGCGGCGGTTGATCGACGCGACGATCCGCACCGAGATGGACCATGACGTCATCGCGGCCGCGGCCGCCAAGATCGACAGTGTCACAGCCGAACTCAGCGCCGAGCTGATGCCCGGCACGTTCGGCGAGCGTGGGATCGACGATGGGCAGGGCATCGCTTCGGGCAATGTCGTTGTGGGCGTGCGTAATCCGTCCGCTCCCCCACTGGCGGTCCACTATGAGGACGACGGTTCGGTGTGGACGGAATTCACCCTCGGGGCCGCATTCGAGGGTCCCATCGCGCATGTACACGGCGGTGTCTCGGCCATGATCCTCGACCACATCCTCGGAGCCACCGCACACCGCCCCGGCCGCCCGGCCTATACCGGGACGCTGACGCTGCGTTATCACCAGCGGACCCCGTTGCTACAACCGCTGCGGGCGGACGCATGGGTGGACAGGGTGGAAGGCGTCAAGACCTTCGCGGTCGGACAGATCAGCGGCGCCGCGGGCGTCATGGTCTCTGCCGAAGGCATCTTCATCCACCCGCGAAATGTGAACGCGTAGATCGCAGCGGCGCATCGTGGTTGTCGCGCGAAGGCGGGCAGCGCGACATTCGTCGGACGCAGCGCCTGGTGAGGTGAATGTGGCGTCTGGTGTCACGGCAATCACAGGCGCCGCGTCTGTCTCCGAAGAGAACAAGTGGCGTTGTGCCCTCCTACGAGCGACAACGGCTCTAAGCTCCAGGCACCTCCGGACACCATGTGAAAGGACCGTCAATGGCGAGGACGATCTGGCTGCTGGCCGCCCTGACGACCTGCTGGTTGACTGCCTGCGGGTCCCCGCACGCGGCACCGCCGGCCTCGTCGAGCACCTCCGTCAAGCCGGCCACGCCGTTGGCATCCGCCACCATGCCGGCCGCGCCGGCGACCCCATTGACGCCGACCGTGCCGACTACCACCACGCCGGACTGCGTCGGGCTCTCGATATGCCCACCGCCGCCGCCTGACGCCGACGGAAACCCCGCGTGCTTCTATTCCGACGGCTGGCAGGCCACCTCGTCCGGCGCGGGCATCGAGGTCTGGTATTTCCATGAGCCACAGAACATGTCGACACCCGACAAGGTCACCGTGGTGGTGCGTAAGAAGGACGGCAGCACCGAATCGCAGGTCGCCGAGATCCAAGCCGGTCAACAGGTCCACCGGTTCGAATTTCCGACGACCGACAAGTCGACCGTCGCCGAGGTGCTGTTAGACAGCAACAGCGGCCGGTGCTTCGTCGTCGGCCCCGGGAGTTAAGGCCGCTGCTGCACCGGCGCGGCGCCACCGGGTGCGCCCCTGGCGACCACGACAGGCATCGACGTCGACGCATTGGTGCCCAGGATGGTGTGGACCACCTCGACCAGGTCCTCGACCGGCATCAGCTTGCCCGGCATGCACCCGCGCGACACCCACAGCGGATACGCCTGCATCGCCAGGTCGCGGTCCCACCCGGCATTCATACCGGTCTGCGCGTCACCCTCCCCGCCCGCGCACTCACCGACGATGAGATTGGTAAAGCCGATATTCGGATGCTCGGCACGCCATGCCTCGACCAGCCGTTCCAACGCCGCCTTGCTGACGCCATATGCCCCCAGACCCGGCCAGGGTGGCCCGAACGTGCCGGCGTCCGACGACAGCAGAATCACTTTCCCGGCAGATGCCGACAGATGCGACACGGCCGCCGCCGTCACCAGCGACGCACCGATCACGTTGGTATCGAAGACGCGTCGCCAGGTCTCGGCGTCGGTCTGCGCCAGCGGGACCAGTGGACTGATCGCCGGCGTGTACACCAGGTTGTCGATGCCGCCGAGCGCTTCGGCGGCGGCATCGATGCCTGAACGCGCCGACGACTCGTCTGTGACGTCGCATTCGACGGCGAGCGCGCGCGGTCCGGCTTCCACAGCGGCTGCCTCGATCCGCTCGCGCCGCCGCGCGAGCAGCGCAACCTGATCCCCGCGCTGAGCCAACCCAACACCGATACAGCGCCCGAGCCCGCTCGACGCCCCGACCACCACTGTTCTTGCCATCGCGACCTCCGCAGCAGAGCATGGCACACGACCTGCGCCCGATGAGAACGGGGTTACCGTTTATGGAGCATGCCATTGTCCTCGGGTTGGCTCTCCGGGACCGTCCCTCCCGGCGTGAACCGTTGCCGACACGTCGTTTAGTGGCCCAAGACACCGGGTAGGCCATCTTCACGAGATGGCAAACACGCCGACGATGAACGATGCCGCAGCCCCGATGGCGAATGCCAATTACCTTGGCTGACGAAAAATCTCACAAGGAGCACACAGTGGACCGCCCCAGGACCGACCCGATCGATCACGATCGGACCACCCGCCAACATGCCGGCGAGGCCATGAAAAATGGCGTGAACTCCGTTGGGATCGTTGCGGTCGGCGTCGGAGTCATGGCGCTGTTTATCGGGTTGTTCGCCTTCGCCACCGGCAACCCGGGTGTCGGCGCGGCCGGCGTCGTCATTGCGGTGTTACTCGCCGCTGGCGGGCTGGTGTGGTTGCGTCGTACCCACAACCGGGCACGCGCCGCGGAAGTGCAATGGCATGAGTCACATTCCGACCGACCCCCGCCCCCGCCGTCCAGTTGAGTCAGCGGGAGGCTTGTTCGAACAGTCCGGGGTCGTGCGCACACACGATGCTTAATCCGGGTTCGCGGCGTTCGTAGAGTTCTGCCAGCCGAGCCTGGTTGTCGAGCAGTTGCCGGCGGCTGAAGGCGAACATCCCTTCGTACGTTCGCAACATCAACGGCACCGACGATCTGTCCAAGGTGCCGGAGTGGTAGAAAGCGTCCCCGCAGTGCAATATCCATTGCTCACCGGTGTGGTCATGAGTTTGGACTGCCACCGCCGCATGCCCGCGGGTGTGACCTGGCATCCCGGCAGTCTTGCGAGCCGAAGCCGGTGTCTACCAAGACAAGTGCGTTGTCCGTCTCAAGCAGGAGGACGTGACACACCATGCGGGCACCCGGAGTGTGCATGGTGCCGCAGTTGAGATGGTGGACTTTCACAAGCTTCCCCTTCGGGGGTCGACACCAAGGTGTCGAGAATGTACCTCGTCATCCCGGCCCGGTGCTGCCGTCAGCGCCCGGTAAACCGGGGCCGTCGGGGCCGAGACCGGGCACACCGCCGATGCCGCCCGCGGCCACACCGTCTGAGAAGGCGTCGCCGCCCTTTCCGCCATTGCCGCCAGTGAAACCTGCCCCGAAGCTGTCACCGCCCGACCCGCCGTGACCACCGGTGGCCTTTGCGCTCTGGAAGCTGTGCGCGGTACCGCCTTGGCCGCCGGTGCCGCCTAGGGCGCCAGTGCCCCCGAACCCGGCCGTGCCACCATACGTTTCGCCGACTCCGTGGTGCGTTGCATCACCGCCGGCGCCGCCGGTACCCCCGATGCCCGTGGCGCCGGTGGCCGTGCCGCCCATTCCGCCGGTGCCACCGACGGCCGCGGCCGTTGCGGTAGTGCCGTTGATATAGACATCCCCCCCGTGCCCGCCGCGCGCTGAGCCGAAGTTATTGACACCCTTACCGCCGTCGCCGCCGCTGCCGCCGATGACGTCATGCGTGTACGCCGGGTTATCCGCAGTCACGCTGCCGCCGTAGCCGCCTGACCCGCCGATGCCGAGACTCCCGTTGCCCCCGTCACCTCCGCGTCCCGGAGCAACCTCGCCTATTCCCGCGGTGTAGGTGAAACCCGCGTTGCCGCCGCCACCCCCAAGGGCCCCGTCGCCGCCGTCGCCGCCGTCGCCGGAGGTGGCTGTCGCGGTCGAGTCGACGTTGAAGATGGTCGCGTCACCGCCGTCACCACCGACCCCACCGGCGCCCGTGGCGCCGCCGTTGCCACCGTGACCACCGATTCCGCCGGTGACGCTTCCCGTTCCGCCGCTCATCGCTTGGCCCCCACGGCCACCGAATCCACCGACTGTCGTTCCTACTCCGCCGTCACCGGCCGCGCCGCCATGGGCCGTGCCGAGACCGTTATTGAATGCGAGTCCACCGGCTCCGCCGAGACCGCCGATGCCGCCGAGTGCGGCGCCACCTTTACCGCCAGAACCGCCGATCGCCGTCGCGTGGGAATTGGGATCATCGATAGCGGCCGTGCCACCGGTTCCACCGCGACCGGATCCCGAGCCGCCGTTGTCGATCCCCTGCCCGCCGTCTCCACCGGTGCCGCCGATAACCGTGACCGTGGACGCGCTGTTGTTCACGTCTGCCACCCCGCCGTTGCCCCCGTCGCCGCCGCCGGTTGTGTAGCCGATGCCACCCCTGCCGCCGTCGCCGGGATGGAGGTTGCCGGTTCCGCTGGTATAGGTCACACCACCGTCGCCGCCGCGCCCGCCGTGCGCTCCATCACCACCGGCCCCGCCATCACCGCCGACAGCCGTGGACGCAGAATCGTTGTTAGTGATATACGCGTCGCCGCCGAACCCACCGTCCCCGCCGTTGCCGGTGGCGCCGCCAGCGCCTCCCGCACCACCGGAACCGCCAGCGACGCTTGCCGTTCCGATGTTCTGAGCGTCGCCTCCCCAGCCACCGGCACCACCGTCGCCACTGCCGGCGCCGGCCCCACCGTCACCACCTGTGCCGCCATTGCCCGCCATGACACCGGCGTCGCCGCCGTTGCCGCCACGCCCGCCGCTCCCGCCACCGGCCCCGGCATTGCCGCCGGCCCCGCCAGCACCGCCGCTGCCGTACTGGCCGCCCTTGCCCCCGAATCCGCCGTCGCCACCGTTGCCGAGACCGGTTGCGGTCCAACCGTTTCCGCCCGCCCCGCCGGTGCCGCCGTTATCCGGAACGATGACGCCGTCGGCAGCCGTGGCCCCCGAAGTAAGCCCCGCGCCGCCGATTCCGCCGGTGCCCACGCCACCCGGGTTACCGCCGGTGCCGCCCATGCCGCCGCTGGGATTGACGGCATCGCCATTGCCGCCGGCACCGCCGTTACCCGGTGCCCCCGCATTGCCGCCGGCACCCCCGTCGCCACCATTGCCGGTGAGCCCGGCGACGCCGAAGAGCGCCGAACCGCGTCCGCCCCCGCCACCGATGCCACCGTTGCCACCGTGTCCGGCCGGGCCGCTGTCGCCCCCGGTACCGCCGTTCACTCCGCCGCCGGCGCCGCTCGCATCCCAGCCGGCGCCACCGGTACCCCCGGCCCCTCCAACACCGCCGTGACCCCCTTGACCACCGGCCCCGCCGGTCCCGAACAGCGCACCACCGTTACCGCCAGCGCCGCCGTTACCGCCAACACCGCCATTGCCGCCCAGACCACCGGTACCGCCCGCGGATGTCGCGGTACCCGGGGTGCCGGTAGATCCGACCTCGCCGGCCGCGCCGCCGCCACCGAAACCACCGATGCCGCCGTTGCCGAAAAGCAATGCGCTGCCACCGGTTCCGCCGGTTCCTCCGGTTCCGCCGGCCAGGCCGATGCCACCGCTGCCGCCGGTGCCGCCATTGCCCCACAACCAGCCGCCGGCACCACCAGTGCCGCCAGCCCCCCCGCCGACGCCGCCGATTCCGCCCGTTCCACCGGTGCCGAGCAACCCGGCGTTACCGCCGGGTCCTCCCGCCTGACCGGGCGCCCCCGACCCTCCGGTGCCGCCGTTGCCCCACAGAATTCCACCCGCCCCACCGGCTCGCCCCGTACCCGGTGCACCGTTGGTGCCGTCGCCGATCAGGGGGCGGCCGAGCACCACATTGGTGGGCGTGTTGATCACCGCTAGTACCTGATCTATCAACGCCTGCAATGGATTTGCATTAACTGCCTCGGCTGCCGAATACGCCGCGCCGGCAGCACTCAATGCCCGCACGAACTCGGCGTGAAACGCCGCAGCCTGCGTACTGAACGCGTGATACTGCCGGGCATGGTTCGAAAACAGCGAGGCGACGGCTGCCGACACCTCATCGCCGGCGGCCGCCAATATCGTTGCGGTAGGCCCGAATGCCGCGTGGTTTGCAGCGCCGATCGACGAGCCGATGCCCGCAACCTCGGCCGCTGCCATCGCGAGTGCCTCCGGTGTTGCGATGACGTATGACATTTGGGGCTCCAATCTTGCTGGTGTGCAGAAGTTTTGACTGAAACCGTCCGCTCAGGCGGAGAGTCCGTCGTGGCCGTCGGCCGACTTTCCGGGCGTCAAGCCAGTGCTGCCCGGGTTGCCGTTGACGCTGCCGGTGCCCGCCTCGCCACCGGCGCCACCTACGCCGCTGAGCGCACCGTGGCCACCGGTACCTCCGACACCGTGGATGCCGGCCTGACCGAACAGGCCGCCCGCGCCGCCCGCGCCGCCGTTACCGCCGTTGCCGCCGACACCACCGGCCCCGCCGGCGCCTCCGTCTCCGCCGTCTCCGCCGATGCCATCGACGCGAGTTGTTCCGCTAACCGCCACACCGCCATTGCCGGCAATACCGCCGGGTCCGCCGTCTGCGCCGACACCGCCGTCAGCCCCGACACCACCATGGCCACCGGCACCACCGGCTCCGAACAGCCAACCGCCGCGGCCACCGGCGCCACCGGCGCCACCGGCACCGCCGGCACCGCCGGCTACCCCGACACCGCCATCACCACCGTCACCGCCATCTCCGCCGAAGGCAGCGACAACAGCTCTCACTGCTCCGCCATTACCGCCGTGCCCGCCTACCGCCCCGGCACCGCCCACACCGCCGTCGCCCCCGTTGCCGCCATGAACCTCGGCGGCAGAATAGAGGCCCCTGCCAAAACCACCATTGCCGCCAATACCGCCGGGTCCGCCGACACCTCCAGCGCCCCCGGTACCACCATCGCCACCGTAAAACGCATCACCAAAACCGGCGGGGGCTGCTCTGCCGCCGAGGCCGCCATTGCCACCAGCGGCGTTAGGGCCGCCGGCACCACCATCACCCCCGCGGCCGCCGTTATCGCCTTGACCCCCTCCGCCCCCGTCACCACCGCCCATCCCCTGCTCAGTTCCATTAGGCCCGGCCCCTCCCGCACCGCCATCGAAGAAACTGTCGATTCCGGCCTCGCCGGTCGGCAGCTTGGCGGTCTGGTTGAACAACGGATTGACACCGGCTGCCCCATTGGCGCCGGCCCCACCGGAGCCGCCGGCTCCGCCGATGCCGAACAGGCCGGCGTTGCCGCCGGCGCCGCCGAACCCGCCGACACCGCTCGGCGTGGTCGCCGCGCCGCCGTCCCCGCCGGCCCCACCCACTCCGTACAGCCACCCACCGGCACCGCCATTGCCGCCCGCGGAATCGGTGCCGCCCCCGCCTCCGGCACCGCCATTGCCGATCAGACCAGCGGAGCCGCCCGCGGTGCCCGCCACGCCGGCGGTGGTGCTGGTGTAGCCGCGACCGCCGTTGCCGTACAGCAGTCCTCCGGCACCGCCCGACTGGCCGGGCGCCGTGGCATCGGCGCCGTCGCCGATCAGTGGTCGTCCCAACAGCGCCTGCGACGGCGCGTTGAGTAGGTCGAGCAGCGGCTGCAGCGGGGAGACGTTCGCGTACTCAGCGGCGGCATAGGCAGCACCGGCCGAGTCCAGCACCTGAACGAACTGGGCGTGAAACGCCGCAGCGCGGGCGCTCACCCACTGGTACTGCAGCGCGTGAGCCTGGAAGAGCTGCGCGATGGAGACCGACACCTCGTCGGCGCCGGCAGCAAGCAGGTTGGCCGTCGGCGACGCCGCGGCGATCGTGGCGTCGCCGAGCCGCCCGGCGATGCCTGCCAGGTCCGACGCCGCAGTCGCCACCATTTCAGGTGCCGCACACACGAATGACATGAGTACCTCCATCACATCGGCCGTCCGCGGCGAGCGCCCATTCGGCGTTCTTCGGTCGGTATAAGCGGAATTTATACGGTTTGCCATATGAACGTTGATTATTTGCCAAAAATCTTGAGTGATTGGCTGAATTGGCCCAAACTGGGCGTCCGACCAGCGGGACTTCGGAAAATTTCCAATCCCTCAGCAAGCGAGTAAGCAATCACTAGCTATTGACTAGCAAGCGTGTAATCACTAACTTTTTTGAGAGCGTTTATTCGCTATCTTTTGGCTCTAATTTGTTTGCCATCCACTCAATTAACGTTTGCTTGTATGTATTCACTATCTTTAACAATGCGGCATTGCCGCCAAGGCTCACTCGGGTGGGATGATGGGTTTCTGACCTGTACCGCAGACATCACCGGCAAGGAGGTGATCGGTCCCCGGCTAGGTTGTCCCCCTATCCGCCCGCACCGTCAGCCTCGCGGCGTCCGTATACGGTTGGTTGCATGAAATACGTTGAGGTCAACGGAGTTGGACAGGTCAGTCGGATCGGGCTAGGCACGTGGCAGTTCGGTTCGCGCGAGTGGGGTTACGGAGACAACTACGCCTCCGGGGCCGCACGCGACATCGTGCAGCGCGCCCGCGCCCTCGGCGTTACCCTGTTCGACACCGCCGAGGTGTACGGCCTGGGCAAGAGCGAACGAATCCTGGGCGAGGCGCTGGGTGATGAGCGCACCGAGGTCGCGGTCGCCAGCAAGATCTTCCCGGTGGCCCCGTTTCCCTCGGTCATCAAGCAGCGCGAACGTGCCAGCGCTCGGCGGCTGCAGCTGGACCGCATTCCGCTGTACCAGGTTCATCAGCCCAATCCGGTCGTCCCGGACACGGTGATCATGCCTGGCATGCGTGACCTGCTCGACGAGGGCAAGATCGGCGCCGCCGGCGTCTCGAACTATTCGTTGAGCCGGTGGCAACAGGCGGATGCCGCGCTCGGTCGCCCGGTCATCAGCAACCAGGTGCACTTCTCGCTGGCGCACCCGCGCGCTCTGGACCACATGGTTCCCTTTGCCGAACGCGAGAACCGCATCGTCATCGCCTACAGCCCGTTGGCACAGGGACTGCTGGGCGGCAAGTACGGCGTCGACAACCGCCCGGGCGGCGTTCGCGCGGTCAACCCGCTGTTCGGCACCGAGAACCTGCGCCGCATCGAACCGCTACTGCAAACGCTGCGGGATGTTGCCGCCGACGTCGGCGCCCAGCCCGCGCAGGTGGCGCTGGCCTGGCTGATCAGCCTGCCGGGTGTCGTCGCCATCCCCGGCGCGTCCAGCGTGGAGCAACTGGAGTTCAACGTGGCCGCCGCCGAGGTGGAGTTGCCCACCGAGTCGCGTGACGCGCTCACCACGGCCGCACGCGCGTTCAAGCCGGTGTCCACCGGACGCTTCCTCACCGACCTGGTTCGCGAGAAGCTGGGCCGCTGAGTCGGTGTGTGACGCGCCGGCGGCTCAACGGGGCGGTGAAGCCGCCGGTGTCGTCGAATCCCGCCCACTGCCCGTCGTCGCACACCTGCATGCGCCATCCCAGCTGGTAGCGGCCGGCGACCGTCTCAGTAAACCAACGGTGGGCGTCCTCCGCACTGTCAAAGGTCTTGGTCCCGACGATCACGCCGCGCGGATCGATGGCCCGAAACACAGTCATGAGACGTGGATATCCGTTCCGGCCAGCTTTCAATCGCACCGGCCGGTGACCGTCGCTAGGGCCGCGACACTGAAACGGCGTACGCGACATGCCGCGCCGGGTGTACACAGCTTCAATCGCGACAATCGCCTACACGGTACGCGTCAACCGATCAGCCAACAGCTCGGCAAATCGCGCCGGGTCCTCCAATGCCCCGCCCTCAGCGAGAAGCGCTGTGCCGTAGAGTAATTCGGCAGTTTCAGCCACCGAGATGTCGTCCGGGCGGTCGGCGTGAGCCTGGCGCAGCCCAGTGACCAGCGGGTGGTTCGGATTGAGTTCCAGGGTCCGCTTACCGATCGGAACATCCTGACCGGAGGCCTGGTACAGACGGGCCAGGGCCGGCGTCATGCCGAAGGCGTCGGTGATCAGGCAGGCCGGCGAGTCGGTCAGGCGGGTGGACAACCGCACTTCCTTGACGTGTTCGTCCAACGTCTCCTTGAGCCAGCTCAGCAGGTCGGCGAAGTCCTTCTGCTGCTCCTCACGCTCGGCGGCCGAGGTCTCCTCGTCGGAATCGAGGTCGACTTCGCCCTTGGCCACCGACTGCAGCTGCTTGCCGTCGAACTCGTTGACCGCGCCCACCCAGACCTCGTCAACGGGGTCGGTCAGCAGCAACACCTCATACCCCTTGGCCTTGAATGCCTCCAGGTGCGGCGACTTTTCCAGCAGCTGCCGCGACGCGCCGGTGGCATAGAAGATCTGCGTCTGGCCTTCCTTCATTCGCTCGACGTACTCGGCCAGCGTGGTCGGTTCCTCCGCGCTGTGCGTCGAGGCGAACGAAGACACGGCCAGCAGGGCTTCCTGGTTGTCGAAGTCCGACATCAGGCCCTCCTTGAGGACCTTGCCGAACTGCGCCCAGAAGGTGCGGTAGTCATCGGGCCGCTCCGACTGGATCTCCTTGATCGTCGACAGCACCTTCTTGGTCAGCCGGCGCCGAATCGCGTTGATCTGCCGGTCCTTCTGCAGGATCTCGCGAGACACGTTGAGTGACAAGTCTTGTGCGTCGACGACACCCTTGACGAAGCGCAGGTACACCGGCATCAGCTCTTCGCAGTCGGCCATGATGAACACGCGCTTGACGTAGAGCTGCACCCCGACCTTGGCGTCCTGGTTGAACAGGTCGAAGGGCGCCTGCGACGGGAGGAACAGCAACGCCTGGTATTCGAAAGTCCCCTCCGCCTTCATCGCAATGACCTCGAGCGGGTCGTCCCAGGCGTGCGCGATGTGCTTGTAGAACTCCTTGTACTCCTCGTCGGAGACCTCGTCTTTGGGCCTGGCCCACAGGGCCTTACGCGAGTTGAGGGTTTCGGTCTCGAGCGTGACGGTCTCTTCGCCGCCCTCCTCGGTCGCCGGAGTCCGCTTTTCCACGTCCATGCGGATCGGCCAGGCGATAAAGTCGGAATACTGCTTGACCAGACTCTTGAGCTTCCACTCCGAGGTGTAGTCGTGCAGCTCGTCCTCGGCGTCCTCGGGCTTGAGATGCAAGGTGACCGAGGTGCCCTGCGGGGCGCCCTTGACAGCTTCGATGGTGTAGGTGCCCTCGCCGCTGGATTCCCACTTGGTGGCTTCGCTCTCACCGGCCTTGCGGGTCAGCAGCTCGACCTTGTCGGCCACCATGAACGACGAATAGAAACCGATGCCGAACTGGCCGATCAACTCCTCGGACGCCTCCGCGTCTTTCGCCTCTTTCAGTTGTTTGCGCAACTCGGCGGTGCCCGACTTGGCCAGCGTCCCAATCAGATCCACCACCTCGGCCCGGGTCATGCCGATGCCGTTGTCACGGATCGTGAGGGTTCTCACCCCTTTGTCCGTCTCGAGTTCGATGTGCAGATCGGAGGTATCCACCTCGAGGTCTTTGTTGCGGAGTGCTTCGATCCGCAGCTTGTCCAGCGCGTCCGAGGCATTGGAGATCAGCTCCCGCAGGAACGAGTCCTTGTTGGAGTAGACCGAATGGACCATCAAATCCAGCAGTTGCCGGGCCTCTGCCTGGAATTCCAGTTGCTCGACCTGCGCGTTCATGACATTCCTCCTGCGACGTGCTCAGCCCTGTCCGGGGGCGATCGATCCTGAATTTAGCGAGAGGCTCATCGGGCCCGCGTCGGGGGTCGTCGGATGACGGGAAAGAGCCATCCCGAGACACGGCGAAGCGTTACAATCTACGTCGCTGAGCGGCGCACGACCGCGGGGTGGCAGCCGAGTTGTCCTGAGAGGTGCGCCATGCCGTTCGTAATCGCGGCTCCCGAGATGGTGACTACGGCTGCGGCAAACCTGGCCGGCCTCGGCACGACGATCCAGGCAGCCAACGCGATCGCAGCCGCCCCGACGTCGACCGTGCTGGCCGCCGGCGCCGACGAAGTGTCGACGGCACTCGCGGCCGTGTTCGGGGCCCACGCGCGGGCGTATCAGGCCGTCAGCACGGAGGCGGCCACGTTCCATGAGCGGTTTGTGCAGGCGCTGAACACTGCCGGCAGCTCATACGCCAGCGCCGAAGTCGCTAATGCTCAGCAGGCCGTATTGGACGCGATCAACGCTCCCAGCCAGGCTATTCTCGGGCGCCCGCTGATCGGCGACGGCGCCAACGCGACAGCGCCGGGCGGCAACGGCGGACCCGGCGGTCTGCTGTACGGCAATGGCGGCAATGGCGCGGCAGGCGGTGCCGGTCAGGCCGGTGGCAACGGTGGTGCTGCCGGCCTGATCGGCAGGGGCGGCAACGGCGGCCGTGGCGGTCCCGGTATGTCCGGGGGGTCAGGCGGTCACGGTGGTCTGCTCTGGGGTAACGGCGGCAGCGGCGGGGCCGGAGGAAGTGCCGTCACGCCCACCGGCAATGGCGGCAATGGTGGCGCCGGCGGCTCTGCCGGCTTCCTCGGCGACGGCGGGACCGGCGGCTACGGCGGTAGCGGCGCCCAGGGCTCGCTGAACGTAACCGCTGGGGCCGGCGGCAGTGGCGGTGCCGGCGGAAGCAGCGGAGTGTTCGGCAATGGCGGAGCCGGCGGGCAAGGCGGCCAGGGTGGGGCGGCCACCTCCTTTCCCGGGAGCACCGCGGGCAACGGTGGAGCCGGGGGCGCCGGAGGTAGCGCCGAGTTGTTCGGCGCCGGCGGCGCCGGCGGTCAAGGCGGCCACGGTGGGAACGGCGGCCTCACCACTTCGGACAACGGAGGCGACGGCGGCGCCGGCGGCGCCGGTGGAATGGGCGGAGTGTGGGGCGGCGGAGGTGCCGGCGGGGGCGGCGGGCAGGCCGGTTTCGGATTGGCCAGCAATGGAGACGGCGGCAGAGGTGGCGCCGGCGGCGCAGCCCGGCTGGTCGGTGACGGCGGCGCCGGTGGCGTCGGCGCCGGCGCGATCGCTTCGGGCATCGCAGGGGTGGGCGGCGACGGCGGCACCAGTGGCCGACTTTTCGGCAACGGCGGAAACGGCGGTGACGCCGGTGCGACCAACGGCTTCGGCACGGGTGCCGTCGGCGGTAACGGTGGCAACGCGATATTCATCGGCAACGGCGGCAACGGCGGGAGCGGCACAGGAGGCAAGGCCGGTGGGGCGGGAGGAACGGCCGGGCCATTCGGTCACAGTGGGGCGGGCGGAGCCGCCTGAAACGGATGCGACAAGTGTTGCTGCGCAAGCACTCCTGCAGCGTGCGCAGTGTGGCGGGTGGGCGGCCGCCAGGATGGCCGGCCAGCGCGCGAAAACGACTGCCAGCCTTCCGGTTTGTCAGCAGGCCTTCGCTTCCACGAGACTGAACGGCGAAGCGGTCGGAATCACCCGCGTCATCCTGAACCCGGCGCGCGCAAGCAACGTCCCGTACTCCTCCGCAGTGCGTTCCCGGCTGCCATCAAAACCCAAGAGCATCTCGAGATCAGCCCAGTTGCCGACGAAGTCGCGGTTGTGCGCGGGTATCACGAGTTCGACCAGGACCACGGTGCAGTCCGCACCGCACGCGGTACGCAGGTTGCGCAAGATAGCCTCAGCCTTCTCATCGGGCCAGTCGTGAATGATGTTCTTCAGCACGTACAGGTTGGCCCCGCCGGGGATGCCCTCAAAGAACGACCCCGTCTCGATGCGAACCCGCTCTTCGACACCAAGTTTTCGCAGCAGTGGTGGCGCCCCGGCGGCGACTTCGGGGATTTCCAGCAGCACACCGCGAGCGGCCGGTGCCGCCGTCAGGATCGCGGCCAGCAGGCGGCCGTGTCCGCCGCCGACATCCATGATCGTGGGGTATGGGGTGAAGTCATAGGCGGCAACCACGGGGCGCTCCGCCATCTCCGAAATGCTGGTCATGGCGCCGTTGAAAAGCTCTGCCAGGTGGGGATCGTCGCCGAGGTAGTCGAAGAATTCCTTGCCGCGAAGGCGTGGAATGCTCGCCCTGCCGGTTCTGATCGACTCCGCAAGCATGCTCCAGTGCTCGCGATGCTGTGGCGATCCGTAGTACATGGCCGCCGATGCCATCGACCCCGGAGCGTCTGTCCGCAGAGTGTCGGCCAGGGCCGTCAGGCCATAGGCACCATCGGGGTGCTTACGGAATATGCCGCGGCCCTCCAGCGCGCGCAGAAGTCGACTCACCGCATCGGGGTCGGCACCGACCTTTGCCGCAAGATCATCGGGCTGCAGCGGCCCCGCCGCGAGCGCGTCGGCGATACCCAATTCGGCGGCTGCTTCTATCGCCTGCGACGTCCAGCCCGCAAGAATGAGCTCAATCATCACGACGGGCGGTGGAGCGAGTCGCTGATGTAAGCGATAGACGCTATATCGCAGGCGGTCAACCAGTTTCGCCAACCGAGCCGGCGGTACGCGTGTGGGTTGCATGGCGCTCAACCTCCTGTAGTAACATTTCGCAAGAGTTAACTATATTGAATGAAGTTGACTATATGGAAGGTGGGATGCGGGTGTCAACGTCTGAACGCGAATCGCGGCGAACGTATGACAACAGCCGTCGGCAGGCCGATGCCGAGGCTCGCCAACGCCGGATCGTCACGGCGGCGACGGATCTCTTCGTGGAAAAGGGTTTCGCCGCGACTTCGATCGACCAGATCGCGAAAGCTGCAGGCGTCTCACCGCAAACGGTCTACGCGGCATTCGGATCGAAGGCCGGTGTGCTCGCCAAGGCAATCGACGTCGCAGTCCTGGGTGATTACGGGCCCGAACCGTTGATTGATCGAATGCCGCCGCTTCCCCACCTGTCCAGCGAGCCGCAGCGCATGTTCTTCGTGGCGGCCGCCCACTTCGCCCGGGAGTTGCACGAACGGGTAGCACCGTTCATACAGGTGATGCTGCAGGCGGGCCTGGACGACCTGCGCATGAGGTTGACTCATGCGATACGCGCTGACTGTGTGTCATGGGTCGAGCAACTTGGGCCGGCACTGCGCCCGAGCCTGACTAAGGACGAAGCTGCCGACATTCTGGTCACCATCATGGCGCCCTACCTGTTTTCCCTGTTTACCGTTGATCTGGGACGGTCACCAGACCAATACGAGAAGTGGCTTGCCGACGCCCTGGCCCGCATGCTGCTGAGGCCGGAACTGCTGTCGGAGTAGGTTTGTCAGACAGTCTGCCGCGGTCGGCATCCACGCCGCGGCGCGAAGTCCACCCGCTCGGGTCATGGTCCCCGGCCGTTCCCCCGTTCGGGGGTCTGCCTCGAAGCGGATCTGCCGTAGGGTCCCGAAAACGTCCGGGCGCCAACCAGTCCGGCGCACCACGACTCACAGCATCACGAGGACTTTCATGGCTGCCCTGGCAACTTTGCACGACTGCCTGCTGCTCGACCTCGACGGCACCTTGTTCCGCGGTTCCCGACCGATAGCCGGCGCCGCAGCGGCGCTTTCCGGCATAACGGCGCGTCGTTTGTATATGACCAACAACGCGTCGCGCACAGCGACGGAGGTCGCCCAACATTTACGCCGGTTGGGCTTTGACGCCGACCCGCGCGACGCAGTCACCAGCGGGCAGTGCGCGGCGCAGTTGTTGGGGGCCGAACTGCCCAGCGGCGCGGCCGTTCTGATCGTCGGCTCCGAGTCGCTAGCCGTGGAGGTGACGCGTGTGGGCCTGCGTGCGGTGCGACGGTGGGCCGACGATCCGGCGGCGGTGGTGCAGGGATTTTCACCTGACATCTGCTGGGCGGACCTCGCGGAGGCGGCGCTGGCGATCCGCGCAGGCATCCCCTGGTCGGCGACCAACCCCGATCTCACGTTGCCCTCCGAGCGCGGGCTGGTTCCCGGGAACGGGTCGATGGTCGCCGCGTTAGAAGCGGCTACCGGGCGCACACCGCGCATCGTCGGCAAGCCATATCCGCCGATTTTCCGGAACGCCCTGTCGCGCGGCGATTTCCGCCGGCCTTTGGTCGTCGGCGACCGGCTAGACACCGACATCGCGGGCGCGAACTCCGCCGGGCTGCCCAGCCTGCTGGTGCTCAGCGGAGTGACGACGGCGGCGGAGGCTCTCGCCGCACCACCGGCGTACCGGCCGACCTACGTCGCGCCGGACCTCAGCGGACTCAACGCCGACAGCGACTCGTTGCGGATCGAGGGCCTGAGCCTGCCGTCAGCCGGCTGACAGCCGCGGCCAGCGCGAACGGGTGACGTCCCGGTCCCACTGTCGCGTCGGCCTTGGACGTCAGGGCCAGCCAGGCATCGGCCGCCCGGGCTACCACCAGGAGGATCGGCGGGCACTCCCCGACCTCCTCCTTGAGGTGCCGGGCAACATCCACACCGCCTGCCGGGGTGGCATCACCGTCGATGATCACCAGATCGACGCCGCCGGCGACCACCTGGGCCAACAACCCCGGGTAGGACTCCACGAAGGCCAGACGCGCTGTCGGACAGAGGGACCCGACGATGTAGCGGCGCAGGTTGCGGTCGCCGCTGTACACCACGGCACGCACGGTCATAGACGAACACTAGGCCGGCTTCGGCGCGCGAAACAGCTGCCTCGCGCGGATACCCCCACCGGACCACCCGACAGGGGGATGGTTCGTGGACACCCCGGATCAGACCATGTGACCAGGTCCCTTGCTGCCCGTTGGAGGTATTCCGCAATGCTTACCCGTCACACGACGCTGGTGAAGTTCCTGATCGAGGAAAGGCGTCGCCATCCCGACGCCAGCGGTGAGCTGAACTCACTAATTCTGGACGTGGCTCTTGCCTGCAAGGCCATCTCGACCCGGGTGGCCCAGGGTGAGCTCGGCGGGGTGCTCGGGGCCGCCGATGTGGTGAACGTGCAAGGCGAAGTGCAGCAGAAGCTTGACGTGCTGGCCAACGACTATTTTCTGCGGGCCACCGAATGGGGCGGACAGATTTCGGGAATGGCCTCCGAGGAGCTGGCCGAGCCCTACCAGTTGCCCACCCAATACCCACGCGGCAAGTACCTGTTGATCTTCGATCCGCTCGACGGCTCCTCCAACATCGACGTGAATGTCTCGGTGGGAAGTATCTTTTCCATCCTGCGCGCTCCCGAGCCGGGCGTCGACCCGAGTGTCGATGACTTCCTGCAGCCCGGGTCGCAGCAGGTGTGCGCGGGTTATGCGATCTACGGGCCGTCGACCATGCTGGTGCTCACCGTCGGCACGGGCGTGCACGCGTTCACGCTGGACCCGGCGCTCGGCGAGTTCGTGCTGACCCGCCCCAACATCCAGATTCCGCGCACCACCGGTGAATTCGCCATCAACGCCTCGAACCGGCGGTTTTGGGAGCCGGCGGTGCAGCGCTACATAGACGAATGCCTGGCTGGCCGGACCGGACCGCGCGGCAAGGACTTCAACATGCGTTGGGTCGCATCGCTGGTCGCCGAGACGCACCGGATCCTGACCCGCGGCGGTGTGTTTCTCTACCCGCGCGACGCCAAGGACCCGGCCAGGCCGGGACGGCTGCGGCTGCTGTATGAGGCCAGCCCCATCGCCTTCCTGGTGGAGCAGGCCGGTGGTCTGGCCAGTACGGGCCGTGGCCGGCTGATGGACCTGGTGCCCAACGGATTACACCAACGAGTGCCGCTGATCTTCGGGGCGGCAGACGAGGTCGAGCTGATCGAGGAATACCACCGTAAAGACTACGTCCGACCGTCCAGCTCACCGCTGTACGGCGTGCGAGGTCTGTACCGCGTTGTGGCCGGCTGAGGTTGGGAGGTAACACACATGTCACGACTGCACCCGATCATCTCCGTCACCGGTTCATCAGGCGCTGGAACCACCTCCGTGATGAAGACATTCGATCAGATCTTCCGCCGCGAGGACATCAACGTGGCGTTCGTCGAAGGCGACAGCTTTCACCGGTACGACCGGGTGGCGATGAAGGCGGCGATCGCCGAAGCACACGCCCGCGGCGATCACACCTTCAGCCACTTCGGGCCGGAGGCGAATCTCTTCGAGGAACTGCAGGATCTATTCAAGACCTACGGTGAGACCGGAACCGGAAAAGTGCGCCGCTATCTGCACGACGAAAAGGAAGCCGAGCCGTTCGGACAACAGCCGGGCACCTTCACACCGTGGGAGGAGATCCCCGCCGATACCGACATGCTGTTCTACGAAGGGCTGCACGGGGCGATCGTCACCGACGAGGTCGACGTCGCCGCGCACGCCGATCTTCGCATCGGGGTAGTCCCGGTGATCAACCTGGAATGGATCCAGAAGTTGCAGCGCGACAAGGTGTCCCGTGGCTACACCTCCGAAGCGGTGACCGACACGATCCTGCGGCGGATGCCCGACTACGTGAACTACATGTGCACCCAGTTCTCGCACACGGACGTCAACTTCCAGCGGGTGCCGGTGGTGGACACCTCCAACCCTTTCATCGCCAGGTCCATCCCGACCGCCGACGAGTCGATGCTGATCATCCGGTTCCGCGACCCGCATGGCATCGACTTCCCGTATCTGCTTGCCATGCTCCATGATTCGTTCATGTCGCGGCCGAACACCATTGTGTGTCCCGGCGGCAAGATGGATCTGGCCATGCAGTTGATTTTCACCCCGATGGTGTTGCGGCTGCTGGAACGGCGCAGGGCGCAGCTGGCGGCGGCGCGGTAGTGTCGTGAGTCGTCAAATCGTTGGCAGTTATTGCCGATGGATTCGAGGATTTGATCGGCGGTTTTGGTCCAGACGTAGGGCCGCGGGTTGTTGTTCCAGGTGTGGATCCAGGCGCGGATGTCGGCATTGAGCTGGCATACCGAGGTGTGATACCGGTTGGGTCCGGTTGAGGGCTTGGATCTGGGTCTTCTCATCCACGCACAGCACCACGGCCCGCTCAGGTGGATTGAGGTAAAGGCCGACGACGTCGCGGACCTTCTCCACGAACAGCGGATCCTTGGACAACTTCCACGAATCCTGTTTGTGTGGCGCCAATCCGAACGCCCGCCAGATACGGGAGACCATCGACTGGCTCAACCCCAGATGATCAGCCATCGACCGCGTCGACCAACGGGTGGCATCCGGCGGCGAGGTCTCCAACGTCGCGGTGATCAGGTCCTTGATCTTCTCGTCGCCGACCACCCGCGGCCGGCCCGGGCGAGGCTCATCGAGCAGACCGCCGAGGCGGTCTACCACGAACCGATTGCGCCACTTCGTCACCACCGACCGGGCAACCTTCAAGTCCGCGGCGATCTGGGTATTACTCGAATCACCCTCGCAAGCAAGGATGATCCGCGAACGCATCGCCAACGCCTGGGCACTCTTGGGCCTGCGTGCCCACCACTGCAATTGCTCACGTTCATCATCGGTCAACACCACGGGCACAGGAATCGGGCTCGGCGCACCCAATTCTAACGTCTGACCGCGAATTAACGACTCACGACACTAGCGATGCGTTCTATCAACGCTCGCGTTGCATGCAGGTGCTACGTGTCGGTCAACCGGGTTCGTCATCCTCGGGGGCGAAGAGTTTTTCGGGGTGGTGGAAGGTGTTGATTCGCGGTTGGCCGTGGTCCAAGTGGGCGGGTGGGAGCCATTCGGTGTCGCTTTTGGCGTTTTTGCGGGTAGTCCAGCCTTTTTCGGCGAGGCGGTTATCCGGACCGCAGGCGAGGGTGAGGTCGTGGATGTCGGTGACGTGGGTGTTCGTCCAGCCGCTGGCATGGTGCACTTGGGTGTGGTAGCCGGGGACGTCGCAGCCTGGGCGGGTGCAGCCGCCGTCTTTGGCCAGCAACATTATTCGCTGGGCGCGATTGGCCAACCGCTTGGTGTGGAATAAGGCGAGCGGCTTGGACCGGTCGAACACCGCTAAGTAATGGTGCGCGTTGGCGGCCCAACGAATCAATGTCGGCAGCGGAATGCGGGTGCCCCCGGCGGTGCGGGCGCGCCCGGCCCCGGCCTCGAGACCCTTCAAACTGGTAGTGACGATGATGCTGACGGGCAGGCCGTTGTGGGTGCCCAGCTCCCCGGTGGCGAACAGTTCCCGGATCGCGGTGACCATGGCGTCGTGGTTGCGCTGGGGTTGGCTGCGGGTGTCGCGGCGGGCTGCCTCGTCATCGGGCTCGACGATCGGGTTCTCGTTCTCGGGATTGCAGGCTCCCGGTGCGGCGAGTTTGGCGCACAGCGCTTCGATCAGCGCGCGGAGTTCGGGGGTGATCAATCCGCTGATGCGCGACATGCCGTCGTACTGCTGGGGACCCAGGACGAGGCCGCGTTTGCGGGCGCGTTCTTCCTCGGTGTAGTCGCCGTCGGGGTGCAGCAGTGCCATGAGTTCGCGGGCATATTTGGCGACCTGGTCGGGGCGGAAGTCACAGGCTTTGCCGGCGAGATCTTTTTCGGCGGCCTCCCAGGTGCCCACGTCGATGCTGCTGGGCAGCTGGGCGATGAAGTTGCGGATCACCGTGATGTGCGCATCCCCGACCAGGCCCTGGCGTTGGGCGGCGGCGGTGGCGCTCAGCAGCGGCGCCAACGGCTCCCCGGTGAGTGCCCAGCGCTGGCCGAGGTCTTCGGCTTCAGCGATGCGCCGGTTGGCTTCGGCTTTAGCGATCCGCAGCCGCTCGGCCAGCGCCGCGGGCAGTTTGGCGCCGAGCTCTTCCTCGGTCGCTTGGGTTTTGAGATGGTTGATCAACGTGTGCTGTGGTGTGCGCATCCGGCGGTGCGCCCTTTCCAGGCGCTCCATACCGCGCAGGAACTCTGGGGTGGTGAACACGTCGAATGTCAAGTCGCACAGGCGATCAACTACGGCATCGAGTGCATTGAAGACCTGCACAATCTCCTCACGCGAACTCGATGCCATAACCCTGATTCTACGAGGGACCACCGACAACAAATTCTAGATGATGCGCGGCAGATCCAGCGGCACAGGGCAATTCGCTGCCGCTAGCGGCGGGCGACTGTCTGTCCGATTGCCGGGTCGATGACGTCCAGTGCCGGTTTGGGATACACGCCCAGCACGATGAGCATGGCCAACAGCGGAACCACGATCGTGAGTTCACGGGGTACCAGGTCAGCCAGGGCATCTCTGCGAGGGCCCGTCATGATGCGCTGGTAGAGCCACAAAATGTAGACCGCGGACAAGACCAGGCCGGTCGCCGCGATCACGGCGACAACCGGATAGCGGCTGAAAGTGCCGATGAGCACCAGCAATTCACTGACGAAGGGCGCCAGGCCGGGCAGCGCGAGCGAGGCCATGCCGGCGACCAGGAAGGTCCCGGCCAGCACCGGCGCGACCTGCTGCACCCCGCCGTAGTCGGCGATGAGCCGGGTGCCGCGGCGGGAGACCAGGAACCCGGCAAGTAGGAACAGCGCGGCGGTGGCCAGCCCATGGTTGACCATGTACAGCGTTGCGCCGGACTGCCCCTGGCCGGTCATCGCGAAGATGCCCAGCACGATGAAGCCGAAGTGGCTGATCGAGGTGTAGGCGATCACGCGCATGATGTCGCTCTGCCCGATCGCGACCAGTGCGCCGTAGACGATCCCGATCAAGGCCAGCGCGATCACGAACGGGCGGAATGAGACGGCGCTGTCGGGAAACAGGCGCAGGCAATAGCGCAGCATCCCGAAGGTGCCGATCTTGTCGACGACAGCCATCATCAGCACCGCGGTCGCCGGCGTCGCCTCAGCCACAACCCCGGGTAGCCAGGTGTGCAGCGGCCACAGCGGCGCCTTGACGGCGAAGGCGAGCAGAAAGCCGAGAAACAGCAGATGCATGACCTCCGGGTCGGCGACGATCTCCCCCGACGACATCCCGGCGACGATCGCACGCGAATCGAACGTTGCGGTGATCAGATTCAGGCCGATGAGCGCCGCCAGCATGAGCAGTCCACCGGACAGGCTGTACAGCAGGAACTTCATCGCCGCCCGGGGTGCCCCGGCTCCCCCGTACCGGCCGATCAGGAAGTACATCGGGATCAGCATGGCCTCGAAGAACACGAAGAAGAGCAACACGTCCAGGGCCACCAGGGCGACAAGCATCATCGATTCGACGACCAGCATCAGCGCCAGGTACCCGCTGGGCCGACCGGTGTCATTCCATCCGGCGAGCAGCAGCAGTGGCATCAGGACAGTGGTCAGCAAGATGAGCACCAGCGCCACACCGTCGATCCCGACGGTGTAGCCAGCACCGAATGACCTTATCCAGGAATGACTTTCAACGAACTGATACTGCGGGTACGCCGGATCGAAGCCCACCACCAGGACGCCCACGATCATCAGCACCCCTGCCGAGACCCCGAGTGCGGTGCACTTGGCAGCCAGCGGCCTGCCGGCGGGCACCGCCGCCACCAGCATCGCCCCGGCCAGCGGCGCCAGCCACAAAGCGGTCAAGATCATGACGAATTGCCCGTTACGGCAGTCAACAACAAGGCGGTTGCGCCGAAGAAGACGGTCAAGGCATAGGACCGGGCGAAACCGCTCTGCATGCGCCGAAAACCCGTCGAGGTCGCACCGATCACCCGGGCGATGCCTTCAACCACACCGTCGATGCCCACCCGGTCGACGTCGACCATTGCCCGGGACAGGCGCAGACCCGGCCGCATGAACGCGGCCTCGTTCACGCTGTCGCCGAACAGGTCACGGCGCGCGGCGATCACCGGGCCGGATGCCCAATCCGAAGCGATCGTGCGGACCGGACGGCTCGTGTACTTGCCGACCGCGACCAGGACGCCGACGGCGACCACGGTCAAGGTCGCCGCCGTGAGGACCCACACGGGAATGGCCTGATGGGGCTCAGGCCTGTCGCCCGGGTTGGTGACCGGTTGCAGCCAGCGTTGCAGGGTCCCGCCGGCTGCCAGTGCCGCCCCGCCGCCCAGCGAACCCAGTGCCAGAATCGCCATCGGGACGGTCATGACGGACGGCGATTCATGCGGGTGACTGCCAGGCCGCCAACGTTTTTCACCGAAGAAGGTCAGCACCATGACCCGGGTCATGTAGAAGGCCGTTACTCCCGCACCTACCACCGTCACCGCGCCGAGCAACCAGTGTGTCGCGAAGGCCGCTTCGATGATCGCGTCTTTGGAGAAGAATCCGGCGAACGGCGGCACGCCGATGATTGCCAGGTAGCCGAGCCCGAAGGTGGCGAAGGTGATCGGCAGCTGCGCGCGCAGCCCCCCGTAGCGGCGCATGTCGGTCTCGTCGTCCATGGCGTGCATGACGGATCCGGCCCCCAGGAACAAGCCGGCCTTGAAGAACCCGTGGGTGAGCAGATGCATGATCGCTACCCCGTAGCCCGTCGGCCCCAGGCCGGCAGCCAGCACCATGTAGCCGATCTGCGACATCGTCGATGCGGCCAAGGCTTTCTTGATGTCGTCCTTGGCGCATCCGATGATCGCGCCGACCAGCAGGGTGACCGCGCCGACGATCACCACCGCCGTCCGTGCGGCGGGTGCGAGGTCGAACACCGGTCCGGAGCGCACGATCAGATACACCCCGGCGGTGACCATCGTCGCCGCGTGGATCAGCGCGCTGACCGGCGTGGGGCCTTCCATCGCGTCGCTGAGCCAGGACTGCAGGGGCACTTGCGCGCTCTTGCCGCAGGCGGCCAGCAACAGCGCCAATCCGATCGCGGTCACCGTGACCTCGGACGCTCCCGGTGCCCGGACGAAAACCCCGTCATAGGAGAGTGTTCCGAGTTGAGTGAACATGATCATCAGGGCCAGCGCCAGCCCGACGTCGCCGACACGGTTGACGATGAAGGCCTTCTTGGCGGCGGTGGCGGCGGCCGGCTTATGAGACCAGAAGCCGATCAGCAGGTAGGACGCCAAACCCACGCCCTCCCAGCCGAAATAGAGCCCGAGATAGTTGTCGGCCAGCACCAGCAGCAGCATTGCGGCCACGAACAGGTTCAAGTAACCGAAGAAGCGGCGGCGGCCCGCGTCTGCACGCATATAGCCGATCGAGTAGACGTGGATCAACGCGCCTACACCGGTGATCAGCAGCACGAAGCAAGCGCTGAGGGCGTCGAGCTGCAGGCCGAAATCGACCTTCAGCGAGGGCACCCACGTGAACAGCGTTTCGCGGATGACTCGATCCGGCGCCGCGCGCCGCGACAGGTCGGCGAAAAGTATTGCACCGCAGCAAAATGAGGCTGCGACGGCCGCGCATGCCAGCAAGTGTCCCCAAGCGTCGGAGCGACGACCACCCAGCAACAGCACCGCAGCACCGGTCACGGGCAGCGCGATCAACCACCACACGGCCACGACGCTCAATGCCTCAGCTTGGCGAAGACGGCGATGGCAAATTCGACCAGCACCTCGCACCCATACGCGCCGGCGATCGCCACTACGACCATGATCAAAACGGAGAGGTTCACAGCTGGTAGTTTGCGGCGTTGCCGGTGGTCCGCCTATCCCCGAATAGGGGAAAATCAGAGGGATTGACAGCGGCGAGTCAGCCCAGTCCGACCAGACCCGGGTCGAACGTCGCCCGCGCCGTCACCGAAGTGGCGGCCGCCACAACCACGACGCCGGCGTCGGCTTCGTGACCCTTCGGAAAGACGATCTCGGCGCTGTCGGGTCCGTCGCGGTGCGCCATCAACCAGTCGTACAGCAACCAGTCGATCGCACAGGTGACGGCCAGTGGATCGGCTTCCGCGCGCTGCGCCGACGCGATGACCGACTGCAGTGCTGCCAGGTGTTCGGCGCGGGCGGCTTCCTTGTTCACCCCCGAACTGTCGAACATGAGCATCGACAGCGTCAGCGGAAAGCGTTGTCCCGCTTGCGTTCGTACCACCCATCGGCCGCCCAGCCACGGCCGCGCCGGGTCTACCTGCTGCATCTCGCCGAATCCGCCCACCACGCCGAGGGTGGGCTCGTCGAGCTGATCGTCTAGTGGTGCGGGACCCAACAGGCCCAGCGGCTGGCGGGCGCGGATGGAGAACAGCGCGGCGGTCCCGATGATTTTTCCCGCCCGCAGATCAGGCTTCACCCCGGCTGATTCGGCCGCAGCGGCGTACTCGAAACACAGCCGATCCAGGGTGCGGTGCAGGTCGAGAAGATCGTCGCGTTCGTCGGCATCCGCGGGGCCCCTTCCCCCGCCGAGTATTTCACCGAAACGCTCCGCGGCGATGATCAACGCGTCATCGAGGGCTTCGAGGTGGGTGGCCACCAACCGGTCGGCCTCGTCGTCACCGACCACCAGGGCCTGCAGCGACGTGCGTCTCCCGCCGGGCGTTGCCCAGAAGAACCCGATCTGGTCGTCGGACTGGACAATTCGCGGTCTCACCGCTGCCGCCGCCAGATCACGACGCGGTTGTTGCCCGAGTCCGCGACCGCCAGCCGGTCACCGCGCAGCGACAAACCGTACGGCCAACACAGCGTGTCGTGCTGCACCGAGGTCCAGCGGTTCTCGCCGTTGGCGCCGAAGTTCGGTTGCGCAAGGACGTGATCGGCCGCGCGGCCGTTCGAGGGAACCCCATCCCACAACAGGATTCGATTGTTGGCGGTGTCGGCGATGGCCAGGCGATCGTCGGCCAGGCCGATGGCGTAGGGAAAACGGAACCGGTCGCCGGTATGTGGGCCGTAGGGCCATTCCTCAGCGCTGGCGAAGTCGGGCTGGCCCAGCAGGGTGTCGGCGGGACGGTCGGCTTCGGGTGCGGGCGACCAGCCCAGAATCCGGTGATTTCCGGCATCCGCGATCAACAGCAGATTTTCCCGGCCGGCGATGTCGTGTGGCCAGCGGAAGCTGGCGGGGCCGGGCACCTCTCCCTGTTCTCCTCACGGTGTGCAGGACCCGGCTGGCCCAGCACCACGTCGGCCGGCCGGCCCGGCGACGGAATGCCGTTGCGCCAGCCGAGGACGCGGCGGTTGCCGGTGTCCGCCACCCAGAAAGTGTCGCCGATCATCGCGATGCCGAACGGCCAGTAGAACGAACAGGCGGTGCAATCGGCGCCGGCGTTGGGCTCCACCGCTGATGCGCTGGATTGTCCAAGGATGATGTCAGGTGCGACATCGCTGGTCTGCGGAACGCTGTCCCAGACCAGGATTCGATGGTGCCAGGCGTCGGCGACGATGAGCCGGCCGTCGTGTACCAGCACGCCGGTGGGCAGGTTCATGCCGCGTTCGGGTCCCCGGCCGCCGGCCGCCCGGCCCTCGGTGTCGCCGTCCGGTTGTCCGAGCACCACGTCGGCCGGTTGCTCGTCGTCGCGCGGCATGCCATGCCAGACCAGCACGCGATGGTTACCGGAGTCGGCGACCACCAGCTGCTCATCGCCGAGGAACACACCGCGCGGTGAATACATCCACGCCATGGTGGGTTTGGCCGCCGGCAGGCTCAAGCCGCCGGGGGCCGGCGCACCCAGCCAGACCTCCGGCGACCAGCCGTCGGTGAGGTCGCTGGTGGCCACGGGGTCGACGCGCGGCGGTAACGAGGCGATGTTGTGCCGGACGGTGTAGCGGCTCATCCGCGCACTCGGACCCAGACGTCTCCGTTGTCGACCCGCAGCGGCAGTTGTTCGAGCTGCGCCCCAGGCGCACTGAGGCATTCGCCCGAGGATGCGTCGTAGCAGAACCCGTGCCACGGGCAGGTGAGGGTGCCGTTGTCCAGGTCGAGGATCGCGTTGTCCAACGGCATTGCCTCATGCGCACATTCGTTGCGATAGGCCGACAGCCGGTGCTCGACGCTGATCACCAGGACGTCGGCACTCTCGCCGGCATCGGTGGTCAGGCTGCGGACGGTCACGTCGCCGTCGGGAACCTCGGCGGCCGGTCCGAGCTTGGCCCAGCCGTCCCGGGACGGGCCGATGCGCAAGGCCTCCAGAGGGATCAGCGTCGGTGACGGCTCGTTCGGCAGCACCTCGACCGCGGTGATCGACGGGACCCCGTCGACCAGGGCCTCCTGCACCAGGTTGCGCAACGTCACCGACGACATCGAGCAACCGTTGCAGGCGCCTTCCAGCCGCACGTAGGCGGTACCGTCCTCGACCCGGACCAAAGTGACATCGCCACCGTGGCTCTGCAATTGGGGACGTACCGTGACCAGCACGCGGTTGGCATGGGTGACCGGGTCCGGGCGGATGATCTCGTGCAACGACAGCAGCAGGTGCACCACCGGGTCGTCCACCAACTCGAACAGCACGGCACGCGCCCCGTCGTCTTCGCGCATGCGGCGCACGATGGTCACCAGCCCGGCACGGTGCACGGCTTCCAACGCGGCCTTGAGTTCCTCGGCGACTGCCCGGGCCTTCGGGTCGAGGTCGGCCACGGCGGCGACCGCATCGTCGACGCGCTTGGCCAACTCCTCCAGACCGGGCTCGAACACCGTGGTCATCGTTCGTCTCCGGTCCGGGAAAGCGCCAGCTGGCGGGCGATTTCGTCGAGCACACCGCGCACCGCCCGCACCGAGTCGTCGTCCTGTTGCTCCTCGAACAGAAACCTCGCCTCGTACAGCTTGGCCTTGGCCTGGTCGAAAACGCCGAGGTGAGCAAGCGCGTTACCCTGGTTGGCCAGCACCCGGGCCCGACCCAGCGGGTCGGTCTCGCGGCCCCGCGCCGCGAGCACGCCTTCGTAGAGTTCCACCGCCTCGATGAGATTGTCGGCCTGGTGCTTCGACGGCGTGTAGACCAGGGAGTTGGCGAGGTTCAGTTGGACGCTGGCCCACTGCTCGGGATAGTCCTCGGGCGTGTAGACCTTCAGCGCCGAGCGCAGCGATTGCGCCGCGACACCCAGGCGCAGCTGGCCGGAGGCCTCCACCATCGGCATGGTGAGGTAAGCCGTGGCGAGGTTGGCATGCGCGGACGCCCACAGCAGGGGCGCTTCTTCCCGCAACACCAGCTGCAGCGCGGAGTGATAATGCGGGATCGCCTGTGCCAGCAGCCCCGGGTTGTCCTGCGCACGTTCATGAATCAGCCCGGCCACGGTGAGGTGCAGCTCGGCGCGCGCGATGCGCAGACCTTCGGCGCCGTCGAGGAGCCGCAGTGCGCGCTCGAGATGCTGCTGGGCCGACGGGTCGTTGAGGTCGCGGCAAATCGATCCGGCCGCCGCAATCATGGTGCCCTCGAGACACCGCGACACCGTCGCAGCAGCCTCGGCGGCACGCTCCAGCAGGGCCCTGGCCTTGAGCGGATTGCCTTCGGCCAGAGCCTGACTCGCTTGTGCGGCGAGGACGACGGCAGCCAGTTCCCCCGTCGCACCGTCGGCGTCGGGCGGGGTGTCCCGGTGACCGACGGTGAACAGCACCAGGTCGACCAGTACGCCGAACTCGCCCAGATCGGCCCGCAACGTGTCGGTGTCCACACCCTCGGGTTGCAGCACGAACCGGTTGTAGCGGGTGACGGGATCGCCGGTGGTGAGGTGCTCCAGAGCCGCGTCGACGTCACCGCCGTGCGCGAGCTCAAGCCCACGATGCTGTTGCGGCCACTCGTGCGGCTCGTTGCCATCCAACAGGGCCGCTCGCACGTTCTCGGCACCCGGTGGGATCAGTAGAAAGCCCAGCGGCAGCGGAAAGGCGCCAAGCGGTTGGGGCCGGGCCGCGATGGTCGCCGCTCGGGCTAACTCAGGCGCTGTGGTCATGACATTCACCCATTGATCGGTCCTCGGATATTGCGCTCGGCGGCGCGCTTGATCAGCGCGGCCGACAGCTCGGCGCGCCGCTTGGTGTGGTGGGTGTCGATGCGCCGGCGGACCACTCCGTCGGCGAACACCACGACGATCTCCACGGCCCACCGGCCGCGTTCCTCCACGACTACGGTCTGAACGTCCAGTGCTTCGTCGGCCGAGCTGTCGGCACGAACTACCGTCGGCGGGCGCTCCGGCTCCTCCTGTTGCCCCCCGACGGTCGGACGCTCAGCCATCAGAATCACCCCGGCGGCCCCGCCGCGTCGTGCGGTCCTTCACGCAACGGAATGCGCAGCGACTTCTGTGCATCGTCCCAGAATGCACCAGTCACGCCGACTCTGCCTTCGACCACCTCGCGGATGAGCAGCGACCGGTCTCCGGCGGGGTTGCGTTGCTTCAACAGCAGTCCGCCGCTGCGCGGGCCCCGCAGCGGGATAAGCCAGAGGTCGTCGTCGCGAAGCACGGCGACCACCGCGTCGGACGGGAACCGGCTGGCGGCCAGCGAGGCGTCGAGGCGCAGGTAGCCGTCGGCGGTGAATTCCACGGTGACTTCGGTTTCAGGCGTGGGGCGCAGGTCGGCGAGGTACTCGGTCTCGATCCGGTCGATGACGAGTTCCATTGCGGCCGCAACGGGTTCGGACAGATCCGCACCGAGTTCGACGCCGGCCACCTCGATGAGATAGACGGCGATGTCGGTCGGGCAGTCCTCACCGAGTGCCCAGCGGGCGAAGGCGATGGCGTGATCCCACCGGAACGAGTGCGTGTGCAAACCCTGCAACGGCGGCAAGTCCTCCAGCTGCTCGCCCGGCACCTTGAAGACGGTGCCGGGTGCCGAACCGGTGGCCGCGGCGTCGACGATCACGACCCGCCGCGCACCCCGCATCTGAAACGCCACGTCCATGCCGGCCGTGCCACCATCGACCAGGCGCGCCCCCTCTGGGACACCCCGTTCCCACAGGTGCCGGATCAGGACCGGCCCGACGCCGTCGTCACCGCGCAGCAGGTTGCCGCAACCGACCAACAACACCTCGCACCCCGGAGGTTCAGCGAGGCTCGCCGGAGTCGGCCCGGGGGCCGGCGCAGGCGAGGCGAAGCTGGAACCTCCGAATGACCCCGGAGGTTCGAGATCGGTTGCGTCGTCGGCAGATCCGAGGCTGCAGTCGTAGGCAGTCAGGATCACACCATCCCGTTGATCACGAACTTCGACAACTCGCGTCCGGTCTTGCCGTCGTAGGCGTGCACGGTGCACACCAGGCACGAATCGAAGCTACGCGCCACGTGGCCCAGCTCCACCGGGTCCTCCGGGTCGACGATCGGCGAGCCGACCAGCGCGCTCTCGATCGGGCCGAGGACCTGTGAGCTGTCCCGGGGCCCGATGTTCCAGGCGGTCGGAGTCACGACTTGGTAGTTCTTGATCTTGTTGTCTTCCAGCATAATCCAGTCTGAGAGTGCGCCACGGGCGGCCTCGGTGGAGCCGAAGCCCATGCCTTCGGCGTGCTCGATGGGCTTGGAGTAGAAGCTCTCCTTGAGGTTCAGCTGGTCCAGCCACTCGCGGGTCCACTTGTAGTACTTCGGTCCCTCGTGCATGCGGGCGAGCTGGCGGACCATCACGCTGGGCCCGATCTTGTTGTACATGTCGACGAACAGCGGGTCGTTGTCCTGGTGCGCGGCGGCGTTGGGTCCGCCGGCGGCCATCCGACGTGCCAGCGGGCCGGCCTCCAGCGGGATGTTGCCCAGGTCGCCGACGGCGTAGCGCGGAGACTTGGCCCAGCTGTACTTGCCCTGTTTGCGGCCCTGTTCGGGGTCGATCGGGATGGTCTCCCCCTCGAACGGGTGTAGCGGACGGCTGCCCTCGTAGAACGAGTGCGTGACGTCCTCGCGCACGTTGGCCTGGTCGAACTCGTACCACTGACCTTTGGCGTACACCCCGGAGCGGCCGATGAGCGCGGCATTGCGCCCGGCAATGGTGGGGTTCTCGTAGAGCGACGGGTCGAAGTAGGTGCCGGTGGAGATGTAGTTGCCCACGCCGGCGCCGTACTTGTCCAGGCCGACGTCCAGGCAGTAGCGGATGAAGAAGCCGCAGTCGCTGTTGTACTGCGATTCGTTTTCGTCCACCCAGGCCAGCACGTCTTCCCAGGTCTTGTTCTCCAGCCAGCGATCGATGCTACAGCCCAGCCAGCGGGCCTCCAGCCAATTGTCCTTCCAGTGCTCCAGGATCGAGATGGAGCGGGTGACGTCGGAAAGCGTTGGTGCGCACATCACTCCGCCGGGCACCATGAAGCTCGAGTGCGGCCATTGACCTCCGAAGATCGCGTACACCTCGACCGGCTTGTTCGAAAGCACCACGCCCGGTTGATAACTCGTACCGACGTAGGGGGCGAAGCGGCGCACCGCCTCGTCGTACAGCTTGGACTTAGCGTAGTTCTTATTGGTCAGGTCGATGGCGAACAGCGCGTAGAAGTAGCGCGGAATCGACTGCAGGGTCTCGCACGCCTGACAGATGTTGCGCACCAGGGTGGCGTTGGGCGGCATATGGGTCCGCCAGGCCGTGTCCAGCGCGTATGCGGACTTGTACAGGTGACTGCCACCGCAGATGCCGCAGATGCGCGGACATACGATGAGGCCGGCCTGCGGGTCCTTGCCCCGCAGGATGATCTCGAAGCCGCGGAACATCGCCGCCTCGGTCCAGGCCGAGGTGACGACGCCGTCTTCGACGGTGACGCGGACGTCGAGGTCTCCCTCGACACGGCCCAGTGGGCTGACATACAGGTCGAGCGCGGTCATGAATCCTCCCAAATGATTTCGTGCACTACCAGGGCTGCGGCGTGCTGGTCCTCAGACCACGAACATGTCTTCTTTGGACCATTGCGGGGCCGCGATACGCGCGGCCGCGGCGTGTGCCATGTAGGTGAGGTGGTCCGAGCCCTCGGGCACTTCCTTGGGGATCATGCCGCTGACCTTCTGGGTCTTGAACACCGTTCCCGGCGCCAGATCGAAGTGCGGGAACTCCGGTTCGGTGCAGCCCAGGCAGGGCATGCCGGCACGGGTCTTCGAGGACTGGCGGTTCCACAGGATGCGGTTGCACGGTGAGTGGGTCATCGGCCCACGGCAGCCGAATTCGTAGAACAGGCAACCGGTACGGGTGCCCTCGCCGAACGACATCGTCGACTGCTTGTACTCGAAGAATTGCACACGGGTGCAACCGGTTTGGGTGAACGTCTTGAAGAACGTCTCCGGCCGGTGCAGCTCGTCGAGGGTGATGTCGCCGGCCCGCCCGGTGGCCAGCGCGACGATGATCTGCGTGATCCAGTCCGGGTGGGCGGGGCAGCCCGGAATGTTGATCACCGGCAGACCCATCTTGGACCGGAAGTCCGGGCCAAGGAATCCGCCCTTCTCCCGCTTGTGGAACTGCAGACCCGTCGACGCCGACGGGTTGGGCTCCATCGCCGGGATGCCGCCAAAGCAGGCGCAGTCGCCGATGGCCACCACGATCTGCGCGGCGGCGGCAAGGTCGGTCACCCAGTCCTTCATGGCACGGTCGGCGAACATATCCATCCGGCCGGTGCCGTTGGGCGCCTCAATGACGGTGCCCTCGAACACGAAGATGTCCAGCGGCCGCTCGCCCTTGGCGCAGTCCCAGAACACCTTCTGGGCGTTCTTTCCCAGCTCCAGACCCAAAGACGGGTGCCACAATAGATCGAGCCCGAAATCGACGATCAAATCGACGACATTGGGCTCTTCGGCATTGAGAAACGACATGGTATTGCCGCTACATGCCCCGCCCTGAAACCATAAAACGGAAGCCATAGGAACTCCTCTCGAATAGCGGCCGAGGGCGCGACCACGTTTTTAATGTCAGGCTGAAAATATTTTGTTATTTGGGCAGTTTCCGACCGAATGCGCGGGCGACCTGAATCAGGAATCCCACACCACGGTTGATGTCTTTGTCCTTGCTGACCCGCCACAGGCCGAACAGACCCTTCGGCCCGCCCGGGTCTGCCGCGGCCGCCGCTTTGCCTGCGACGAGCGCCTCACCCAGGTCGGCGAGGACGTCGGCGGCCTGCGGGTCCACCAGGGGCGAGTTGAGGATCTTGTTCAGGGTGGGCGCGGCGGCCACCAGCGCCGTTGCCAGCGACGCCAGGGTCGCCGCCAACGACTGCACATCCACCGCTCCCAACTCGGCCCTGACCTCGTCGAGTCCGGGCACCGTGAGCGAGGCACCCCGGAGCTCGCCGACGGCCGAGGCCACCGACTCGCTGATCTGCTCACCGCGCCGCACGAAGCCGTCGAGCCCGGTCACCAGGATCGCCAGCAAGTCGGCATGGTCGAGCAGGCTGTTCAGCGACGCGGCGATCGCGGGATCGTCAAGTCGGTCGCGCAGCTGGTCGCCCGGCGACAGCGCAACGACCTGACCGTTTGCCGACATTGGAAACCTCCTAAGCGAATCGGGCGGGCTGGGTCCCGACTCGGACTGGACTGTGGCCCCGATCACAAACTAGCCGCCGCTCGGGACTGTGCCTATCGCATTCGCGCAGGAGCTGTCAGGATTGCGAACAGTTAAGCGCGTTGGCGCGCGCTGGCGCACTGAGAGGCTTGCATGATCGCCACCGATTCTTTAGTGAACACCTCACGTTCGCGGTGGTCGCTGCCAGCGGTTTTACCTGCCGGTTACCGGGGTGCGCAGCGATGTCGCGGCTGACCCGGCTCGGGTACATAGACGTCCGCCGCACCGCGCATCCGGTGCGCCGCAAGGTGCGCTCGCGGGGTGTCCCACCGGCGCTTGCGGACAACGAGATCTTCTATACGGAGAATCCGACCGAGGCCGTGCGGCTGATGGCCAAGGCGCTGGCCCCGCTGTCTTTGCATGTCGACGAGGAGGACGTCGAGGGGTTTGCTGCGACCATGCACGGAGTGCGGCTACGCAACGTCAGCATGCTGTACCTCGACGTCCACGTGGCTGCGACCGTCGACATCCCGGCGCTGGGTCAATACTTCGGCGTGCACATGCCGATGAATGGCCGCGCGCTGGTCGACCACCGGGGCCACAGCTTCGAGTCCAACACCATTCGGGCGCTGGTGACCAGTCCCGGTGACGCCCTGCGCATCCAGTTCGACCATGACTCGCCCCAGCTGCTGATTCGGATTGAACAGCGCGCGATGGCCGCGCACCTCACCCGACTGCTGGGCCGCAGTCTGACCAAGCCACTGGAGTTCGACCCGGAGTTCGACCTGGCGACCGAAGCCGCGATGCGCTGGCACACCGTGGTGCAGCTGATCCACAGCGAGGTGTTCCACCCGGGTTCGCTGATTCAGCGCGGTCAGGGTATCGGCGCCATCGAGGAACTGGTGATGAGCACGCTGCTACAGCTGCAGCCGTCCAACTACTACGAAGAGTTCTTGCAGCCGATTCAGCCGGATCCGCGTCGGGCGGTGGTGCACGACGCGATGAACTACATCGACGACCACCTCGCCGAGCGCATCACGATGGACGGCCTGGCCAAGGCGGTGCACATGAGTGTCCGGTCAATTCAGCAGGGATTCCGCGAGGAGCTCAACATGACGCCCATGACATACGTCCGGGAACGCCGGCTGGAGCGGGTGCACGAGGAGCTGATGGACGCCATGCCGTCAGACGGGGTGACGGTGACGGCGGTCGCGGAGCGCTGGGGGTTCAACCACCTGGGCAGTTTCGCCGTCGAGTACCGCAAGAGATGGGGCGAGGCGCCGTCGGAGACGCTGCGGCGCTAGCCGAGCCCGACGCCGCACTGCTCACTCGGGTATCAAGAATCGGCGGCACCATGCGCCGCAAACGTGATAGCGCCGGCGATGTCACCTTTCTGCGGCAGTCATGCCAAGCTCCGCGGGTGCAGGAGTGACCTGTGTGATTTCCCGGCATGCGGGCTCGCCTAGGACGCCCGCCGCACCGCGCTGACCTGCCGCCAGCCCAGTTCCTGGTGGACCACCAGATGCTCGATCAGCAGCTCGGTGGCCATCGGCGGGGTCGGCTGGCTGACGACGTGCCAGGGCCGCTTGATCGGCGTGCCCGCCACGGGCAACTCGACGAGTGTGCCGGAGTCCAGCTCGCGCAGCACCGCCTGCCGCGACACCAGTGTCACACCCAGGCCGGCAACCGCCGCCGACACCACCGCGCCGTGGGATCCCAGCACCAGCTGCGCCGGCGCGACGTCCAGGTCTTCGAGCAGGGTCATCAGCGTCGAGCGGGTGCCCGACCCCTGTTCGCGCAGCAACCAGGTGGCCGCCGCTGGAACGAACCCGTCGGCCATCGACGGGCAGCCCACCACAATCAGCGTGTTGGGGCTGATCGCGCGCACCCGCACCTTGTTCCGCAGCTCCTCGGGCGGGCGTCCCGCGAACACCAGGTCCACCTCGTGCCGGGACAGCATCGGCCACAGGGCGCTGCGCGCTGCCACCTCGACATGTAGCACCACCCCGGGATGCTCGGCCCGGAACGACGCCAACGCCGCGGGGATCAGCAGCTCCCCTGCCGACGTCACCGCGGCCAACCGGATCGAACCGTTTTCCGGATCGGCCTCACCGCGGGCGGCCAGGATCGCCTCGTCGTGCAGGCCTAGGATGCGCCGCGCGTACTCCACATAGCGCAGACCCGCGGGCGTCAGCCGCACGCCGCGGCCGTGCCGGTCGACGAGCGTGATCCCGATGTCCTGGCTCAATGCGCGCAGCGCTGAAGAGATCGACGACTCGGTCACCACCAGGCGTTCGGCGGCGCCCCGCACCGAGCCGGTGTCGGCCACCTCGACGAGGGCCCGCAACCGCGCGTTGGTGGTCACGCGCTCTCCCGGGTCTCGAACACCCGGCTGGCCAACAGGTCAACCGCTTCGATCGTGGTCAGCTCCGCCAGGCCCACCGGTGTGTCGCCGGCCAGCAGCCGGCGCGCGTGCCGCAACCGGGCCCGTTCCAGAGCGTTGCGCACACTACGCGCATTGGCGAACCACGGCTGGTCCCGGCGCCGGTGCAGGTACTGGTGCAGCACTGCCCGGGCCTCGTCGGAGAACCGGTAGCCCAGCCCGTCGACCATCAGCCCCGCGATGTCCTCCAGCTCGCCGACCGTGTAGTCCGGGAACGTGATGTGGTGTGCGATGCGGCTCTGCATCCCCGGGTTGGCGGAAAAGAACTGGTCCATCTTGTTGGCGTAGCCGGCCAGAATCACGACCAGATCGTCGCGGTTGTTCTCCATCACCTGCAGCAGAATCTCGATGGCTTCACCGCCGTAGTCGCGTTCGTTCTCGACCTTGTAGAGGTAGTACGCCTCGTCGATGAACAGCACCCCGCCCATCGCCCTTTTGATCACGTCCTTGGTCTTCGGCGCAGTATGGCCCACATATTCGCCGACCAGGTCGTCCCGGGTGACGCTCACCAGATGTCCGCGGCGTAGGTAGCCGAGCCGGTGCAACAGGTCAGCCATCCGCATCGCTACGGTGGTCTTTCCAGTGCCCGGGTTGCCGGTGAAGCACATGTGCAGGGTGGGCTGCGCGGCCCGCACGCCGAAGCGCTCCCGCATGCGGTCGACCAGCAGCAGCGCCGCGATCTCGGCGATCCGGGTCTTCACCGGCTCCAGGCCCACCAGCTCGCGGTCCAACCCCGACAACACCTCGTCGACCCCCGAGGTGGCCCGGGCCGCCGCCAGGTCGACGACGGCATCCGGGCCCAGAGGCTCGGGCTCGGGCTCGGGTTCGGCGAGAGCCGGACGGTAGCCGAAGGCGGTCATGACGGTTCGTACCTCTGTCCGCTCGGCCGCGCGGTGGCATACGCAAACGTGCTGTAGCCGATCTGCCGGTTCGCCCGCTCGGCGCGGTCCAGGCGAAAGCCGGGCTCTTCGGCCGGCCGGTTGACGATGAACGACAGCGCCGTCGTCTGCCGGCCCAAACTGGCGTCGTACGCGTTGAGGCGGATGTAGCTGTTCGGGTTGACCGCCCGGCAGGCGTTCACCTCGAGCAGCACGCCGGCCGCGTCCTTGAGGTCGAACATCGGCAGCCCCCACATCTCCCAGTAGATGTTGCGCGGGTGCGGGTCGTCGGTGAACTCCACCGACAGCGGCCAGTCGTGGTCGAGCGCGTAGTTGATCTGCGCCGTGATCTCCTCGTCAGTGAAGTCGGGCAGGTAGGAGAAGGTGCCCTGGGTGATTCGCACGGTGAAGCTCCTTGGTTTCTTTGATAGTGGCGACCCGCTTCGCCCGGCTCACGCCGCGCTCGCGATCGCCACGGTTTGATAGTGGCGACCCGCTTCGCCCGGCTCACGCCGCGCTCGCGATCGCCACGGTTTGATAGTGGCGACCCGCTTCGCCCGGCTCACGCCGCGCTCGCGATCGCCACGGTTCAGACCCGGGTCGGCGTCGCGACGACGTCGGGTGTGTCGGTGGATTCGTAGTTGAAGGTGATGTCGCCCCAGGTGGCCAGCGCGGTGTCCAGCGCCCGGTTGCGAGAGGCGGCCTTCTTGAGGATCTCGGGACCCTCGTGGTAGTAGTCGCGGCCCTCGTTGCGGGCCTTGATCATGGCTTCCAACGCGACCCGGTTGGCCTCGGCACCCGCGGCGATGCCCATCGGATGGCCGATCGTGCCGCCGCCGAACTGCAGCACCACGTCCTCGCCCAGGTAGTGGATGAGCTGGTGCATCTGGCCTGCGTGGATACCGCCGGAGGCGACCGGCATGACACCGGGCATCGATGCCCACTCCTGGTCGAAGTAGAGCCCCTTGACCGGGTCGGCTTTGACGCTGTCCAGGCGCAGGGTGTCGTAGAAGCCGGCGGTGGTGTTGGGGTCACCTTCGAGCTTGCCGACGACGGTGCCGGCGTGGATGTGGTCGACACCGGCCAGCCGCATCCATTTCGAGATGACCCGGAAGCTGACGCCGTGGGTCTTCTGCCGGGTGTAGGTGCCGTGTCCGGCGCGGTGCAGGTGCAGGATGACGCCGTTCTTGCGGGCCCATTTGGCCATCGACTGGATCGCGGTGTAGCCGATGGTCAGGTCGATCATCACGATCACCGAGCCCAGTTCGGCGGCGAAATCAGCCCGCTCGTACATCTCCTCCATGGTTCCGGCGGTGATGTTGAGGTAGTGGCCCTTGATCTCGCCGGTCGCGGCCTGCGCCCGGTTAACGGCTTCCATGCAGAACAGGAAGCGGTCGCGCCACCTCATGAACGGCTGGGAATTGATGTTCTCGTCGTCCTTGGTGAAATCCAGCCCGCCGCGCAGGGCTTCGTAGACGACCCGGCCGTAATTGCGGGCGGACAGTCCCAGCTTGGGCTTGGTGGTGGCGCCCAGCAGCGGCCGGCCGAACTTGCCGAGGTGTTCGCGTTCCATCACGATGCCGTGCGCGGGGCCCTGGAAGGTCTTGACGTAATGGGTGGGAATCCGCATGTCTTCCAGGCGCAGCGCCTTGAGCGGCTTGAACCCGAACACGTTGCCGATGATCGAGCTGGTCAGATTGGCGATCGAACCTTCCTCGAACAGATCGAGGTCATAGGCGATCCAGGCGATCCACTGCCCGGGCGTGTTCGGCACCGCGTCGACGCGGTAGCACTTGGCCTGGTAGTGCTCGAAGGTGGTGAGCCGGTCGGTCCACACCACCGTCCAGGTCGCGGTGCTCGATTCGCCGGCGACAGCGGCCCCGGCCTCCTCGGGGGGCACCCCCTCCTGCGGCGTGATCCGGAAGGCGCACAACACGTCGGTGTCCTTCGGAACATAGTCCGGCTGCCAGTAGCCCATTTCTGCGTACGGGATGACTCCCGCGTTCCATCTCTGTGTCATGGCTCGAATCGTGTCAGCGCGATACTGAAGCTGTCTATCGAGAATAGACCATCAATCATGAACTAAATAGTTAACTTTCACGCCTACCCCCGCAGGTTCCACCGATCGGGTGAGGACCGATAGCCTGCTTCGTTCCTACGGTGTGCGCCATGAACACATGCAGGAAGATCGCCCAGGCCATGACCGCGCCCGGCAAGGGAATTCTGGCCGCCGACGAGAGCATCGCGACCATGTCCAGTCGCCTCGAACAGGCGGGCGTCACCGCGACCGCCGACAGTCGGCGCACCTACCGGGAGATCCTCAGCAGCACACCAGGGCTGTCCGACGGGGTCTCCGGGATCATCTTCTGCGAAGAAACACTCACCCAGGTGTTCAGCGACGGGCGACCATTCGCGCAGGCCGTCCGCGACCTCGGGATGCTGTCCGGCATCAAGGTCGATACCGGCACCAAGCCCTGTCCCGGCCTGCCCGGCGAGACCGTCACCGAAGGGTTGGACGGCCTGCCGGCCCGGCTGGCGCGGTATGCGGCCATGGGTGCCGCGTTCGCCAAGTGGCGCGCGGTATTCACCATCAGCGACAACACCCCGAGTTGGGGCGCGATCACCTGCAACGCCAATGCGCTGGCCCGTTACGCCGCCGCCTGCCAGGAGGCCGGCATCGTGCCGATCGTCGAACCCGAGGTGCTGATGACCGGCGACCACAGCATCGAGCGGTGCGCCGAGGTGACCGCCAGCGTGCACGCCGCCGTCCGTCAGCAGCTCAACTTGCTGAGGGTGGACCTGGCCGGCATCGTCCTGAAGCCCAACATGGTGATCGAGGGCGAGGCTCACCCGGTGCAGGCCACCGCGGAGCAGGTGGCCGAGGCGACGGTGTCGGTGCTGCGGGCCTGGCCCGGCGATCTGGCCGGCGTGGCATTCCTGTCCGGGGGCCAGTCGCCCGAGCGTGCCACAGCAAACCTCGCCGCGCTGCAGGCGCACCGCACACCATGGCCGCTGACGTTCTCGTTCGGCCGAGCCTTGGTGTCGCCCGCGCTGACGGCGTGGCGTGGTGACGAGCACAAGATCGGTGCTGCCCAGGATGCGCTGTCCGGCCACGTCAACGCGAATGCCGCGGCGCTGCGACTACGCGGTCAGCTTCAGCCGGCCTGAACCGACAGCGGCACCGTCACGGTGACCGTGGTTCCCGATCCAGGCGTGGACCGCACCGACAGCCGCCCGCCGACCAGCTCCGCGCGTTCTGTCATCGACAGCATCCCGTAGCTGGTGGGCGCCCGGCCCGGAGACGGCGTGAAGCCCACACCGTCGTCGGCGACCTCAAGGCGAGCCTCGCCGTCGCTGACGGCGAAACGCACCCTGGCCGTCATCGCCTTGGAGTGCTTGACCACGTTCTGCAGGCACTCCTGCGCGATGCGGTACAGCGCCACCTCGACATGCTCGGAGAGCCGCTGGTCGGCCAGTTCCAGGTCCAGATCGACCTCGGGGATGGTCGAGGCGAGGCTGGCCAGCCCGCCGGCCAGGCCCAGGTCGTCGAGGACGGGCGGCCGCAGCCCGCCGATCGCCGAGCGCGCCTCGGCCAGCGTCAGATCGACCAGGTCGCGAGCCTTCTCCAGCTGTTCGGTGGCCTCCGCGGAGTCGTCGATCTCGACGGCGCGGGCGGCCGCGTCGAGCCGGTAACTCAGGCTGACCAGTCGCTGGCTGATGCCGTCGTGGATGTCGCCGGCCAATCGCCGGCGCTCGGACTCCTGCGCGGCGATCACCTGTTCGGCGAAGTTTCCGTGCACCCGCTCCTTGGCCGCCAGCTGTCGGTGCACCCGGGCCTGATCGAGCGCGCCGGCGGTCAGCCGCCCAATAGCCAACAGCAGCTGGATGTCGCGTTCGGTGAACTCACGACGGGCCACGGTGTGCACGTTGAGCACGCCGACCAGCCGTCCCGGTCCGGTCTCCATCGGTACCGACGCCATCGAGGTGAAATCAGAGCCGCGCAGTGCCGCGATCGGCACATACCGGGGGTCCTCGTCCTTGCCGCTGGTGATGACGACAGGTTCGCGGTGCTGGGCCACCCAGCCGGAGACACCCTCGCCCAGCCGCAGCTGCACCTGCCCGATGTAGTCGTCGAACGGGGGTGTGGCGCCGGCGAGTGTGAGCGACCCGCCGGAGTCGTCGAGCACATGCACGAAACACACATCGGATGCGGTGGCGGTGGTGATCAGCCGGGCGACGGCGGCGGCCACCGGCTCGACCGCCGGCCCGCTGCCGGTCGCGGCCACGATGTCGAGCAGCAGCGCGACCTCGCGGTCGGCGTCCACCAGCCCGCGCACGTTCACTGGTAGATACCTTCGCGCAGTGCGACTGCCACCGCCGCGGTGCGGTCATTGACGCCAAGCTTGCGGTAGATGGAGCGCAGATGGCTCTTCACCGTTTCGTCGCCGATGACGAGTTTGCCGGCGATGCCGCGATTGGACAGGCCGGCGACCACGAACGAGAGGATCTCGCTTTCACGCTGGCTCAGGCCCTGACGCGCTCCCGGCCAGAACTCATCGCGCTGCAGTCGTGCGGCGGTGTCGGCGGCGCGGGCCGCCAAGCCGGCATCGATGGCCGTCGAACCGCCTTGCACGTACTCGAGCTGGCGCACCAGTTCGTCGCTGCTGATGCCCTTCAACAGATAACCAGACGCCCCGACGCGCAACGCCTGGAAGAGGTACTGCTCGTCCTCGTAGACCGACAGCAGGATCACCTTGGAGGCCGGGTTGCGTTCCCGGATAGCGCGGCACAGATCGAGGCCACTGGCGCCCTGCATCCGTACGTCGCACAGCACGATGTCGGGCTGCAGGCTCTCGATGACTGCGATCGCGTTCTCGGCGCCGATCGCCTCCCCGACCACCCGCACCCGGTTTTTGAAAGACGCGAGCATGGCTTTGAGACCCTCGATGACCATTTCATGGTCATCGACCAATACGACGCGTACGGGCGCAGCGGTAACCACCGTCATGGATCAACCTTAAAGGCGAAGGGGATTAGCGTCACCTTGTTTTCGACGCCGAGCGTGAATTGCACGACAGGACACGCCGGTGGCTCACCGCCAGGATCGCACTCGGCGGCATTTGCCCCCCCCGAATTCCCCCCGCGATGGGGGATTCATTTCACCGTGAGCCACCTTAGTTTGACCAGTGAAAGGGAGGTGGTGTCAGGTGACGAGCCCAGTCCTGGTCGCGTCGGTGCTTCCGGCCGACTTCGCCGAACTCGGCCGCGATGTCGCCGAGATCGAGCATGCCGGCGTGGACCGGATCCAGTGGGATGTCATGGACGGCCGGTTCGTGCCGAACTTGACGTTCGGTCCCGACGTGATCGCCGCCTGCCGAGACCTGGTGACGATGGGTTTCGAGGCGCACCTGATGGTGGAGGATCCCGACCCGATGTTGCCGCGGTGGGTGGAGGCCGGCTGCGGAATCGTCATCGTGCATGCCGAGGCGTGCCGGCATCTGCACCGCACGCTGTCGAGCATCCGCGAACTCGGCGCCCGCGCCGGCGTGGCGCTCAACCCCGCCACTCCCCTGGCCGCGGTCGTCGACGTGCTCGACATCACCGACCTGTTGCTGATCATGACGGTCAACCCAGGGTTCGGCGGGCAACGGTACCTAGCCAGCATGGAGCCCAAGATCGCCGCCGCCCGAGCCGAAATCGACGGCCGCGCGCTGAATGTCGAACTCGAAGTTGACGGCGGTATCGGACCGTCCACGATCGGCCGGGCCGCGGCAGCGGGCGCCGACGTATTCTGCGCCGGGTCCGCGCTGTTCGCCGGCTCCATGCCCGAGCGCGCCGAGGCGCTCCGCACCGCCGCCCGCCAATTCGACGAAAGACTGGTGACCCAATGACCATCGCACCGCTTGTCAACGAAACATCCACCCGCACCGACGAATTGGATCGTCTGGCGATCAACACCCTGCGGTTCCTCGCCGCTGACGGTGTGCAAGCCGCGAACAGCGGGCACCCGGGGCTGCCGCTGGGCACCAGCGCCCTGGCCTGGACGCTGTGGTCGCGGCACCTGCGCCACGACCCAGCCGACCCGCGCTGGCCGGACCGCGATCGGTTCGTGTTGTCCGCGGGCCACGGCTCGATGCTGCTGTATGCCCTGCTGCACGTCTTCGGCTACGACCTGCCGGTCAGTCAGCTGCGCAGGTTCCGCCAGCTCGGCTCGTCGACGCCGGGGCATCCCGAGTACGGTCACACTCCGGGTGTCGAGACCACGACTGGGCCACTGGGACAGGGCATTGCGAACGCGGTCGGCCTGGCGCTGGCCGAGCGGATGCTCGCGGCCCGGTGCAACACCGAGGAACACACGGTCGTCGGCCACCGCACCTGGGTGCTCGCCGGCGACGGCGACCTGATGGAGGGCATCAGCCACGAGGCAGCCTCGTTGGCCGGACGGCTGCGCCTGGGCAGGCTGATCGTGATCTTCGACGACAACGACGTCACCATCGACGGACCGGCCTCCCAGAGTTGCACCGACGACGTCGAGGGCCGGTTCGCGGCGTATGGCTGGCGGGTGCTCAGCGTCGCAGACGGAAACGACGTGCCCGCCCTCGACAGGGCGTTCACCGAGGCGTCTGACGGTGACAGCAGGCCCACCTTCATCCGGGTGCGCACCACCATCGGCTATGGCGCTCCGGGAGTTGAGGGCACCTCGAAAGCCCATGGCAGTCCGCTGGGTGCGGGCGTGCTGCAGGCGATGCGGTCCCGCCTGGACTGGCCCGACGAACAGTTCCATGTGCCGCTCGCGGTCGGCGCGGCCGCCGCGGTGGTGGCCGCTCGCGGCGCCGCGGCGCACGCGCAGTGGGCCCGGACGCACGCCGCCTGGCAGGTGGACCACCCGCAGCTGTCCGCGGACTTCCCGTTGGACTGCGTTCCGGTTGCCGACGACCTGTCGGTGCTGACCCCATTGGCAGACGGAGCCGCGGCGGGCGGAAAGTCAGCCACCCGCAAGGCCTCCGGCAAGGCGCTCAACGCACTTGCCGCGGTCTATCCCGGCTTGGTCGGCGGCTCAGCGGACCTGGCCGCCTCGACCAACACCGCCATCCCCGGCGGGGACGTAACTCGGGACGACTTCACCGGTCGCACAATTCATTTCGGGATCCGGGAGCATGCAATGGCGGCGGTGATGAACGGCATCGCCCTGCACGGCGGCCTACGCCCATTCGGCAGCACCTTCCTGGTGTTCGCCGACTATCTGCGCCCGGCGCTGCGACTTTCGGCGTTGATGAAGCTACCGGTGGTGTATGTGTTCACCCACGACTCGGTGCATGTCGGTGAGGACGGTCCCACGCATCAACCGATCGAGCAGCTGGAATCGTTGCGGCTCATTCCCGGACTGACTGTGCTGCGGCCGGCCGATGCGGCCGAGACCGCACTGGCCTGGCAGATCGCGGCCGAAAACATCGACGGTCCGACGGCTCTGGTGCTCAGCCGGCAGGACCTGCCGGAGCTCGGCGGATTCGGGTGCGACGACGTCCGCCAGTACGGCATGCGGGTGGTGCGTCCGGTCGCTGACACGCCGCACGTGATGCTGGCCGCCAGTGGTTCCGAGGTCACGCTGGCGTTGCAGGCCGCAGAATTGTTGGGCGAGAGAGGGATAGCCGCGATCGTGGTCTCCGTGATGTGGCGGGAAAGGATCTCGGCGTTGCCCGATCTGCCGGTGGTGTGGATCGAAGCCGGGGTGAGCACCGGCTGGCAGGCGCTGGCTCGGCCCTGTGACACGGTGATCGGCATCGACCGGTTCGGCGCGAGTGGGCCGGGACCGGAGGTGGCCGCACACCTGGGCCTGACCGCCTCCGCCGTCGCCGAGGCGGCGCTGTACAGCATCGCGCGAGCATCCGGGTGACACGTGGCGCTGCAAGCCGTCATCTTCGACGTCGACGGGACGCTGGCCGATACCGAGCGCAACGGTCATCGGCTGGCGTTCAACGACGCGTTCGCCAAACACGGCCTGGACATCGTCTGGACGCCCGAGGCCTACGGCCGCCTGTTGGCGATCGCGGGTGGGCGCCGCCGCATCACCCATGACCTGCGGGCGCGGGGGTTCGGCACCCGCGCCGGCCGGTTGGCCGAGGACGTCCACCGCACCAAGACCGCACTGTTCACCGTGCGCGTTCTCAACGGAGCGATCTGCGCCCGCCCCGGCCTGTCGAAGCTGATCGCCGACCTGCACCGGTCCGGTGTCCGAGTGGGCATCGCGACGACCGGACGTCGGCGATGGGTGGAGCCACTGGTTCGGCACGTGGTCGGGGACGGCGTCGCTGAAGTGATCGTCACCGGCGACGACGTCGACCGGCTCAAGCCCGACCCGCAGGCCTACCTGATGGCGCTGGGGCGGCTGGCTTTGCCGGCCGAAAATGTTCTGGCCGTAGAGGATTCAGCAATCGGCTTACGGGCGGCACGCACGGCCGGGCTGGCCACACTGGTGGTGACCAACGGCTACACCGTCGATCAGGATTTCACCGGTGCCGCCGCGGTGCGATCGGGGTTCGATCAGCCGGGGCAGCTGCTGACCGACGGCTGCCGCGAGGTGCATGAACGCTGGTGGGCGGGTCCAACCAATCGAGAGTGAACTGCACGACGCTCGATCGCGGTGCCGCGTCGTGGGATTCAGTTTCGGGCCGAAGTCCCGCCCCTCAGCAGATCCGCGGAAGCTGTTCACCCAGTTGGCGTTCGATCACCTGCGTGGTTCCGAACGGCGTCTTGCCGACCACCATACCCGGATGCTCCCGGACGACGCGGCCGATGATTGCCGCATCGGCACCTTCGGGTCGTGCCCGCATCGCCTCGAGTACCACTTCGCTGTGCGCCGGGTCGACGAACGCCACCATCTTGCCCTCGTTGGCCACCTGCAGCGGGTCCAGCCCCAGGAATGAGCAGGCCGAGGACACCGTTTCCGGAACGGGAATCACCGCCAGATCAAGTTCGATCCCCACCGATGCGGCGCGCGCGATCTCGACGACCGAAGCCACCAGTCCACCCCGGGTGGGATCGCGCAGCGTGTGTACGGCAGCTCCCCCGGCCCCCAGCATGGCGGCGACCAAACGGTGCAGTGGAGCGCTGTCGGTGGTCACCACGGTGCCGAAGTCGATGCCTTCGCGCACGCTCATGATCGCCACGCCGTGCTCGCCGACGTTGCCCGAGACGATGATGTGGTCGCCGGGGTGAGCCCGTTCCGGCCCGATCTGCACCCCGGGTGGGACCACACCCACCCCGGCGGTATTGACGAAAAGGCCGTCGGCACTTCCCTTGGCGACCACCTTGGTGTCGCCGGTGACGATGCCGACCCCGGCTGTCGCGGCAGCCTTGCCCATGGTTTCGGCGACGGCCCCGAGCACATCGAGTTCCAGCCCCTCCTCCAGGATGAAGCCGGCCGTCAGCCCCAAGGGCTGGGCCCCGCTGCACGCCAGATCGTTGATGGTGCCGTTGACCGCCAAGTCCCCGATATTGCCGCCGGGGAAGAAAAGCGGTTGCACCACATACGAATCCGTGGTCAGTGCGATGCGCCCGCCGGCGACATCGAGCAGCGCCGAATCACGCGCCGCGCCGGGCACACCGCCGAATGCGGGCAGGAACAGGTTCTCGATGAGTTCCTCGGACAGCACCCCTCCGCCACCGTGGCCCAGCACGATGCGTTTAGTCTCACGCAGCGGCAGCGGGCATACCCAGTCGGCGGGGTCGATCGCGACGGGCGGCTCAGGCATGCGCGGACGCTTCCAACCGCCGGAACTGGTAGTAGGCGGCGCAGGCGCCTTCGCTGGACACCATGGTGGCGCCCAGCGGCGTGCGTGGCGTGCAGGTCTTCCCGAACGCCGGGCATTCATTGGGTTTGAGCAATCCCTGCAATACTTCCCCGCTGCGGCACTCCGCGGACTCGGCGACCCGCAGGTGCCCGACGCCGAACTTCAGCTCGGCATCGAACTGCGCGTAGCGCGGCGACAATGTCCACCCCGACTTGGGGATCATGCCGATCCCCCGCCACTGCCGGTCGGTGACCACGAAGACGTCGGCGAGAGTCTGCTGGGCGACGGTGTTGCCGGCGGCGGTCACCGCGCGGGGATACGCGTTGCGCAACTCCGCAGTTCCGGCCTCGAGCAGATCCACCACCTGACGCACGCCCTCCAGCAGGTCCAGCGGTTCGAATCCGGTGACCACGATGGGAACGTGGAATTCCTCGACAAGGGGACCGTATTCACCGGTGCCCATCACCGTGCAGACGTGACCGGCCGCCAGGAAACCCTCGACCCGGTTGGTCGGCGAACTCAGGATGGCCGTCATCGCCGGCGGCACCAGCACGTGCGAGACCAGCATCGAGAAGTTGGTGAGCCCCAGGCGCTGGGCATGCACCACCGCCATCGCGTTGGCCGGCGCGGTGGTCTCGAAGCCGACCCCGAAGAACACCACCTCTTTGTCAGGGTTGTCCGCGGCCACCCGGGTTGCATCCAGAGGCGAATAGACGATCCGCACGTCGCCACCCCGGGCGCGGACCCCGAACAGGTCTTGACGACTACCCGGCACCCGCAGCATGTCACCGAAGGAACAGAAGATGACGTCGTCACGCCCCGCAATCTCCAGGGCCCGGTCGATCATCTCCAGCGGCGTCACACAGACGGGGCAGCCGGGCCCGTGGATGAACTCGACCGCGCCCTCCAGCAATTGGTCGATTCCGTTGCGGATGATCGAATGCGTCTGTCCGCCACAGACTTCCATGATGGTCCAGGTCTTGGTGGCGCGTCTCTTGATGTGGTCGACCAGCGTGCGGGCGGCCGTCGGGTCACGGAACTCGTCCAGGTACTTCATGCCGGTTCCCTCCTACTCTGTCCCTGGTCGCCGGCCAGTTCCTCGTCGAGCACCCCGAGTTCGTCGAACATGCGCAGGGTCTCCTGGGCCGAGGCCTCGTCGAGCCGGGTGATCGCGAATCCGGCGTGCACGATGGTGTATTCGCCGATCTGCATGTCGGGCAGGTAAGCCAGGCACACCGTCTTGGTGGTGCCACCGAAGTCGACGGTGCACATCCGCGTCCCCGCCTCCTCCCAGGTGTCGACTACCTTGCCGGGAATTCCGAGACACATACGCTGGTCCCCCTTTCTTGTCGCTGTGCCGCAATCACGGCCTGACCCAACGCGAGACCACCGTCGTTGCACGGCAGCACCGCATGCGTCAGCACTTCAAATCCCATGTCCGTCAATTTGTTGCGCAATCCTTCACGCAGTAACCGGTTGACGAAGACACCACCGGTCAGCCCGACGGTGCCGATCCCCGCCGCCGCCTGGCCAACCGCCTGCACCGTCGCAGCGATCACCGCGGCATGAAATCCCGCCGCCAGATCGGCTGCCGGAGTCCCCCTGCGTAACCCGCGCACCAATCCGACGATCAGCGGAACCGGGTCCAGAACCCCTGTGGCCACGGCGAACTCCAGTGGCACCGCACGGCCCCGGCGGGCCAGGTGCTCGAGTTCCACCGCCGCCTGTCCCTCGTAGGTGACGTCCTGACAGACGCCGAGCAGGCTGGCCACCGCGTCGAACAAGCGGCCCATACTGCTGGTGGCCACACAGCCGATGCCGCGCGGTATCTGCTGGCCCAGCACATAGCGCTCCTGATCGCTCAAGCCGTCGACCGCCGCAATGCCTGGCGCCCAGTCGATCCGAGCCCGGTGCAACAGATCCAGCGCGATCCGGCCGGGCCGGCGCACTGCCCCGTCACCCCCGGGTAGAGCGAACGGCTTGACGTGGCCCACCCGGGTGAACGACGCGGGATCGGTGACCATCAGAAATTCGCCACCCCAGATGGATCCGTCGGTGCCGTAACCGGTGCCGTCGAATGCCACGGCAAGCATCGGCGTTCCGAGCCGTCCGTGCTCGGCGAGCAGCGACACCGCGTGAGCGTGGTGGTGTTGGATCTGCAGTATCGGCCGGCCCTGCCTGCGCGCCCACGTGGTGGTCGCATAGTTCGGATGCAGGTCGCAGGCGATCAAGCCCGGACAACTGTCGGTCATGAACGCCAGATGGTCCAATGCGGATTCGAAGCAGGTTTGGGTGCGCGGGTCGGCCATGTCGCCCAGATGCGACGACATGTGTGCATGCCCGTCGGGAGACATCAGACAGAAGGTGGTCTTGAGATCGCCGCCGGTGGCAAGGATCGGCGTCCGCGTCGTCGTCACGGGTACCGAGACGGGCAGGGGCGCATAGCCGCGCGAGCGCCGGATGGGCACCACACCACCGTCGGCGTCGACCGCGAGAACCGAGTCCTCGCACGGCACGTGGATCGGCCGGTCATGAGTCAGCACCGCATCAGCCAGGCCGTCGATCCAGTTCAAATCGGCATCGCGGAAGACGATCGGTGACCCGCCGCTATTGGCCGAGGTCAACACCAGCGGCACCGGACCCAGCCGATCGAACAGCAGGTGGTGCAGCGGCGAGTACGCCAACATCACCCCGATTTCGGACAAGCCCGGGGCCACCGCTGCCTGCACCGAACCGTCCCGCCCGGGCAACAGCACAATCGGCGCAGCCGGCGACCTCAGCAGGTTGGCCGCCGCCCGGTCGACCCGGCAGATGGATTCAGCCGCACCGACATTAGCCGCCATGACGGCAAATGGCTTGGCGGGCCTAGTTTTCCGTCGCCGCAACTCGGAGACCGCGGCAGCATTGTCGGCGCGACATGCCAGGTGAAAACCGCCGATTCCCTTGACCGCGACGATAAGTCCGTCATCGATGGCGGCAACGGCCGCACCCAGCGGGTCGCCGCCGGCGCCGGGGCCGTGCCAGGCCAGGGTCGGCCCACAGTCCGGGCAGGCGATGGTCTGGGCATGGAAGCGGCGGTCAAGCGGGTTGCGGTACTCGGCTTCGCACCGAGCACACATCGGGAACTGCGCCATCGTGGTCGCCGGCCGGTCGTAGGGCAGATCGGTGATGACCGTATAACGCGGGCCGCAGTTGGTGCAGGTGATGAAGGGGTGCCCGTAGCGGCGGTCGTCGGGATCGCGCAGTTCCCGCAGACAGTCGTCGCAGATGGCGATGTCGGGCGGCACCAGGGTGCGGCGGTCGTCGCCACTGCGGCTGCCGACGATGCGGAAACCGGAGTCGCCGATCGGCGCCACCGGGGTGGTCCGGATCGAATCGATCCGGGCCATCGGCGGATGATCGGTGGCGATGGCCCGGGCCGCAGCATCGACCGCCTCAACCGGCCCCTCCAGCTCGCAGTGCACCGCTCCGGAGTCGTTGTAGACACAGCCGGAGAGCCCGTGCCGCGCTGCGATACGCGCAACCGCGGGACGGAATCCGACGCCCTGGACCACTCCCGCGATGTCGAGTCGCAGCCGCACGCTCGTCAACGTGTCACTTGGACTGCCCACCCCAACCTCCTGAGCAGCGATGGACCCCCGGGCCCGCAGGGCTGGCGGCACGGGCGGTCTCGCTCAGGGTAGACCTGGACAAATATGCCGACAATCACAATTTCGCACACAAAGTCTGCGTTTTTCCGCACTCAATCTTCGCGACACCGATAACTCTGAGAGGGCAGCATGGTGTAATGCACGAGTTGTCGCTCTGCCATGCCATCGCGGGCGTGGTGAAGCCACACGCGGCAGGCCGTCACGTCGACGTGGTCCGGGTCCAGGTTGGCGCGCTGCGCCAGGTGGTACCCGAGTCGCTGGAATTCTGCTGGTCGCTGGTGTGTCAGCACCTCGATGAGACGATGATGGACACCGCCCTGGAACTCGAATTCGTCGCCGCCGAGGTGGACTGCCGTGGCTGCGGCCAACGGTCGCAGATCGAGTCGCGGTGGTCGGTGTGCTGCCCGCAGTGCGAGAGTGCCGACGTCGAGGTAGTCCGCGGCAACGAATTCCTGGTCACCTCGGTTCAGGTGTCATGAAAGGTCAGGCGAATGGGTAGATTCCACCGGCACGACGACGGCACGGTGCACAGCCACGAACACCACGACCACGACCACGACCACGGTGATCACAGCCACGGTGACCACGGTGACCACAGTGGCTATGCGACCGGTTCGCAACGCATCGAGGTGCTGGAGTCGATCTTCGCCGAAAACGATTCCCGCGCAGACATCAACCGCGCGGCATTCGAGAGCAACGGCATCCGCGCCCTGAACCTGATGAGCTCACCGGGCTCCGGCAAGACCACCGTGCTGGCCGCCACCCTCGACGAAATGACCGGCGACCTGGCCGTGGGAGTGATCGAGGGAGATATCGCCACCGATCTCGATGCCGCCAAACTGGGCGGACGCGGCGCCCAGGTGTCGCTGCTCAACACCAACAACGGGTTCGGCGGCGAGTGCCATCTGGACGCCCCGATGGTCAATCGCGCCTTGCAGGGACTCGACCTGCCGCAACTGGATCTGGTGATCATCGAAAACGTCGGTAACCTGGTCTGCCCCGCCGAATTCGACGTCGGCGAACACGCCAAGGCGATGGTGTACTCGGTTACCGAGGGCGAGGACAAGCCGCTGAAATACCCGGTCATGTTCCGGTCGGTCGACGTCGTGCTGCTCAACAAGATCGACCTGGTCCCGCATCTGGACGCCAACGTCGAGACCTATATAGACCATGTTCGCCAGGTGAATTCGACCGCGACGATTCTGCCGGTGAGCGCGCGTACGGGCGAAGGCATGACAGCGTGGTTCGACTGGTTGCGGCAATTCGCCGGGTTGTCGGCACGGCGGCGCTAACCGACGGTCCGCAGCCGTGTGAGATTGCCGACGGCGACGTTGTCCCGCACGATCGGCTCGAATAGTCGCCAGTTTCGCCTGCAAGCAACCAAAGCCGTTCATTTGCAGCATATTTGCCGAACCACCGCTGCTCGGTGTGTTCGCGACAGTCCACGAAAAGGTGCACCAAAAGAGGTATAACGCCCACGGCTGACGTGGCGGGCCGTCGCGAATATGCGTAGATTGTCTATAGGTTGAGATCCCAGCCTTTCGTCGATATTGCGCGGATTGAGTTTCGCGGATGCGGGCATCCGCTTGAATTCTTTTCCGCCGACAGAAGCGACGCCCCGTTCGGGGCCGCAGGAGAATCTGTGCTTGAGCGTCGGTCCCCTGCCGAGCAGGTGGTATCCAGAACCGATTCGGCAGCGTTGTGAGCAGCGGCCAGCGGCGTCTCGCGCTATCGAATCCCGACGGTCAGGCGGTACCCGACCTGCTCCCGGCCGGCACCCCCGTCGACCTGGACAACTGCGCCCGCGAACCCATTCACATCCCCGGCAGCATTCAGCCGCGCGGTGTGCTTGCGGTGGTCCGCGAGCCCGAATACGAGGTCCGGCAAGTCAGCGCCAACGTCGGCGAGCTGCTCGGACGCTCAGTTGAAGACGTCGTAGGACACCCATTGTCGGCTCTGATCGGCGACGAGCAGGCTGCCCGGGTCGAGCAGGCGGCATCGACCTTCGGGGATCTGAGCCAGCGCAACCCGCTCGAGTGTGACATCGACGTCGCCGGGGAGTCACGCGCCTTCGACGCCATCTTGCGCCGTGAGCCCGGCGGCATCCTGTTGGTCGAGATCGAGGTCGCCTACGGCGAGCGGCCATTCTCCTTCCCTAACACCTACCAGGCGGTGCGCAGCTCGGTGGAGGAGCTGAACCGAGCCGATACGCTTGCCGAGCTGTACGCCATCACCGCGCGCGCGGTGCGCGACCTGACCGGATTCGACCGGGTGATGGTGTATCGCTACGACGAGGACTACAACGGCGAGGTCGTCGCCGAGTGCAAGCGAGAAGACCTCAATTCGTTCCTCGGTCTGCATTACCCCTCGACCGATATCCCGGCGCAAGCCCGGGCGCTCTACGAGAAGAACTGGCTACGGCTGATCGACGACGTCGACTACACCCCGGCACCCTTGGTGCCGGCCGTCGACCCCGACTCCGGGAATCCACTGGACCTCACGTACGCCACATTGCGCAGCGTCTCGCCCATGCACATCGAGTATCTGCAGAACATGGGCGTGCACGCGTCGATGTCGATCTCGTTGCTGCGGCACGGTCGGTTGTGGGGGCTCATCGCCTGCCACCACTACGCCGGCCCCCATCTGCCGCCCTTCGGCACCCGGGCGGCGGCCGAGTTCCTCGGATCGACCCTGTCGCTCCGCTTGGTCGACCGGTTCGAGGGCGACCAGCTGCACAAGCGGCTGTCCGCCCAGGCGGTGCTGGCCAAACTCACCGCAGCGGCGCTGGACGACGGCGAACCGCTGTCCGCGGCGCTGCTCGGCGCACCCGACCTGCTGGACCTGGTGCAGGCCGACGGCGTCGTCGTCGACATCCAGGACGACTACCGGGCACTCGGCTCGGTTCCGCCGCCGCAGGTCGTCTCCGCGGTCGCGGCCTGGGCGCGCGGTGCGGGCGACGAGATCGCCAGCACCGACTGCCTTTCCCACGAGTTGCCCGACTTCGACCTCGATCAGCAGTTGGCGGCCGGCGCACTCGCGCTCAATCTGCCCGACGGGCAGTGCGCCATCTGGTTCCGTCGGGAGGTGTTGCGCTCGGTGGATTGGGGCGGCGATCCGCACAATAAGACGACCGTCGTCGGCGAGGGTGACGAGGTCCGCCTCAGCCCCCGTAAGTCATTCGACCGCTGGCGCGAGATCGTCCGCCAGCGCAGCGAACCGTGGACCCTGAGCGAGATGGAGTCTGCCGAGTCGCTGCGGCGCCACCTTGTGGAGTCGCTGTACCGCCGCACCCGGGGCGCGCTGCGGGTGGCCGAACGGGTGCAGCGCAGCCTGCTGCCCGAATCCATCCCCGAACTGCCCGACTGGCACCTGTCTGCGCACTACGAGCCGGCCGCCGGCGACAACGTCGGCGGTGACTGGTACGACGCGTTCGAGCTGCGCGACGGCCGATTGGTCGTGCTGATCGGCGATGTCGCCGGACACGGCATTACCGCGGCCGGGACCATGGCGCAACTACGCAACGTCCTGCGCGCCCAGTTGTTCGCCGGCGCCACCCCCGCCGAGGCACTGGATCAGTTGAACGCCTTCTGCCTGCACATGATGCCCAGCGCCTTCGCGACCGTCGTCGCCGCACGCGTCGACCTCGCCTCCGGGTGGGTCGAGGCCGCCTGCGCCGGCCACCTGAAGCCGTACCTGACGAATTCGTCCCCAAGCGCGAACCAGGCACCGATTCGGCTGTCACCGCCCATCGGCGTCAGGGGCGTCACGTATGAGCACAGTGCGTTCACCGTCGAGCCGAACCACGGGTTGGTGCTCTACTCCGACGGCCTGGTGGAGCGGCGCGGCGAGTCGATCGACGATGGCCTGGACCGGCTGGCTCAAACACTCGGCCGCGGCAACACCGCGCCGGCATCGTGGATCTGGACGCAGATGGCCTCGGACAATGTCGACGACGACGTAACAGTGGTCGCCCTGCGCCGGCCCTGACGGTGATCGCGAGCGCGGCGAAGCCGGGCGACGCCGGTCACCGCAAATCAAGCCTGACGGTCATCGCAAGCGCGGCCCGTGCGGGTCAGCGCAGTCGGACCCGACGGTTAGCTGGCCTGCTCGCGGCCGTGCTCCACCAGCTGCAAGCACTGTGGGGCGCTCTCATACACGGGGAGCACGTCGCTGAGGCCGCACGCGGCGACGGTGCGCGCGACCGACGGCTGCGTGCTGATCAGGCGCATCGCGATGCCGCGTTCCCGGCACCGGTTGGCCTCCTCGGCCAGCGCCAGCAGCGACGAGCACGAGATGAAGTCGACGCTGTTGACGTCGACCATGAACTGTTGCGGCGCGCTGGCGAACGCCGAAGCCTCCGAAAGCAGCAACCGCCAAGTGTCGTCGTTCAACGCGTCGATCTCGCCACCGACATAGACAATGACGGCAGCGTCGAAGCCCTGCACCGCCGCGCGGAGGGTGCTGGTATCCGCCCCCAGCTCAGAGACCAGTCGAGCGCTCAACCGTAAGGGAGCGGCGAACACTTCGGTGGCGGCAAGACTCATGACGCGCTCCTCGGCCTCAGAGGACCCACTGCTGTGGACTGGCAGTCCCGTGTCTGGAACCTGACGAGGATTAGCCGTATTCGCGGTGCTTGAAACCCCGCTTCAGCAAGCCTGGCTGAACATGAAGCTTTTCGGCGGGCACTCGTAGAACCGAAGGCACACGGTGGTGCCGTCGTTACCTCCGTTGATCATGCAGTCATCGGAAAGTGCACGCATCAGCAGAATGCCGCGGCCACGCACGCTGGAGACCTCGAAATCGGGTTCCAGCCAGCGGCCGTGGTCGACGAGCTCCACCGTCAACTCGGTGGTGCGCGGGCAGTACGTGATCTGCATCGTCATGGTGCCCGCGCGGTCGACGACGCGATAAGCGTGGTCGGCGCAGTTCGACATCGCCTCGTCGGTGGCCAACACGATGTCGGCCGTCCGCTCCTCGTCCAACTGGAGATGCCGATCCAGCCACTCGCCGAAAGCGTGGCGGAAGGCGGCCACGGTGCGCGCGTCCGCAGTGCCCGTGTGGGCATGAGACGACCTGTCGGCCTCACCGATGCCGACGGGATCGCTTGATGTGGAACCGCTCACGGCTTGTCGGCTACCCGATTGCCTCCGCGGATACACCTGATGTGATCGGTCCCCCATAGATTTCTGGGTCTTGTCGTCCTATCGTGACCGCCGCGTTACGCCCGCCGGTGCCGATCGTCGCCGTCAAATTCAGCCTTTGGTGCCTACCGTGATCAGGTCCGAAATGATCTGGGTCCAGACCGGACGACGGATGCGGTGCTGGTCGCTGACGGTGAATCCGGCTTCCTCGAACAAAGCCTGCATCTCCGCGGGCGGCGGATTGTGCTGCGGCTTCCAGTGACTCGGAAGCTGAAGGAGGTGCCGTCGTGCACTCAGGGTCGCGACGGCCACCAACCCGCCCGGTGCCAGTACACGGTGAAATTCGCGCAACGCCGCTGGCTGGTCGAAGAAGTGAAACGCCGAGGTAGTCACGACCGCGTCGAGCGTTCCGTCGTCGAACGGAAGCTGCTCGGCCGAGCCTCGCAGCCAATGCACCCGATCGGATTTGGTGCGAGCCTGCGCCAGCATGCCGTCGGACATGTCGACGCCGTGAACCGCATCGGGCTGCAGTTCCCGCTCGATGCGGTCACTGAGAATTCCTGTTCCACAAGCGATGTCGGCGACCCGGCGGGATTGATGGACACGTAGCGCGGCGATCACCTCGTCATGCGGCGGCCGATACACCCAGTGCTGAAGAAACGGCAGGTCGTAGGCCGGCGACAAGACGCTCCACATCCCCGTCACGGCGCTGTTCAGTGTGCGGCGCGGTGCGCTCACTTAGGCAGAACCGAGGCGTAGTAAACGGTGTCGGCCATCGATACTGAGTCGTGCGATTGCGGCACGGCCTCGAGCCCGTTGTCGGCCAGCAACTGGCTCATCGGGATTCCCTGCGAGTGCCACCCCAACTCGTCGAGATACCCGGCCACGTCTTTACGCTCGCCCTCGAAACCCAGGTCTTCCCAGTCCAGCTCGAACCCGTGCTCGCGCCACTTGGCGGTGGACCGGCGCATCATCGCCCGCGCCTGTTCCACATTGCGCTCGGGTCGGGCCGGGATGGCTTCCACCGCCAGCCTGCTGCCGTCGGCGCTGAGCGCGGTGATGTTGTCCATCAGCAGGTCTTGTGCTTCAGGCGGGAGATATCCGAGCAGACCCTCGGCAATCCATGCGGTGGGCCGCTCCGGGTCCAGGCCGGCACCGCGAAGCGCCGTGGGCCAGTCCTGCCGTAGGTCGATGGCGACAATGCGCAGGTCGACCGTCGGGGCCGCTTGCAGTTGGGCCAGGGTGCTCGTCTTGAAGGCGATCACCTCGGGCTGGTCGATCTCGAACACGATCATGTCGTCCGGCCAGCTCAGGCGGTAGGAACGGGCGTCCAGACCCGATGCCAGGATGACGGCCTGGCGGATGCCGGCCTGCGTCGCGTCGTGGAAGAACGAGTCGAAAAAACGGGTCCGGGCGGCCATCGCGGCGGGCATGTGCGCCAGCTTCCAGTTCGACTCGTCGTCGTCGACATCCGCCGCGACGAGGTCACCGCTGACCCATCGGGTGAAGAAGTCAACACCGACGGCGCGTACCAACGGTTCCGCGAACCGGTCGTGGATTACGGGATTGTCCGCGTTGGTCGCGATCGCCCGAGCAGCAGCCACCATGGTCGCCGTGGCTCCCACGCTGGTGGCCAGATCCCAGCTGTCGTTTTCTGTGCGTGGCACGCCTGTCTCCCAGCATCCGTCCGAAAAGTTATTTAGCTAGTTTAACACTTAGCTAGGGTAATAACTCGCCGGAATGCGCGGTGTGAAGGAGCTCACTGGCGTGTCGCCATCTAGCGTCCGCGCCCCGGCCCCCCGGGCCCGCCGGGGCCGCCGGGCCCCCCGGGACCACCGGGCCCGCCCGGGCCTCCGGGACCACCGGGGCGGCCCGGCCCGCCCGGTCCGTTCGCGGCGGGAGCCACGAACACACACTCGTTCAACTGGACGCTCCACGCCCAACCGGGAGCGCAGTCGTCCGCGCGACTGACTGCCGGCACCACGAATGCCGGTAACACGCCGCACGCGAGAACGACCGAGCCGATTGCGCACCGCCGGAGGAATCTGACCATTGCACGCCTCCCCTGTGTCGGCGTCCGGCGATCGCCGGACGCCAGGTCGATTGTCCTACCCGGGGCCGCGCGTAGGTAGGGGTTCGCCGGACTAACCGAACCGCAGTCCCCGCTTGCGCCCCCAGAGCACGGCCACCAAGGTTCCGATGAACCAGACCGCCAGAGCCATCGCGAGATGGACGAAACTCTTAGTGTCGCGGCCGAATACCGGTCCGATGGCCGCGGGTATCTGCGTCCACATCACGCGGTGCTCGATCCCACCCATCGGATCGGCGACGTAGTACAGGGCGTAGGGCAGCGTGACAGCCAGCAGCCAGCCGGCCGTGCGGCGCAGGTTCCGCCGCTGCCGCCACCGGCGGAGCAGCGGCTCGGCACTCACCGGGTGCAGCACCGAGATGACATTGCCGACGCCGAGCCACGACACGACGGGCACCGCGACGTTGGGGATCGTCATGGCCATCTGCGGCACGCCCTCCTTCCACACCGTGAGCGCCGCCGCCGCCGCCAACGTGGGCAGTCCCACGATCACGATCAGCGCCAGGTTCTTGATCACCAGCACCCGCCACAGCGGGACACCGTCGGACAGGCCCTGCGCGACCCGATAGTGGTCGCCGCCAAGCAGGTTCGTGGTGGTCACATCGGCCAGCACGAAGGAGGAGAAGTAGGTGCTGACCAGGACCACCCAGTCGAGCTGATAGTGGTGAAAGTGGCGGGTGACGTGATTGCCGTGAACGACGGACAACGGCTGGACCAGCAACCACACCACAGCGAGCACCAGGTTGGCCATAACACCGGACAACCAGGTGCGCGGCGGATGGAAAGCCCAGCGGATCTCGGCTGCCACCGCCGACAGCAACGGTCTATCGAAGTCCGTGGCGGCCCGCCGCGCCGCGGCCGGACGGGGGGCCGACGCACGGGCCAGGGCGCGCAACGCGGTGCGCACCCGCTGGTGCATGGGCGCCTCGGGCGTATCTGTCTCCGACATGTACTCCTCACCAGGACGGCTGTGCGTGCACGGTACCCGGCACCGGCGGGGGTGTCGGATCAGATCTCCCAATTGACCGTGAAGTCATGCCGCAGCACCAGATCGACCAGGACGTCGGTTCGACTCGCGAGGAACCATACCTGCGCGGCCAACGCGTCGTGGGCGAAGAATGCGTAGTTGATCGACGTTTCGGGGGTCGTGCGCGACCGGTAGACGATGGCGTCCAGATCGGGCCACCAGCGCCTGGCCGCGTCGGCGAGGTGATGGCACTGCCGCCACACTCGCGCGCGTTGGCCGGTGCTGATCTGGTCGTCGACATCGAGGGCATCGAGGTTGCGCTGAGTCCGCAGATCGAGAATCCGCAGCGGCCGGGTCGAGACGAGTCGAATCAGGTATTGCGATGCGTGGTCTGCCGGGATGGTGCGGCCGGTGTCCCGGTAGCGCTCGCGAAACGCCCCCTCAGCAGCCGTTGCGGCGTAACGGGTGCGGAACGCGCCTGAAACCGGATCGAACCGGAAGCGCGGTTGCGGGAATCCGTTCCACGTCCAGTCAGTGGGCTCGGCGGCTTCCACTCGCCACAATTGGACGCCGGCAGGCACCGTTCGGCTTGCCAGGCCGGCCGGGCGCTGAAACGGCAGCGAGCGCCGGTATCCGCCGGGAAGACTAGGCACCGACGGCGTTGAGCAGCTGCCAGGCGGTGTTCGCGGTCGTCTTGCGGCGCAGCGCCTCCGAGATCGACGCGCCCGACAGCTCCTCGCGCTTGATCCGCATGATGCGATCGGCGACCACCGGGTCGGACGTGAACCGCGACAGCAGGATCAATATCTGTGGGAGATCTGGACGCAACCGGCCACCGTCGAACTGCCAGCCCGGGAACCACGTGTTGTTGCCGACCGTGACGCCGAGCACCTTTCCGCGCCGGCGCAATTCGTGCACGGCCTGCGGAGTCTCGTAACCCAGCCGCGACTGGACCTCCTTGGTCGGCAGCGCCCCGGTCCGGAAATCGCTCAGCACAGCGCCGCGCCGCTCGTTGTTGAGCGTGCGGGCGGCGATGCGCTCAAGTTCCTCCATCGGCACCGTCGGCGCCTCGAGCAGCGCGTCGAGAAGCTTCGCGAAATCGGGGTCACGCCGGACGCGTTCCTCGACCTGGCTGACGAGCGCATTGACAGGAGACATGACGTCATTCTATCCCGCGTCGATCCAATTGAAATAATTGAAACAGAAGTCGGGCGCCGCTCAGTCCTCCTCCGTGGCGGCACCACCGCTCGCACGCGCTACGGACATCCGCCGCATCACCAGCACCAGACCCAGCACAGGCAGAGCCAACAACGCCAGCCAGGGCACCAGGAATCCGGCCCGCAGCAGGCCGCCATGTGCCGCCGCCAGCACCGAGTGCCACCCCCGGTCCAACTCGCCGAAGAAGCCCGGGTGCGACACCGTCGACTCCGCGGAAATGTTGACAGTGATTGTGGCGTAGTCGATCTCGTCATGCAGTGTGCCGCGCTGCGCCTTGAGCGAATCCAGCTCCGCCTGGCGCTGCGTCAGCGAGGACTCCGCGGCGAGCAGGTCGGCGACATTGCCGGCTTTGCCCATCAGCTCCAGCAGGCGCCTGACCGAGGTCTGCAGTGCGTCGATACGAGCGTCGAGATCGACGCGTTGGGTGGTGACGTCGGTGTGGGTGATCGACATCGACTGCACGGTCCCCAGTTTCTTCGCGTCGGCCAGTAACCCGTCGAGCTTGTCGGCCGGAATGCGCATCGTGATGCCGACCACCGGCGACGACGCACCCGACTGCTCCGATCGCGAATCGACTCGCCCGCCTGCATCATTCACCGCGGCAACGAGGCGTTCGGCCACGGCGCCGGGATCACGGACCACCAGCCGCAGCGACCCGTTGGTGACGATGTCGCGTTTGAAGTTTTCGTCCGGCGGAGGCGCCAACGGCGCCGGATTGACGGTGCTCTGGTCGGCAATGCCACCGCCCATGGTCTCCGGGATCGTGCCGCTCGCCGGGGCACGGCGTGGGTCGGGTGTTTCGGTCAACTTGCCACCCACCACACCGTCGCGGGTCGCGATCGATGGACCACCCCGCCCGACCGACCACACCCAGCCCCCACCCAGAACCAGGACGGCCAGCACCGCCACCACAATCACATTGCGCAGCTTGACAGTTCGCGCCTGTGCCGTCTTGACGCTGGGTCGCGAACCGCCCGCAACGGAGACCGGGGACTCGATTGGGCCAAGGTCCCAACCGGCCGGCGCCTCGACCGGCTGCATGACCCGGTGTGGCAATTCACCCGTGGCGACGATCGGCCCGTCCAGCGAGACGTACGCGGTGAACCGGCACAACACGCCGAATCGCAGCGACGTGTCGACGATCCGCTTCCCCAACTCGGCTGCGGAACTGTTCCCCGATGCCGAGGCGTAGCGGTCCTCCAGGTCGCGCAGGTGTGCCCGTGCCCACACTGCAGTCAAAGCCGGCGCTTCGCGACACTGACCGGCAACGGAGACCGACCACTCAGCACCGCTTCGGTCCCTGCCGCGCACGATCATCGACCCCTCCGCGGCGCCCCGATACCTCCCACTCACCACCAGCGGCACACCTGCCAACGCGTCCGGTAGCCGCGCCGGCGTCGTGGTGTTGTCGATGACGCTCAGGCCGTCGCAATGCACCGACAGCGAATGCGCCAGGGGTGCGGCGACCCGACGGTGGATCGCTTCCATCGCCTCGTCGAGACGATCCTCGCTTTCCACCAGCTCACAGTGTCCCCCGCCGGCAGTGGCCAGACGGCTCAGGAAGCCGGCGTTCACCGCTTGGTCGACACCGACTGCAACTACCCGGACCCGCCGCAGGTCCGCGGTGAGTCCGCGCAACACCTGGTCCTCGTTGCCGACCTGCCCGTCGGTGACGAGGATGACGACCCGGTCGCGGTCACGGCTTTCCCGCAGCAACTCCAGGCCCGCCCGCAGCGGCGCCAATAGCTCACTGCCGCCCTCGGACTCGACCCCGGCGAGGTGCTCCACCGCGCGAAACCGGTTGCGGTCGGTGGCCTCGATCAACCCACCGGGCAGCCCTGCCGGGCGCTCTATCCGGTCGTTGAAAGTGAGCACCGCGAAACGGTCGGCGCTGGTGAGCGTATCGATGATGCGCGCCGCAGCCCGTCGCGCGGACGACATCTTCCAGCCGCCCATGCTCGCGGAATGGTCGAGCAACAGCACCAGATCCCGGGGGCGGAGCGACGCGCCGGACGGCGGCGGCAGAACCGTGAGCTGGTAGGTTCCCTCCTCGCCGTCGGCGTCGGGTATCAGCAGCAGCGAGTCGGTGATGTCGTCGGCGCCGTAGCGCAGGCGCAGCACGAGGTCCCGGTCGGCGCGCTGGCCAGGCACAATCCGGATACGTCCGCCGTCGGCGGGTTCGGTGGGCAGGCTGGACCGGACCTCGGACAGGGTCAGACCGGCTGGGTCGATGCCGACGTCGATGGTCAGCGCGACCGGGCGTGCGAAGCCGGGCAGCAGCACCGGTGGCGTGATCCGCGAGGCGTCGGGCACAGCGTCGGTGTCGTGGGCGTATCCGTCCCCGACGGCGACATCGTCGAGAGGTTCACCCGAGATGTGGCGCGGCGCAACGACCAGCGGGAAGCGGAACGTCGCCTCGCCGTCGGCATAGGTCAGCGGGCTGACGAGGGTGATTGCCACGCTGACCTTTTCGCCCGGCAGGATGTTCCCGACCCGCATGGTGAAAACATCCGGGCGCTCCTCCTCGGCGATCGACGCCCGCCGGCCGGCAGTGACCGCACGGTCGTAATCTCGCCGGGCCGATTCGCGTTCGGCCAGTGCGGCCGCCACGGCGCGGCCGTTCGCGGTCATGCGCATGCCGGTCACCGCCGCTCGGTCCGGCAGCGGAAACACGTAGCTGGCCTCCAGCGGTCCGTCGAAGGTATTGACGAATTCCTGGGTCACTTCGATCTGGCTGGTGAGCCCGGTGATGTCGGCCCGTACGTCGATGCGATCCAGCGGGAGCTTCCCACGTTCGGTACGCAGCGTGCCCACGCTGGGGCCGTCGGTAGCGCACTGCGCCTCAACGTCGGTCGTCGACGTAATGCGGACTGTCATAACGGGCTCCGATCATCGAGGGACAGCAGGCCGCGATCGGCCAGAAATTCCAGCAACGGCGCGGCGGCCGCGCGTATCGCGTGAATGTCGCTGTCGTCCGGTCGCGCCGGCAACAACAACATCGCCCCCCCGGGCAGGCTCACTGCGGCGAGAGCCGTGACCGTGTCAGCGCTGTCGATCGTTGGTTCAACAGCAGGTCGCTCGGCCCAGAATCGACTCCGGCGGCCCTTGACCGCCGGCACCGCTGCCGGCGCACCCGGCTCGGTCGTGGTTTCTGCGGACATACCGGCGAGCCGCCGCAGGGTCTCGTCGGTGGCTCCGGCCAACGTCGCCTGGATCTCGGCCAACGAATACCCTTGAGCCTGAAGCCGTTTGACGGCGACGATCTGCAGCAGGTGCCGGGTGCGGTAGATCGCGTTGCGCCCCTGCATGACCGGCCGGTCGACGAGTCCAGTCGTCGTATACCAGCGCACGGCGCGCCGGTCGGGTAAATCGCGGACCCGCCCGTTGGGCGATCCCGGATACGCGGCACCGGCCAGGGCGGCGCAGACCCGCCCTACCAACTCGTCCAGCGTCCAGCCCGCCTGCTCCGGCATGGCACCGATACTGACACTGTTACCGTGACACTGTCAACGTCCTCCGGTGGCACTCACTCGAGCAAGGTCACGTGCGGACTCTTGCCGTAGTGCTGCCGGTAGTAAGCGGCGAAGCGCCCCATGTGGCCGAACCCCCAATTGCGGGCGATCTCACCCACGGAGGTGGTGTAGCGGTTGCCCGCGACCAACTCGAGGTGAGCGTGGTGCAGACGCACCTGCCTCAGATACTCCGTCGGGGTGCAGTCGCGGTGGTTGCGGAACATGTATTGCAGTGCCCGCGGCGTTACGAAGATCGCGTTGGCGATGTCGGTCAGCGAGATGTCGGCGTGTGCGTTGTCGTCGATGAAAGCTATTGCCTGGCGCAGCAATTGGGGCGTGCTATCGCGGCGGTCCTGGACCGTGGTGTCCAGCACCGCGGTGCTGGGGAACGCGGCCAGCATGCTCGCCGCCAGATAACGCCGAATCGTGCTGCTGATCAACGGTTCTGAGACGACCTGCAGATCGTCGGACACGCTCCGGCAGACGTAGTCGGCGACGCCCAGCAGGTGTCGCTTGGATTCCTGCGAGACCGGCACCAGCCCGGTCAGCCGCACGGGTGCATCGCCCGGTCCGGTCGCCACCTCGTTGAGCGCGCACCGGTCGATGGACAGGACGTCACAGTGGGTGCGCGCGACCCAGCCGGTGAATGGGCCGCCCTCCGAGCCGTCGTACGCCGCGACGTCGTCGGGGCCGAAGATCAGCTGCCGGTGCTTCATCCACTCGTAGACGAAGGTGCCGGAGCGCATCCGAGCCAGGTAGATACGGTCGGGCGGATTCGAGCGAAAGCCCAGCTCGCAGCCCAGCTGTATCTCGTCGACAGCGAGCGACCCCAGGGTCGTTCGGCTGATGCGGGTGCGCCCCAGCTCGCTGCCGGGTTGGCGGAACAGCTGTACTCGCTCATAGGCAGCACAAATACCGTTCACAGCTTCGGTGAGATCAGTGGTGTCAAGGAGAACGGTCGACATCGCCACGTTCCATTCAGTCGGCAACAACACACGGCATCGTGGTTGAGCCGATCTTGTCCTTCAGTGTCCACTACGCGAAGGCAAAAGTCACGCTCAGGTTCGCTTGGCGGCCTGAGCAGCGAAGTCTGCTCCGATATCGTCGAAATTGCGCATCCGGCGGGACCGAATGGGGAGAAGACAGCTGACGGAGGAAGGCCGTGGCAGGGACGTTCATCACCGCATAGCCGACCTTGCCCGAAGTTTGCACGATAGTCCCCCGGCCGCGGCCGACACGGTGGCACAGCGCGTGGTCGAATACGCCGTCTACGCCGTTGACGCGGCGCAGTACGCCGGAATCACCCTCGTGACCCCGTCCAGCGAGGTTCAGACACCGGCGTCGACGCACCACTACCCAAGACTTCTCGACGAGATCCAGGATCGGCACAAGCAGGGCCCCTGCTTCGTGGCAGCCTGGCACCAGCACACCATCCGGATCACCGATCTGAGTGGAGACAATCGCTGGCCGCGCTACCAGCGAGACGCACTGGCTGCCGCGCCGGTCCGGTCGATCGTGTCGTTTCGCCTATTCGCCTCCGAGCACACCATGGGCGCACTGAACCTTTACGCCGACGAACCTGGCGCGTTTGACGAAGCGGCCGAGGAGATCGGCTACGTCCTGGCCACCCACGCGGCGCTGGCCTGGGACACCGTGCGACGCGAAGACAATTTCCTGAGTGCCCTGGCCAGCCGCGACGTCATCGGACAGGCCAAGGGCATCCTGATGGCCCGGTTCAACATCAATGCCATTCAGGCGTTTGAACTGCTCAAACGACTCTCGCAGGAACGCAACATGAAGCTGGTCGACGTGGCCCACCAAATCACCCGGGCGACAAACATCGGCGACATCTGACGCGGCGCAGCAACCTCGTCGCGCGCCTCGAGAGCGGGTCGTGGATGCTGGGATTGTGCGCAACTCGGGAGTGATTCGATGCCTCCTTGTCTGCTGCGTTGCGCTCTCGGGCTGCACCAGCGTCGTCGACGGCAGGCCGCAGGCAGCACCGAGAGGTCCGACGTCCGGCGGACCCATTCAACCGTCCCAGCTCGAGGACCTGCTGACGCGGTCCGGGTCGTTCTCGGCGGTGGCGGGGAGTCCGCTCATCGAGGACGACATGCAGTCCGCGCTGTTCATCGGCGCGGATCCGGCCGACTGCCACGGCGTCGTCGCCTTCGGCCGCTATCCCCTGTTCCCGACGAACTACACCGGGCGCGAGGCGCGCACCCAGCAGGACCACCGGACCGACCAGCATCAACTACTGGAGGTGTCGGCCACCTATCCCGCTGACTTCGACGCGGCGACGTTCCTCGACGCGGTTCGCAAGGCGGTGACCGGGTGTCAGCATCCGGTCACCGCCTGGGGCGACGACGGCCACAAGATGACGGTGAACCCGACGCCGTTGACCCAGACTCCGCCCGAGGCCGCCCAATGGTCGACCAAACTAGCTGGCCAGCAATGGATTTGCGAATTCGCGGTGCTGGCCAAAGCCAACGTCGTCGCCGAGATCGTCACGTGTTCGCCGGACCGCTCGGTAGATCTCGGGACGCTGGTGACCAAGCGGCTCAAGAAGATCAACGAGCTGCTGAACTCGCGGTCGTGACCTGGCCCCCGCAGGCCACTCGTGGCGCGGGTGGGCCGCCCATCGCGTCGCTGCGGTGCGGATACTCGATCCCGACCGTGAAATCCGGAGGTGTCATGCACGTCAACGTCGACTATGAGGTGTGCGAGGGCCACGGCCAGTGCCTGCTGGCCGCACCGGAGGTGTTCGATCTGCCGGACGGAGCCGACCAGGTGGTCGTGCTCGACCCGGATCCGCCGGAGGCCCAGCGCCAGTTGGTTATTCAGGCGGCCGCGATGTGTCCAGCACAGGCGATCCGAATGCTCAACTGATCCGGTTGGTTTCGGCGGCCTCGTCCAGAATCCCGAACCGGCCGGCCAATGCGGCGGCCGCAATGCGGTTGCCGACCCCGAGCTTGTGCAGCAGCGCGGCAACCATCCGTTTGGCGGTGCGCTCCGACACCAGCATGCGCTGGGCGATGTCACCGGTTTCCATGCCGGTCGCCAGCAGCGTCCAGAGCCGAAGATCCTGGACACTGAGGCTGTCCGACAGCGCCGACGGCGGCTTGCGGGTGTTGCTCAACAGGGCGTCGAGCAGCGCACCGTCGATCACCCGCAATCCCTCGGCAACCGTCCACAGTGGCCCGGCCAGCGCCTCCGGACGCGCCGTCTTGGGCAGGAAACCGTCGGCGCCGGCGCGCAATGCCTCTTCTGCCAGGCCCAGGTCGTCGGTACCGGACAATGCCAGTATCCGGGTGCCCGGGTGGCGGGCCTTGACATGCCGAATCGCGGCTACCCCGCCCAGCGGCGGCATGGACAGGTCGATGATCGCCACGTCGGCTTTGCAGCGGGCCACCAGGTCGGCCGCCTCCTCGACGTATGTCGTCTGGCCGCCTACGGTGAACAATTCGCCCCATTCGCGGGTGAGCAGCAGGGCCAGGCCCTGCGCGAACAGCTCGTGGTCGTCGACGATGACCACCACGTACGGCGAGCGGGTCATTGCCGTGATGCTAGACCAAACCCTATGGTCAGCCAGGTGAGACCGCTCGATGAGCTCAGGGCGGACGTCGGGGCCGAGGACTACGGACTGGCCCGCACGGTCGTCGCGGTACGGGTCGCCGTGGTGATCTCGATCGGTGCGCTGTTGGCGATCGGACCATACTGGGTCCGCGAACATGCTGCGGCCACGGTGGTCGTGCTCGGCGCGGCGATGGCCTATGCGGCCACACTGATGGCCCACCCGCAGTTGGAGGTTCGCCGCACCCGCTATGCCTGGCTGGTGACCGCGTTCGACGCCGCGTTCACCCTGGCACTGATCGCGTTGAGCGGCGGCGTGTACAGCCCGGTGGTGTCGGTACTGGCGCTGGCCGTCATCGCCTCCGCGGCCCGGCTGTCTCTGGTCGAAACCTTCTTGCTCGCAGTGCTTTTGGGAGCAGCGTACGTGCCGGTGGCATTGACGGCATCACCCCGGCAGCCCGTCACCGCGGCGCCGGCGCTGTTGGCAGGCTGGTCGGCGCTGTACTTGCTGTTCGTCGCGATCATCACCGCCGGGTTGTCCGCGCTCGCCGAACGGGAACATCGGTCCCGGGTCTCAGCGCTGGTCGAAGCCCAAGCCGAACATGCTGCCGCTGAGGAGGAACGTGACCTGCGGGCCCGTCTGCTGCGCTCCTACCAATCCCAGCAAGACGGGCTCCAGGTCCTCGTGCACGAATTCCGGACTCCCGTAACGTCTTTGGAGGCGCTGACCGAGGCGCTCACCTCGGGAGCGCCGATGACGGACGGTGACCGGCGGACCAGTCTGCAGCTGGTGGCTCGACACGTGCGGCATATCGCCGACATGCTCGAAGCCCTGTCCGACGTCGCGCTGAGCCGCCGCCCGACATTCACGACGGGCCAGGTACGCCGCGTCGACGTCGCCGATCTGATCCTGGGCGCCGCCGACGCGGTGGAGCTGGCACCGCCGCGGCTGCAACTGAAGGTCGACGTCGGGGCTGTTGCGGTGGACGCGCAGGCGCTGCGGCGCGTGCTGACCAATCTACTCGAGAATGCCGCCCGGCACGGCCGAGGCGAACCGGTCGACGTCACCTGCTGGCGCGACGGCGAGGAGTTGGTGGTCGCCGTCGCCGACCGCGGTCCGGGTGTCCCGGCCGCCAGCCTGGGTGAGCTGACCACGAAATACGTCAGCGTCGGCGGTCAGCGCGGCACCGCCGGTCTGGGCCTGTGGATCGTCCAGCAGATCGTCGAGGCCATGGGCGGTCGGGTGGACTTCGCCGCGCGCGATGGCGGCGGGCTGATCGCTACTTTCCGCGCACCGGTGACTTGACCCGTTGGCCCACGCAGGCCAGTGATTGGCACGCGCGCCGGTGCCGCAGCCGCTTCCCCCTGGTCAGCATGGTTGCTATCTCGGGCGAGAAAGGGACTTACGGATGACCGCACCCACCACGAACCCCACCTATAAGGACATCGACCTGAGCGCCCGTGCGTTCTGGGCCAAACCCCCCGAAATGCGCGACGCCGCATTCGCGGTGCTGCGCGCGGAGAGCCCCTTGCCGTGGAGCCGGCCGGCGGAATCAGACCTGCTTCCTCCGGAGCTCAACAATCGGGGCTTCTGGTCGCTGACCAAGCAGGACGACATCCGGATGGCCAGCCGCCACCCGGAGATCTTCTCCTCAGCCCAGGGCATCACGATGGAGGATTTCGCCCCCGAAGCGGTCGAGATCGCGCAGTCGTTCATCGCGATGGACGCCCCGCGGCACACCCAGTTGCGCGGCATCACGACCGAGGCGTTTAAGCCGAAGAACGTGCGCCGGCTGGAGAGCTGGATCCGCGGCCACGCTCACGATCTGGTCAGCGAGATGGCTCACCTGGGCGAGGGCGACTTTGTCCAACTGGTGTCGGTGAAACTGCCCGGTCGGATCTTCGGCAGTTTCTTCGGATTGCCCGAAGGCGATCTGCGCGACAAGGCGGTCACCGCGGCCCAGCGGCTGGTGGGGTGGACCGACCCGAACATCCGCGGCGAGCAGGGCGAACTAGAACTGTTCATGGGGGCGGTGCTGGATCTGCATGCGGTGGCATCGGAATTGATCCCGCAACGGCGCGACCACCCGGGAGACGACCTGATGACCTGGATGGTGCAGGCGGAGTTCGACGGCAAGAAGATGACCGACGACGAACTGCGCGCCTTCTTCGTCCTGATGGGCGTGGCGTCCAACGACACCACCCGACATGCCTCGGCGCACGCGATCGCCGCCCTGTCGAAGTTCCCCGACCAGCGCGCGTTATTGGTCGAGGACGTCGAGGGCCGGGTCGGCACTGCGGTGGAGGAGGTGCTGCGCTGGGGATCACCGTTGCTCCACATGCGCCGCACCGCCACCCAGGACATCACCGTGCGCGACGCGGAGATCAAGGCCGGCGACAAGGTCGTGCTGTGGTACTACTCCGGCAACCGCGACGAAGACGTCTTCGCCGACCCGCACACCTTCGACATCCTGCGAAACCCTAACCCACACATCGCATTCGGCGGCGGTGGTCCACACTTCTGCCTCGGCGCCGCGCTGGCCCGCACCATGCTCAAGGCACTGCTGACCGAGGTCTACACCCGCATCCCCGACATCTCGGCGCCCGAGCCGCAGTATGCGCTGGCCAACTTCATCAACGGCATCAACAGCCTGCCCGCGACCTGGACACCGGAACGATGAAGACCAAAGCCGCGGTGCTGTGGGGCCTGCACCAGAAGTGGGAGGTCGAAGAAGTCGACCTCGACGGCCCTAAGCAGAACGAGGTCTTGGTCAAGCTGACCGCGAGCGGCCTGTGTCACTCCGACGACCATCTGATCACCGGTGACATGCCCATGCAATTGCCGGTGGTCGGCGGCCACGAGGGCGCCGGCGCGGTGGTTGAGGTCGGCCCTGGCGTCACCGAGATCGCCGAAGGTGATTCGGTGGTGCTGAGTTTCATCCCGGCGTGCGGCCGTTGTGAACCGTGCGCGCGCGGCATGAGCAACCTGTGCGTGCTGGGCGCGGCGATCATCGCCGGACCGCAGCTCGACGGCACCTTCCGGTTCCACGCCAGGGGCCAGGATCTGGGCCAAATGTGTTTGCTGGGAACGTTTTCCGAGTATACGGTGGTCCCGATGGCTTCCGTCATCAAGGTCGATCCGGGCACCGCACTGGACACCGCGGCGCTCGTCGGATGCGGGGTCACCACCGGGTACGGCAGCATGGTCCGCACCGGTGCGGCCGGTGAGGGCGACGTCGTGGTGGTGATGGGTGTCGGTGGCATCGGCATGAACGCGGTTCAGGGGGCCCGCATCGCCGGCGCCCGTGTCATCGTTGCGCTCGACCCGATCGAGTACAAGCGAAACCGGTCGCGGGAATTCGGCGCCACCCACACCGCGGCGACGGTGGAGGAGGCGCTTACCCTGATCACCGCTCTGACCCGCGGTCAACTGGCCGACGTCTGCGTCGTCAGCACCGACTCCGCCGAAGGCGCCTATGTGGCGCAGGCTTTGAGCCTGGTCGGCAAACGCGGCCGGGTGGTGATGACCGCCATCCCCCACCCGACCGACACCAGTGTCGCGATGTCGCTGTTCGATCTCACGCTGTACGAAAAGCAGGTGCGCGGGTCACTTTTCGGTTCGTCGAACCCACGTCGCGACATCCCCCGGATGCTCGACCTCTACCGCTGCGGGCGGCTGAAGCTCGACGAACTCGTCACTCGCGAGTACGCGCTCGAGGAGATCAACGAAGGTTACGCCGACCTGCACGCCGGGGTGAATCTGCGGGGATTGATCCGCTTCTGATCGCGCCCGGTCGTGTCAACTCGCCCTCGACCGAAAAATATGTTATTTGCAATAGTTTCATTAGGGTCGATTATGACAAGCGCTTTGACGCCTGAGCAGCTACGATCCCGAAAGTTAGCGCCGTGGCGACGACGCTAACTCGTCCGGAACCTCAGATTGACCCGTCAACTATCAAGGAGTGCTAGATGTTCGAGGAAAAGTCAGCACCTGCGCAGTCGCAGCCTCGGCGCGCGCGCCAGCCAATCCGGTTGATCTGGGTTGCCGCGGTAATCGCTGGCGTCGCGGTCAGTTTCGGCGCGGCGGAAGCTCAGATTCTCAGCAACGCACCGGCCTCGATCACCGCGACGCCGGAAGATCCCTGCCTGTACAACAACACCTGTGGCCTGGAAAGCCAGATCGCCGAAGATGAAGCAGCAGGCCGGGATTTTCAGGCGTATTGCGACGAACTGAAGCTGAAGAACATCACCGTCCCGGAATGCGAGCCCTCCTGATCACAGGCCACACCGGCGACTAGCGAGCACTGCGTTGCAGCTCGCTGGGCCGCCGACGACGTCGTTGCCCGGCCGCCCCCGACCCGTGCCGTTTGGCCGGCTTAGCGGATTGCGGCGCAGCGATTTTGGGAGCCGGAGCCCGGTACGGCGCCACCTCGCCTACCAACGCCTGCACCTGCGCGGAGTCAGCGGTCACATGCTGCGGTTCAACACAAATCCCCGCCTTACGCAGCAGCGCCCGGGTGTCCGAGCGCTGCTCGGGCAGCACCAAAGTGACCACATCGCCGGCGTTTCCGGCACGCGCCGTACGACCGGACCGGTGCAGGTACGCCTTGTGCTCGGCGGGGGGATCGATGTGCACCACCAGCTCGACCTCGTCGACGTGGACGCCACGCGCGGCGATGTCGGTTGCCACCAGGACCCTGGCCTGACCGGTGGTGAAAGCGGCGAGATTGCGGTCACGCGCCGGCTGAGAAAGGTTGCCGTGCAGGTCAACTGACGGGATACCGGCATCGGTCAGCTGCTTAGCCAGCCGACGGGCGTGATGTTTGGTGCGCATGAACAGGATTCGGCGTCCGCTGCCCGAGGCCAGCCGGTGCACGAGCTCCTTCTTGGCTTCCGCTCCGGCGACGTGGAACACGTGGTGGGTCATCGCCGCTACCGGAGCGTTGACCTCGTCCACCGAATGCAACACCTGATCGCGCAGGAACCTGTTGACGAGTTTGTCCACGCCGTTGTCGAGGGTCGCGGAGAACAGCAGCCGCTGTCCGCCCGCCGGCGTGGCGGCCAGGATGCGGGTCACGCCGGGCAGGAACCCGAGATCTGCCATGTGGTCGGCTTCGTCGATCACGGTGATCTCGACCGCGTCCAGGCTGACAAGGCGCTGTTTCATCAAGTCCTCGAGCCGGCCCGGGCAGGCCACCACGATGTCGACGCCGGATTGCAGCGCGGCAACCTGCCGATTCTGCGAGACGCCACCGAAGATGGTGGTGACGCGCAGGTTGCGGGCTGCCGCCAGCGGTTCCAGCGTGGCGGTGATCTGGGTGGCCAGCTCGCGGGTGGGCGCCAGAACCAAACCCGACGGCCGTGACGCTCGCCGCCTGGCCGGAGCGAGCCGGCTGACCAACGGAATCGAGAAGGCGAGCTTTTTTCCGCTGCCGGTCTTGCCGCGACCGAGAACGTCTCGGCCGGCAAGTGTATCGGGCAGGGTCTGCACCTGGATCGGGAAGGGGGCGGTGATGCCGGCGGCGGCGAGCACGCTGACCAGCGGTGCGCTCACGCCGAGGTCGGCGAAGTTCTTCTCAGTAGTCTCTTGTGAAGTCACTGTTTTCGGTGCCTTTCGGGCATCGGATGCGCCGGGTTCGTCGTGAGGAATTCACGAAGATCCGACACAAGCTGGCGAGATTGCCGGTGGGCAAAATCGATCGCCGCGAGACCGTAGTGCTTGGTGCACGGATCATCTGAACGCGACGCGCTGAGCCGCGAATTTCGGGCTGGCGCCGGTGGGATGAGGAACGTTCCACGACGTGTTGGCAGTAGTAATGGAAGGCCAACGTTGTTGACAGTCTATCTCACCGACGCGAGAGGCCCTAATGGCGCGGGAATGAGCCCGCTCACGCTTTCGCGGTGCTACTTTCTGCAAGCGATCGATGCGAGTCGGGCTGACCAGGAGGAACAGTGTCGGGCAAAATGAGCAGGGTGCTGGCCGGTGTGGCGATTGCGGCGGTCGCGTCGGCCCCGACGGCCCCGACTGCCTCGGCGGAGCCTGGGCCGGGAAGTGGCGAGACCTTCTTCGTCGACTACATGACGCGCGTATTCGTCCCCCCGACGTCAGAGGCGGCAGCCCGGGCGATAATCCCGTTGGCTCAACAGGTCTGCGATGCCAAAGCTCAGGGTCAAACCGATCTCCAAGCCGCCAACATCGTGGTGGCCGGCAACGGCGTCGAAACGATCGGTCTGGGCACCGGTTCGGTAGCGGGAGACGAGGGAACCGCCTTGAACGTCGTCAATGCGGCAACCCTCGCGTACTGCCCGCAATACAACCCCACTATCGGTCAACCCGTGGTGCCGAACATTCCCGTGGAATGAGCCCGCGCCCGTCGTTGCCCGCATCTGCCTGATGCGGCATCGGTACTGCGATCCAGGACCGTTGCAGACCAGACGGGGCGCTCGGCCCGGCCGACCCGCGAAGCACGTGCTGGTCCGCGGACTACATCCTCGAATAGCGCTCTGCCACAGGGTAATCAAGCACTCACAAGGCCGACGACGATCAGGACAATCCCGACGACGAGAAGCAGACCGACGACTTCCATTCGGCGGCGTGCGCCGACCCAGCTGTTCAGCGCGCCCAGAGAACGGCGCGTCGTGGCCGGCGCCAGCAGGTAGGCAAGAAGCGAAATCTCCACCAACGCGAAGGCGACGACGTTGTACAGCACCAGCGCCCCAACCTGATTCGCGGCTGCGGCACCGGATGCCAGGATGACGGCCAGCGCGGCCAGGTAGTCCACCGAGGGCAGCGCGATTCCCAGGCCGGCCACCGCCGCGACCCACAATTGCCGTCCGGTCAACAGCTGCCGAAGCCACTCATGCAGCCTCTGCAGCTGGGTTTCGCGCTTCGCCACGTCGCCCATTTCCGGGCTGGTTTCCGGGCGGCGGCGACGGCGGTAGTCGACCGCGACCCGGACCGCCAGAATCGCGGCGACCGCGACGGCCAGCCCACCGATCAGGACCTGAACGGTGGGCAGAGTGAGGTCAGTGGAAGCGGCCAGCCGCCGCCGGAAGACGAAAATCACGACGAGGCCGACCGCGAAGCCCATCGCGAACCCGCCACTCAAGAAGGCGCACAGCTGCAGCAGCGGCCGCGGCCTGTTCAGCATCAGCACCGTCATGCCGATCCGGAACGGCTCCAGGCTTACCGCCAGAGCCATCACCAAGATGGGAATCCACATAGGCATTGGAGAAACCGCCCTCGCCCGGGCTGTTTCAGTGTCCTGCCACCGCGGGTTCGGTGCTCACCAACTCGGTGAGGCCGCACATGGAAAGAATCGACATCAGCAGCGGATGAGCGATGAGGTGGATGTGTTCGGCATGATTGAACAACGCGTTGATTGCGGCGCTGTCCAGGTACTCGACTGCACTGAGGTCGACCGTGAGTTTTCGGTCGCCACCGGCCGCCTCAGTTGCGGCGGCGGTCAGCGCCCGGTCGAAAGCGTCGATATTGCTCAAGTCGATTTCCCCCACGGCCAACAGCACGGGTTCGCCGTCGTTGCCGTGGGCAGTGTCCAGGGTGAGCGACGTGGGCATCAGGTGATCCTCGCGGATAGATGGACCGTGGTTCCGGCGGTGTCGGAGTCGATCGTGACGTCGTGCATGAGCGCGCGCATGAGCTTGATACCCCGGCCGCGTCGGGGGTAGGAGTCCGGTTCGGGAATCTTCCAGGAGCCGGTATCGGTGATGGTCAGCTGGACCTCGTCGTCCAGTGCCGTCGCACCGAGAGTCACGATGCCGCCGGGACTGTGGCGATGGCCGTGCTCGATAGCATTGGCCACAGCTTCTCCGGCTGCCAGCAGCACCTTCGCCGCCTGTTCCTGATTCAGGCGGGCGCGGGACAGCCAATCCCGTAACGCCGAACGAGACGCCGCCAGGTTTTCCGGGTCGGCGGGGAACGTCATCTCCAGTGGCGCGGGATGGCGATAGAGCATCAGGACCACATCGTCCTGATAGCCGTCGGTGGGGGCGAGACCGGACATCATCTGTGTCGCCAAACCGTCGAGTTCGCTGGCGCGGCCGTCCTGGATGAACGCGGCGGCGCGGGAAATGCCGTGCTCTATCGGTACGCGGCGCCGCTCGACCAGGCCGTCGGTGTAAAGCGCCAAGGTGGCGCGCGCCGGCATGACCGCGTGCGCTTCGGCCCGCGGCCACCCCGGCCGCATACCCAGTGCGATCGTGCGGCCGTCGTCGAGCTTTCGGATGGTTCCGTCGGCGTCGACGAGAATCGGCGGGGGGTGGCCGGCGCTGGAGTACACCAATTCACCGGTGTCCGGATTGAGCACCACGCAGACGGCGGTGGTACACGCGGCTCCGGGCAGTCGCGCGGCGAACCGGTCCATGCCGGCCAGGACGGCGCTGGGACTGGAGTTGTCGAAAAGCAATGCGCGGCAAGCGCTGCGCACCTGCCCCATCACCGTGGCGGCGGCCAGCCCATGGCCGACGCAGTCGCCGACGATCAGCGCGATGCGGCCGTCGTCCAGCTCGACGATGTCGTACCAGTCCCCGCCCACCTGCAGGGGCGGGCTGGCGGCCTGATACCGGACCGCGAAGCCGTGCGGCAACTCAGCGGGTCCCAGAATGGCGTGTTGCAGTGCCAGCGCGGTTTCGCGCTGCTGGTCGACTTGGTGCACCCGCTGCAGCCCCTGGCCGAGCCGGCCCGCCAGCACGGTCAGCAAGGTCTGGTCCTCGAGGGTGAACGGTCGTTGCTCGGACAGATCGATCCATACGACGAGCACACCCTCGGGATGCCGCAGCGCGATGCCTGCCGTTCCCGGCTGCGCGGTGTTGGGCGTGAGCAGGTCCCCGTCGCGCAAGGAGATGAGCAATTGACGCGCGTCCGACGGCAGGTCCGCCCACTGTGCTGCCTCACCGACGGAGACCACCAGCGGCGCACCGTAGGCGACCGACTTGGTGGCATCGCTGCGAGCCGGGAAGGTGACCGCGAGCACGCGGCGCGCCCGCCACAACCGACGCAGTTCTTCAGCTGCGGTTTGCACCGCCTCATCGACCGTATCCGCTTGTGCCAGTTCCTGGTTGAGCGCGTGCTCGCGCCCTGCGGCCAGCGCCAGAGCGATCGCCGCGTGCCGGGCGAAGTCGCTGACGAGTTCGAGGTAATCACTGCCGAAGGCAGGCTGCTGCGGGCCGCGCGCGACCGCGATCACACCAAGCACCGCCTCGTCGGCAATGAGCGGTATGACGATGGCCGAGCGCTCACCGACATCGGTGAACCCCTCGATCGGATACTGGAAGGAATCGGTGATCAGCGGCAGACCGCGGCGCGCGACACCACCGGTGGTGGAGGCGTCCATCGGCACTTGCTGGCCGACCACCTGCGAGGCGTAGCGGCCCGCGGTCGCGGCCACGACGAGCGTGTTGACTTCAAGGGCCGGAAGGTCGGGCTCGCCGGGCACCAGCAGGATGGCCTGCTCGGCATCGGCCAACTCCAGCGCCCGGTTGACGATCAGCTGCAGCGGCCCCGTCTGCGGGTCACCGGACAGCAGCGCAGTGGTGATCTCGCGGCTTGCGTTGGTCCATCTCGCCGATTCGCGCTCTCTCTCGAAGAGGCGCGCATTGTCGATGGCGGCGGCCGCAGCCGTGGCCAACGCCCGCACCGCGCCTTCTTGAGAATCGGAAAACACCCGACCGGGCCGGTCGTCGGCGAGGTAGAGGTTGCCGAAATCGGCGGCCCGAACGGTGATCGGTATCGCCAGCAGCGCCCGGATCGGCGGGTCGTCGGCCCGGAGTCCAGCGGACCGCGGATAGGCACTGAGGTCATCGACTCGAATCCCCTCACCGACCTGCAGCCCACCGAGGCGCTGCGACGTGGTATCGCCCATCCCCTCGTGGATGAAGGAGGACAGGGAACCGTCGCTGGCCCGCAGACCCAGCGATCCGTACCTGGCGCCGGTCAGCTGCATCGCCCCGCTCACGATGCGATGCAGCGTCATGTCCAAGTCGAGATCGGACCCGATTTCGACAATGACCCGCACCAGCTGTTGAAGCTGGTCACGGGCCGCCACCAACTCGTCGAGCTGTTCGTGGATGCGGCTCACCAGGTCACGCCCGCGCTGCCTGGTGACTCCCGCCGGTCGTTGTTCATAGTTTTCGTGCCTAGTCGTCGGGTTTCGTCGTCGGGTTCAGTGATGATGCGTCGTGCCCGTGCGCCGCACGTTCAATCACAGCACCCGCTTTCCTACCCGCCAACACCGGTCTGCAAACTCCGCCTCGGCGGTACCTGACCGATGGTTGTCCCGAGAAACCTGCGCGCGGCATATAGCCAGCCTTCGGACGATGTTTGTCGTGGCCAGCGAAAACATCCGTGCAACCGGACGAGGACCGCAACGACAGCAGCGAGGTCCCAGACGCGGCACTCGGTGACACCAGTTCTCGAGCGAGGAGCACCGGCAACGGGTGAGCGCCGCCACCGAAGCCGTCGAATTGCGCCAGCACCATGGGGCTGTTTCGCGACGACTCCCCGGGGAACCCGACGACCCCGCCGCCCACGTGCGCGCCGAGCGTCGCCATCACCGTCTCCGTACTGGTGCCTGGGTGCGCCCGGCCCCTGCCCCACCGGTTGTTCACCCGGATCGACCGGCCGGCCCGGTAGGTAGCGATCAGGCCGAGGCAAACACTGGGCCGCGGCCGGTCCGTACTGGCACGGTAGGGGTTCGCGCGGGTGTGGCTGAGTGGCTAGGCAGCGGCCTGCAAAGCCGTACACACGGGTTCGAATCCCGTCACTCGCTCCGCGCCTTCAGTTGGGCGAGCAGACGCAAAGGCACACTGGAACACGTGCTCCGAGGTGCTTCTGCGTCTGCTCGGGGAATGTCAGACGCGGTACTGCGCGACTCGGGCCGCATAGTCGTCGAGCAACCGCAGTGACTCGTCGCGCGGTTTGGTGGGCAGCAGCAGCCCCAGCTGCCCAAAGCCCAAATCCTCTGCAGCGCGCCAATATTCGAGATTATTGGGCGTGCCGAACATGGCCAGCGGGACGTCGTGGCCGGCGGCGCCGCGCAACTGCTCGACGCGTCGGGTGACTTCCTCGATCGGGAAGGGATTGGAAATCCAGCCGGCCTGGTGCCGGACCACCCGCTTCATCGTGGCGTCGGAGTTGCCGCCGATGTAGATGGGCGGATGCGGCCTCCGCACCGGCTTGGGCCGGATATAGGACGGCGGGAAGTCCACGTGTTTGCCGTGGTATTCGGCGGGTTCGTCGGTCCAGAGCGCCTTGATCGCTTCGATGCGTTCGTCCAGGAGTGCGCCGCGGGTCTTCGGGTCGGTGCCGTGATCGCGCATCTCCTCGAGGTTCCAACCGGCGCCTACACCGAACACAAAGCGCCCACCCGAAATCAGGTCGATGCTGGCGGCCTCCTTGGCCGTGATGATCGGGTCCCGCTGGATGAGCAACGCGATCCCGGTGAAGAGCTCAATCGTCGACGTCACGGCCGCGGCCGCGGCCAGCGTGACGAACGGGTCCAGAGTCCGGTAGTAGATTTTCGGCAGCTCCCCGCCGAGCGGGTAGGCCGATTCGCGGCTCGCGGGGATGTGCGTGTGTTCGGCGATTATCAACGACTCGAATCCGCGTTCCTCGATCGCCCGCGCCAGTGACACCGTATCGATGCTGTCGTCGTTGACGAATGTTGAGATCCCGAACTTCATCGCACTTGCCCCTGTCGGTCGATGCCGCACCACCTGTCAACGACATTAGGCTGTGTTTGGCAAGAGAGGAGGATTCGTCCTTGGCTCAGCAGCCGCGGACATCCGCAGCATTCTCCGCTGCCGGGCGCGTACTCAGCCGACCGGCGATGCGGCCGGTGACCCGCGCGTTCAGCAACCTGCACGCGGCGATGTATCGATGGACCCGCGGCCGGGCGCAGAACCGCAAGTATCCGACCATGCTGCTGACCGTCACCGGCCGCAAAACCGGTAAGCCGCAGACGGTTCCGCTGATCTATGTCAGAGATGCCGAGCGGTACGTGATTGCGGCCGCCTACGCGGGCAGCGACACTGACCCGGCCTGGTGGCTCAATCTTCAGGCGAATCCCCGTGCCGTGGCGCAAGTGGGCGATGAACGATTCGACGTAGCGGCGCACCTCGCCCCGTCGGATCGGCGTCCGCAGCTGTGGCGGCGACTGGTCGAGATGTATCCGTACTTCACCGAATATCAGCAGCGCACGAGCCGGCAGATCCCGGTGGTGCTCCTGCGACGAGTGGCGGACGGCGATCAACCCTGATCCACCAACCGGTCGAGCACCCGCGCGGTCCGGTCCAAAGGGTCGGTAGAACGTGTGGCCCGACAAAGGATGACGGCGCCCTCGACGGCGGCCACGATGGTGGTTGCCAACGCCGCCGCTTCTTCCACCGCAACTCCTTCTTCGCGCAGCCGTTCGGCAATCAGCTGCTGCCACGCGGTGAACGCCTCGCCGGCGGCATCTGCGGCTGCCGGTGACTCGGTTCGTCCGAGTGCGGCAGCGACGACGGGGCACCCGGCGGTGTAGTCGCTCGAGTGCAGCGTCTCCTGCCACGACTTGACGAACGCCGCCAGAGACGCCCGCACATCACTGCCGGGCGCCTCACCCGCCAACGCCGAATCGAACAGCCGGCCCGCCTTTCGGGTGGCCTCGGCCATCAGTTCCGATTTGCCGCCCGGAAAGTTTACGTAGACCGACCGGCGAGCGGTGCCGCTGTGCTCGAGCAGGTCGGCCAGGCCGGTGCCGGCCACCCCGTGCCGGCGCAGCATTTCGATGGCGCTGTCGATCAGGCGCTCACGGGCGGTCATGGTCTCCTCGCCGGGTCCTGGGTTCACTTGCTTGCAGTATACCGATTGGTCTACTAATGTCAGGTAGACCGATTGGTATAAATGACGGAGGCGCGATGTCAGACACACACGACCCCAAGACCCTGCAGAAGTTCCGGCGGGAACGCGCCGTCGGACGCTACGTGTTCAATCCGATGGTGAAGGGCCTGAGCCGACTGGGCCTGCGCACCGCGCTGGCCACCGAACTCGAGACCATCGGTCGCAAGACGGGACAGCTGCGTCGGGTCCCGGTGTCCGTGCAATTCGACGACGCCGGGGCGTGGCTGATCTGCCAGCACGGCACCCGTTCCGGCTGGGGACGCAATATCGTCGACAACCCGAATGTGCGCGTGCGGCAAGGTAATCGGTGGCGCACCGGGGTCGCGACTCTTAGGCCCGACGATGATGTGGTGGCCCGGGGCCGCCAGTTCGGCCGCCTGGGCGCGACCGTGGTGAAGGCACTGGAGACCACGCCGGTGTCGGTGCGGATCGACTTCACCGACTGACCTCGGCTACGCGTTCGGAGTCACCAGGAATTTCTCGCCGGTTGCCCGCTTGACGTATTCGTTGAACGCATCGGGCGCCAGCATGCCCGCCAGTGACACCTCCCGGGTGTACTTACTGGCGAACGTCGTGGTGAGTTCGGCCGCCACCCTCGCGCGCAACCGCGCGAAGGTTTCCCCGCCCGCCTTCTGCAGGAACGGGGTGAGCAGCCACCCTCCCACCCCCCACGCCATCCCGAAGTTCCGGGTGAGCACGGTAGGGCCGGTGTCGAGTGCACCGTAGATGTACACCTGCTTGTGCACGCTGGAGCACACTGTTGCGCGGCGGACGACTGGTGGTGGTGGGCGAGGACGTCACCTGCTCCCCCAACGAGTTCCACGCCTTGCTCGTGGCAGAGCACGTCACGGCGCTGACCCAGACGCCCTCGGCGGTTGCGGCGTTGCCGACCGAAGGGTTGACCGGTACAGCGCTGGTTGTCGGTGGTGAAGTCTGCACCGCCGAGGTAGTGGACCGCTGGGGCCCCGGGCGGGTGATGGTGAACGCCTACGGCCCTACCGAATGCACCGTCTGCGTGTCCGTCAGCGCACCGCTGACCGCCGGGTCGGGGGTGGCGCCGATCGGGCGACCACTGCCGGCGACGGCGATTTTCGTGTTGGACCGCTGGTTGCGGCAGGTGCCGGTGGGCGTCGTCGGGGAACTCTACGTCGCCGGAAGCCAACTGGGAGTTGGGTATTGGCGTCGACCGGGATTAACCGCGTCGCGCTTCGTGGCGTGCCCGTTCGCTGGGGCCGCGGCGCCGGGAAGCCGTATGTACCGCACCGGAGACCTGGCCTGTTGGGGTCCTGATGGACAGCTGCAGTACCAGGGTCGCTCCGATGAGCAGGTGAAGATTCGCGGCTACCGCATCGAGCCGGCCGAGATCACCGCGGCCCTGGTTCGGTCGACGGGTGTGGAGCACGCCGTCGTCATCGCCCGCGAAGACAGTCCGGGCGTGAAACGCCTGGTGGCCTATATCACCGGCGAGGCCGAACCCGACGCGGTCCGCGCCGGACTCCGGGACCATCTACCCGATTACATGCTTCCGGCGGCCGTGATGGCGCTCAGCAAGTTGCCGCTGACCGTCAACGGCAAACTCGACGTCGCCGCCCTGCCCGTTCCCGAATACACCACCGCCGGGTACCGGCCGCCGGCAACGCCGGTAGAGGAAATCGTCGCCGGGATCTTTGCGCGGGTCCTCGGCCTGGAGCGCGTCGGTACGGACCAGTCGTTCTTCGACCTCGGCGGCGACTCATTGCTGGCGATGCGCGTGGTCTCGGCGGTCAACACCGCCCTGGCCGCGGACGTGTCCGTGCGGGTGTTGTTCGACGCCCCGACCGTCGCCCAGTTGACGCCGCACGTCAACACGGGAACCGCTGCGCCGATATCGCTTGCGCAGGTTGAGCGGCCGAAAACCGTCCCCTTATCCCTTGCCCAACAACGCATGTGGAGTGTCATCCAAGCGCAGGGGCCGTCTGCGGTGTTCAACATACCCTGGGTTTTCGAGTTGCGGGGCCAATTCGATACGCAGGCACTGGCACTGGCTTTGACCGATCTGGTGCATCGCCACGAGCCGTTGCGAACCATCTACCCAGCCGTCGACGGCGTACCGCACCAGATGGTCCTGCCGGTGGAAGAGACCGAATTGCGCTGGGAGGTCATCGATGCCACCAGCTGGACGCCGGACCGGATCACCGAAGCCGTTGCCTCGCAAGCCCGCCACCAATTCGACGTCGCTGCCGAGCTGCCCCTGTCGGCCCGGCTTTACCGACGGTCCGATGACGAACACGTGCTGGCTCTCGTGCTGCACCACATCGCGGTCGACGGCTGGTCACTGGCCCCGCTGGCCGCCGATCTCAGCGTGGCCTACCGCAGCAGAAGGGCCGGGCAGGCGCCGCTCTGGGAGCCGTTGCCGATCCAGTACATCGACTACGCGCTGTGGCAACGTGCACATCTAGGTGATCCGGCGGACGACGACAGCGTGATCGCCGCCGAACTTCGGTACTGGGAACAGACGCTCGCGGACATGCCCGCACCCTCCGCGTTGTCCCTGGCCGACGCCGGCCCCACTTCGTATGACAACCATGGCGATACGGCGGTCGTACAGTGGCCCGCGACGTTGCACCGCCAGGTGAACCGGCTGGCGCGTGAGCACCATGCCACCAGCTTCATGGTCGTTCAAGCGGGCTTGACCGTGCTGCTCTCACAACTGGCCGCCAGCAGCGACGTTGTCGTGGGCATTGCCGTCGCCGGGCGCCGCCACCCGATGCTCGACGACCTGGTCGGCATCTTCGTCAACACCGTGTTGCTACGCGTCGAGTTGGCCGACGACATGGACTTCGCACGTGTGTTGGATCAGGTGCGGCACCACAGCTTGCAAGCATTCGACCACCAGGACATGCCTTACGGGATGCTCGTCGACCGGATCAACGCCGCCCGTTCGTTCCCGCCGGGGCCGTTGACGCAGGTCATGCTGGCGTGGCAGAACAACAAACCCGCGGAGCTGATACTCGGCGATTTGGACATCACCCCGATTCCCGTACACACCGGGACCGCGCGGATGAACTTTCTGTTGTCCCTGGCCGAGCACTTCACGGATACCGGCGAAGCCGCCGGAATCAGTGGGGTCGTTGAATACCGTACTTCGGTATTCTCACCCGCAGCCGTGGAACTCATCGTTCAACGCCTGCAGAAGCTGTTGACGGTGGTGATTGACGACCCGCGGCGACCGCTGCCGTCAATCGTCGAACTCGACCAGCTGCCGTCGTTGTGAACCGCGGCGGTCAGTTCGCCGGCGCGGCCCCCTCGGGCGGAATCGCTCCGCCGCAGCCGCCGGGTGGCGGCGGACCGGGCATCGGCTCATCGCCACTGACGCAGTCGTAGTAGAACTGCGGACCGACCATCCAGGTCTTCATCCACTGGTGCCAGTACGACCCGTCGGGGTACTTCTCGCCGTCGCATACCGCCAAGTTGCCCCAACCCCAGCGCCCACCGGGACAGAACCCTTTCGTCATGTCGGGCTGGTGCGGGTCAGGCGGGTCGGCGCTGGCAATCGCCGTCGGGAAGGCAAGCGCCGCAGCACAACCCAATATCGCAGCGCTACGGCGAGCGAGCATGAATGTCATTTCGACTCCCTGTTGGATCAATTAGGCCGATGCCGAGTGGTGATCAGAGCGGGTGGATGAGCCGGAGCGGCGACGCATACGCGAACCTTTCTTCAATGGCCTGACCTCGATCGATTGTTCCATGGCAGATGAGAGTCTTGCAGCCCGCGGCGTAGGCGGGAAGGCTTCATTTCTGGCATCACCTTCGATCAGGACGTGAACGGGAACGGCCGACCAATCAGCGCCGACCCGACCGCTACCGCCCCGATCCCGACGCCGAAGACACCGAACATCGCGTTGGTCGCGGGAATGAGTTGCAGGTACCGGTTGAAGCCGCCGAGGTCACCGGCCGCCAGATGATCGACGCCGGTGGCGAAGTAGTGCAGATCCGAGGTGACGAAATACCCGGGTCCGGCGATCAGAACCGGTGCTATCAGCCGGCCAATTTCGATGGCATTGACCACGGCCGCGGGGGCGCCATGACGGATCGCCTCGTCCGACAGTGAATCACCGAACTGATAAATGCTGGAGGTGATGACGGGATCGATCTGATCGTCGATGACGGTGCTGACCCATCGATCCAGGTCGTTCAGGGGGGTGCTGACGGCGTGCGTCAGCTGCGGCGGCACCGGGAAGTCGGTGGGTATGGCCGGCACCCTGATCGCGATCGGCGACGAAAGATGCTCCGGAATAGGCAGATTCGGTAGCTGCGGCAGTCCTACACCGAACAGGGCGTCGTTGACTCCTTGTTCCGTGCCTCGGGCGAAGTCGCCGATCACCGCCAGCGGATCAAGCTGTGTCGGAAACAGGCCGGCCGGCGTGTGCACGTCCGCGTAACCGGTGCGGTCGTAGCCCAGCTCCACGATCACCCGCAGGTTCGGTTGAACGAGGTCCAGCAGCGGTTCGGGCACCACCCCACGCAACGGCTGGAGCAGCGGCAGATTCTCGGTGGGAATCAGGATGTACGTGAGGTCGGTAGCCGTCGGAGACACCGGCGCAACGGTGCCTGCGGCGATTTGCGCGGCCGTCAGCTCCTGGTAAGTGCCGTGCGAATAGAAGATGCCCAGAATCGCGTTGGCGGAGGACACGACGTTGAGTGGGTATTGCGGAAAGTCGGCCCAGCCGTCGTATTGCCGGGTGTAGACGGTCGTCGGGTAGATGCTGTCTGGTGTGGCGCCGGAGAAGGTCAGGCCGAGGGGCTGAAGGTGCACGTCGGGAAAACGGGCCAGTATGCCCCCGTTGGGGTTGTTGGGATTACCCAGCAACACGAACGACAACTGATCCGGACCCGGGCGCAGGTCGGGCGGCAGGCTGGCCAGGTGACGCATTTCCATGGTGGCCACCGAGGCGCTTTGCGAGAAGCCCAGCACGACGGCGTCTCGTCCCGCGCCGTATTCGGCCATGATCGCGCCGTGCAGGATGGACGCTCCGCGGGCCACCGATTCGTCGAAGGTCAGGCTGGGAATGCCGCTGAACGGTTGGAACTGTTCGGGTGTGGTCAAGCCGAAGGGCGTCGCGCCCGGGAAGAACGGCCGGATGTAGAGGTTGTAGACCTGACGCAGGTAATGGCCCGAGGGCACCGGATTCCCGGTGGGACCCATGATCAGGGCCGTCGGCCCGTAGAGCGACAGGGCCGGCTTGGCCAGCGTGGGAGCAGACGCAGCCGAGGTGCCGCCGTCCGCCAGCCGGGTCGCACCGGCCACCTCGGTATCGGTGTAGGCCCGTGCCGCCGAGTTAAGTCCCCGGACCACTCCGTCGTGGAACGCGGCCACTTGCGTGGCCAGGGCCTGATAGTCGCGGGCGAACGTTCCGAACAGGTCGGCTACCGCCTCGGAGACCTCGTCAGCCGCCGCGGCGGCAATCTGGGTGGTCGGCAGTACCGCCGCCGCGTTGGCCGTGCTGATCGTCGCGCCGATGCGGCTCAGATCCGACGCCGCTGAGGCGATCACGTGCAACTCGGCGACCACAACCGACATCGCTGCCACTCCTACCATCCCGTGTGCGCCCCAGGAGCGCTGCCCAGCGGTGGATGGTATCGCTTTGGCTCAGTTCTTGTCGGACCATCGGAAAACGGCGAGGCAGGCGATCAACCCGCCGATACTCCATGCCGTCAGGATGAAGAACGTCTGCCAGTGCTCCCAGCTGCCGGCAGGTTCGAACACCACCATGTTTTGCGGCAACAGCACCGACCGGAAGCCTTGCGCCATCCATTTCACCGGAAAGACAGATCCGATGGTCAGCATCCACGCCGGCAATACCATCAGCGGCACATAGGTTCCGGACAGGAACTGCAGCCCGACCGCCGGGCCGTTGGTGAGGACGGCCGCCGAGACCGCATTACTGGCGAAGTTGCTGATGAAGATGCCTAGCAACGAGCAACTGACGATACCCAGCAGGAACACCCAGGTCAGCGTGAACCAGCCGAAAACGGTTGTGGGCAGCCGCAGTTTGAAGATCAGCACTCCCACCGAGAGCAGCACCACGGCCTCGGCGAGACTGGCGACGGCAACCAGCAGAATCTTGCCGATGAAATACGACGACGCGGTCGTCGGCGTCCCGCGAAGCCGTCGCAGGGCGCCGGTGTCGCGGTCGGCCGCGATGCTGATGCCCAGGTTGATGAACGATGTCGAGAGAATGCCGTAGGCGAGCATGCTGGCGGCGATCACGGCGCCGGTGCTGGTATCGCTGTCCGGCAGCTTCGCGGAGAAGATGGACCCCAACAAGATACAGATGACAGCCGGCATCGAAAATGTCAGTGCCACCTGTTCGGGGCGACGGTAGAACATCTTGAGTTCGGGGACAACGCGCGACAATCCGATGCGCACGGGTGACGGCAGCGCTGAATCGGACTCAGCGGCGCGGTGTCTCGTCGGTCGGGTGCGTCTGGTGTGGTCGACGGCCATCATGCCCGGCCGATCAATTGCAGGTACGCGTCTTCCAGCGTCGGCCGGGTAACGGTCAGCTGACTCAATTCCACTCCGTCCCGGGACCGCTGTCTGATCAGCTCGGTCGGATGATCGGTCTCCTCCACGTGGACCCGGTCGCCCTCCATCCACCGGACCGTCGCCGCGGACTTCACGTAACCGGTCAATTTCGTCGGCGAATCGACTGCGACCACTCTTCCTTCGGCGATGACGGCCACGCGGTCGGCCAGGGTGGCCGCTTCGTCGAGGTAATGGGTGGTGAGCAGGATGGTCGTGCCGTCGCCGGCCAACAGTCTGATGAGGTCCCAGAACTGCCGTCGGGCTTCCGGGTCGAAACCGGTCGTCGGTTCGTCGAGGAAAAGCATGCTAGGCATGGCGATGATGCCGAGGGCGACGTCGAGGCGACGGCGTTGCCCGCCGGACAGCGTCCGCACTTTCGAACCCGACACCGCACCGAGTCCGACGAGTTCGAGCACCTCTTGCGGAACTCGAGCTTCGCCATAGCATTTCGCGAACATGTGCATGGTTTCGGACACGGTCAGCATGCCGAAGTCGCTGGCCTCCTGCAGCACTATGCCGATCTTGGCGCGCCAGGACCTGCCGGCGGTTCCGGGATCTTCGCCCAGCACCGCCACCTCGCCGGCATCGCGTTTACGGTGGCCTTCGAGGATTTCGATGGTGGTCGACTTGCCCGCGCCGTTGGGTCCCAGGATTGCGAAGATCTCGCCGTACCCGACATCGAGGTCCAGCTCGCGTACCGCCTGAATATTCCCGTATGCCTTGGACAAACCGCGGACGCGCACCGCGGACGACTGATCGGTAGACGTGCCCGCAGCCGCACTCACGATTGCGTCCCTCCGGCCTCCTGCTCGCCTCCTTCGAGTTCGGCCAGGAGCTGTCGCAGTTCAGCCTCGGACAGCTGGTCGATGAGTCGATCGACTTCGTCGTCAGCGGTACTCGGTTCTGCCTCCTGATCGGAGACCGCGTCGGCGTCGGCACCCGGCAAATGCAGCTCTGCCAGTATTCGGGCGGCGAGGGAGTTGACGCTCACCCCCCGCAGCAGTTCGAGCACCGGCAGGTCGATCGCGAACATCGAATTGACCCGCACCCTGAAGTCCATGGCCATCATCGAATCCAAGCCGATGTCGTTGAGGGTGTCGTCAGGACCGATCTCGCCGACGGCGAGATCGAAGACGACAGCAGCGATCTGACGGACGTGGCCGGCGACTGCGTCGAGCCGGTCGGCTTCGGGAATCCCGGAGAGAAACTGGAGTATCGACGATTCCGAATCCGCCGGATCCGCCGCCGTCTCGGCCGTTCCCAGTTCCGAGAACATCGGCGGCAGCCCCGCACCGAGCCCGACGCTGCGGGCCCGCCTCCAATCGGCAGTGATGGCCACGACGTTGGGCGTCCGCTGGTTGATCAGCCGGTCGAGTATCCGCGCGCCGGCGGCGGGGGTGATGAGTTCGATTCCACGCTGGGCATATACCTTCTCCAGCTTGAGCTCCTCGACCATCCCCACCGACCAGGGGCCCCATCCGATGGTGAGCGCGGGCAGCCCCCGGGCCTGCCGATAGTGCGCGAACGCGTCCAGGAACGCGTTCGCGGCAGCGTAGTTGCCCTGTCCGGGTGAGGCGATGACCGAACCAGCGGAACCGAACATGACGAAGAACTCCAGATCGCAGCCCTGGAAGGTCTCGTGCAGCACACGGCTACCGGTGATCTTCGGCGCCAGCACCGTGGCGAAATCGGCTTCGCTCATGTTGACCAGGAGTTGATCGTCAACTGAGCCCGCTGCGTGGATGATCCCGCGGACCGGTCGACCGCCGGCTCGGGTGTGATTGCTCAGCCACGTCTGCACCTGGTCGGCGTCGGTGATGTCGACACTGGCGGTGATCACCTGAGCGCCAAGGCGTTCGATGGTGCGGATGGTGTCCACCGTCGCGAAATGCGCGCTGCCCTGGGCCAGCTCGGGCCAGTGCTCCCGCGGCGGGATCTCGCTTCGGCCCAGCAGCGCGATGTGGCGCGCCCCGCGTTCGGCGAGGTAAGTGGCCACGATGCGGCCCAGGGCGCCGCCTCCGCCGGTGACGACGTAGGTGGCAGCACTGGTGAGTTTGGTGGGGAACGGTTTGGTCAGGCTGCTGCACAGGCGAAGCCGGGGAACGTAGGTGGTGCCGCCGCGTATCGCCACCTGGTCCTCAGAATCGTCGGTGAGAAGGTGCCGGCAGATGCGCGCGGCGTTCTGGACGTGGTCGTCGGCGTCGTCGATGTCGAGCAGCCCGCCCCACTGATCGGCGAATTCCTGGTGCCCGATGACACGGCCGAGCCCCCACACCGGGGCCTGGTCGACGGCTAGCGTCGTAGTCCCCGGCGCCGGTTGCGCGTTGCCGGTCACTACGTACAACCGGGGCCGCACCGTGTCCTGATCGGCGAAGGCTTTGACGAGCTGCAGAATCGCGAAAAGACCAATCTTGTAGTCGATTTCGGACTGTCCGGTGATGTCCAGCGGCCAGCAGTCGACCAACCCGGCGACATCACCGGCCCGTTGCAGGTGTGCGGCGAGCAGTTGGCGCAGCTGTTCGGGACGCCGCGGATCCACCACGTACCCGCCGTCGATTTCGGTCAGCGCAGCGCCGGATCGGCGTTCGACCGCCCAGGCCCGTTGGCCATGGCCACGGAGCTGTTCTATGACCGCGGCACCGACGCCGGAGTCGTCGACCAGGACCAGCCAACCGCGCTCGGGGGCCGCGCTCTCCAGCTCGTATCCGGTGTCTTCGATTGCCTGCCAAACAATCTCGTAGAGACCCTTGTCGATACGTTCGGGCGACATGCGAGACGAAGCGGTGAGGGATTCCACGGTGAAGCCGCTGAAGACGGCAAGCGGCTCGCCGACGCCGTCGATGATGGTGATGTCGCTTTCGATGCGTTCCCTGGTGGCCGAGACAACGCGCACGTGAGCGGTCATGTCTTCCCGCGGTGAGCCGTAGATGGCGCTGCGGCGGATTCTGGTGGGAAGGTAGGGACTCTCGTCGGCGTCCTGCCCGACGATGTTGGCGCCGAACAGTGCCTGGAACGCCGCGTCGATGAGCGCGGGATGGAATCCGTATCGGTCGACTTCTGCGGTGATCGGTGCCGGAATCGCGATCGCGGCGGCGGCCCAGCCATCGCCGGCAGTGAGTTTCGTGACGGCTTGAAATGCCTCACCGTATGCGAACCCGATGGCGCGCGTGCGGTCGTAGAATTCCTCCCCGCTGAGAGTGGTGACAAGGTCGGCGTCTTGCGCGGAATCACTGCGGTCGGACTCGGACGTTCTGGGGCGAGTGTTCAATTCCGCGGTCGCCGTGATCGCCCACTGCAGCTCCCCATCGGTTGTCGCGGTGAACGCGGCGAATTCCAGGGCGCCGGTGTCCTGGTTGAGCGTAGTGCGGAGAACCGGATCGCAGGTTTCGTCGAGGATGAGGGCACGTTTGAGCACCAGGTTGTCGACACAGTGCTCCGAGGATCCATAGGTTGCTGTCGCCGCCGCCAACGCCATTTCGACGAACACCGCGCCGGGCACGATCGTGCTGCCCTGCACCTGATGGTCCGCGAGGAAGGGCGCCAGGTGCGTGCTCAACTCGACCTCCCAGGTCGGGTGCACGGCGCTTACCGGTTGCCCCAGCAGCGGATGGATCGGGTTGTAGTGCAGATCCTCCACGGCTTCCTGGGTTTCGTTCCAGTAGCGTTTGGATTGCCACGGGTAGCTGGGCAGCTTGAGCAGTCGCGCTCCCCCGCCCGGGTAGAGCGCCTCCCACGCGATCGGGTGGCCGTGACAGTGCAGCGCGCCAACGCAATTCATCAGCGTGCGGGAATCGTCGTCGTCGCGTCGCTGGGCGGCCATGACGACGATGTCCATCTTGCGATCGCCGTGCTGACTCCCGGCGATCTCGATGAGCGAGGACGCCAGCACGGGGTGCGGGCCCAGCTCGACGAAGTGCGTGTATCCGTCCTCCAGCATGCGGCGCGCCGCGGGCTCGAAAAGCACTGTGGCGCGGGTGTTCTGCCACCAGTAGGAGGCGCCGGCCGCGTAGCGCTCCAGCAGTTCACCGGTGACCGTGGAGTACAGCGGGATGGTCCCGGCATCCGAGGAGAGCCCCTGCAACGCGCTGCACAGGTCGTCTTTCACCGCATCCATGTAATGCGTGTGGTACGGCACCTGGACGTTGAGGAACCTGTTGAATGCCTTCGCGTCGTCGAGCTGGCCGGCGATGTCGTCCAGGACGTCGCTGTCACCGGCGAGGGTCACCGCTGACGGGCTGTTGATCGCCGCGATGGAGACCCGACGCCCGATCTCATCGCGCGCCTTGTCGTCCAGCGTCTGTAGCAGCACGTCGGCGCCGAGACCGACGGCCAGCATGCGACCGAGTCCGGTGGTGCGTTGTTGAAGGCGACTGCGGTGATAGATCACCTGGATGGCGTCCTCGAAGGTCAGCAGTCCGGCGAGGTGATGAGCGGCCACTTCACCTGCGCTGTGCCCGATCACCGCGTCGGGTCTGATGCCCCACCGACCCAATTGCGCCGCCAGTGCCACCTGGATGGCGAAGTTGGCCGGCTGCGCTATCGCTGTCTGCGCCATCCGGGAGCCGGACTCGTGGGATAGAAGTTCCTCGACCAGCGACCAATCCGTGTAGCGGGACAGTTCGCGATCGCTGCGCAGGATGCTTTCGGTGAAGGCCGGATAGACGTCGAACAGCCCCCGGCACATCCTCCACCACTGCGGGCCCATGCCGGTGCACACGAAGGCCAGTTTCGGCGTGGTGGGCAGGACGCGGTGGGACGCGATCTGCCCGCCGTCTGCGAGGGTTTGCAGCTGATCTCGGGCGTCAGCGATGCTGTCGGCGATGAGAGCACGCCGATAGTTCAGATGCGAGCGGCGTCGGCCCAGGGTGTAGCCGAGATCGGCCAGCGTCAGATCGGGATGAGCGCTGAGGTGCTGCGCCAGGTTCTGTGCCGTCGCCAGCAGCGCTTCCTCGTTGCGCGCCGAGATGGGCAGCACAGCCAGCGGCGGGTGCTCAGCATCGACGGTCGTCCCGGTGCGGGCCGGCGGCTCAGCCAGCACAACGTGGGCGTTGGTGCCGCCGAACCCGAAAGAGTTGACCCCCGCCAGACGCCGTTCGCATGCGGGAAACTCGCGGCCGATGCGTGGAATGTCGATCTTCATCTGCGACAGCGGGATCCGCCCGCTGGGATGCTTCAGGTGCAGGTTCGCCGGGATGTACCCGTGTTTGAGCACCAGCGCACTCTTGATCAACCCGGCAACGCCGGCACCGGCCTCGAGATGCCCGATGTTGGTCTTGACCGATCCGATCAGGAGAGGACGCGTCGCCGGCCGGTCCGCGGCCAACGCGTTTGCCAACGCCTGCATCTCGACCGGGTCGCCGACCGGGGTACCGGTGCCGTGCGCCTCGACGTACCCGATCTCGTTGGGGTGAACGCCCGCACGCCGCAAGGCCGTCGTGATCGCGGATTGTTGCGCCTCTTCGCTGGGAACCGTGATGCTGTCGGTGTGGCCGTCCTGCGATACCGCGGTTCCCAGGATCTGGGCGTATATCTCATCGCCGTCGCGGAGCGCCCGATCTAGTGGTTTGATGACGACAACGGCCCCGCCTTCGCCGCGCGCGTAACCGTCAGCGGACTCGTCGAATGCCTTGCAGCGCCCGTCGGGACTGAGGAATCCGCTCTTGGATTCGGCGATGGCCGTGTTGGGACCCACCATGATGTTGACACCGCCGGCCAGCGCGAGATCACATTCGCCGTTCCAGATGCTCTGCGCTGCAAGGTGTACCGCGACCAGCGAGCTTGAGCATGCGGTATCCACCGTCATGCTCGGACCGCGGAAGTCGAAGGTGAACGAGATCCGGTTGGCCAGCATCGTCATCATCATGCCGGTGGCGGAATGGGTCTTGAAGCGGTAACGGCTGGTGCGACCCTGGTTTTGCAACAGCTGGTAGTCAAGCGTGAAGCCGCCGATGAAAACACCGACGTCGGTGCCGGCCAAGTCGTCTAACGGTAACCCGCCATCTTCCAACGCCTCCCACGTCGTCTGCAGCATCAAACGTTGCTGCGGGTCGAGCAGGTTCGCCTCGCGTGGCGAGATTCCGAAAAACTGGGGGTCGAATTTGTCTATTTCGCTGAGGAACCCGCCGCGGCGGGTGACCATCTTGCCGACCTTCTTGGGATTCGGATCGTGATATTTGTCGGCATTCCAACGTGTTTCGGGAACGACGCATGTCGCGTCGGTGCCGCTGCACAGCAGGTTCCAGAATTCTTGCGGGGTGTTGGCGCCGCCTGGGAATCGGCACCCGATTCCGATGACCGCCAAGGGTTCTCGAGTGCCTTGCGCGGCGCCCATGTTCATCCTTTCTGACCGACGACCCGAGTGCGACTATCGCTGGATCGCTGCCGGCGGGTTGCCTGGTGATCTGCCGAGGTTGCTGTTTTCAGCCGGCACCGCGACGCCGAGAAGGCGCGGCGAGGCTGCAACTTGCGTGAAGATTTCGCAGGATCAACTAAATTCGAGCGCGGGTGTGGTGCTGACGATCCACTCTTCGCTGATCGGGTTGATTGCCTGCTCCCGGCGGTAGATGGCGCGGAGTTCTTGCAGGAAGGAGTCCCGTTGCCACGCCTGGACCTGCTGCATGACCTCGTCATCGGAAAACCTCTCGCATTGCTCCGCAACTACCGTCTCAGCCAACTGGCCTGCAATCTGACGAAGTAGCAGCGCGTTCGCGTCGAACTGCGCGGTGAAATCGGCAGCGCGTCCCATCATGGCTTTGTGCAACGTCACCATGAAGTTCAGCGGGGCGTACAGATCGACAAAGCCCCCGGACGGGCGCACATCCGCGACTGCGGCCCACTCTCGGAAGAACCGTTGCATCCGGTTACTCAGCGCGATGAGTCCCTCCAGGTGGGGCACCACCCCGGGATCGTCGGCGACGTTGACAAATCGATCGTTGCTGTAGAGCAGACCCAAAAATCCCCAGTAAAACGCGATGTCCCAGATCACCTTCGCGGCCATGACAGCCGGCGAGCCCATCAGAATGTACTGATTGCAGTAGATCGCCAGCCACATTTCGGTGAGAGAGCGAAAGAGCGAATCGCTTATTCCGGCCCGCCCCACGACATCTTCCCCGCCGAGTTCGCGGACAATCATGTCGGTGATGAGCCCGTTTCCGATCGCCACCAGGTCCAGTCCCGATGAATACAGCGGATCGAGGAAGACTCCGGCGTCGCCGGTGACGCACCAGCGGTCGCGGCCGTCATACACCTGGGTGACGCCGTGACTGTAGTTCTTCATCACCCGGAAGTCTTTGATCAGATGGTCGATATCCGCCAGTACCGCCGCGCATTGCGGCTCGTGTTCGCGTAACCACGATTTGGCCTTGGCCAACGTGTTGAAATCATTGAACGCGTGGAACGCCGGGTCGGCCACAATCCCGACGCTGGTCGCCCCGGAGGCAAGCCGGATGAGCCAGACCCAGTAACCCTCACCCATCAGATGATTGGTCGACATCGCACGGTCGCCTTCGATCAGGCGTGCTTGCCAGCTCGGATCATCGCTCCACTGACCGATGTCGATTTCCGACGCGACGCGCAGCCATACGGCGTTGCAGTTGTGCTCGTTGGGCCGCTTCAGCTCCAATTGCCGGGGCAAAGCCCGATTTCGCCCCGACGCGTCAGCGACCCAACGAGCCGTCTTGTGAATGACGGTTTCGCCATCCTGTATGGAAAGGGAATGGGAACGATTTCCGCGACCGAATTCGACGGACCGTACCCGACCCGAGACAATGCTGACGCCCGCCGCAACGCAGCGTCGGTTCAGCTCGTTTTCCAGCCTGCCGCGGTCGATCTGATACGTCACCTGAGCCGTGAACGAGGAACTGCCGAGTTCCATTCGGCGGGCGATATCGGCGTTGTCGTCGTGCGAAAAAAACATTCGCAAACCCATTTTCCGGATCTGCGCCGTGTTCAAATGATCGGCCAGTCCGAGGCGATCCCGTAGATACTGCGCGGAGATCTCGACCGTCGACTCACCGACGGTGTGAGTGATCTCCGGGGCGGGATGCGGGTTCGGCTCGATGACGAGCAGTCTGGTCTGGGGCCGCGCTCGGTGGATCTCCAAAGCCAGAGTGAGTGCTGCGACGCCGCCTCCGACGATGGCCACGTCGTACTCGCACGAGCGGTCTTCGCTGTCTGAGAGTTGACTCTTGATCTTCTGCGCCAGGGCCTGACGCGCCTCCGAGCTCAGTTGCGACAGCTGCGCCCGCACGTCCACTCGTCCCCCTTAGCAGGAGTGTTTGGCAAAGACACTTAATAGTTAATTAGGTTACACGAAATCATGCTCCGGTTCTCAGGGAAGTCCGACCGGCCAACGCGGTCTGATATGCCATAGGAGGCAAAGCCAAGACAGGACTAGCCTTCCCTGACTGCGATCGCCCGCTCTGGCGGGACGCTCGGTTCGTCCACTCGGTGCCGACCGTAGACGAACTCGAATATGGGCGTGGCCATCAGGGTCGTGACGATGGCGACCAAGACCAGAATGGTGAAGAGCGTCGGTGTGATGATGCCGGCTTGCAGACCGATGTTGAGCAGGATGAGCTCGATGAGCCCTCGCGCATTCATCAATGATCCCAGTGCGATGGATTCGCGCAGCGGGACCTTATTCAACCGAGCAGCCACCGCGCACGCCAAGCCTTTTCCCGCAACCGACACGACGAGAATGCCCAGCGTCACTGCCCACAATGTCGGGCTGTTGAGCAGCCCGATCTGCGTGTTCAGTCCTGAATAGACGAAAAACAGCGGCAGCAGAAACGTGGTCACCAGGGGCTCGAGCCTGGTGGTGAGTTCTTGTGCGAAAAAACCGGACGGCATAGCCACGCCGAGAACGAAGGCACCGAATATCGCGTAAATACCGATCGTGTCGGTGAACCAGGCGCACGCCATGAGGAGGATCAGGACGGTGCTCAACACGGGCGCGGTGATCGTGTTACGTCGTTCGGAGATCGTGCCCAGCACATTGAGTGCCTTTCGCCCGACAGTCACCAGCAACACGCTGTAGAGGATTCCGCCGACTATCGCGGTGGCAGCCAGGGCGGGATTTCCCCGGTGGATGGCGAGCACTATTGCCAAAAGACACCAGGAGAGCGCATCATCGGCCGCGCCACACGCCAGCGCCAGGGTCCCCAACGGCGTGCCGGAGAGCCGCTGTTCGAAGATGATCCGGGCCAGCATAGGAAATGCCGTGGTGGCGATCGACGCGCCCAAGAACATCATGGCCATGACCAATGTGACGCTTTTGTCGAAATAAATTCCTCGCGCGAGCAGGGGCACAGCGAGAAGCGATCCCAGCGCAAGCGGCGCGAATATTCCGGCAGCAGAGACGGCGACCGCGGTGCCGGCCCGATGTTTGATGAGGTTTACGTCGAAATTGAGCCCGATGAGGAACATGTAGAGCACCAAGCCAATTTGCGCCATGATGTAGAGGACGGTGTTCAATTGCCCCGGGGGAAATAAATGGTGTTGTATGCCCGGCGCAATTCGGCCCAGCAGCGAGGGTCCGAGAAGTACCCCGGCGATCATTTCACCTACGACTTGCGGTTGCCCGACGAATCGGGCCAGCAACCCCACCAGACGGCACGCTCCCAGAATGACGGCCAATTCGAGGAAGAAATGTATGGCGGTTGCGGCGGGCATAGCTCAGGTCCTCTGGCTCAGGTTGCTCCCGGAGTCCAGTTGCACCGAAACGGTTGTCAGCCACATGGTTTCAACTCCGTAGTCCGCGAGCATGGATCTTTCGGCATCGCGCCGTCTCGGTTGAGGCTACGGTAAGCAACCGAGAAGCGCTTCCCTCGGTGCGCGTTCCCGCGCCGACGTGCAGGCCTGGAAGCTCTGTGGCGCAGGCAGTCCCGTCACGCCTGCCGTTGCAGCGCGAAATGGCGCGGTGGATGCCGAAAACACCGCGGGTCCGTCAAGCAACCGGCGGCGCCGGTCGGCAGCGACAGCCGCAGTGTGCGAACCGGTTTGCGGCAGAACGAGATTCTTGCCGGTATCGCCTACTGACGTCCACGGTGGGATCGATTACGGAAAGCTAGTTGCTCCGGCAGATGTTCGCGTGAGCCGCTGATCACCGGGCACTTCGAGAACCCCGCGCGCGGTGCGCTGCCTGTACGTCGGCGTTTGCCAGCGCCTGTGCCTGCGCGGCGAGCGTCGAAGCCTGGTTGGCGTGAGCGATGGCGTCGCGCTGGTTGCCGGATGCCGAGCTGTGCGCGGCCGCCAAGTGTCGTTTGGCCTCGTCGAGCCTGGACTTGGCTTCCGCCCCGACGCTCTGACGGTACTTAGCGGCGTAGTCGGAGATCTGACGCACTCTGGTCTCTGCGGTGGACAACGCCCGCCCCGCCGGGTCAAGGGGGCCGTCGACACTCGCCCGGCCGTCTCCGGCTTCAATCGCACGTGCGGCGCGCCGCCGGCGGTGCCTCCGGTAGAGCAGGACAAGCATCACGATCAGCACCACCGCGCCGACACCGATCGCGATGAGAAGCCAAACCCGCTTGGACGAGCTTGGCGCTGTGTTCAACCCGTCGGCCGCGCCGACCGCGGCACCACTCCAGTCTTTCGCGCTCACCGCCGGCTCGATGCGGTTTCTCTGCAGAACGCTCAACTCGTCTGCCGCGATCCCCGGCGCGGTGAACGTGTAGAGCTTGGTGTTCGTGGCCACGGCCAGCAACGCGTCGTGGTCACCCATCCCGGTCGCGCTGCGGGTTCGATCTGCCCAATTCTCAGGCTTGAACCTGGAGAAGTTGTCGACATAGACCACCCACAGCTGTAGGTGCTTCTCGCGATACAGCCGGTCCACCGCCGAGCTGACCGCCGCCCGACCCGAATCCGTCAACGCCCCGGTCATGTCGGTGATGTGGTCGGTGAGTTTGGCCGGCGGCTGCGCGCCGGCGGGGGTTGCCAGCAGCAAACTCGCCGCGAGGATCGACAGGACCACACCGTACAGGCGAACAATGCGCATGCGGGTAATCTAGCCCGCCGCAAGCGGCTATCTTGAGAAGGTACGGCCCCGATATTCGGCGGCCGTGGTGGGGGTTCGACCGCAAGCGAAGGAGACGCGGTGCCGATATTCATGGTCGAACGGAACTACGCCGAAGAGCTGGAACCGAGCCTGGAAGCGGCGGATGGCATCACCCGGATCAACGACCAGGAAGGCGTTCGCTGGCTGTACTCCTTCCTGTCCGCTGACAAGCGCAAAACCTACTGCCTCTACGAGGCGCCGACGCCGGAGGCGATCAGGTCAGCGGCGGTGCGGGCCGGCCTGCCGGCAGACGTCATCGTCGAAGTCTCCGGCCGGGTGACACCGTCGGGGCGAATGGCTGAAATCTGATCGCTATCCCAGCAATTCGTGGTCAGCGGCGTACATGGCCGCCTGTGTGCGGTTAGCGGCGCCGGTCTTGATCAGGATGCTGCGAACATGGTTTGCGGCCGTGTTGGAGCTGATGAAAAGACGTTCACCGATCGCCCGGTTACTCAGCCCCTCTGCCAGCAGCCGCAACACCTCGACCTCTCGCTCGGTCAGACCGTCCGGGCCGTGCGCCGTCATCTGCAAGTCCACCAGCTCGACCACCCGAGTCTGCCCGATCCGTGCGGCGATGGCGCGGGCCTCGTCGGCCCACTGCCTGGCGGGTCCGGTATCGCCGTGGGCGAGCGCGAACAGTGCGCGCCTGGCGAGGGTCTCGGCGACGTGCACCACCGAACCCAGTCGTCGGTCCATCTCCAGAGCCGAGCTGAAATAGGCATTGGCAGAATCGATTTCGCCGTTCAGCGCCGCAATCCGGGCGAGGTAACGGTCCGCGCTGCCGAACACCGCGACGAACTGTCCCGCCATCAGATTCTTGCCTTCGTAACGCGCCACAAACGGCCGCAGGGTGTGGGCCGCTTCCCGGTTCCCCAACGCCAGAGCCGCTTCCACCATGAAGATCAACTCCATCGGCCAGCGCGCCGCCTCGGACAGTTCGCCGAGGTTGCGGCTGAGCAGGTGGTTGAGCGCACGGACCATGCCCCGCTCACAGTCGACCTCGGTGTACAGAGCCAGCAACCCGGGCAGCCAACGACCGGCGAAAGTCTCACTGCCGTCAACGAATCCGCTGAACCGCCGGAGGGCCCCCGTCTCGCGCCGGATCATGAACATCTGGACTCCGTAGGAGCCTTCGGTCGTGTCGCTGCCGAGTAATCCGCCGGTGCGTACCGCGATCTCGGCCCACCGCTCTGCGTCTTCGAAGTCACCTCGCAAGTACGCCAGGCCTCCGTGAGCGCAGGAGCCTACGAAGCTGAAAAACGGTTGTCCGCACGTTTGGCCCGCACGCTGCATGTCGGCCACCGCCGCGGCCAGGTCGTCGGGCCGTCCCGCCTGATAGCTCGCCAGGGCCCGGAAGTGCGCGGCTGAGCCCAGCGCCTCGTAGTCCCGCCGAGCCAGCGCAATGCGTGAGAGTTCGGTCGACCGTTGCAGTTGGTGCTCGCACATGTCCGGCGTGAGACCGTGCCAGAGACTTGTTTCCAGGGCATGTAGGAGCACCGCCGGGTCGTCTCCCCCGCGTGCGCGCTCGATGGCCAGGCTGCTGACATCTCGGGCACGCACCGTCTCACCGGCGAACGCCAGCGCCCGGCCGAAACTGCCCAGCGCTTGCACGTAGCGTGGGTCGTCGGCGTCCAGACCGCACGATTCCAGCGCCGCGGCCAACAGGTCGGCCGCCTTCGAATCAGCGAGCCCGGGACGCCAATTCGCGTCCTCGTAACCAATGGCCGCCTCCAGTCGCACCAGCGGATCGTCGGTCGCGCTGATGTTCTCGTACATGCCGCGGGCGCGCGCGAAGTCGCCGGCCCGAACGTGGTTCGCGGCCGATCCGAGTCGCAACCCAGCCCGCTCGGCGCGGCTCAGCTCGGGCAGCGACGAGGCACGTTCATACCAGGTCGCGGCGTCTTCATAAGCCAGGCTGTGCTCGGCGATCCGGGCCGCTTCCCGCGCGTAGCGCAGGGCTTGCTCGTGGTAGCCGAGCACATGGGCCAGCAGGTAGTGATTGGCCAGGCGCGGGATCACCGAAGGGTCGGCGCGTTCCTCCAGGGCCCGGGCGGCGCGGGCGTGCAATATCCGCAATCGTGAGGCCGCCATCCTGGCGACCACGGCTTCGCGAGTCAGTGCGTGCACGAACGAGAATTCCCCGTCCGATCCCTGTACCGAACTGATCAGGCCGACGCCCTCGGCCGAATCGACGGCCGCCAGCGTCACCGCCAGATCGGCTTCACTGGCGGCGATCAGCGCCGGCAGGTCGAAAGTTTCGCCGAGCACCGCGGCTTGCTCGATGATCTCCCGCACAGCGGACCCCAGTCCGGCCAGCCGACCGGCGATGGCGTCGCCGATGGAGCTGGGAACGGATCGGTGTGTACTGAGCGCAGCGACGCCCCCTCGTCGTTCCAGATCCTTGCAGAGTTCGGTTAGGAAGAAGGGGTTACCACCGGTCTTGTCGCGTAGCAGGGCCGCCGCGGTGCGCAGCGCCGAACGGGACAATCGTTCGGTGCGGCGGACGAATTCCGCGATCGCCTCGGTGTCGAGGCCGTCCAGATCCAGACGGCGCACACCGTCGAACCGGTGCATCTCCGCCATTCGGGTCAGCAGCTCATCGGAGCGCTCCGGCGCGGTGGTGCGAAACGTCGCCACCACCAGCATGCGTACATCGGCGCAACCGGCCAGCACATGTTCGAGCATCGCCAGCGTCGGGAGCTGCGCCCAATGCAAGTCTTCGAGGATCAGCGCAATGGGTCGCTCAGTTGCCAAGTGGCGCAGAAAACCGGTCAGCGCATCCAGGAGTACCCGTCGGCCGGTGCCCGCGTGGTCGGTGACCGGCAAGTCCGCAACATGCCGCCGCACCTGGGACGACAACCGAATCAGTTGCGCTCCCGCCTCGACCAACGGTTGCGCGAAAGAACCGGCAGCACTTGCCGACAAGAGACGGTCGAGCGCCTCCGCGAACGGTTCGTAGGGGACGCCGGCATCCGCGGTGCAGCTACCCACCAGGACGGCGACTCCGTGGTCGGCCAGGGAACCCGCGACCTCGGCGACCAGACGAGACTTGCCGGCCCCGGGTTCCCCGCCGACGAAAATCGCCTGGCGATCTCCGCTTTCGACCCGCTCCCAGGCTTGCTCCAGCGCAGCCAATTCACCGGAGCGGCCCACGAACGATCCGCGGCGGCGTACGACGACCTCGGCCGGAAGTGGTGGTGGCACCCACTGCGCCATCCGCCCAAGGTAACGGGACCACGGCCACCGAGTCGATAGTCAGATATGACCATTCGCGGACGCCAACAGAAATGCTTCGTTGTGGTCATGACGTGTGGCGGCACCGCGACGTAGCGTCACCGCATCGATTTCGGACTTCGACCAAAGGTGGCGAGATGTCTGCTGCGAGGGCGGTCAGTATCCCAACGTCATTGGCCGGGAGAGTGATTCTTCCGGATGACCCGGGATACGACGACGCCCGCGCGCTCTACAACGCCATGATCGACAAGCGGCCCGCCATGGTCGTGCGGTGTGCATCGGCGGGCGACGTTGCCGCGGCACTCGCCTATGCGCGCAAGACCGGCCTGGCCGTGGCGGTTCGCGGAGGCGGCCACAGCGGGCCCGGCTTCGGAAGCGTCGACGGTGGCATCGTCGTCGACCTTTCCCCGATGGCCGGGATCGAGGTCAACGCCGATACCCGGACCGTCCGGGTGCAGGGTGGCGCGACCTGGGGACAGGTCGACGCGGCCACCCACGCCTTCGGGTTGGCGACTCCTTCGGGAGTCATCGCCACGACCGGAGTCGGGGGGCTGACCTTGGGCGGCGGCCACGGCTATCTTTCGCGCAAGTACGGCCTGACCATCGATAACCTGCTGGAAGCGGAGGTGGTGCTGGCCGACGGGCGGATCGTCGTCGCCTCCGGGTCGCAGCACCCCGATCTGTTCTGGGCGTTGCGCGGCGGCGGCGGCAACTTCGGTGTCGTCACCTCGTTCACGTTCCAGCTGCACCCGGTGCAGTCGGTCATCTGTGGTCCGACGGCGTGGCCGAGTGCGGCCACCGCCGACATCCTCAGCTGGTTCCGCGACTTCATCCCCGCTCAAGACGACGACCTCTACGGCTTTTTCGCGACGATGACGGTGCCGCCGGGCAATCCCTTCCCACCGGAATTCCACCTGCAGAAGGCCTGCTCTGTCGTGTGGTGCTACACCGGCGACCCGGCGCGCGCCGAGGAGGTGTTCGCGCCCGTCCGGCTGATGAAGCCCGCCTTCGATGGCATCGGCGAGGCCCCTTATCCTTCGCTGCAGTCGACGTTCGACGGGTTGTATCCCCGAGGGCTGCAGTGGTATTGGCGTGGTGACTTCTTCCGGAAGATCGACGACGGCGCGGTGCAGGCCCACGCCCGGTTCGTCGAGGAACTGCCGACGATGCACTCCGCGATGCACCTGTACCCGATCGACGGGGCGGTGCACCGGGTCGGACAAACCGAGACCGCGTGGGCCTACCGCGACGTCAACTTCTCGCAAGTCATCGTCGGAGTCGACCCTGATCCGGCGAACGGCCCTGCCCTGCGGCAGTTTACGGCGGACTATTGGGAGGCAACGCGTCCTTCTTCCGCGGGCGGCGCCTACGTCAACTTCCTGATGGAGGAAGGCCAAGACCGGGTCCGCGCCACCTATGGGCCGAACTACCGCCGGCTCACCGAGATCAAGGCGGAGTACGACCCGGACAACACATTTCGTATCAACCAGAACATCATTCCCGCGAGGTGACCGGCACCATGAACGAGTCGAAATACTCTGTCGACGTTGACGACAACGGCACCGGCTGCCCGGTTCGCTCCCACACTGGGGCGGCTATGACCGCGGACGCGGGGACGCCCCTTCGCCTCGTTGGGTTGGTCTACGGCGCTCTCAGCTACGTCGCGTTCCTCGGTGCATTCGGGTACCTGGTGGGGTTCGTGGTGGACGTGGCGGTACCGCGCAGCGTCGACCGCGCCCTCAAGGACCCCCCTGTACAGGCGATGGCCATCGATCTCGGCTTGCTGCTGCTGTTCGCGCTGCAGCACAGCGTGATGGCCCGACCCGCCTTCAAACGATGGTGGACCCGGTTCGTCCCCGAACCCGTCGAGCGCAGCACCTATGTGCTGGTGTCCAGCGCAGCGTTGGCGTTGTTGTACTGGCAGTGGCGTTCGATCGATATCACCGTCTGGCAGCTCGATTCCACGCCGGCTCGGACAGCGGTGTACGCGGTAGGTGCTCTCGGGTGGCTGATTGCGCTCACATCGACGTTCATGATCGACCACTTCGAACTTTTCGGGCTTCGGCAGGTGCTGCACAACCTGTCGTCGAAGCCGCATGTGCAGAAGGGCTTTCGCGCCGTGCTGCTCTACCGGCTGGTCCGCCATCCGCTGATGCTGGGGTTCCTGCTCGCGTTCTGGGCTGCCCCGACCATGACAACGGGACATGCGCTGTTCGCCGCGGCCTTCACTGTCTACATCCTGATCGCGCTGCAGTTCGAGGAGCGAGATCTGGTGGCGGCCCTGGGTGAGCAGTACCGGCGTTACCAGGCACGGGTGCCCATGCTGCTTCCGCGCGGGTGGCGGTTAGCCTGGGCGGTTTGGCGATCGGACAAGGCGGCGACGAAGTAGATCATGAACAAAATCGGACAGCCTCCCCGGTGCTAGCGTCGGTGTGGTGACCCTCAAAGACATCGCCCTGAGCACCCTGGACGGCAAACCGGCCACGCTGGCCCAATTATCCGACGGCGCAACGCTAGTCGTGAACGTCGCCTCGAAGTGCGGGCTGACTCCGCAGTATGCGGCGCTGGAGAAGCTGGCGAAGGACTATGGCGGCCGGGGCCTGACGGTGGTCGGCGTCCCGTGCAATCAATTCATGGGGCAGGAACCGGGGACGGCCGAAGAGATCCAGACGTTCTGCTCGACGACCTACGGTGTGACGTTTCCCCTGCTGGAGAAGACCGACGTCAACGGCGACAACCGCCACCCCCTCTACACCGAGCTGACCAAGGCCGTCGACACCGACGGCAAAGCGGGCGACATCCAGTGGAACTTCGAAAAATTCCTGGTCGCCCCCGACGGTACGGTCGTCAACCGGTTCCGGCCCCGGACCGAACCGGACGCTCCCGAGGTCATCCGCGCCATCGAAGCGGTGCTGCCCCGATAGGCGGCGTGTCGCCGTCCCCATCGGAGTTGCCGCTAATGTGCGGTGGATGCTCCATCTGCGGGTGATCGCGCCGACCGAGTCGAGCGATTCGGTGCTCGAAATCCTTCGCCGTGAGGTGGGGGTGACCCACATCGTCGTGCACCGCGACGCCGCGCTGGATCCGCGGGGTGACGAGATCACCGCGGACATCGCCCGAGAAAGCGCCAACGACGTCGTCGACGAACTCAAGGCGCTCGGACTCAAGCGTCGCGGAGCGATCACCCTCGACGTGGTGGACACGGTGGTGTCGACGGCGGCATATCGCGCCGAGAACGAGGCCGACGGTGACCCTGCGGACGCCGTCATCTGGGACGAACTGGCCGAGCGATCTCGGGAAGAGTCGACGCTGAACGCCACCTTCCTGACATTCCTGACCCTGGCCTGCCTCATCGCGGCCGTCGGCGTCGTGACGGACTCGCCGGTCACGGTTGTCGGCGCGATGGTGGTGGGCCCGGAGTTCGGGCCGCTGGCCGCGCTCGCGGTGTCGATTGTGCGCCGCCGCGGCTACCTCGCCCGGCGGGCGGCGCTGGCGTTGCTGGTCGGTTTCCCGGTGGCGATGTTGGTCACCGCGGTCGCCGTACTGGGCGGCGAGACGGTGGGCTGGATCAAGCTCGGCACCATCCGGCAACTCGATCAGGTCGACTTCATCTTCCAGGTCGGACCGCTGTCATTCGTGGTCGCACTGTTCGCCGGTGCGGCCGGCATGCTCTCGTTGGTTTCCGCGAAATCCGCTGCGCTGGTCGGGGTTTTCATCTCGGTCACCACGGTTCCGGCGGCCGGGTTCGCCGTGGTCGCCGCCACCGTGGGCGACTGGCAGGTCGCCGAACAGTCCGCCATCCAGCTTGGGGTGAACCTGACGGGGATCGTCCTGGCCGGGGTTCTCGTGCTCTGGGTCCACCTTCGGACCAGCTCACGGCGGCGGGCCAACCGCCGCTGAGACCGCGGGCACCTAGCATTGCCTCGTGTAGGGCACTTAGGCGCCTGCGTCGAGGTAGAAAGTCCCTGTCATGACAGCGGTCACCGGCCGAACATGAGCTTTATGCTTCGCGTTCTAGCTGTTGTTGCGGCCATCCTGGGGACCGCCCTCGGGGCAGCCCCGCGAGCCGGTGCAGATCCCATGGCCGACTTGATGAGAATGCTGCCTGCCGGCTACAGCAGCGACTCCTGCAAACCGACCACTCCGAAAACCGCGTCAGCCGCCGTCGAGTGCCGGGACAATGCCCTGCCCAGCGGCCCGACGTATGCGACCTACTCGCTGTTTCGCGACTACACCGGGATGTATGACGCCTTCACCTCCAGCCTGAAGAGCTCGACGTGGACGCCCGCGACATGCCCCGGAAAGCAATCGGCTGATCCAACAGCGGTGCTCGACTCCGGCGGCAAACAGTACGGCTACATCGCGTGTGGGCGCGGCGCCGGCGCCGATTGGCAGGCCAAAGACGGAGCCGTGGCGTGGACCCGCGACGCCGACCACTTCCTCGGTGTGGCATACGTCGGCTACCAAGGCCAGGCATATCCGACCAGTCTGTTCAACTGGGTCAGAGCACAGCAGATCGAGAGCGATTGCGCTGCCTCGGGTGGCAAGTACACCGCCTGGCACGGTGACGCCGAAATCTACTACTCGAATTGTTGCTTCAAAGACCACTGCGACGAGTACGTCGACGGGGCCTATCAAGGCCGCTCGCAGGGATGACCGGTCGTTGGAGTCCCGGACACCAGCGACCCCGGGCACGTGGCGCCTGGCTTCTGGTGCAGATCGCGGGTTTGGCCGTCGCCGCTTGCACGTCGGCCCCCAATCCCGCACCCTCGAAGCCCTTGGCGCCAAGCGCTTCTCCCGGCACCCACGCCGCACTCGTCTATTCGAAGGGCGGTGCGCTCTACCTCAGCGACCCCGCCGGTGCGCCGGGCCGAAGACTCACTGACGGACCGGCGGACACCGACCCGGCGCCATCTCCCGACCTCGCACATGTGGCATACATCCACCGGGCGAACGCGTCTGACTACGGTGGGGAGCTGTGGGTTCTGGATCTGTCGCCGGCGCGGGCGCCCACGGGCATGCGGCGTCTCGTGGATCCCGGCGCCCTCTTGCCGGGATTCGGCAACCCGGCATCGGGCGGCGCTTCGACGATCGTGCGCCCACGCTGGTCCCCCACCGGGGAGCGCGTGGCCTTCCTGCAGGCCGGGGAGGGGGGCGGGCTGCTCCTGGTGGCCGATGCCAAGAGCGGCGGGACCGTCTCGCAATCACTGCGGATGTTCGCGGACGACAACTACGGGTGGGCGCCTGACGGCCAGCACATCGCCTGGGCCGGGGGACGCAGCGACGTGTCCCCCGTCGACGTCAACGTGCTCACCGTCGGTGCCGCGTCGGTTCCCGTCGCCAAGGACACCAACGCCTTCTCAGTTACGTATGACGTTGCGGGTCAGGCGATCTGGTTCGCCAACGGGAACGCATCCGGTCATTTGTTCGACGGGATTCCATTCACACTCCGTGACGGCGGCATTTACTCAGTCGCCGCCCCCGCCGGCGGACCCGCCGATCCGCCGGCGGCGGCGACACCGCTGATCAAGGGACAGTCGCTTTACGGCGACATCGCCGCACTGTCGTCCGGCGCCATGGCGTTCACCGAGACGAGCGCGGACGGGTCGTCGAAGGCCATCCGGGTTGCCGATGCGCACTCGTCGGTGGCCCGCACGACGATCAGCCAGGTGGCGACGGACAGTCCCGGCCCTGTCTGGGGACCGGGAGACGTTGTCGCGTATGTGGATTCGGACAAACACCTGGTGGTGACCGATGTGGACAATCGGTCCCCCAGGCAGATCGACACGGGTGTGGACGCATTCGCATGGCCGCCCAATTGAGCACCGGTTGCGCCGGCCGTCGTGAAACGAACAATCCCGACGGCCGGCGTTCGGATCATCAACCAACCGGCCGGAATCGAGCGCTATCTCACAGGCCGGGCAAACAGATGGGCGATCCGTTGCAGGTGTTCGCCGGGGACGGGTCTCCCTCGAGGATGTGCGCGCCGACCTGAATGCCGCCCTCGGTTCCCGGGTGGCCCAGGCTTCCGCCGTAGTAGTGGTGGCACGTGTTCATGTCCCAGACGACATCCGGCATGGGCAGCGGGCTGCCGGGGCACCAGATGCGGCTGCACATCGCCAATTGGTTGCAGATTCCCGTCCCGGGGTCGGCTTGTGCGCTCCCTGCGCCGAGCCCCAGCGTTGCCAACCCAAGCGCACCCGAGAGCACCGCTCCGGCAATGATTCGCTGCATGTGGATTCTCCTTTTCGGTATGTCGCGTGTCAGCGTCGTGCTGGAAACGTATAGGGGCGCGCTTGCGGATTTCTGGTGTTTTGCGATATCAGCAGGTCAAAGGCCGCAACGGGGGAAAAAGGGTGAAGCGATCGGAGGCTTCTGACCGAGAAGCCACGCGATTCCGCATCCCGCCGGCCGCACCATGCGGATCAGCCCGTCGGCGGTGACGAGGTGGCTGCGGGGTGATCTCGAAGGGGTCGCCCAACTCGGCGGTCGCGATCCGACCGCTAAGACCGATAGCGCGGTGGGTATGCCGTTGCCGATAGACCCGGCACCGTCACGATCGCCCGGGATCCGTCCCGCGAACGGATTCGAGGCGCTGGGTCACTCGGGCCAGCGCTTCGTCGAATACCACGACCTTCTCACTGCGCCGTTCGTTGGCCGGTTGCGCGGCGCCGCGCGCTCCTTCGGCCTCGACGCGAGCCGCTCCCTGCCGCCTCAGCAGGCTGAAGTTCTTCTCACGCGCAGTCCTGAGCCGGCTCTGCAAATCCTTCAACTGCTTCTCATTCATGAGCGCCAGCGCGTCGGCGTGACTCTCGGCGATCAACGAGCTCTCCTGCTGGGTCAGGTTCACATGGTGATTTGCCACAGTTACTTAATAATCTGCGCAGGGTGAAACGGACGACGAATAGCGCATGACACGCCGAATCGTCATGACCGAGCCATCTGACGTTCACTCGTCGGGGGTCGCCGGCCGCCTGCCACGGCACGTGCCGCGTCCCGGTCGGACAGCCCGGCATCGACACGCCGGCGCCTGTCGACGTCGGCACACCGTCACCCCGCCCCATCAGTCCGCGGTGATCGCAGCCGCCCTATCCCACTTGAGTGAGCTCCAGATGCTGGGTCACCCGCGGCAACCCCTTATCGGACCCGCATATCGGCCTCGTGATGCCCGATTGATTCTCTCCGGCAAAGGTAATCGGATCCCATCTGGCAAAGCTGGCGTAAGCGCCCGGAACCCGCGTACCCGAGGGACAGAACGCGTCGGAGTGCCATGCCAGTGTCCATTGGCCGTCGAAGATCCGCGCCTCCCCGAAGGCCGGTCCACCGGGGGTGTTGGCGACCGATGCGCATCCCTCACCGCACGGGGTGACGTACCAGTCGCTGGTGGTGACCTCCCCGGATGCCGAGGTCACAATCGATATGTAGTGGCCGTTCATGGCCGGGGAAGCCGAGGCGACACCAGCCGAGCCGACCGCGAGCCAGCCGCTGAGCACGGCGAGCGAGACGATACCTCGTGCAACGATCATGGTCCGGTGTCCTTCCCTCAGAGCTGCAGCCATTACCCCCTAGATTGGCTATAGCACAAAGACGCAGGAGTTGGGACTCCCCTTTCCAAGGGTTCGTACTGAGCGAATCTTCGCCGCACCTCAGCCATCACCGGACCCGCGGCGCCGGCGATCAGCGAAAGCATGGTCCGGTAAACGAAGCAGTCAGTTGCGAAGCAGACTACCTACCAAGTGATTACAACCCGCTGTTTCTGACATACGTTGGCTGAGGCCGATTTTCAGCACAAACGTGTGGACACGTCGACTCTCGTTCCTGAGATCCTTTTGACAAAGCTGTTAATCCGCTGTGTTCGAAGGAAATCCGCTGCGGCGGGTCGCGTCGGAAATTTCGTCGACGCGAGTACGGTGTTGCCGTGCCGTTATCGTGCGGGTGCTCAGCGACACCCGCTGTTCCACGCCGCAACGTCTTGAAATACGTTGCGGCCGCCCCGGTTGCGCTGAGCCTGGGCGCTGTCGCAGCGGGTCTGGCGCCACCTCCGCGTGCGGGAGCCGATCCCGTCCTGGTGGCGGCGGTCGAGGCCCCCGGGCAGCCGCCCAACGTCATCATCCGCGCGCAGTGGGGGGCCGACGAGATGCTTCGCCGCCGAGCCCCGGTGTATGACAACGGAATCAAGGCCGGAGTCCTGCACCACACCGCCACCGTGAACGAGTACGGACCGCAGGATTCCGCGGCGATCGTGCGGTCGATCTACGCCTACCACACCCGCAATCTGGGCTGGCCGGACATCGCCTACAACGCGCTCGTCGACAAGTACGGGCAGGTGTTCGAGGGCCGATTCGGCGGGCTGGCCAGACCGGTTCAGGGCACACATACCGGAGGTTTCAACCGCAACACGTGGGCGGTGTGCATGATCGGCGAGTTCGATGCGGTGGGCCCCACGCCGGTTCAAGTGCGCACCGTGGGCAGATTGTTCGGCTGGCGGCTTGCCATGGATGGTGTCGACCCTCATGGCAGCACCGCGTTGACATCGGACGGGGGACCATACACCCGTGTCCCACGCGGCGCCGTTGTGACCTTGCCGAGCATCTTCGCCCATCGCGACGTCAGTGACACCGATTGCCCGGGCAAGCTCGGGTATGTCCTGATGAGCCAGATTCGGGATATTGCAACCAAGTTCACCAGCCGCCCGAGCCCCTCGGAGCTAGCGCAATCGCTGGAAGGTAGTGCCATCTCTGACCGGTGGCAGGCGATGGGCGGAATGAACGGCGCGCTGGGCGCACCGAGATCGCCGGAATCACAGGGAGCAGGAAGCACGCGGTACGTCATCTTCGACAAGGGAGCGATGTACTGGTCCGCGGCCAGCGGCGCCCAGCCCGTCACCGGTGCCATCTACGCCGCCTGGGGCGCCCTGGGCTACGAACACAGCGCCTTGGGGCTGCCGACCAGCGCCGAGATCCAAGAACCAGAATGGATCTCACAGAACTTCCAACACGGGACGCTCAACGTTGACCGTCGAAGCCGCAAGGTCTCGAGCGTGGTCGATGGTGTCGCCGCCCTGGTGCCGCCTCCCTCGGCAGACGGGCCGCCAGTGCAGCTTGAACGATTTTCACCTGCGCGCAACCGGGTTTGACGCGCGCGGTGTCATGACACGGGGACGGTGATCGGGGACGTGTTGTGTCCAGTCACCCGGACCCAGTGCGCTGACGAACCCTGACCTGTGACGGCTCCGCGGATCTCGGCGGTCTCTCCCGGAAATACGGTCACGTAGTTGTCGTCGTACTGCACCGGAAGAATTTCGTCGCCGTAGCGCGCCGAGACGATCTCGGCACGTTCGAAGAACGCGACGTTCTGCGTGGGGTTGTGCAGCCGGATGACGACGCTGCCATCGGTCGAGTGGGCCGTGATATCCAACGGCACGCGCGGCATGAAATTCAGTGCGGTCATGTCCGCCCAGCTGGCCTGCGTCGAATCGAATGCGCGGTCATTGTCCGGGTCCCCGACGTCATCGGGCTGCTGGGACTGCCAGTACACGTTTTCCGCGACGATCTCGCCGGAAGGGCGGGTCAACTGACACCGGACGAAGAACACGGGTGAGCTTGCGACGCCACCCGGCAGGGACATGGCTGCGACGGCGTCACCCGCGGGCACATCGATGCGCCTGGAGGTTTGGTCAGCCTGTAGGGCCCCCTGCAGGTCGTAGACACGGACCCGTGCGTACAGATCCCGCTCGTCGTTCTGCGTCTGATTGACGACACTGACGCGCCCCGGGCTACCGCTGCCGCCGGCATACGAATCGAATACGACGGACAGCGGGCGCAGCCCCTTCTTCGCTCCGAAATACGCCCCGCCCGGGCGTAGGTAGTAGTCGAAGAGCTGCCCGAAGAAGGACGGCCAGTGACTGTTCAGCATCCAGTAGATGGTCATCTTGTGGGTATTCCATCCCTGGGCGGCGAAGGCCTCGAACTGTGCACGGGCGCCCTCGTACTGGGCCAATTGCGCTTTGGCAGCGAACATCTCGGCGCTGCTGGACAGCCCGTAGCGCATGCCGATTGAGCGCTGCGCACTGAGTAATGCGGCATTTTTCGGCTGCCCCCCCGCGTGGAAATACCAGCTGTCGTTGATCGGCCACAGCTTGTCCGGCGGGATGAATTTCCGCAGACTGGCGAACGGGGGGATCTGTTCATTGCTGCCCTGTTCCGCGGATGCGCCCCAGGTGGCACCATATCGGCGGCTGAACCAGTAGGTGGGAGGTCGCCACGTGTAGGGCCCCGCCATATCGATTCCGTCCCATTGCGCGATGCCGTCGCCATCCCGGGCCTGCAGGGATGCGGTGTCGACGATGGCGTTCTGCCAGTGCAGCTCTTCAAGGATGGACCGGTAGCGGGCGCGGATTATCGGTGGTGGCAACCCGTCACTGCCGTTCGCCCAGATGAACGCCGAGGCATGCGAGCGAAGCGCCTGGACCTGTGAGCGCAGGCTGGCCATCGCCACCCGGTCGTCTTCGGCGTCCCACTGCTCCCACTTCTCCCATTGGTTGCAGCACATCCAGCCGGCCATCAGCGGGATGCCCATCTCGTCCGCCTTTTCGACGAGATGTTCACTGGCTAGTTTGCCCTCGAATCGAAGCATGTTGAGACCCAGATCCTTTGCGTACCGCAGAATTGCGGTCTCTCGGTCGGGGTCGTACCTGAAGAGCAGATCCGGGGTGTACGCCGCTCCGCGGATCGGGAAGTTCTTCCCGTTGACTTCCAGAAAGAAGTCGCCGCCCTCACCTGAGAAACCTGTGTCTCGATGCTGGGTGACGGTCCGGATGCCGAAACGAAGCTCCTTGGCATCGCTGACTCGATTGTCGACCCGCAGCTCCAGCCGGAGGTCATGCAGGCTCGGCCGACCCATGGTATGCGGCCACCAGAGGTCAGGATGCTCAAAGTTCAATTGCGGGAATGTATCTGGTGTCAACGTGAGCTGGCGTTCCTCGCCCGGCGCGAGAGTGACCGCCTGCTCGGCGTAAACCGCGGATTTGTCAGGACGAGTGATGATGACGCGCAGAACGCCACGCGCGCGTCGAGTGGAGTAGTTGTGCAGGTCGGCGCGGACGGTCAACCGTGCACTGTCGGTGCGCGGTAGGGGAAGTTCGGAATTGACCGTTGCCGAACCGATTCCCATGCCTCCCAGCGCATTTAGGTACACCGGCTTCCAGATGCCGGCGTTTCGGTCTGGCACGAAAGACGTTCCGCGCCGGTCCGGATCCCGATCGGGCGCCGGCAGACCGAGGTAGTCCCAGTTGATCCAGTCGTTCCAGCTGTCGGCCAACTCGACACCGTCCACGTCCTGCAGCGCACGCTCGGGGGCCACCTGCACAGCCAGAAAGTTCGGCTGCCCGGGCCGAATCAACGGCGTCACGTCGAACTGATGAGCGGCGTACATCCCGGCGACCTGGTCGCGGCCGGCCACCAACCGTCCGTTCAACCAGATGTCAGCGCGGTAATTGATGCCGGGGAATCCCAACAGATAGGTCTGGCGACCCTCGGGCGCGGTGAACTGGGTGCGGTACCACCAGTCGCGTTGATAGAGATCCGGTGGCACGTGATCGCGAAGATTCTTGCCCACATAGAGATCTCGGTAGACACCGTTTTCCCGGAGTATCTCCAACACGGTGGCCGGCATTCGCCGGACCTGGTACCACGCGGCGGCGTCGTAGTCCGGCGACGACACGCTGTCACCGCCCACCGAGATCGTCTGTGCCGGAGACAGCATCCAATTGTTTGACAGCTCAAGGTGTTCCGGTGCGGCGGCGAACGCGTCGGTGATTACTGGCGAACGCGCTGCGGCGCATAAGGCAAGAGAGGTGAGCGCCAACAAGACGACGATCTTGACGGCGGCCTTCCGCATGCTTGTCTCGGCTCCTCGAATCCGGTGTTCGGCTCATCATGCCGTCGACCTTCTGCCGACGCCAACAGGGCGGTAATCGTGGCTGATTGGAGTCGACTGCGATGACCACCGCCGACGACCGGCCGGTCGCAGCCGCCGGGCCTCATCCAGCACCACCAGAATCTTGCCGGGTCGGCGCGCATGTCGTCGCGCGGCCCCGTCCTGGGTGCGACTATGCCTTCCCGTTGTTTCCGTTGTCGCCGAGCAGCAGTCCACCGGCGCCGCCGGTGCCGGCTGTGCCGCCGGCTTTCCCGGCGTTGCCGCCGTTGCCGCCATCGCCGACGAGTAGGGCGTTGCCGCCGTTACCGCCTTTGCCTGCGGTAGTGGCGCCGAATCCACCGGCACCACCGTCACCGCCGCTGCCGGTCACGCCGGATTTGCCGCCGGCGCCGCCGGCACCTCCGGTGCCGTTGCCGTTGGCGTTGGCGCCGGACCCGCCAGCCCCACCGGCCCCGCCCGAGCCGACCAGGAGGCCGCCATTTCCGCCGGCGCCGCCGGCGCCGCCCTGTTGGGTGGTGCTGCCGCCGGCGCCGCCGTGCCCCCCACTGCCGCCCGCACCGCCAGAACCGAATAGGAGGCTGGCGTTGCCGCCGGACCCACCGGCCCCACCGGTCAGGGTGCCTGTCCCGCCGCTGCCGCCGGCCCCGCCGGCGCCGAGGGACAGCGCGCCGGCGTTGCCCCCGACACCCCGGCTCCACCGGTGTTGCCGCCGGACCCACCCGCGCCCCCGGTGCCACCGGCGCCGAACAGACCGCCCGTGCCGCCGGCCCCGCCGCTGCCGGCCAGCCCGCCGGCACCGCCGGCGCCGCCGTCGCCGAACCCCAGCCCGTTTCCGCCGGCCCCGCCCGTGGCGCCGGGGCCGCCCGCCCCGCCGACTCCGCCATTGCTGAACAGGCCGCCGTTACCGCCGGCCCCGCCCACACCGGTGGCCCCGGGACCCGCACCGTGACCGCCCGTGCCGGCCGCGCCGGAGAGGAACCCGGCGTTGCCGCCGCGCCCGCCTGCCCCGCCCTTGCCGGCATTGATCGCCTGCCCACCGTCACCGCCGGTGCCGCCGGCGCCGTTGAGCAGGGCTGAGCCGCCGGCACCGCCCGCACCGCCGATACCGCCGGCGCCGTTGGCGATGCCGCCGGCGCCACCGGTACCGCCGTTGCCGAACAAGACCCCCCCGGCCCCGCCGGACCCGCCCGCGCCGCCGGCCCCGCCGGCGGCGGTGCTGGTCACGCCGTGCGCGCCGTTGCCGCCATTGCCGAACAGCCAACCGCCGTCCCCGCCGGCCGCTCCCGTTCCCGGAATTCCGTTGGCGCCGTTGCCGATCAGCGGACGCCCGGTCAGTGCCTGGACTGGCTGATTGACGATGTTGAGCGCATCTTGTTGTAAGACGTGCACCGGGTTGGTGCTCAGGGGTGCGTTGAAGCCGTCGGCGCCCAACAGCTGCCCGCTGATGCCGCCGACGCCGGCCTTGCCTGTGGTCACCCCGCCCGTTCCGCCGCTGCCGGCGTTGCCGCCGTTGCCGATCAGCACACCGTTGCCGCCGGCCCCACCGTTGCCGCCGGTCGTGACACCGGCTCCGCCGTTACCGCCGTTGCCGCCGTTGCCGAGCACCCCGGACCTGCCGCCGGCGCCGCCGATCCCGCCGGTGGTGACGGCAGCTCCGCCGCTGCCCCCGGTACCGCCGGAGCCGATCAACTGACCGGCATTGCCGCCCACTCCGCCAGTGCCCCCAGTGGTGCGCCCCAAGCCGCCGGCGCCCCCGGCGCCGCCGTTTCCGGTGAGCAGGCCGGCATTGCCGCCGGCACCGCCCGCGCCGCCGGCCGTCTGGCCGTTGTTGAGTCCTTCTCCGCCGGCACCACCGGCGCCGCCATCGCCGAAGCCGAGCGTGCCGGCGTTGCCGCCCGCCCCACCTGCCCCGCCGGTGCTGCCCAGGCTCGAACCGCCGCTGCCGCCGGTGCCCCCGGCGCCGAACATCCCGCCGGCGCCGCCGGCGCCGCCGGCCCCACCGGCCGTGCCGGCAGTGGTGGACGTGCCGGTTCCGCCGGCCCCACCCGTACCGCCGGTGCCGAACATTCCCCCGTCGCCGCCGGCGCCGCCGGCCCCGCCCGAGGCGCCGGCCCCGCCCGATCCACCGACTCCGCCGTCGGCGAACAGCCCGCCGGCCCCCCCGGTTCCACCGGCGCCGCCAGGGGCGGTTCCGAAGGTGAATCCGCCCGCGCCGCCAGTCCCCGCGGCCCCGAAGAGCAGACCGGCGTTGCCGCCAAGCCCACCGGCCCCACCGCCCGCGCCCGCGGCGTCAGTGGACGAACCGCCAACACCACCGACCCCACCGGAACCGACAAGCATGGCGTTGCCGCCCGCCCCGGCCGCCCCCCCAGCCTTGCCGGCCGTTGTCGCGGTACCGCCGGCCCCACCGGCACCGCCACTACCGAACAGACCCGAGGCCCCGCCGGCACCGCCCTTGCCACCGTCCGCTCCCGCCGTTGAGGTTCCGGACCCACCCGCCCCGCCATTGCCGATCAACCATCCACCGGCGCCACCGTTCTGGCCCGTCCCAGGAGCGCCGTTGGCGCCGTTGCCGATCAGCGGACGCCCGGTCTGTGCCACAAATTGCGCGTTAACCACGTCGAGCAGGCTTTGCAAAGGCTGCGCCGCAGCGGATTCGGCCATCGCATAGGAGCCCGCACTGCCGGTCAAAGCCTGCACGAACTGCTGCTGAAACGCCGTCGCCTGCGCGCTCGCGCTCTGATAGCCCTGGCCGAACGCCCCGAACAGTTCCGCGATGGCGACCGACACCTCATCCCCGGCCGCGGCCAGCAGACCCGTCGTACGGGCTGCCGCAGCGGCGTTCGCAAAGTGAAGCGCGGACTCTATTCCGGCCAGATCTGTTGCTGCCGTGTTCATCAACTCCGGTAGCGCGATTACAAAGGACATTTCGGCACCCTTCCTATGGGTCAGGACCAAGAGGTCGTGACGAGTGGTTCGATCGCCAAACCGCGGCCTGTCTGGTGAGCTATGAAAGATCGGGCTGGCGGCAATGGGCGACAACGGGCCGCCTCAACCGCCGTCGTTAAGCGGTTCAGCCCACTTGTCGTGTGTGGTGGTATTCCGTTGTTTCCGTGAAGATTTGAGCGCACCGACGACGCTGCATCCGGATGCGCCCCGCCGGCTGCGCAGTTCCTCGGCTGGGACGATGCGGCTGATGCCCTGCCCGCGTGTCACGATGCCGGTCACCATGCATCGACGCTACGGGGCGCGTTGCCGGCCCGTCATGACCACAACTAGGCATCTTTCCGCCATTGGCGATAGTCAGATCTGACTAACCAGCCGTCGACCATATGTTCGTGGGCCACGACCAGCGGCACGGCTGAGGTCGGTCGTCGCATCGAGTCCACCGCGGCACGATTCGAGCAGCAAGAAGGCGTGGACATGAGCTCGTCCAGCGCGCCGATTGTCGGATAACTTCCCATGGGCCGATTGTTCGCCGGGGCGCGTGTTGGATCATGGGGCAGATGCCTCAACTTCGGGCGGGGCAACTAACGGCCGACGAGACGAGAACTGTTGTCCGCCAGGTAGATGGCGGCCATGACGGGCCACGTGGTCGGACACTGGCGCGGCCAGAACTACTGCCCGGAGCAGCGGCGGCACCAGAGTCATCCGGCAGCCAAAACCGAAGCCCGATAAGGCGGCAGCGACTCACCCTCGGATACCGGGTGCGCCGGCGCCAACGCCTCGTGACATCGGAACCCGTCGCGCGCCACGCTTTCATTGAATACGCTGTGGCACAGGCGAATCAGTCGGGCTTCATGGCCACACGGCGGCAGCGGCCGAGCGGTCGGCTGGGAGAACGCGCGTGGCGTCTCAGGTCGAAGGATGCGCGGCTGATCATGCCTCGTCCCCTATGATCGAACAGGCTTGTGGGATAAGGCCGAAGGCCGGGCGAGCGACGACGTCAGAACCCGGGTTGGCCAACAGCTCGCCCACGAGCAAACCCCAGTGTGACGCCGGCGCGCCCGAACGACTGCACCCCGACACCGCAACATCGGCGGCGCTAGCACGCTTGACGTTAGTAAAGGGTGAATGACAGCTGAGTCGGCGGCTGCGGGTTGTTGAGGATCAGCACAGAGCTCTGGTTGTTCACGTCATCGAACGGGAAACCGTAGGCGAAGTTGAACATGCTGTTGGCGTGGAAGAACTGTGCCCAATTGTTCCACCGCCCTGCGGCCGGATAGTAGGCGGCGACAGTGCTCCACTGATCCGGCGACATCGCCACACCGCGGTTGAACGCCGCGTTGAGCTCGGCGAGGAACGCCCCCTGTTCGTGGGTGCCGACGAATGGGCCGTTGGACGCGAAAACCTGCGCCGTCGTGGGCTTCACCATCGTGTACGTCGAGGCGGCTTTCCCGTCCGGGGTGACGGTGTAGTGGAACAGGCCGCTGCCGTCGATGTTTCCCGTCACCGTGTAGCCGGGACCGTCGTAAAAGAACTGGTTGGTTTCATAATTCGACCAGAAGTCGTTGATCGGTTGATCGAGCCAGGTGGCCAGGCCGCCGGGGGTGGCACTGCGCGGGGCCAAGATCCGCAGCGGATCGCCGTTGCCGTCGTTGAGGACCAGGGCCTGGAATTCAGTCGGGACCGAGGCCACGTACTGCTGGAACACCTGGTCCCGCGACAGCGTGATGCCGCGCGTCCCGTCAAACCCGGTGGAGTCCTGCCCCAGCGTAAATGTGAACGGCAACCCGAACTGGTCCACCTGCGTGGTGTTACCCCCGAAGGCGACTGCGCCGTACTTGTACGTCATTTCGTACCAGTCGTAGACCGTGTTGTAGTTCGGATCGGCGGGATTGGCTGGGTCAAGACCCGCCCAGCCCGAATTGTCGGCGGCTATACCGATATAGAGCGGGTTCTTCATCGACACAAACATCCGGCCGCCCTGAAATTCCGACGGTATGGCGAGGCTGCCTGTCTGGTCGAGGGTGAACGACATGTTCGCGTAATTCACGCCGTTGTACGTGAGATGACCAGGAGCATTGGCCGCGCTGGAATCGATGTGGTGGGCCATGCCGTTCTGGTCGACCCACGACCACTGGCCGGGTGTCGTCTGGCCGAGCAGGGTCAGGTAAATCTCGCTGTTGCTCAAACCCGTGTTGTTGATGAAAGGGCCAACGCGAAATCCGCCGGGAAGGCCGTTGGCGCCGTTGAGGCCCGCCTGACCGGGGCTCCCCAGAAATCCGCCCGCTCCTCCGGCGCCGCCGAGGCCGCCGGTCCCCCCCGCACCCCCGGCACCGAAGTTGCCTGCCGCATCGGCTGGGCCTCCGATCCCACCAGTGCCGCCGACTCCACCGGCGCCGCCGGTGCCACCGGTACCGAACAACAGCCCACCGTGACCGCCGATTCCGCCCGCCCCACCAGGGCCGCCGGGGCCGCCCGGCTGCCCCGCAGCGCTGTTCGTGGTGCCGGTGGCGCCCACTCCGCCGGCGCCACCAGTGCCGCCACGACCGAACAAGCCTGCCGCACCCCCGGCACCCCCGGATTGCCCGGCCGCTCCCGAGCCGCCGTCGCCTCCGTTGCCCCACAGGAGTCCACCAGGCCCGCCGGCCTGACCGGTGCCCGGGGCTCCGTTGCGCCCGTTGCCGATCAGCGGGCGCCCCAGTAAGGCGTTGAAGGGCGCATTGATCACGTCCAGGATGGTCTGCTCTATGGTCTGCAACGACATCGCACTGGCAGCCTCGGCGGAGGCATAGGCGCCGGCCCCCGAATTGAGGGCTTGCACGAACCGCTGCTGGAACGTCTCGATTTCCGCACTGATCGCCTGGTAGGTCTGCCCGTGCTCGCCCAGTAGCGCCGCAATCCCCGCCGAGACCTCATCGGCGCCCGCGGCCAGTAGCGTCGTGGTCGAACCCGCAGCAGCCGCATTGGCTTTGGTGACCGACGAGCCGATCACCACCAGATCTGAAGCCGCCGTGACCACCATCTCTGGCACCGCAGTGACGAACGCCATTCCGCACCTCCAGTAATCCAATTCGACGCCGAATCCTCGACAGAGGATTACCGGCAAATTGCCTGAAGGTCAACAGCGGCGAACACATTGCGACTGATGCGTGACGGCTCCCGCCCGACGAAGTCTCGCCGGTTGTTAATGGACCGAGGTCGTTGAGAGAAGTCGCCATTATTGTCTAACAGTGAGAGGAAAAGCCGATTACTCTCACGCGTGGTAGAGACTGCACCGGCTCGCGCTGTCACCGATGAGCGCGTTGGAGATCAACACAACGCCGCTAACCGCACACGCCTGACTCGTTCTTATCTGGACGTGGACGCGGCAACCCAGCAAGGGCCAACGGCTCGAGCTCGAGCTAGGGCCCGACGAAGTTATTGAGCAGGCCGGACAGTTGGGCGCCGAAGTTACCGACGCCGGAGACGAAAGCCTGCGTGGCGAGGTTCAGTGAACTGGTGTTGAACACGCCGGACACAGTGTTGCCCAGGTTTGCCCAGCCCGACGCGAGCGTGCCGAAGTTCTGGATGCCCGATATGTCGGTGCCACCGGCGTTGAACAGGCCCGATGTCTGGACGAAGCGGTTCGCAAAGCCGGACACGGCCCCAGTGGCGGAGTTGAAGAAGCCGGATGCGCCACTGCCGGAGTTGAAGAAGCCCGACGAAGGGGTCGCACCCGTGTTGAAGAAGCCCGGGCCGGCCTGATAGCCGAAGCCGAAGCTGAAGGGCCCCAGCGCACCGTTGCCGAGGATATTCGTGACATTGGTGAACACGAAATCGATCGGGGTTTGGGGTTGAACGGTGTTCAGGTTGAAGGTCACAGGCCCAATGTTGCTGTCGGAGTCCGTGATCCGGATGCCAAATATCGTCTCGGCTTGGATATGTATCGGGATCGAATAGGTGAATGCGCCCGCGGTAACGGAGTCGATGACGCCCGTGATCGGAATCTGGATGTTGAGCGGCACCTCGTAGTGGTACGGAATTGCCGGGAGAGTGTAGGTGTAGTTGAAGCCGAAGAGGCCTTGGTAGTCGCCCCTCCAGAGGAAGCCGTTACTGTAGCTGCCCGAAATGAAGGCGCCCGTGTCGACATTTCCGGAGTTGGCGATACCTGTGTTGGAGTTGCCGGTGTTGAGCCAGCCGGTGTTGTAGTCGCCGGCATTGAAGTCGCCGGTGTTGTAGTCGCCCGGGTTGAAGCTGCCGGTGTTGGTGTGGCCGACGTTGTAGAAGCCGGTGTTGTAGTTGCCCGCGTTGCCGATACCGGTATTGACCAACCCGGAGTTGAAAAGGCCCGTATTGGTGCTGCCGGTGTTGGCAATGCCGGTGTTGAAGGTGCCGGAGTTGCCGATCCCCCAGTTGCCGGTGCCGGAGTTGAAGAACCCGACGTTGCCGGTGCCCGAGTTGAACAGACCAATGTTGCCGCTGCCCGAGTTCAGCCCACCGAAGCCGAATGCGGAGTTGCCGGTGAGTCCGAAGCCGATGTTGCCGTTGCCGGTATTTCCGAAGCCGATGTTGCCGTTGCCGGTGTTGCCGAAACCGATGTTGAAGCTGCCGGTGTTGCCGAAGCCGAAGTTCTGCAGGGCCGCCGTCAGCGCCGGACCCGAGTTTCCGAAGCCGATGTTGCCGCTGCCGATGTTGCCGCTGCCGACGTTACCGCTGCCGAAATTGCCGCCGCCGAAGTTTTGTCCGCCGATGTTGCCATTACCCAGGTTGTAGCTGCCGAGGTTGCCGCTACCGAAGTTGAAGTCGCCGATGTTCGCGTTGCCGATGTTCAGCGAACCGAGATTGCCCAAGCCGACGCTGAAAGTGGTCTTTCCGGTGGCGCCATTTTGGAACAACCCGGCCAAGTCGGCGCCGACGTTGCTGAAGCCCGAGAGATATGCCGGCACGTTCATCGGGCCCAGTCCGGTATTGAAGGCACCCGAGATGCTGTTGCCGAGGTTGGCTATCCCGGATTGCAGCGATCCATAGTTCTGAATTCCCGAGTTTCCAAGCAATCCGGTCGCGTAGTTCAGCAAGCCCGAGCTGCCGCCGCCGAAGTTGCCGAAACCCGAGATGCTGCCGATTCCGGAGTTGAAGAACCCAGACGATGGGGTCGTGGTGAAGTTGAAGAAGCCCGGTGATGCGGGGATGTCGATGATCGGGATTCTGACGGGCCCCACGCCCGCGTTGCCCAGGATGGCAAGGACAGTCGAACCATCAAGGGCGCCGATGTTGAACGACACCGTGTTGACCGGGGGTTGGCTGCCAAAGTCAACGGTGATGGGTGTCGTGGCGGGGGCGTTGGCGGGCCCGCCGTGGACGCTGATGTTGCCGATGGTGATGTTGAATATCGCGGCGTCGATGCCAATGACTTCGGCAGTGCCGTTGATGTAGATCTGAGGGATGTTGATGGCCGACATCGACACGCTGGTGATGGTGGCGGTGACCGGGATATTGATCGGTGCACGAACGTCGAACTTGATGGGAATTTCGTCGACCGTGATGGAGTAACCGCCGGTGAGTACGCCCCGGTAGTCGCCCCGCCACAACAGGCCGTTGTTGTAACTGCCGGGGTTGAAGAGGCCGGTGTCGACGTCGCCCGAATTGCCCAGGCCGGTGTTGTAGTCGCCGATGTTGAACCAACCGGTGTTGTAGCTGCCCGGGTTGAAGCCGCCGGTGTTGGTGTGGCCGATGTTGTAGCTGCCGGTGTTGTAACTGCCCGCGTTGGCGATGCCGGTGTTGACCAACCCGGTGTTGAACAAGCCGGTGTTGGTACTACCGGTGTTGCCGATACCGGTGTTGAAGCTGCCGGAGTTGCCGATACCGAAGTTTCCGGTACCCGAATTGAAGAAGCCGACGTTGTTGGTGCCCGAGTTGAACAGCCCGATGTTGCCGCTACCGGAGTTCAAGCCACCGAAGCCCTGCAAGTTGTTGCCGCTGAGCCCGATGCCGATATTGCCGTTACCGGTGTTACCGAAGCCGATATTGCCGTCACCGAAGTTGCCGAATCCGAAGTTGTTGCTGCCGGTGTTGCCGAACCCAATGTTGTTCAGCGCCGCCGTCAATCCCGGGCCGCTGTTGCCGAAACCGATGTTGAAGCTGCCGATGTTCCCGCTGCCGACGTTCTGGCTGCCGACGTTGCCGCTGCCGACGTTGTAGCCGCCGAGGTTTCCGTTGCCCAGGTTGAAATCGCCGATGTTGCCGCCGCCCAGGCTGAATTGACCGATGTCGCCCAGACCGAAATTCCAGGTCGACCCGGTCGGGCCGTTGCGGAACAGGCCAGCGAGGTCTGCGCCGTGGTTGGACAGCCCCGACAGGCTGGCCGGTGTCGTGAACACATTGGCGGCGGAGCTGGTGTTGAAGAGACCCGAGACGGTGTTACCCAGGTTGGAGAAGCCCGACACCAGGGTGCCGACATTGTTGTAGCCCGAGCTTCCCAGGGCTTGCCAGTTGAACAGGCCCGATGTACTGGCACCGAGGTTCCCGAAGCCCGATACGCCACCGGCGCCGCTGTTGAAGAAGCCTGACGACGGGCTGGTGGTCGAGTTCCCGAAGCCAGGAGTCGCCGGGATGTGGATGAGCGGGATACGGATGGGGCCTGCCGTGCTACGGATGGAGATCGGGATCGACGTTGACCCGTCCGGGCTTCCGATGTTTCCGGTGATCGTGGGCAGGGTGCCGGTGATTGACGGAATTTGTATAGAGCTGATGGTGGCGTGGACGTTCGACCACAAGGGACCCGAGAAAGTAAGGTCGATCGGCGCCAGCGTAAAGCCGTAGACGCGCAAGGTGCCAAGGTTGATGTTGAGCGGGATATTAAGCGGAATGTTGACGTCAAGGTTGACGGCCGGGAATTCCGGGACCGTCAGCGTGTAGTCGAAGCCGACCAGGCCCTGGTAGTCATCCCGCCAAATGAAGCCGTTGTTGTAGCTGCCGGTGTTGAAGCCGCCGGTGTTGACGTTGCCCGAGTTCCCCACCCCGGTGTTGGTGTTGCCGGTGTTGAAGCTGCCGGTGTTGAAGCTGCCGGGGTTGGAACTGCCGGTGTTGGTGCTGCCGGTGTTGTAGCTGCCGGTGTTGAAGCTGCCCGCGTTGGCGATCCCGGTGTTGACGCTGCCGGTGTTGAAGAAGCCGGTGTTGGAATTTCCGGCGTTGCCGAAGCCGGTGTTGTGGCTGCCGGAGTTGCCGATGCCGAAGTTTCCGGTGCCGGAATTGAAGAAGCCGACGTTGTCGGTGCCCGAGTTGAACAGGCCGATATTGCCGCTGCCGGAGTTCCAGTTCCCGAAGCCGGACTGATTATTGCCGCTGAGCCCGATACCGACATTGCCGCTACCGGTGTTACCGAAGCCGATGTTGCCGTCACCGAAGTTGCCGAAGCCGAAGTTGTTGCTGCCGGTGTTGCCGAAGCCGATGTTGTTCAGGGCCGCCGTCAAGCCCGGGCCGCTGTTGCCGAACCCGAAGTTGAAGCTGCCGATGTTCCCGCTGCCGACGTTTTGACTGCCGATGTTTCCGCTGCCGAAGTTCTGGCCGCCGATGTTTCCATTGCCCAGGTTGAAATCGCCGATGTTTCCGCTGCCCAGGTTCGACTGGCCGATGTCGGCGAGGCCCAGGTTGAACAGCGATCCATCCGCGCTGCTGCGCAGGATGCCCGCAAGGTTGGTGCCGATGTTGCTGATCCCGGAGAGGTTGGCGGGTGTCGTGAAAGGATTGACGGCGGAACTGGTGTTGAAGAGACCCGACACGGTGTTGCCCAGGTTTGACACGCCTGAGATCAGTTCGCCAAAGTCTTTGTAGCCTGAGATTCCCGACATGCCGGACGCGAGGTTGAAGAAGCCCGACGCGTTGCCGCCGACGTTCATAAAGCCGGAAGAGCGGCCACTCCCGGAGTTGAAGAAGCCCGAAGACGGGCTCGTGGTGGAGTTTCCAAACCCCGGAAGCGGCTTGATGTTGACGCCCGTGAACGCGATAGGGAGCAGCCCACCATTGCCGGTGATATCGATCAATGGTCCGGTCGACCCCACCGGCGTGCCGATGTTGATCCCGATGAAGGGCAGGCCGATCGTCAGATTTGGGAAAACGATGGTGGTGAGACTGAGGTCCGCGTCGCCCAGGATCGTGCTGGCGTGGACGGTCAAGGACGGAATGGTGAAGCTCGAGATCGTGATGGTGGGCAGTACGGCGCCGATCGGTACGGACAGGTGAACCGGCACATGCAAGTTAATCGGAATAGCGCCGTCGGGAATGATCGTGGTCGCGTTGAAGGCGATCAGGCCTTGGTAGTCGGCCCGCCAGCCGATGCCGTTGTTGTAGCTGCCGGTGTTGAAGGCGCCGGTGTTGACGTCGCCGGAGTTGCCCACGCCGGTGTTGTAGTCACCGATGTTGTGGCTGCCGGTGTTGTAGTTGCCGGGATTGAAGTTTCCGGTGTTGGTGTTTCCGATGTTGTAGCTGCCGGTGTTGTAGTTGCCGGCGTTGCCGATACCCGTGTTGACCAGCCCGGTGTTGAAGAAACCGGTGTTGGTGCTGCCGGTGTTGCCGACGCCGGTGTTGTAGCTGCCGGAGTTGCCGATGCCCCAGTTGCCGGTGCCCGAGTTGAAGAAGCCGACGTTGTCGGTGCCCGAGTTGAACAGGCCCACGTTGCCGCTGCCGGAGTTCCAGTCCCCGAAGCCCTGCAGGTTGTTGCCGCTGAGCCCGATACCGATGTTGCCGCTACCGGTGTTGCCGAACCCGATGTTGCCGTCACCGAAGTTGCCGAAGCCGAAGTTGTTGCTGCCGGTGTTGCCGAACCCGATGTTGCTCAGGGCCGCCGTCAACCCCGGGCCGCTGTTGCCGAACCCGATGTTGAAGCTGCCGATGTTCCCGCTGCCGACGTTCTGGCTGCCGATGTTGCCGCTGCCGACGTTGGAGTCGCCGAGGTTCCCCAGGCCAAAGTTGAAGTCCCCGATGTTCCCCAGGCCGACGTTGAGCCCGCCTACGTTCCCAATGCCCAGGTTGAAGTTCGTGCTGCCGGCGATGGTGCCGTCGTAGACGTTGCGGAACAATCCCGCCAGGTTGCTGCCGGTGTTCGATAGGCCGGAGATCTGAGCAGACGTCGCCATGGTCAGCGTGCTGGTGTTGAACACACCCGATACGGTGTTGCCGAAGTTTTCGAAACCCGACTGCAGGGCGCCGTAATTCATGAAACCCGAATTTCCGAAAATCCCCGAAGAGATGTTCTGGAAACCCGAGTTGTTTGCGCCGAAGTTTCCGAATCCCGAATTGCCGCCGATGCCGCCGTTGAAGAATCCCGAGGAGGGGCCGGTGCTGGTGTTGAAGAAGCCCGGTTTGAACGGCTGGTTGTAGATCGTCCAGTCGGCGGGGCCGATGCTGAAGGTGGCAGGCACATATAGCGCTGTCGTACCGTTCGGATTGCCGATGCTGACACTCAACAGCGAGAGGTTGAAGGTGATTGGAGGGATGGTGAGGGCATTGATAGTTCCGGAAACCAGGGTGATTCCTGAGAATAATCCGTAGGTGATATCAAAGGGAATACTGGGAATGAATATTCCATTATATGCGCCGCTGGTGATCGTCGCCGTAATGGGTATGTTGATGGGGACATTGACGGTGAGGTGCCCCGGCATTTCGGGAATATGAATTGTGTAGTTGCCGCCCATCAGGCCTTGCTCGTTGCCCCGCCAGAACAGGCCGTTGTTCATGTTGCCCGAGATGAAAGCGCCGGTGTCGTAGCTGCCCGAGTTCACCAGGCCGGTGTTAAAGCTGCCGGCGTTGAAGAATCCGGTGTTGTGATGGCCCGGGTTACCGATGCCGGTGTTGAAGCTGCCGATGTTGGAATTCCCGGTGTTATAGGAACCCGCGTTGGCGATCCCGGTGTTGACGAAGCCGGTGTTGAAAAGGCCCGTGTTGGCATTGCCGGTGTTGCCGAGGCCGGTGTTGTAGCTCCCGGAGTTGCCGATGCCGTAGTTGCCGGTGCCCGAGTTGAAGAAGCCGACATTGTTGGTGCCCGAGTTGAACAGGCCGATATTGCCGCTGCCGGAGTTCCAGTCCCCGAAAGCGAGCAGTCGATCGCCGCTGAGGCCGATGCCAATGTTGCCATTACCGGTGTTGCCAAAGCCGATGTTGCCATTGCCGGTGTTGCCAAAGCCGATGTTGTCGTTTCCGGTGTTGCCGAACCCGATGTTGTGGATGGCCGCCGTCAGCGAGGGGCCGCTGTTGCCGAAGCCGATGTTGCCGAAGCCGATGTTTCCGCTGCCGAAGTTCGTACTGCCGATGTTGCCGAAGCCGATATTCGCGCCACCAATGTTTCCGCTGCCGAGGTTTCCGCTGCCGAAATTTCCATTGCCGAAGTTCAACTGGCCGTGATCGGCCAGACCCAGATTGATGGCCAGACCGTAGGCGCTGTCGCGGACGGTGCCGGCGAAGTTTGTGCCGACGTTCGCCAGGCCGGAGAGGTTGGCCGCCGTCGCGAGGTCAACCGTGCTGGTGTTGTAAATGCCGGAGACGGTGTTGCCGAGGTTCGCCAGCCCCGAGGACAGCGCACCGAAGTTCTGAATGCCGGATATGTTGGTGCCGACGTTGAAAAAGCCAGACGCGCGGCCGGGGCCGGCGTTGAAGAAACCCGACGACGGCAAGGTCGTCGCATTGCCGAATCCCGGCATCGGGTTGACTTTGATCAGCTGAATGGTGCCGCCCTCGAAAGCACCGGTGATACCAATGCCTACGCTCGTGTTCGGTCCGCCGATGGTGAGTGTCACCAGGGGAAGACTCAGGGTAGAACTCGATATGACGATGGGGCCCAGGGTCAACGTGATCGGGTCGGGCGGCGGCGAAAGGTAGGTTGAGAACTGTTGCACGCCACCCGGCAACTCCAACAGCGTTCCGCCGAATTGCATCACTTCGTTGACCGGGATGACCATTGATTGGTCGAATGCCACGCTGGGGATCGTGACCTTGAGATCGATAGCGATCTGGCCAGCGTTATCGCCTTCGGCGAGAATGCTGTTGTTGTAATTGCCTGTGTTGAGGAAGCCGGTATTGGTATCGCCGGGGTTGAGGCCGCCGGTGTTGTAGTCGCCGGGATTGAAGGTGCCGGTATTGATGTTGCCGACGTTGACAAACCCCGTGTTGTAGTTGCCGACGTTGGCGATTCCGGTGTTCGCGATACCGGTGTTAAACCAGCCCGTGTTCAAGCTGCCGGCGTTGCCGTAGCCGGTATTGCCGGTGCCGGGGTTGCCGATGCCCCAGTTGCCGGTGCCCGCGTTGCCGATCCCGACGTTCCCGGTGCCCGAGTTGAACAGGCCGATGTTGTTGGTGCCGGAGTTGAACAGGCCCAGGTTTCCGCTGCCGGTGTTCAGGGCTCCGAAGCCGACCAGGCCCGTGCCGCTCAACCCGATGCCGATGTTTCCGCTGCCCGTATTCCCGAATCCGAAATTGCCGAAGCCATTGTTGCCGAACCCGGTATTGTTGTTACCCAGGTTCCCGAAGCCGGTGTTGTAGTCGCCGAGGTTCCCCAAACCTTTGTTGAAGTCGCCCAGGTTGCCGTTGCCGAAGTTTTGGTTACCCACATTGCCGATGCCGGTGTTCGACGCGCCCGAGTTGCCGAAACCGATGTTGTCCTGGCCGGAGTTACCGCCTCCGGTGTTTCCATTGCCTACGTTGCCGATGCCGATGTTGTGGTCGCCGACGTTGGCGAAGCCGGTGTTCTTGATGCCGACGTTGGCCAGGCCGGTGTTGCTGGTGGGATCGGAGCCGCTGAACAGACCCGCCACATTCGGGCCGGTGTTGTAGACACCGGACACATAGTTGGGGGTGGTGAGGTTCTCCGGGTAAGCGCTGTTGAGAATGCCCGAAATCGTGTTACCGGTGTTGAACAAACCGGATGCCGCCACGCCGGTGTTGATCAGCCCTGAGAGCCCGAGGCTTCCCGACGATGAGTTGAACAGGCCCGAAACGTTGCCTCCGGAGTTCAAAAAGCCCGAAGCGCTGCCGCCGCCGCTGTTGAAGAAGCCCGACGAAGGGACGGAGGTGGAGTTGCCGATACCCGGCGACCCACCGATCAGTCCCTGGTAGTCGCCCCGCCAGAAGAGGCCGTTGCTGTAGTCGCCGGTAATGAACGCGCCGGTGTTGACGTTGCCTGCGTTTGCCAAGCCGGTGTTGTAGCTGCCGGTGTTGATCCAGCCGGTGTTGTAGCTGCCGGTGTTGAAGCCGCCCGTGTTGCTGCTGCCCGAGTTGTTCGTGCCCGTGTTGTAGTTGCCCGAGTTACCGATGCCGGTGTTGGCAATGCCTGGGTTGAAGAGGCCGGTGTTGGCGGCCCCGGAGTTGCCGACACCGGTGTTGAAGAGGCCGGAATTGCCCACACCGAAGTTCCCGATCCCCGAGTTGAAGAAGCCGGTGTTGTTGGTGCCGGAGTTGAACAAGCCGCTGTTGCCGGTGCCGGAGTTCAGTCCGCCGAACCCGCTCATGTTGTCGCCCGTCAGCCCGATGCCGACGTTGCCGTTGCCGGTGTTAGCGAAGCCGATGTTGCCGTTGCCGGTGTTACCCAGGCCGATGTTGTTGCTGCCGGTGTTGCCGAAGCCGATGTTGTGAATGGCCGCTGTCAGAGATGGACCGCTGTTTCCGAAACCGATGTTGCCGAACCCAATGTTGCCCGGCCCGACGTTTCCGGAGCCGATGTTCGCGCCGCCGAGGTTGTAGTTGCCGATGTTCCCGTTGCCGAGATTGCCGACGCCGAGATTGGCCAGGCCGAGGTTGATGGTGAGCGGAAGAGCGGCAGCACCGCTGGCGGCCGCCGCCGCCGCACCGGCCGCACCGGCCGGCACCGCTCCCGCAAGCTGGGCGCCGGCCGCATTCGCCGCCGCGACAAGGGCGCTCGATGCGCTTGCCACGCGGCCCACCGCGTCCCCCAGAATCGGCAGCGGCAGGCTGAACGGCGTCAAGCCCGACGCCACCGCGGAAGCCCCGGAGTAGTAGCCGAACATCGCGGCCACATCCTGCGCCCACATGCCCTCGTACTGTGCCTCGATGGCCGCGATCGCCGGCGCGTTCAAGCCCAGCAGATTCGACCTCACCAGCGATACCAGTTGAGCGCGGTTGGCGGCCACGACCAGCGGATGCACGGTCGCGGCCTGCGCTGCCTCGAATGCCGCCGCCACTATCCGGGCTTGGCCAGCTGCTTCACCCGCTTGCGCCGCCGCCGATCTCAACCAGCCCAGATAAAGTCCGGCGGAGCCTGCCATCGCGACAGCCGCCGAACTCTGCCAAGCCGATTCCAGAAGCCCGGTAGTCACCGAACCGAAGGAGGCCGCGGCCGAAGACAATTCGGTGGCCAAGCCGTCCCAGGCAGCCGCGGAAGCCAAGATCGACCCTGATCCCGCGCCCAGGAACATCCGCGCCGAGTTGACCTCGGGTGCCAATACCGCAAAATCCATACGCTGTCCTTCGCGGGGTGACCCCACCGGGGTGGCGGTCAGTTTCATCAACGCCGGCGTACAACGGCCCTACCGTAGCGGCCCGGCTGCGGTTTCACGGGAGGTTCTGCACATTCGGCATAAGTTTTTTCCCAATTTTCTGCACAGAATGTATTCATCCCATAGTGACTCCGGGTTTTGCTTGACGCCGTGCGCAGACATTTGCGCCATTCGGGCGAAAAACGTAAACGGTGCGCCCGCGGTGGGCTACCGTGTCTCACTGCGCTGATCGTTGCTGGTGGTTTTCCGGGTGTTCCTGAGGTACGGCGAGGTCGCTGATGGCATTCATGGTGGTTTCACCAGAGATGGTGGCGGCTGCGGCTTCGGACGTGGCGGGTATCGGTTCGACGATCTCTGCGGCCAATGCGGTCGCGGCGCAGTCGACCACGGGACTGGCCAGCGCGGCCGCCGACGAGGTGTCGCGGGCGATTGCGGCCATGTTCTCCGGGCATGCGCTGGGCTACCAGGAGGTGGCCGTGCAAGCGGCCGTGCTGCATGACCAATTTGTGCGGACATTGGCTGCGGGTGGCACCGGGTATGCGCGCGCGGAAACAGTCAATGTCGGGCAGCTGGTGCTGGATGTGATCAACGCACCTACCCAGCAGTTGCTGGGGCGTCCGCTGATCGGTAATGGCACCAACGGGGCGCCGGGCACCGGGCAGGCCGGCGGGCCGGGTGGGTTGTTGTACGGCAACGGCGGCAACGGCGGATCGGGAGCGGCGGCGCAGGCGGGCGGTGCCGGTGGCGACGCGGGTCTAATCGGTACGGGCGGTGCTGGTGGCGCAGGGGGCGCCGCGGCGGCCGGCGGGAACGGCGGGGCCGGGGGGTGGCTGTATGGTGCGGGCGGCGCCGGCGGGGCGGGTGGCAATAGCGCGACGATGGGGGGCACCGGTGGGGCCGGCGGGGCCGGCGGCGTGTCCCCGCTGATCGGCTACGGCGGCATCGGTGGTGCCGGCGGTATGGGCGGACCCAATGGTGGCGCGGGCGGCAACGGTGGTGCGGGCGGCAACGGCGGGCAGTTCATCGGCGCGGGCGGCACCGGTGGTGCCGGCGGGGCGGGCAGCGCCGGTGCTGCCGGCGGGATCGGCGGCGCCGGTTCCGCCGGTGGATCGGGTGGCGCCGGCGGCGCCGGCGGCAATGCCGGTGTACTGGGGGCTGGCGGCGTCGGCGGGCTCGGCGGTGCGGGAGCGACCGGCGGCGACGGCGGTGCCGGCAGCGATGCGCAGCTCGGCGGTGCCGGTGGGGCCGGTGGTCACGGCGGGGCCGGGGGGCAGTCGGGTCAAGGCCCCCTGCTCGGGTTGTCCGGCGCTGGCGGCAATGGCGGTGCCGGCGGTCACGGCGGTGCCGGCGGAGCCGGCGGCAAGGACACCGCCGTCCTCGGGGCGGCCAACGGCGGCGGCGGCGGCGCCGGCGGCGACGGCGGCGGCGGCGGGGCAGCTGCCGGTATGGCCGCGGTGGCCGGCAACGGCGGTGCCGGTGGTGGTGGCGGGGTGGCCGGCAAAGGCGGCGTCGCGACCAACAACGCCCACAACGGCGCTAGCGGCGGTGTCGGCGGCGCCGGTGGGGCCGCCGGGGCGGGCGGTAACGCCAGTAACGGGGCGGTCAACGGCAATGGCGGGCTGGGCGGCAGCGGCGGCGCGGGTGGCGATGGCGGTCATGGCGCCAACGCCACCGGCGCCCTGGCCGGCGGCAAGGGCGGCAACGGCGGTGCCGGCGGCAAGGCCGGTGCCGGCGGTGCCGCCGGCACCGGCGGCGTCAGTGGAACGGCGGGTGCCTACGGCAACGGCGGCAACGGCGGCAACGGCAGTTTCGGCGGTAACGGTGGCACCGGGGCCGCCGGCGGAGCCGGGCTGAGCGGCGATCCCGGGCCGGCCGGCGGAGCCGGTGGCAACGGGGGGGCCGGCGGCGGCAGCGGTCCCGGCGGCACCAACGGCAGCGGCGGCAACGGCGGCAACGGCGGGGTGGGTGGCACCGGCGGCAACGGCGGCCCGGCCGTCGTTGACGGCACCAACGGTGGCAACGGCGGCATGGGCGGGACCGGAGGAAACGCCGGAACCGCCGGCCTCGCCGGGTCCGGAGGAGCCGGCGGTAGCGCCGGCATATCCGGTGACGGCGGCAAAGGTGGACTCGGGGGCAACGGCGGTGCCGGCGACACCGGCCCCCCGGCACCGTCGGCAACATCAACGGCGGCAACGGCGGTGACGGCGGGGACGGCGGACAAGGCGGAACCGGCGGTAAAGCCGCTGCCGGTGGCACCAACGGCGGCGGCGGCAACGGCGGCAACGGCGGCAACGGCGGCAACGGCGGTGTCGGCCTCGCCGGCACGGCGAGCGTGGATGGCGGGGACGGCGGCAACGGCGGCAACGGCGGCGCCGCCGGGAAAGCCGGCCTGGCCGGGACCGGTACCGGCAACGCGGGAACCGTCGGCAAGGCAGGCATCGGCGGCAACGGCGGCAACGGCGCCAACGGCGGGTTGGGCGGCAACGGCACCAATAACTTCAACACCGACGGCGGCGCGGGCGGCAACGGCACGAAGGGCGGCAGCGGCGGGCAGGGCGGCGCCGGCGGCGCCAGCAACGGTGGCACCGCCGGCAGCGGTGGGGCCGGCGGCAACGGCGCCAACGGTGGCAACGGCGGCCAAGGAGGCAACGGCATCACCCCTGCGGACGGTAGCTCCGACGGCCCGCCTGGCGGCGACGGCGGCATCGGCGGCACCGGCGGCGTCGGCGGCAACGCCGGCGCGGGCGGCAAGGCCGGCAGTGGCACTGGCGGCACTGCGGGCAACGCGGGCGTCGCCGGGGCCGGCGGCAACGGCGGCAACGGCGGCGTCGGCGGCAACGGCGCCAAGGGTTCCTACGCAGTCTTCGGTGACGGCTATAACGGAGGTGCCGGCGGCGGCGGTGGTCAGGGCGGTGCCGGGGGTCTTGGCGGCAATGGCGTGGCCGGCGTCGGCGGCGGCAACGGCGGCAAGGGCGGCAACGGCGGCCTGGCCGGCGCCGGCGGCGGGGGTGGCACAGCGGGCGCATTCGGCAACGGCGGGCCAGGCGGCACCGGCGGTATCGGCGGCATCGGCGGCATCGGCGGGAACGGCGGATTCGGCGGCGGCAAGGGCGGCGCAGGCGGCAACGGCGGCAGTGGCAACACCGGCGGAACCGGCGGACCCGGGGGTGACGCCGGCCGGAATGGCGGGGCCGGCGGCACCGGCGGCGCGGGCGGCGATGCCGGCCACGGCGGCCAGGGCAACGGCGCGAATGGCGGCGCCGGCGGCAAAGCCGGCAACGGCGGCAAAGGAGGCGCCGGCGGCGACGCTACAAACTTTGCCATCCTCTCCTCGGGCTATGACGGCGGCAACGGCGGCACCGGTGGCGCAGGCGGGAGCGGCGGTCTCGGCGGCGGAGTCTCCGGCAAAGGTCTCGGCGGCGACGCCGGCGCCGGCGGCAACGGTGGTACCGGCGGCACCGGAGGTCACGGTGGCGACAGTCAAGTTATCGCCACCAACAACGGCAATGGGGGCAACGGCGGCAACGGCGGGGTGGGCGGCAACGGAGGCAGTGCCACCGCTCCGGGCGGCAAAGCTGCCGCCGGCGGCAATGGCGGCACCGGCGGCACCGGCGGTGACGGCAGCACGTTCGGCAACGACGACTACGCCGGCCTCGGTGGTGTGGGCGGCACCGGCGGTACGGGCGGCACGGGCGGTAATTCCGCCACCGGAAACTCTGGCAACTTCGGAACCGTCGGTGACCCCGGTAGCGGCCCGACCGGCGGGCAGAACAACCGACCCCCGAACGGCGGCAGCGGGGGCGCCGGCGGCACCGGCGGTAGCGGTGCGACTTAGTCGCAGTGCCGTTCTCACGCGCCACTGGCTGGTCAACGGTCTGTAAGAGAAAGGACGGGCATTCGAGTGAAAGCGTCAACTCATGCTCGCGACCGGGCGCGGTGTCTGGTCTTTTCGGTCGTTGCCGGTGGTGTTTCGGGTTGTCTTGAGGGACGGCGAGGTCGCTGATGACTGTTTTGGTGGTATCACCGGACATGGTGGCGGCTGCGGCCTCGGACGTGGCGGGTATCGGTTCGACGATCTCTGCGGCCAATGCGGTCGCGGCGCAGTCGACCACGGGACTGGCCAGCGCGGCCGCCGACGAGGTGTCGCGGGCCATTGCGGCCATGTTCTCCGGGCATGCGCTGGGCTACCAGGAGGTGGCCGTCCAGGCGTCCGTGCTGCATGACCAATTTGTGCGGACATTGGCTGCGGGTGGCACCGGGTATGCGCGCGCGGAAACAGTCAATGTCGGGCAGCTGGTGCTGGATGTGATCAACGCACCTACCCAGCAGTTGCTGGGGCGTCCGCTGATCGGCGACGGCACCAACGGGGCGCCGGGCACCGGGCAGGCCGGCGGTCTGGGTGGGTTGTTCTACGGCAACGGCGGCAACGGCGGATCGGGCGCAGCCGGTCAGCCCGGCGGTCCCGGTGGGGACGCGGGTCTGCTCGGCGCGGGCGGTGCTGGTGGTGCCGGGGGTGCCGGTGCGGCCGGCGGGGCCGGCGGGGTCGGTGGCTGGGTGTGGGGTGCGGGTGGAGCCGGTGGGGCCGGTGGAAACAGCGCGACGGCGGGCGGCACCGGTGGGGCCGGCGGGGCCGGCGGCGTGTCCCCGCTGATCGGCTACGGCGGCCCCGGTGGTGCCGGCGGCATGGGCGGACCCAACGGTGGCGCGGGCGGCAACGGTGGTGTGGGCGGCAACGGCGGGCAGTTTATCGGTGTGGGCGGTACAGGTGGTGCCGGTGGGGCTGGCAGCGCCGGTAATTCCGTCGGGGCCGGTATGAACGGTTTCAATGGTGGGTCGGGCGGTCATGGCGGGGTCGGCGGCAACGCCGGTGTCGTGGGCATCGGTGGGGTCGGCGGGCTCGGCGGTGCCGGTGGGGCCGGCGGTGACGGCGGGGCCGGCGGCGTGGGGCAATTCGGCGGCGCCGGCGGAGCCGGTGGTGACGGTGGAGGTGGGGGTCAATCCGGTCAAGCACCGCTGCTCGGCCTGGGCGGCGATGGTGGCCATGGCGGGGCCGGCGGTCACGGCGGTGCTGGCGGGGTCGGCGCCAACGACACCGTCGCCGTGGGGGCGACCAAAGGCGGCAACGGCGGTGCCGGTGGTAACGGCGGCCTGGGTGGAGCAGCGGCCGGGATCACCGCGGCCGCGGGCAATGGCGGTGCCGGTGGTAGCGGCGGGGCGGCCGGCAACGGCGGGGTCGCGACAAACAGCGCCCACAGCGGCGGCAGCGGCGGACGCGGCGGAGCCGGTGGGGCCGCCGGAGCCGGCGGTAACGCAAGCAATTTCGCCATCAACGGCAACGGCGGGACCGGCGGCAGCGGCGCGACCGGTGGCGACGGCGGTCACGGCGCCAACGCCCCCGGCGTCCAGGCCGGCGGCGCCGGCGGCAATGGCGGCGACGGTGGCAATGCTGGGGCCGGCGGCGCCAACGGCGCCGGCGGCATCGGCGGGACCGCGGGCACCTACGGCAGCGGCGGTCACGGCGGCAACGGCAGTTTCGGCGGCAATGGTGGCATCTCGGCCGCCGGCGGGGCCGGTCAAGACGGCAATCAGGGGCCCAGCGGCGGGGCCGGTGGCAACGGCGGGGCCGGCGGCAACAGCGGGCCCGGTGGCAGCAACGGCTCGGGCGGCAATAGCGGCAACGGCGGTATGGGTGGCACCGGCGGGGCGGGTGGCACGGCCCTCGCTGCGGGCACCAAGGGCGGCAACGGCGGGGGCGGCGGGACCGGCGGCAATGCCGGCATCGTCGGCGCCGCGGGGACCGGAGGCGTCGGCGGTACCGCTGGCGCATCCGGAAACGGCGGCAACGGCGGACTTGGAGGCAACGGCGGTAACGGCGCCGTCGGGAAAGACGGCGCGGGCGTCAGCATCAACGGTGGCACCGGTGGCGGCGGCGGAGACGGCGGTAAGGGCGGAACCGGGGGCAAGGCCAGCGCCGGTGGGACCAACGGCAACGGCGGCAACGGCGGCGTCGGCGGACTCGGCGGCGTCGGCGGCAATGGCCTGTCCGACTTGAACACTGACAGCGGCAACGGCGGCAACGGCGGCAGGGGTGGCGCCGGTGGCGGCGCCGGCAAGGCCGGCCTGGCCGGTACGGGTACCGGTGCAGCGGGCACCGTCGGCAAGGCGGGGGTCGGAGGCAACGGCGGCAACGGCGGCAACGGCGGCTCCGGCGGCAACGGCGCCGACAACCCGAACGTCGACAGCGAACCCGGAGGCGGCGGCGGTGCCGGCGGCCACGGAGGCCAAGGCGGCCAGGGCGGCGCCGCAAACGGCGGAACCGCCGGCAGCGGCGGCAACGGCGGCAACGGCTCTAACGGCGGCAAGGGCGGCCACGGAGGCGACGGTCCCACGTACGGCCAGGGCACCGGGGCCGGAGCCAACGGCGGCAACGGCGGAGACGGCGGATCGGGCGGTCCTGGCGGCAACGCGGGCTTAGGCGGCTTCGCCGGCATCGGCGGTGGCGGTACTACTGGCAAAGCAGGCATCGCCGGCCACGGCGGCGATGGTGGAAACGCAGGTAATGCCGGAAATGGCGCAAAGGGTGACTACTCCATTATCAACGGGGACGGTTATGCCGGCGGCAACGGTGGCAACGGCGGTCGGGGTGGCAACGGCGGAAACGGCGGTAAAGGCTTTGGCGGCGTCGGCGGCGGGAACGGCGGAAACGCGGGCAACGGCGGCGCGGCCGGCTTTGGTGGCGACGGCGGCACACCCGGCCCGGGAGGTAACGGCGGCCCCGCCGGCAATGGCGGCAATGGCGGCGCCGGCGGCAACGGAGGCGAAGGCGGTCTCGGCGGGGGTAAGGGCGGCAACGCCGGCAATGGCGGCAACGGCAACTTCGGCGGAAATGGCGGCTCGGGCAGCTTCATCGCCGGTCAAGACGGCGGCCCCGGCGGCGCCGGCGGCGCCGGCGGCAACGGCGGCACCGGCGGCAACGGTTACGGCGCAATAGCCGGCATCGGCGGCAAAGCCGGCAACGGCGGCGCAGGGGGCAACGGCGGTGCCGGCGCCGAAGCAGTGTTCGGGACCGCCGACGACGGCGGAAAGGGTGGCAACGGCGGCAACGGCGGTCTAGGCGGCAGCGGCGGCAGCTCGTTTGGTGCCAACGGCGCGGGCAGTGGTCCCCCTGGCGGCGGCGGAAATGGCGGCACCGGCGGTAACGGTGGCTCGGGCGGTTCGGGCGGCGTGGGCGGCACAGGCGATACCGGATCAGGAGGCAACGGCGGACCCGCCGGCAATGGCGGGAGCGGCGGCAACGGCGGCAGCGGCGGCGCAGGCGGTGGCGAAGGCGGGGCCGGCGGCAACGGCGCCAACGGCGGCAGCGGCGGTAACGGCAACGGCAATAGCAGCCACAACGGCGGAAATGGCGCTACCGGCGGCAACGGCGGTAATGGTGGCAACGGCGGCAACGGCAGCGGCGCCAAGGCCGGCGCCGGCGGCAACGCGGGCAACGGTGGCACGGGTGGCAGCGGCGGCAACGCCTCGTGGGCCGCCTTCGGAGACGGCTACACGGGCGGCAGCGGAGCTATCGGCGGCAACGGCGGAACTGGCGGCAACGGCGGCATCGCCCTCGGGGTGGTCGGCGGCGGGGGCAATGGCGGCACCGGTGGCAACGCCGGGGCCGGCGGTGGCGGCGGCAACGGCGGCACCGCCGGCACCGGCGGCCACGGTGGCCAAGGCGGCAACGCTGCCGCAGGCGGCAACGGAGGAAATGGCGGCAACGGCGGTTTCAGCGGCGGTAAAGGCGGCCAGGGCGGCAACGGCGCCAACGGCGGCAACGCCGGCAGCGGCGGCGAAGCCGGAGCGGTCGGCACATCGGGCGGCAATGGCGGCAACGGCGGCAACGGCGGCAAAGCCGGTAGCGGCGGCACCGGCAACGGCGCCAGCGGGGGCAACGCCGGCGTCGCCGGCAACGGCGGCAACGGCGGCAACGGCAATTCGGGCAACCCGAATCTGGGCGGAAATAACGGCGGAAACGCCGGTAGCGGCGGCACCGGCGGCAGCGGCGGCAACGGCGGCGGCATCATCAATGGCGGCACCGGCGGCACCCCGAGCAAGGGCGGGACCGGTGGGAACGGCGGCACCGGCGGCTATGGCGGGTATGCCGTTATCGGCGACAACGGCAACGGCGGAACCGGAGGCGCAGGCGGAGCCGGCGGAACCGGCGGCAGTGGAACCGTACCCGGCGTCTCCGGCGCTCAAGGCGGCACCGGCGGTAGCGGTGGTAACGGCGGCGGCGGTAACACCAAGGGTGACTCCAAGTACTGGGGCATCGGCGGTACCGGCGGCAGCGGTGGCACGGGCGGCACGGGCGGTAAAGGTGGAAACGGCGGATCCGGCGTCGGTGGAATCGCCGGTACTCCCGGCAGCGCGGGCAATAAGCCGAATGCCGGCGGCGGGGGCGGCGGCGGCACCGGCGGAGCCGGCGGCACCTAAACCCTCGGCGGCGGACTCCCCCACGTTTGGCTCACATGGCGGCGTTGCCAGTTCGGCGGCGGGCGATCGTGGGACGCGTGCGGTCGGCGGGTGGCGACCGCGGAAGATTGCGGAGGGGCACAACGATGTGCGGGACATTTGCTGCAATGACGTGCCGGGGTCTCTCCGACTCAACGGAGTGATGCCGCGCTCAAGCGCTTGCAGCACCGTGGGCCGGATGGCTCCGGCACCTGGACATCGCGGGACGGGCAATGGACCCTCGGACACACGCGGTCGTCAATCATCTTCTTGCACAATGGAACTCAACCCATAACCAGTCCAGACGGTCTGGTGCACCTCGTTGTGAACGGCGAGTTCTACGGCTACCGCGAGATCCGCGAGCGAATCAACGCGAGCGGTTACCTCTTCTCTACCGCCAGCGACAGCGAGATCGTGATGCACCTCTACGCCGAGCGCGGAATTCAGTCGACGACGCAACTCCGCGGCGAATTGGCGGTAGTCATCGCCGACGAACGCCAACGCGCGATGTACGCAATCCGCGATCGCTTGGGCGTCAAACCCCTCTTACGCGGCGGTGGACGGCGACGTGTACTTCGCGTCGAAGATCAAGGCGCTGTTGGCGCTCGGGGTCCCCGCGAAGAAACCGAATTCGCCGGAATCACTACCATGCCGCCGGGCTGCTATGCGGTAGCCCGAGATGGCGGTGTCCGCATTTACCTTACTGGGATTAAGAGATCCCGACAGCCGATCAGATGCGCGCAGACACCCGAAGTGAAGCCGAGATCGTCGTCGAATTTCGTGCGACTCTCCGAGATGCGGTGCGGCACAGGCTGGTCGCCGACGTCGAGGTCGCGTCGTATCTCAGTGGTGGCATCGCTCCCGCGCCGTCCCCGGCCTGGCCCAGCAGGAGATGAACCGGCTGATTCGCGCCTTCACACTCACCTTCGAGAACCCGCTTTACGACGCGGCCCGCGTCGCCGAAGAACAGGCCCAAACGCGTCGGCGCGACGTACCACCACCGTCGAGAAACCGCATGAGTAGTGGGGTCCAGAAGGCGGCGGTAGATCTCGACGCAAAAAGGCACCCAAGGTGCCAGAAAAGGCGTGAACCAGCATGTCCGCCCCCCTCCTGACCTGCGGCGATCTGCGCCGAAGGTCGCAACAAGGAAGTAAGATGATCCGTCAACGTTCGCTCCAGACGATGGCGACGGGTGAATCCTGAGCAGGGCGCCAGGATGTGCGACCCAGCGTGTGACTGGTTGCGGTTGTCGGTGACCGCGTGACTTGCTGAGGGGGTGTAGTGGCGCCGCTGGACGTTGATCCTCGGCAGTTGTCGGGCGCCGGGGACAAGCTCTCCGGTGACGGGGACGGGCTGGCGGCGGCGTTGGCTACGTTGACGGGCGGCATTTCGGGTGCCTATCCCGGCCACGATGGTGCTGCGATCAAGTTCGGCACCGAATACCTCAAGACCGGTCAAGGGTTGCTGAAGGCGGGAGCCGCGGCAATCAGCGCGTCCCAGCGAATGGGGTACGGGATCAAAATGTCGGCGTATAACTATGCGCTGGCCAATGCCGCGTCGATTCCCGGTGGGGGCACACCGTCGCTGCCGATACCGCCGTGTCCGGCCCCGCATCAGGCGCCAGGGATGTCGAGTCCCTTCGGCCCGGGGATCGCCGAGCCACTGCTGTGGGTGATCGTGGAGCAATTCGTCGGAGACTATTGGCCCGACGGGAATCCCGGCTCGCTGCGGGCCGCGGGCGGCGCGTGGGCGGCCTTCGCAGAGGCACTGAATCAAACTGCTGCCGATGTGGCGCTCACCGAGGGCCAGCTGGCCGGGCAGCATCTTCCCGAAGCGGGCCTGATGTTCGCTGCCATCAACAGTCTCTGCACAGGCATGCTGGACGTTGCGCGCCAGTGCATGCAGGTAGCGAATGCCTTGACGTCGTTTGCCGGCAAAGTCGAGACCACCCAGAACGCGATCCGGGATCTGCTCAACCGGCTCAACCCGATGAGCGGCAGCCTGGTTGGCCTCGCGGTATCGCTGTTCGAAGACGGCGACCCGCTGGCCACCATCAAAGCCGTCGCCGACGACATCAAGGCTGTGCTGAGCCACATGAAAGACGAAGCGGCAGCCGACCAGTGGGTATTTGGGCAAGTAATGGGGTTGGTTGACTCGACCACCGACAGCCTCGAACGCTGGGTCAGCAAGGAATTCCCGACGGTTGCGCCGGTCGTCAACGCATACCTGGATATCGAGAACGGGGTCATCCACAGCGCCGCCGACACGGTGCAGGGCATCGAGGGCCTGGACCCGACGCGGTTCTTGTATGACCCGCAGGGGGCGCTCAAGACCTGGAAAGACATGGCCGACACACTTGGCATGGGTGTCCCGCCGATCTTGATCACGCAGCTGGCCACTAATCCGCAAGGTGTGCTCGACAGAGTCAAGGCGTTGGTGGACGCCAAAGACTGGTCCGGCGATCACCCGCTGCGCGGGTTGGGGCACAACATCGGCGATATCGCCCAGTTCTTCATCCCCGGTGTCGGAGAAGCCAAACCCGCCGCGGCGGCCGCCGAAACCAGCGCACGGTTGAGCGAGGCCGGTGTTGGTCTGGAAACCCGGCTGGCATCTGAGGGAGCCGGCGATGCCACCGGCCTGTTGAGCCGCGCTGGCGAGGCCGGCGGGGATCTCAGCACCCGGGCGGGCAAAGTCGCGAGCGACCTCGATCAGCTCAACGCCCCGACGATCGAACCCCCGCGGCCGTCGCCGGGCCCGGACGGCCCACCGCAACGCGCGCTGCCCGCCGACCATCCAAACGGCCCACCGCCCCCGTCGCAGCCAGGCCTGCCGGCCGCGGAGACCAAACCGACCGCGGTGCCCCACGAGCCGGCCACGCCACCGGAGCATCCCACCGCGCACACACCGACTGAGCCTGTGCAGGCGCCGCGCACCGAACCGGCCCCCCACAACGCCCCGCTCGAACCGGCCCACCCCTCAGCGCCGGACCAAACTCCGGGACCTCATGCACCGAACGACCTCACCGCGACGCCCCACACCGAACCGCCACCGCCCGCACACCCACCCGCGGAGGCTCGCGAACTCCCGGTGAGCGAGCGGCCGGCCGGCGAGCACCCCACCGGGCGCGCTCCCGCCGAGCCGGGGGGAGCGCCACACGCCGAGTCGCCGACCGCACCGCATCCGACCGAACACACCCCGTCTGAACTGCTCCGATCCCCGCACGATGACCTACCGGCCGGGCCGCACCCGCCCGGCGAGCCCGGGGCAGCACCGCACGCTGAACCAGGCGAGGCTGGTGAGCACGCCCGGACGCCCCCGCCGCACGAGCCAGGCCAAGTGCGCCCGGTCGAAGCGCCGGTGTCACCTGGGCACCCGCCGCAAGCCGCACCTGCCGCACCGGGGCCGGGCACTCATCTCCCGCCGGTCTCGGAGATGGGCGCAAAACCTGTCGCGGCTGCCTCCGGTGAGGCCACGCGCACTGCGGCGCAGGCAGCGGAGGCAGCCAAGGCGCCACCGGTAGCGCCAACCGAAGCTGCGGGAGCGCGCAGTCTTCCCTCGGAAGCCAGGAACGCACCGGCCGACGGCGCCCACGGCCCGGCAGACACCCCGGCCGGCCTGGCCGACCGGACAGCACCCGCTGGGGACAGGTCAGCGCCCGGAGGCGGCCCGCGCGAGGGCCATCCCGGTGACCCGCACCTACCGGAGAACGACCACGACCCGTTCGCCCAGGCTGACCACGACCGAGGCCTCGCCGAGGACGCCCGCGAACCGGGCTCCTCCCGTGAACTGGCGGACTGCTGCGCCAACGGCGAACCGGTCAATATGGCCACCGGTGAGTACTTCTTGCCGATGACCGACATCGAGTTGCCGGGGGTGCTGCCACTGCTGTTGACGCGCCAGCACCGTTCGAAGTACCGCCGCGGCGTGTGGTTCGGGCCGTCGTGGACCTCGACCTTCGATGCTCGGGTTGTGGTCACCGAGGACGCCGTCACCACCGTCGGCGCCGACGGCGCCTTGCTGTCCTTCGCGCACCCCAGCCCTGATCGACCGGAACGACCCCGGCACGGCCGCAACTGGCTCTTGTTTGCGACCACCGACGGTGGCTACCGGCTGTTGAGCCAGGACACCGAACGCAGCTACCACTTCGAACCCAAGAACGGACTCAACGGCACCGACCTGGCCCTCGGGGTGCTGTCCATCTCGGCAATCACCGACCGTTACCAGAACCGGATCCTGTTCTCCTACACCGACAATGGCATCCCTTCAGCAGTCGAGCATTCGGGCGGCTATCGGATCGAGGTGCACTCCGACGGCGCCCGCATTACTGGTTACGACCTGGCCAGCCCGAGCGGCACGGGGATTGCGGTGCGACGGTTCGGGTATGTGGGCGGGGATCTAGCCGCGGTCACCGACGGGTGCGGCGCGACGACGACATTCGTGTATGACCGCGATCACCAGATGGTGTCTTGGACCGATTCGGTGGGTGCGCACTACGAGAACGTGTACGGCACCGACGGGCGGATCACCAGCCAGCAGGGCACCGACGGGGTGTGGGCGGGCACCTTCGACTACGTGTCCACCGCCGAAGGCCTGGTGTCGACCTACACCGACGCCTACGGCGCCCAGACCGCCTACCAATTCGACGCCGATCTTCAACCGCGGAAGGTACTTGACCCCGAAAATCGTCTCACCACAACCGAATTCAACCGATGGCGCGATCCCCTGGCAGTGACGGACCCAACCGGTGCCCGCACGCAGTATGAGTACACCGAAGACGGCGACATCGCCACCCTCACCGATGCCCTCGGCGCGGTCACCCAGATCGACTATGCCGGGCCGCGTCGCCCCACTCGCATTGCGCGCCAGGGCCACTCACCGACATCGTTGAGCTACGACGCAGCCGGAAACGTCGTCGAGGTGGCCTGCGACGGCGCCAGCCGACGCTACGAGCACAACAGTGCCGGTGCCCTGATCGCCATCATTGACGAAGAAGGCCGCCGCACCCGGATCACCGTCAACGCCGCCGGACTGCCCACCCGTATCACCGACCCGGCTGGCGCCACCACCGACATCGACTACGACCTCTTCGGCCGCGCAGTCGCAGTGACCGATCCGCGCGGGCATCGCACCACCGTGACCCGCGACGCCGAAGGCCGGGTCCTGCGGCGCGTCGCCGCCGACGCCAGCAGACAATCCTGGCGCTACGACGGCGAAGGCAACTGCCTAATCCACATCGACGAACTCGGCGCCCGCACCCGCTTCGAATACGGCCTCTACGACAAACTCACTGCACGCATCGCTCCGGACGGGTCACGCACCGAGTACCGCTACGACCAGGCGCGCCGACTCATCGAGGTCGTGAATCCCGACGGGTTGGCTTGGCGCTACGCGTATTACCTAGATGGTCGCCTGCGGTCGCAGACCGACTTCAACGGCGCGACCACCGCCTATCGCTACGATCCGGTCGGACGGCTCGCGGAGAAGACCAACGCCGAGGGCCAGTCGATCCGTTACACCTACGACGCTCTCGGGCGCATCATCACCGAAGCCACCGACGCGGCAATGGAATCGGATGCGTTCGCAGGCGAGCTCACCCGCTACCGCTACGGCCCTGACGGTCACCTGATCGAGGCCGCCAACGTTCACGGCACCGGAACCTATCGGTACGACGGGATCTCTCGAACGTGCACCGCATCGTGGGACGGGCGGCTGGTGGAGTCGTCGTTTGATGCCGCTGGCCACCTGGTCGGTGTCCGTAGTCCCAGCGGTGTCCGCGCCGACTACACCTACGACAGCCGCGGACTGCTCAGCGCCGTGCGGGCTGCGGGGCGGGCAATCAATCTGCACAGTGACGCCGCGGGGTGGATCACCCGCGCCGAGGTAGGCCGCACCACGTTGCAGCGCGAGTTCGACCCACTGGGGCGGCTGCTTGCCCAATCGCTGCACGCCTCCACCGAGGGCCAGCTGTTCCTTGAATCGACGCCGCGCGATCCGGTGCTGACCCAGTCCGCCTACACCTACCGGCCTGATGGTGCCCTGATCACCCGCATGGTCGACCTGGTCGACACTCGCTACCAGCTTGATGCGCTGGCTCGCGTCAACGCCTGCACCCTCAATGGCGCGGTCGCCGAAGAGTTCGGCTACGACGCCACCAACAACATCACCACAGCCGGCCCGCCCAATACCGAACCACGACATCAGCGGTGGGACTACCGCCGCACACTGCTGCTCGACGACGGCCGCTCCCACTACAGCTATGACCGGGCCGGCCGACTCATCCGCACCGTCACCCGCCGCCTGGGCCGCAAGCCCGAGGTATGGCACTACCGCTGGGACGCCTACGACCGCCTCCGGATGGTCACCACCCCCGACGGCCAGATCTGGGCCTACGGCTACGACCACCTCAACCGGCGCACCCACAAAACCAACACCACCAACGGCAACAAGGTGTTGTTTACCTGGCTCGGTGACCAACTCCTCGAGCAAACCACTGTCGCACCCCAGGCCAGCGACACCAGCCCCCGCCAGACGACCACCTGGGCCTACCTACCCGACGCACCCACACCTGTCGCGCAGATCACCACCACCGCGAACACCCCCACCCAACCACCCGTCGACATCCCGCTACGACTCGGCACTAGACCGCCACCGCCGCCGACGCCGGCCGGCGAGAAGTCCCAACCTGACATCGACCGCGCCTTCTTCGCGATCATTACCGACCACATCGGCACCCCCACCCACCTCATCGACCCCGCCACCGCCACCGTCAGCGGCCGCGCCAGCACCACCCTGTGGGGACACACCACCTGGACCGGCGCCACATCCACACCCCTTCGCTTCCCCGGCCAATACCACGACCCAGAAACCGGCTGGCACTACAACCGCCACCGCTACTACCACCCCCACACCGCCCGCTACACCACCCCCGACCCCCTCGGGCTAGCACCCGCACCGAACCCCCACACCTATGCGCAAAATCCCACCACCACAATCGACCCACTGGGCCTGGCGCCAATCGGGGCATGCGAACAACCACACCATGATTCGGGCACACGCGGTTCGTACAGCCCGGTGGCCGAGGCAAGAATTCCACGAGAAATGTGGCAGCATTCGGATGCTCGACATTTTCAGGAAGCCAATCGACAGCTCTATCACCAAGTGTTGAATAGTCCAGATCTTCTAGACTTCATTGAGTCAAGATATCCCGGAACAATGGAACACGTTACTCCTAGTCGTGTTGGCGAAGACGGACTGCCTAATGGACAATTCTCGCGCAGGCCGCCGCCGGGACTGACATGGCATCATCATGAGTTGCCTGGATTGATGCAACTCGTTGACCGTATCGATCATGCCACGCGCCACGGTGACTATCATCCGAAGGGGTACGGTGGTCGAGCGATCTGGGGCGGAGGAAGCACGAGGCGTTAGGCACTACCGATACACCGAGGAGCGTAATGGCGATCGATGAACCGATTGTTTTTGATAATCTTGATAGTCTAATTTCAGGTATTTCATCGCTCAAAGATAGCGATGACTGGATCTACACAGATATGGATCGCTTAGCTCGAGATCCCCGCGCAAACAAATATTATTACCTCCCGGAGGAATGGATTCTGAGCCTGCCCCCAGGAGAGTCCTACATCGATGAAGAGGGGCTTGAAATGCCAGAAATTGTTCGGGGTCTCGGCCTTCGGGGATGGAGATTGGCGAGTGATTTAGCGCTGCTCGCATCCGAAGTCTCCGGCGCAGAAGACGTCGCAGCCTCGTTCGTAGAAGGATTGCAAAAGTGGGAGGATGAGCAGCCTAATTGGCGCACGAGATAGACACAACAATGCCTGCGCGTCAACTTCATACGTCACAACGGCAGCGACCTTCGGGCAGCACTTCCTACATTAGATTAGCCTCGAGAACTAGAAGGCACGAATCGTTACGCTGACCACCATATAGCTGCCCACAGCTCTCCCTTTGCCGCAGAGGCTCGCGAAGTTCTTTCAAGATTCAACATCGATATGATTGATGCGGCTAATGGTGTGTACCTACCTATAGGAGCCGATAGCTCAAGTATCCCAATCCAAATGGCATGGCCGTCCATGGATCAGTCCATTCGGCGGGTTATTATAGAGCTGTCAATCGTGAGCTCGGATTTGCGACATCGCGAGCAGATGTGCTGGATATACCTCACGGACATACGTGAAGCGTTGCAAGCGGGAGGATTTCCGTGACCCATTTCGATCTTTTTAGCCCAGGACTCGCTGACATTACGTACCAGCCGGCTAGCGGACGAAGCTACGAGGACCAGGAGGCCATCGCCGCTCACCCCTTAACATCGCCCGCTTCCGAATGGTCTGAGCCGGAATTCGTGGTGCACGGGCACGACGAGAATGGTCGCCACCTGACCCCCACGCGCGTGCTGGTAGTGAGATCGGGCTACCTGGCGTTCCATCCGGATGATATTCACACCGTCGACAGCCTGCTGAGTGCTTTCGGCGAATTTTTACCTATTCGAACCACCCGTGGACGATTTTTGTACTTCAGGCCCTCGGAGTATCTCGATGGACTCGATGAAATCGAATCAGGGGCAAAATATTTTCGCGACCGAAAACGTATAATACGGCTTCGCCAGGTAGTGCTCCATAATAAGCGAATTTTGTCTGTGGGCGTGTTCAAACTTGCCCGAGCTGAACGAGGGCCTGTGTATTACCGAAACGACGTCGCAAATGCTCTCGTAGAGACCGGACTCTTCGAAGGAATCGAATTTCAACTCGAAGGATGGGCTACAATTTAAACAGTAAGAGGCGCAGAAATAATCGTCTTACAGGCAGATTGATTGCCCGCCCCGCAGCCCGCGCGGCGCTGAGCAGGCCGCGGCCGTCGTAGGTGTAGTCGGCGCGGACACCGCTGGGACTACGGACACCGATCATTCGGCCAGCGGCATCAAGGCGACGACTCCACCAGCCGCCCGTCCCACGATGCGGCGGACGTTCGGGAGATCCCGTCGTACCAATATGTTCCGGTGCCGTGGACGTTGGCGGCCTCGATCAGGTAACCATCGGGGGCTGGTGTCGCTGGCCTGGGGTGCGGCGGTGGTTTGCTCGAGGAGTTGGTCACCGACCACCCACACACCGCCCGCTACACCACCCCCGACCCCCTCGGGCTAGCACCCGCGCCGAACCCGCACACCTATGCGCAAAATCCCACCACCACAATCGACCTCTTTGGCCTCGCACCGATCGCGGCCTGCGGTGCACGAAACGTTCCCGGCATCGCAACCGGTCCCAGTGATCGACGGCTTCGCGGGTCTGAAGGTAATGCGGCGCGAATTCCAGGGCAAGTCGCCGACGCACTTCGCGGTCGAGCATTCTCGACGTTCGATTCATTTAGGGAAGAATTTTGGAGAAACGTGAGATCTTTCCCGGAACTCCGTAGCCAATTCAGTCTGCAAAACCAGATCAGAATGGACGGCGGATACTCCCCATTCGCATTAGATACCCAGTGGTACAATGGCAGCAAAGTCTATACCCTGCATCATATCGACCCTGTGCGCAGCGGTGGCGGAATCTACGACATGGACAATTTGGCCGTCGTAACGTCCCGCTTCCACGGTGATGCATTAGATCCTACGTACCGCTACAAAAGATAATGGAGGCGTTCGTGGCGGACCTAAGTCGAGATGAGCTGGTCGAAATGGTCACGAGGCTGATGAATCCGCGACCGGGAGATAAAGATGCAGACCACGAACACCTTGCACAGCAGATTGTAGATTCAGTCCCGGATCCAGACGTTATTAATTACATATTTCACGATTCGACCCCGCGGACGCCAGAGGAAATCGTAGACAAGGCATTGGCATATAAGCCGATCGCACTGTGAAATTTCCCCTAAAGCGACCCCTCAGGCTAGCACCCGCGCCGAACCCGCACACCTACCCGGCCAACCCCACCACCACAATCGACCCACTGGGCCTGGCGCCAATCGCGGCATGCGAACCCACATCTGACACAACTGGTCCTCGGTCGGGTGAGAAATATGGCAGCGGGCGAGCTACACCGTGGCGTACGACACCACGCTTCCACCAGATCTGTTTCCGGGTTACAGCCGAGGCGAGCATTTCAGAGCGGCAAATGAGGCCTTGCTGCGTGCTATGGATGCAGATCCGTTGTTCGCGCAGGCTGTGAGTGACCTAATCCCAGGTCTCCGCGACGCGATCGAAACGCCCGGCGGGGCCGCCCGACCGCGCTCTCCGTCCCAGTTGGGGTGGACGTGGCATCATCATATCGATCCGGGTCGGATGCAGTTGGTTCCCGACATACATCACCCGGTCGGAAAAGGAAGTAGGCCGAACACTTGGCGATTAATGCATCCGGGAGGCATCGGTGGAATGGCGCTTTGGGGCTGACATGCCCGTGCGGCTCGAAGTAATTCTTAATCAAATTTTCAACGCAGATTACGATGATATTCCCGATGGCAGTATTTTTGTCCCGAAAAAAGACTACGAATCGAGAAACATTCAACTCACCACACCAGCTTATATTAGTCAGTCATCCAGAAGAGATGCTGGCGACTGGACCTACTACCTGGAACTTTTATTGGTTAAAGACTTGTTTGACGGATGGAGCGTGTTAGACCAGGATTTGCTAGATCGGGTCACGCACTACGCCATTTACGATAGCCTTCCCGACGAATAGCAAGTAATTTTCTGCTTAACTTCCGTCTTGCGATTTGAAGCGCAAGGCAGCGGACCTTCCAAGGAGTGCTTTCATAGCCGGCGTCAATGCACCTGAGTTCTGTAACGGAGTGAAAATATGCCACGCCCGAAACGGGCACAATTGTACGCGAGCGGAATCCGAGCGAGGACGATGAACGGCGCGCCGCCGAGGAGCTACGGGTTCCCGCATCTCCACCACGCAGACCAAATGCCGGGTGCCGCCATTAATGAAGTCACCCAAGAGGTTCATCGGCGACCAGAGTATCCCAACGAGTTTAATCAAGGAGTCACCAACGCAATGAGAGAAGCGGACCGCAGACTCCACTGGATGATGCGAGCCTTCGAGATGGGATGGGCGCGAAAGTGAAGCAGATAGATTTCGCCAAACAGTTTGCTGACTTGCAGAGTGAACAAGACGAGCTTGGGCTCCGTAATACTGCGGGTCTCACCGACGACGAAATCGCGCAGACTGAGCGGCTGCTGGGAGCGAAACTACCGAGCGACTACCTCTGGTTTCTTCAGAATTACTGGACAGGGATGTTCGGTGCCGTGGATCTTTACACCTTCGACCAGGCGGATCGCAGCTACCTTGGCCAACGTCAGCCACCAGGGGTCGCCGGGAAATTTGTCGCATTTGCCGACGACGGGTTTGGTAACGCTTACTGCTTCCCGATAGTAGACAAGGTATGTCGTGACGAGGTCGTCATCGTGCCCATGCTTGCGTCCGAGTTCACCGGAAATATTGAATACGATTCTTTTCTTGATTTTCTGGTATCGAACGCATGAGCTACTCCGGGAGCTGGTGCGAGCGGCACGGCCTCGCAAAGACGGAAATCAAGTAGATACTCCGGGTCGAGGAAGCGGAGCGAACTCGATGATTCGAGAAGTATCATTTGGCAATCTAATTGCAATCTTGAGCACGACGAATGATTGCTGGGCACGTCGGCCCGCCGAGATACTTGGTAGACAAGGTGTTGATGCAGTCGTACGCTTGGATGCAGTTCCGGCCGACGAACTTCATCGTACCTACTCCGTCAGGCTTACCGCACAGCGGGAAGGGCGGGACCGAAGACCGAAAATCTCGACGGATTTGTTCATGAGTTGGAGCAGCCGGGAATGGTCGAATTGTTTTCAGTAGAAGACAGTATAGAAACCTGGATTATGATACTCCGCAATGGGGCTGCTAGTTCTTACGTTCGAATATTACCAGACGATCACAATAAAAGATAAAAATGCAGAATACTCGACAGCGATTCGACGTCAACCCTGGACTGCGGGGTACATAGCGAAGCGACGTCCTGCGGCGATGGTCGGAGATCGGCGTGAAGCTGTCGTGTCGGTGAGCTGAGGTGGGCCCTCGGCGGGTGACGATTCGGGTTCCTACACCAAGCTGCGCCACACCACCGAGGTGCCCGTTATCGAAGGTTACTGCCTGCCCACCTTCTGTTGTTGCCGACACGATCATGCGGACCATCGAGTTAGGGGTGACGATCACCGACGCCGCCGCTAACGATGCGCAGACGAAATCGGCGAGTCAAAGTCGTCAAATCTGACGATGGAGCTCCAGCAAGGCGCGGACATTAGTGCCCTGGTGCCCGCGACGGCATAACGTGAGATATCACCCGTCGGGTGGTGTATGAGGAGACCCATGCGGATGCCAAGAGCGGTCGCAAAATTCAATAGTCGACTGACCAATCCAGCGGCCCGGTCGATCACGCCGTGGCTTCCGGGCCTGGGGACACTCGAACACGTCGGACGCAAATCAGGCAGGCGTTATCGGACGCCGTTGTTGGTATTTCCCACCCGGGACGGCTTCGTCGTTCTCATCGGTTACGGGCTGAAGTCGGACTGGTTGAAGAACGTGTTGGCCGGTAGGCGGGCGGTGCTGCACAAGCGCGGCAAGAGTATGGCGCTGACCGATCCGCGCGTCCTGACGAAGGCCGAGGCCGCAACGCTCGTCTCAGGGCCCTCGGGTGTGTTCTACGGGTTGTTTCCCTACAACGAGGCGGCGCTGGTGTTGACCAAAGCTGATGCTATGCAGTGATTTTGGTCGGTGAAGCCGGAGTTCTTTGTCCAAGGAATGCTCTTCGAGCTTCGCAGCTGGAAGGCCGGTCCAAACCGGGCCCGGCTGTCGAAGCCAGTGCACGAAGTCGAACTCCATGGGAAGTGTTGTCGGGCCTGACAGTTCGGTGATCGGCTTCCACGGCGCTCGACCGGTGCGACGCACATTCGTTGGCATGGCGGTGATCAGCCGAAGCGCCTCTTCCAGCGCGACGCGAGCGAGGTGTCACCCCTGGGCAGGAGAGTAGCCGTCCTTGGCTCAGCTACTCGTCGGCCGGCGAAAATGATCTCCTACCGGCCCCGGCTCTTCTAGCTCACTTTGCGGGCCAGCTCGACGGCGAACTGATTGACGAAGGTGCCCGCAGGAGGGTCTCCTTTGCCGCACGTACCGTCGGATTCGCCGGGACGTTTCACCCACAGGTAGGCGTCGGCGTGCGCGCCCGCGGTGGCGGTGGTGGGCGCGACTCCGAGTGCTCGGCCACCGGGGTTGCACCAATTTGCGTCCGGGTCAGATGCCGGACCTACGCCATTGCGCGACGTGTCGACCACATAGTGCGAACCATTGGTGAGTCCCGAAATGGCCTCGCCGTAGCCGATTTCGTCCTCGGTGGTATAGAAATTCGCAGTATTGAGGCTAAAACCTCGCGCTCGCGCAACGCCTGCCTGGTTGAGCCTGGCGGCCATGTCCTCGGCGCTGTGCCAACGCAGGTGCCCGGCGTCGACGTACACCGTCGCCGCCGGATCGCGGGTCAGGGCCTCGACGGCGTAGCGGATCAAGTCGTAGCGTTCCTGGCGCTGGTCGCCCGACAGACAGTCGGCCATTGCCAGTGCGTCCGGTTCGACGATGACCGCGGCTGGCGAGGAGCCCAGATCTGCGGCGATGCCGTCGATCCAGCCCCGGTACTCCCCCGCCGAGCCGAACCCGCCCGCGGCGTAGCTGCCGCAGTCGCGGTGCGGGATGCCGTAGATAGAGAAGACCGGCATGGCTCCGGAAGCCGCCGCGTCAGCGCTGTACTTCGCGACCGTTGCGGCCGAAGATCCCGGCACGATCCAGTAGGCCTGCGGTGTGTTAGCGATAGCGGTCAGCTCAGGACTCGGCGGATTGGCCTGCTGCGCGGCGCGCATCGCGGCTGAATTGGGATTGACATAGAAGGGCATACCCGCCAGCGGGTTGGCGTCGCTGACCAAGCGCGTCGCGGGGGCCGGACCAACGTGCACCGTCCCGGCGAGAAGACCGGAGCTGGCGACGGCCGCAGCTGTGAGGCAAGGGGCTGTCCATCGTGCAACGGCGCCAGCAACTGAGAGCATCACCCCAGAAAATTAGCGTTCCAGCGCATCGAACGCCAATTCTCGACGCGGCGACTCGGCGCACGCCCGAACGGCGACGTCGGGCGGGTACGTCAGGGCGCTAGTCAACCTGCGTGAGCTGCAGGTGCTGGGCCAAGCTCAACTCCATCCCGGGAGCGTCAAGGATCGACCGAAACAACTGCCGAGCATCAGGCGAAACACTGTCAGGCATCACCCGGAGGCGAAATGTCAAACATCAACCGACGTCATACAGGGCTGAAGTAGGGCGGGCGGGGCTCGAACCCGCGACCAACGGATTATGAGTCCGCGGCTCTAACCAACTGAGCTACCGCCCCCGGAACGCCGTAACGCCGCCGAGCACGACCTAGACCTTAGCTTCCCCGCCAACCGCGCGTGACAACACGCTGGCTGAACGCGCCGACTCGGCGCCCGGCAAACGCGTGTCCTGGCGCGGCAACCGGTCTCCACCGCTTAACCTCGATCCTGAGTCCTTCGGGGCGAGCGACGGCGGCACCCGGATATGCAAAGCCGCCACTTATGTCTCACCAACGCCCGTCTCATATGGCGACAGTTAGGCTCGACACGAACGATATTGGCGCGCACAGACTTTTATCCGCAGCGCAGCGGCTACTCCTCGTCGCGCGAAGCACTCGCACCACGATCAGCCTTGGTACACGGCCGAGCAAGGGGGGCTCGGCCAAGCGATCAGGCGCGGCCGCGGGCCCTGAACGGCACCAACCATCCCCTGGGGAGACATATGGCGATCACAGACGTTGCGGCTTTCGCCCACCTGACCAATGCCGACATCGAGAATCTGGGCGCTGAACTTGACGCGATCCGACGCGACATCGAGGAGTCCCTCGGCGCGCGCGACGCCCGCTATATCCGCCGCACCATCGCCGCCCAGCGTGCCCTCGAACTCACCGCACGGGTCATGCTCGCCGGCAGTGCAAAACGCCCAGCCAAATGGGCCGGAACGGCAGCCCTCGCGCTGGCCAAGATCATCGAGAACATGGAGATCGGCCACAATGTCATGCACGGCCAGTGGAATTGGATGAACGACCCCGAGATTCACTCCACCACGTGGGAGTGGGACATGAACGCCGCGTCCAAGCACTGGCGTAACGCCCACAACTTCCAGCACCACAAGTACACGAACATCCTCGACATGGATGACGACGTGGGCTATTTCATCCTGCGCGTCACCCGCGACCAGCCGTGGCAGGCCTACAACCTCGGGAACCTGCCGTACAACCTCATTCTCGCGCTCGCGTTCGAGTGGGCGATCGGCTTGCAGACCGTCGACCTGGAGAAGTACTTCGAGGACGGGCCCGACGGCGATATCGCCCGTGAGCGGACGCGCGAGTTTGTCACCAAGGTCAGCCGACAATTCGTCAAGGATTATGTCGCGTTCCCGGCACTCACCGCGCTGTCGCCGGCCGCAACCTATACATCGGCCCTGAAAGCCAACGCGGTGGCCAATGTCCTCCGCAGCATCTGGGCACACGCGGTCATCGTGTGCGGCCATTTCCCGGACGGCGCAGAGAAATTCACTACAACCGACATGGCCGGCGAAACCAGGGGCGAATGGTATCTGCGTCAGATGTTGGGCAGCGCCAACTTCGATGCCGGGCCCGTGTTGCGGTTCCTGAGCGGCAACCTGTGCCACCAGATCGAACACCACTTGTTCCCCGACCTGCCGAGCAACAGACTGCATGAGGCGTCTATACGCGTGCGGGCGCTCTGCGAGAAGTACGACTTGCCCTACACCACAGCGTCTTTTGCTGTTCAGTACGGCAAGACGTGGCGCACTATCGCGAAGTTGTCGCTGCCGAACAAGTTCCTGCGGGCCACTGCGGACGATGCGCCGGAGACGCGGAGCGAGCGAATGTTCGCCCACCTCAAGCCCGTTGAAGCCGACTTCATAACCGGTCGCCGCCACGGGCTGAAGACAGCGATAGCCAGGGTGCGCCGCAGAGCCACAGCCAAACGGCGATGAACCGACCAACCCGCTGCCGGTCGAAGTGCGTCCCCCACCCGCAGACGTAGCCTCAGCCCTCGACCGGCCGCAATCGGAACACCCTGATCTCCCGCGGCGCGCACCGGGCGCGATAGTTCTCGTACCCGACGAAGAAATCGATCGCTCTTGCCCACGCATCAGCGCGAGCCTCACCACTGAGCAACTCGGCGCGATATTGCCGCGGCGGACCTTTGTACTCGATCGTGCATTCCGGGTGGGCCAACAGGTTCGCACTCCAGCCCGGGTGCGCAGGGCGTCCGTAGTTGGAGCCGATCGCCAGCAACCCGTCCGAGTCTTCAATCAGCGTCAGCGGATTCGTGCGCGGCCTGCTGGATTTGGCACCGGTCGTCGTCACCAGACCGGTGCGGTTCACGCCCGCGACGCTCAGCCGCCCGTTGGTCCGGGGAATGAGGACCTTGTCGATCCTGGGAGCCAGGTGCATGCCGAGCTGAGAGCCGATGCGGCTCATGGCGAGCCGCTCCCCCAGGGCTTCGTGCGGCCGCAGCCGCCTGCCACGGATGGGACTCTCACGCAGAAAGGGCATGCAATGACGGTACCCACCAACTAAGGACCTAATACACGTACACCACAGCGCCGTTGCCGCCGTTGCACACCACCATCGCGCCGTTGGCCGCACACGTCATGGTGTAGTGCTGCCCAGTCACCGGACTGTCGGCTTCGACCTGCCGCGGCGTCACGCTGGCCGGACCGCCGGCACCGTAGGCGACCCGCACCTGCTCGGCGAACGGGCACGAGGTGTCCGCCGATCCCACCGCGGAGTGCTCGAAGCCCCCGGACGGCCCGGACGACGGCGGACACGCCTGAGCCCCTGCCGGCAACGCCACCGAGGTAGTCGTTGTGGTCGCGCCGTCCGTCACCAAGGTCCACGGAGCGCAGCCCTGCGAACGGAACCCGGCGTCCGTTGGCGCGATCGTCACCGTCTGGGGCAGGATTCCCGCCCCGTTGGCGATGATGTCGGCGGTCTGCCCGCCGAAGCCCCGCAGCCGCTCCCAGTAGCATGAATCGCCGCCTTGCGACCGGTACACACCCGGCACCAAATCCACCCCCGTCCGGAACGTTCCGTCACCCGGGATAGTGCGGGCCGGCGCAACCGACGACGAAGTCGTCGTGACAGACGATGACGCCGACGTGGACGGGGGAAATGACACCGTGGTCCCGGGATAGATGGGCGGTAGCCGGGACGGATTGTCGTGCCCGGTCGGTGTTTGCCGAGCCGGTTTGCCGCCAGATCCCGAACACCCTGTCATAGCGAACACCGCCACGAACATGATGGCGAAAATCGCTCTAACCGCCATGACTCCCCGCTGCTGCCGCGATCTTGATTTGTTTGCTCACGATACCGCGAACCACGCTGAGGGCCATCGGTTTCCGCAACGCGGTACCGAAGCACGGCGATTAAGGTTGGTGCCGGCGCCTTTTCATCGCGGCGGACGCCGTGGCAGCTGAGGGGAGAACATGACCGGTGTCACGGCACCAGGGCTGAGCACGCCGGAGGCTGCTGAACGGCGGGCGCGGGACGGGGCCAACACGCTGCCCGCGGCAAAGCGGCCGTCCGTCCTGCGCCGCATGCTCGGCGAGCTGACGCACTTCTTCGCCCTACTGCTGTGGGCCGCGGCGGCACTGGCCTTTTTCGCGAAGCTCCCCCAACTGAGCATCGCGATCGTCGCGGTGATCGTGCTCAACGGCGTATTCGCCCTGATCCAACAGGCTCGAGCGGATCGCGCGGCAGACCGGCTGCAGGAGATGCTGCCCACCCGCGTGACAGTCTTCCGCGACGGCCGGCGGCGGCTGATCGAGGCCCAGGACGTGGTGGTCGATGACGTGCTGTTGCTGGAAAGCGGCGACCGGGTGCCCGCGGATGCGACCGTGCTGGCCGAGAATCGCCTGCTGGTCGACTCCTCGATGCTCACCGGCGAGAGCCAGGCGAACTCGGTGGCTGAGGGTGAAGCCCTCTTTGCGGGCACCTTCGTCGTCGAGGGAGATTCCCGCGCCCGAGTCACCGCGATCGGCCAACACACGCGGCTGGCCGGGATCGCCCGACTGTCGACGTCGACCACGAAGCCCGACACGCCCCTGACGCGTGGGCTCAACGGCGTCGTGCGCCTGACTGCCGCCATCTCGGTCAGCGTCGGCGTGCTGTTCCTGCTGATCTCGCTGCTCATCGGCAACCCGGTCCAGCAGGCCTTCGTCTTCGCGATCGGTGTCACGGTCGCGCTGGTGCCCGAGGCACTGCTGCCGACGGTGACGCTGTCGTTGGCCTGGGGGTCGGAGCAGATGGCCAAGCGGCAGATCCTGGTTCGCAACCTCGAGGCGGTCGAAACACTCGGCTCGACGACGTTCATCTGCACCGACAAGACCGGCACGCTGACCCGCAACCAGATGACCGTCGTCGAAGCCTGGACACCCTTCGGCACAGTCAGCGTCGACGGCGCCGGCTACGCACCGACTGCCACCCTCACGCCGTCCTCCCCCACCGCCCAAGAGGCCGTCCGCGAGCTCGCGCTGGCCGCCGAACGCTGCTCGACCGGCTACGCCGAAGAAGTGGCCGGGCAATGGCGGGCCCATGGCGATCCCATGGAGGCTGCGCTGGACACACTGGCCCGGCGACTCGGTGTCGACACCGCCGCGGACCGTCGCACCGGACCGGTTCAGCTGCGGTTCCCTTTCGACCCCCGGCTGCGCCGTATGGCTGTGGTGCTGGCCGACGAGATCGTGGTCAAGGGTGCACCGGACGCAGTCCTTCCGCTGTGCGGCGACGACCCGGCGCCCCACCACGCGATGGAAGACCTGACCGCCCGCGGGCTGCGGGTGCTCGCGATCGCCGCCGGTCCGAGGACTCCAACCGCCCCCCGGAATCAGACGGACTGCGAGCAGGACTTGCGCCTGCTCGGCCTGGTCGCGCTTCAGGATCCGCCGCGTGACGACGTCTCCGAGTCACTCCGGGCCTGCCGCACGGCAGGCGTGAAGGTGGCGATGGTGACCGGAGACCATCCGGCCACGGCGACCGCGATCGCCGACGAGGTGGGGCTGCGGTTCCCCGACTCGCCGGTGCTGTCGGGGTCGGACCTACCCGAGGACGAGCCGGCGCTGGCGGCTCTGCTGGACCACGACGGTGTGGTGATAGCCCGGGTGTCGCCGGAGGACAAACTGCGCATCGCCCGCGCGCTGCGCTCCCGGGGCCACGTGGTCGCGATGACGGGCGACGGGGTCAACGATGCCCCGGCACTGCACGAATCCGATATCGGCGTGGCAATGGGCCTTTCCGGCACCGACGTGGCCCGCGAGGCAGCCGACCTGGTACTGCTCGACGACTCCTTCGCCGGCATCGTGGCAGGCATCGAGCAGGGGCGCGCGACCTTCGTCAACATCCGCCGGTTCTTGACCTACCACCTCACCGACAACGTCGCCGAGTTGGCGCCGTTTCTCGTCTGGGCACTCTCGGGCGGCTTTTTCCCGCTCGCGCTGGGCGTCCTGCAGATCATCGCGCTCGACCTCGGCACTGACACCTTGTCCGCGGTCGCACTCGGCGCCGAGCCGCCCGCCAAGCACCTGCTCGAGGGTCCCCCGGTGCACGGCCGGCTGATGAACCGTACGGTGCTGCGGCGAGCCTTCGGCGTGCTGGGTCCGCTGGAAGCGGTTCTCTCCCTGACCGCCTTCATCGTGTGTTTGATGGCGCTGGGCTGGCGTCCGGGCAATTCGTTCCCCACCGGGCATGCGCTGGCCGCTGCGTCCGGTGCGGCCTTCATCACCGTCGTCCTGGCCCAGACCGCCAACGTCTTTGCTTGCCGGTCATCCTCCCGTTGGCCGGGGTCACTGGGCTGGTTCACCAACCGGCTGCTGGTACCCGCGGCACTGACCGGACTGGCGATCTCACTGCTCGAACTGTGGGTACCACCGGTCGCGCGGTTGCTGGGTCAGTGGAATCCGCCGTTATGGGGGTGGGCTGTGGCCCTGGCCTCGATGCCGGTCCTGCTCGCCGTCGACGCGCTGGACAAGCGACTGCGGGCACGTCGGTTCAGCTGAAAACGGTTTGACCATCGACATCAATCAGATACCTCTCGGTGCCGGACTCGACACGCGGGGCGTCGGCTCCCAGCGACACGGCGATCTTGTTACTGGCATTCCGCATGATGTCGAAGGTCAATTCGACGGCCTCGTCCGGCGAGAACCGGGAGCGCACCTCGGCGGCATCGTCGACGGCGAGGTGCGCAGGCGTCCAAATTAACGCATCCGCATACCGCAGCGCTGCCTTTGCGCGATCATCGAGCACAACGGAGTTCTCGAACTGCGCAATCTCGTCGTACAGCGACTCCGACCCGCCCGCGTCCAGGGCGTTTCCTTCCCGCAGCGACCTGCACAGCCGGCAGTTGTGCGCGGTCGCGCCGCGCAGCCGCACCAGCTCCGAGGTCACCGGGTCCACGGCACGCTCCCGGCCCACCCGCGGCAGGAATCGGCTGAACAACTCATCCGACGGATCGCGCGCGTCGTCCCAGGTGAGAGACCCGTCCAGCCAGCCGAGATACTCCGAGCCGACACCCAGGGCTTCGAACCCGGCCCGCACCCGCGGCACGAAATCAGCGATGAACATCGCGACGACGACACGAAAGGTGCTGTTGCCCAGATACTTGAATATTCGGGACCGCTGTTCGACGGTGATCGCCGAGACGTCGGCGCTGAACTGCTCGGCGAACTCAGCGACGACGGCTTCCGCCTCGGACTCGGGCTCACCAACCACAACAGGATTGGGCAACGGCGGCAGCGACATGGTCTGAGCGCACACCCGGCGCACCAGCCCCGACAGGCGCCCATCGGAGAACGCCACCAACCTGGTCAGCTGGTCAGCTGGAAGCGGCATCTTTCGTACGCTACTGCGCCTGGCTCACCGAGGACATATGGAAGTCCGGTATCCGCAACGACGGCATCGCCGCCCGGGTGGCCCAGTCGCCCATCTCGCGCGGCAGCGTCTTCTCACTGACACCGGCCTCGGTCGCCCGCCGCAGCAGATCCAGCGGGCTTTCGTTGAACCGGAAGTTGTTGACCGCCCCGGTCACCTCGCCGTCCTCGATCAGGTACACGCCGTCGCGGGTCAGACCCGTCAGCAGTAGCGTGGTCGGATCGACCTCGCGGATGTACCACAGCGTGGTCAGCAACAGTCCCCGCTCGGTGGCGGCGATCATGTCGGCCAGTTCCACCGATCCGCCGGTCATGATGATGTTGTCGCAGGCCACCGCCACCGGCTCGCCGTACCGGGCCGCCGTGGCCCGCGGATAGGCCAATGCGTTGATCACGCCGTCGCGGATCCAGTCGACCTGGTTGATTTCCATGCCGTTGTCGAACACCGACAGGGTTTCCGAGGAGTTGCTCACCGCGACGAACGGGGTGCACGGCAGACCCGGCGCCATCGGATCGGAGAACAGCGTGAGCGGCAGATTGGTGAGCCGCTCCCCCACCCGGGTCCCACCGCCAGGCGCCGACAACGCGGTGCGGCCCTCCTGGGCACCCCGGCCGGACATCTTCCAGGCCAGGTAGATCATCATGTCCGCGACCGCCGAGGGCGGCATGATCGTCTCGTAACGGCCGGCCGGCAGTTCCACCGACCGCGATGCCCAGCCCAGTCGCGTCGAGAGATCCGAGAGCAGCGAATCGACCGGGACGTCAATGAAATTCGAGGTGCCGATGCCGGCCCAGGCGCTGGCCTCGCCATGTTTGGCGTTGATCTCGATCGCACCGGTCGGCTGGGTGTAGCGTCGCCGCAGCCCCGTCGAGGAGGCCAAAAACGTCGTCGAAACATCATGGTGCGCGTAGCCGTACAGCCGGTCGCTGCCACGGAAGCCGGTGCACAGCGGACCGGTGAGGCCGCTGAACACACCGACACCGGTACCGGGCACCGGCGCATCCCAGTCGGCCGGCTCCCCGGAGTCGCCGAGCAGCGGCGCCGCGTCCCCGGCCTCCGGCGCGGAGCGCGCCGCATCCTGGGATGACGCCACCAGCTGCGGCAGCACCGTCGGGTCCGCCTCGCCGGTGACCACCGTGCCGACATACGCGCTATCACCCTGTCGGACAATGGAAATAATCGCGATGCTACGGGTGACCGCGACTCCGTTGGTGGTCATCGTGCTGTTGGCCCAACGCAGCGTCGCCTCGACCTTGTCGGTGACCAGCACCATGGTCTCATCGGCGCGTCCGATCTTGGCGGCCTCGTCCAGGACGATGTTGATGATGTGCTGCGGTGTGATCATCGGCCGCCCTCGGTCCGGGTGTTGAGCACATTGATGCCCCGGAACAACGCCGACGGGCAGCCGTGGCTGACGGGGGCGATCTGACCGGGCTGGGCCTTGCCGCAATTCAGCGCACCGCCCAACCGCCAAGTCGACCGACCACCGACCGCCTCCATCGCATTCCAGAAGTCAGTGGTGGTCGCCTGGTAGGCCACATCACGCAACTGTCCATACAGGCGGCCGTCGCGGATGCGGTAGAACCGCTGCCCGGTGAACTGAAAGTTGTAGCGCTGCATGTCGATCGACCACGATTTGTCTCCGACGATGTAGATACCGTCATCGATCCGGCTGATCAGATCCTCGGTAGTGAGGTCCTCCGGCCCGGGCTGCAGCGACACGTTGGCCATCCGCTGGATCGGCACATGGTGGGCGGAGTCGGCATACGAGCACCCGTTGGAGCGCGGTGCTCCCAGTCGCGGGGCGAACACCCGGTCGAGTTGGTAACCGACGAACACGCCATCGCGCACCAGGTCCCAGCTTTGCGCGGCCACCCCTTCGTCGTCGTAACCGACGGTGGCCAAACCGTAGTCGACGGTGCGGTCGGCGGTCACGTTCATCACCGGCGAGCCGTACTGCATGGCGCCCAACTTGTCAGGGGTGGCGAACGACGTCCCCGCGTAAGCGGCTTCGTAGCCGATCGCGCGGTCGTATTCGGTTGCATGGCCGATGGATTCGTGAATGGTCAGCCACAGGTTGGTGGGGTCGATGACCAGATCGGTGGGCCCGGGCACCACCGACGGCGCGTGCACCTTCTCATAGAGCAGGTCGGGCAGCTCGGCGAGCTCGGCGGACCAGTTCCAGACGTCGTCGCCGGCCACCGCTTCCCAGCCCCGCGCCGTCGGCGGCGCCAGGGTGCGCATCGACTCGAAGTTGCCCGCCTTGGCGTCGACGGTGACCGCCTCGAGCTGGGGTTGTAGCCGCACCCGCTGCTGGGTGATCGAGGAACCGAACGTGTCGGCGTAGAAGGTCTGCTCCTTGGCGGCATTCAGGGTGGCCGAGACGTGATTGACCCCGTCGGCGTCCAGCAGCCTTCGCGAATAGTCCTCCAGCACGCTGATCTTGTCCGACGCCGGCAGGCCGAACGGGTCGATCCGATAGTCCGAGGCCCACATCGCGTCGGCGTACACCGGCTCGGGAGCGAGTCGGACCTGTTCGGTGTTCAGCGCCGCCAGGATGGTGGCCACCTGCACGGCGTGCCGCGCGGTGCGGGCCGCCACATCCGGCGACAACTCGGCGTGCGAGGCGAAGCCCCAGGTGCCCGCGACGATCACCCGCACCGCCAGACCGATGTCGCGGCTGAGCACGGCGGTCTCGAGTTCGCCGTCGCGCAGCTGGATGATTTCGGTGCTGATCCGGTGAATGCGCAGGTCTGCATAACTGGCCCCGGCCGCCTTCGCCGCGGACAACGCGGCGTCCGCCAACTGGCGGCGCGGCAGGTCAAGGAAGTCGGCGTCGATTCCCCGGTTCGCTGTCACGGGTACACCGTAACGACCGGCTTTAATACATTCATGCCCGACGCGCCACGCCGCTCCACCGCGCTGGCCTATGCGCTGCTGGCGCCCAGCCTGTTCGGTGTCGTCGCGTTCCTGTTGCTGCCGATCCTGGTGGTGGTCTGGCTGAGCCTCTACCGCTGGGACCTGCTGGGTCCGCTGCACTACGTCGGGTTCGCCAACTGGCGTTCGGTGCTGCACGACGGCGACTTCGCCGACTCGCTGGTGGTCACCTCGATCTTCGTCGCGCTGGTGGTGCCGGCACAGACAGCGCTCGGACTGCTGGCCGCGCTGTTGCTGGCGCCCCGGCTTCCGGGCAGCGGGCTGTTCCGCACGCTCTACGTGTTGCCGTGGATCTGCGCGCCGCTGGCGATCGCGGTGTTGTGGCGCTGGATCCTGGCCCCTACCGACGGCGCGGTCAGCACCCTGCTGGGCCGTCGCATCGAATGGCTGACCAACCCCGATCTGGCGCTGCCCATGGTGTCGGCGGTCGTCATCTGGACCAACGTCGGGTACGTCTCGCTGTCGTTTCTGGCCGGGCTGCTGGCCATCCCCGAGGACGTCCATAACGCCGCACGCACCGACGGCGCCGGCGTGTGGCAGCGGTTCTGGCGCATCACCCTGCCGATGCTGCGGCCCACCACGTTCTTCGTACTGGTGACCGGGATCGTCAGCACCGCACAGGTTTTCGACACCGTGTATGCACTGACCGGCGGCGGCCCCGAGGGCAGCACCGACCTGGTGGCCCATCAGATCTATGCCGAGGCGTTCGGTGCGGCCTCGATCGGCCGCGCCGCGGTGATGGCCGTCGTGCTGTTTGTGATCCTGGTCGGCGTCACGTTCGTTCAGCACCTGTATTTCCGCAAACGGATCAGTTATGACCTCGTCTAGGGCGCGGCTGGGCCTGCTCTACACCGGACTGGTCGCGGGTGCGCTGATCACCCTGGCGCCCTTTGCGCTCGGTTTACTCACCTCGTTCACCTCCGAGCACCAGTTCGCCACCGGCTCGCCGCTGCAGTGGCCACGTCCGCCCACCCTGACCAACTACACCGACCTGGTAGGCACCGGGTTCGGCCGCGCGGCTGCGGTGACCGCCCTGATGACCGCGGTGATTCTGCTGGGCCAGATGACGTTCTCGGTGCTGGCCGGCTACGCGTTCGCACGGCTGCACTTTCCCGGACGGGATGCCCTGTTCTGGGTCTACGTCGCGACGTTGATGGTGCCGGGCACCGTGACGGTGGTGCCGCTGTACCTGATGATGGCTCAAATGGGGTTGCGGAACACGTTCTGGGCGTTGGTGATTCCGTTCATGTTCGGCTCGCCGTACGCAATCTTCCTGCTCCGCGAGCACTTTCGCCTCATCCCCGAAGACCTGGTCAACGCCGCGCACCTCGACGGCGCCAATACCTTGGACGTGCTGGTGCATGTGATCCTGCCGTCGAGCAAACCGGTGCTGGCGGCGTTGACGATGATCACGGTGGTCTCCCAGTGGAACAACTTTATGTGGCCGTTGGTGATCACCAGCGGCCGCAAGTGGCGGGTGTTGACGGTGGCCACGGCCGACCTGCAGTCCCGGTACAACTCGCAGTGGACCCTGGTGATGGCGGCCACGACGGTCGCGATCGTGCCGTTGATCGTGCTGTTTCTGGCATTCCAGCGGCACATCGTGTCCTCGATCCTCGTTTCGGGGCTCAAGTGAAGCGCGTTTGCTGCGTCGAGATTGCCGCCACGGCTGCCCCTCGCCGGGAATCACGACCGTCACGGCAATCTCGGCGACCCAAGGAGCTCTCATGAAGCGCGTTTGCTGCGTCGAGATTGCCGCCACGGCTGCCCCTCGCCGGGAATCACGACCGTCACGGCAATCTCGGCGAACCAAGGAGCTCTCATGAAGCGGCCGCGCTTCTCCACGCTCTTCGCCGCCGCGCTCACGCTGGTCGCGGCGCTACTGCTGACGACGGCGATTCTGATGGGCCGCGCCAGGGACAACGGCAAGATCGTGGTGACCGTGCGACTGTGGGCCGAACCCATCGCGCGGGTCTATCAGCAGTCCTTCCAGGCATTCACGCGCACCCACCCGAACATCGAGGTGCGCACCAACATGGTGGCATTCTCGAACTACTTCGACACCCTGCGCACCGACGTCGCCGGCGGCAGCGCGGACGACATCTTCTGGGTGTCCAACGCCTACCTCGACGCGTACGCCGACAGCGGCCGACTGATCAAGATCGAGGGCGCCGACCAGGGCTGGGACCCGGCGGTCACCGAGCAGTTCACCCACCACGGCGTCCTCTGGGCGGTACCGCAACTCACCGATGCCGGCATCGCGCTGTTCTACAACGCCGACCTGCTGGCGGCGGCCGGCGTCGATCCCGCGGTGTTGGACACCCTGCGCTGGAGCCCCGGCAGCGACGACACCTTGCGGCCGCTACTGGCCCGGCTGACCGTCGACGTCGACGGACACCCAGCCGGCACAACGGGTTTCGAGCCGCGACGGGTGCGACAGTGGGGATACAACGCAGCCAACGATCCGCAGGCCATCTACCTGAACTACATCGGTTCGGCGGGCGGAGTGTTTCAGCGCGGCAACGAATTCGCCTTCGACAACCCCGAAGCGCTACAAGCCTTCCGCTATCTCGTCGGCCTGATCAACAGCGACCACGTCGCGCCGCCGGCCTCCGACACCAACGACAACGGCGATTTCTCCCGCAACCAGTTCCTCGCCGGCAAGATGGCGCTGTTTCAGTCCGGGACCTACAGCCTGGCCGCGGTGGCGCGCGACGCCACTTTCCGCTGGGGGGTGGCGATGATACCCAGCGGGCCGAAGGGCCGCGTCAGCGTGACCAACGGCATTGCCGCGGCGGGCAATTCCGCTTCGAAGCACCCCGACGCGGTGCGCCAGGTGCTGGCCTGGATGGGCAGCAGCGAGGGCAACGCCTACCTGGGCCGCGAAGGCGCCGCCATCCCGGCGGTGCTGTCGGCTCAGCCAGGCTACTTCGCGTACTGGAAAGCCCGGGGTGTCGACGTCGGGCCGTTCTTCTCGGTCATGCGCGGACCGCGCATCCCGGCCCCCGGCGGGGCCGGCTTCGCCGCCGGTAACGAGGCCCTGCAACCCTATTTCGACGAAATGTTTCTGGGTCGCGGCGATATCGCTGCACTGCTCAAACAGGCGCAAGACGCCGCCAACGCCGCAGCCTCGCGCTAGGTCGCGGTGGGCGATAGCGTCGGCTGTGATGAGCACCGACCTACGCCAAGCGATCGCGTCCGCCCCGATGTTCGGCGGCCTGAACTCCGAGCAGGTGGAGTTCCTGGCCGCCCAGAGCCGGCCGATCTCGCTGCCCGCCGGACAGGTGCTGTTCCGCCGCGGAACACCGTCGACGGGGTTCTACATGGTCCGCGACGGCCGCATGCAGCTCTCGGTGTCCAACTCCGAGGGTGTGGTCAAGGTAGTCGAAATACTCAGCCCGGGAAGCGCTTTCGGACACGCGGTGATGTTCCTGCACGAGCCATACCCCGTGGACGCCACGGCGCTGGCCGACACCGACCTGGTGTTCGTCCCGGCGACGGCCGTCGACCGCCTCCTCGACAGCGACCCGGCCATGGCCCGGGTGATGCTGTCCTCGATGGCGCGCCGGCTGCAGTCGAAAATCCAGGACATCGCCATGCTCTCGCTGCAGTCGGCCACGCAGCGGATCATCGCCTACATGCTGGGCGCCGCCGGTGCCCGTTCCTGGGACCTGGCCGGCGGGACGGAATCGTCCGCTTCCCCCGATACCGGCTCGGCCAGTGTCCAACTACCGGCCCTCAAGCAGGTCCTGGCCTCCAGACTCGGTATGACACCGGAGACGTTCTCGCGGGCGATGCGGACCCTCACTGCCGAAGGACTGATCCGCGTGAACGGCCCGGTCGTGGAAATCCCCGACGTCAGCGCGCTGGACGCGCATGCGCGTAGCCAGTCGATCCTGTGACCGCTGACACAGCGCCCGCTTGATCTAGGTCAAAGCCCGCCCCGCCACCTCTCCCTAGCGTGAGCACATCAGCCGCTCACAGCACAGGAGACCCGATGTTCTGCTACCAGTGCGAACAGACCGACCGCACCGCATCCCCCGATCGCCCCAACCTGCTGACTTTCGGCTGCGCCGCCGCGAGGGGCAATTGCGGCAAGGACGCCACCACGGCGGCGTTGCAGGACGTGCTGGTCCAGGTGAACCTGGGCATCGGCCAGTACGCGCGGAAGGCGCGCGAACTCGGCGCTCCCGACCCCCAGTTCGCCGCACACGCAAGCTTCGACCTGTTCACCACACTGACCAACGTCAACTTCAACGCCACCCGCTTCATGTCGTTGATCGCCGACGCCGTCGGCATGCGGGACAAGGCCAAGCTGGCCTACCAGAACGCCGCCCGCGCCGCCGGTGTAGAGCCCGAGGACCTACTAGGAGCGGCGCAATTCACGCCTGCCACAACCATTTCCGAAGTGGCCGCCCAGGCCCTCGAGGTCGGCGTCAGTGCGGGACTGGATGTCCTGGGCGCCGACGTCGTGGGCCTGCGCAACCTCAACCTGTACGGCCTGAAGGGTGTCTGCGCTTACGCTCACCACGCGCATGCACTCGGCTACCGCTCCGACGAGACGGACGCCGGCATCGAATCCAGCCTGGCATTTCTGGCCGGTGCACCGTCGGACTCCGACGCGCTGCTGGCGCACGCCCTGGAACTGGGTTCGCTCAACTTCGCGGTGATGGCGATGCTCGACGCGGCCAACACCGGCAGCTTCGGCAGCCCGGTGCCCACCCCGGTGCGGGTCACCCCCATCGTGGGCAAGGCCATCCTGGTGTCCGGCCATGACCTGCACGACCTGGCCCGCATCCTGGAAGCCACCGCGGGTACCGGCATCAACGTCTACACCCACGGCGAACTGCTGCCCGCCCACGGCTATCCTGAGCTGCACAAGCACGGCCATCTCGTGGGCAACTACGGCGGCGCCTGGCAGGACCAGCAACGCGACTTCACCGCTTTCCCCGGCCCCATTGTGATGACCTCCAACTGCCTGATCGAGCCGCGCCCGGCCTATCGCAACCGGATCTACACCACCGGCCCGGTCGGCTGGCCGGGCATCCGCCACCTCGACACCGCCGACCTCTCGCTGGTGATCAGGGCGGCGCAGGCGTTGCCGGGCTTCACCGCGGAAATGCCGGCCGAAACCGTCACCACCGGATTCGGTCGCGACGCGGTGCTTTCAGTCGCGGACACCGTCATCCAAGCGGTCAAAGACGGCGCAATCAAACGATTCCTGCTCATCGGCGGGTGCGACGGTGCCGCCCCGGGTCGCAACTACTACACCGAGGTCGCCGACCACGCACCCGCTGACACTGTGCTGATGACGTTGGGCTGCAACAAGTACCGCTTCAACAACCACGAGTTCGGCGAGATTGGTGGCATCCCGCGGCTGCTCGACATCGGGCAGTGCAACGACAGCTACTCGGCGGTGCAGATCGCCCTGGCGCTGGCCGATGCCTTCGGTTGCGGGGTGAACGATCTCCCACTCAGCCTGTTTGTGTCGTGGTTCGAGCAGAAGGCCGCGGCGGTGCTGCTGACACTGTTGTCGCTGGGAATCCGCAACATCCGGCTCGGCCCCACCCTGCCGGCGTTCCTCACCCCTGCGGTGGTCGACATTCTGGTCGACAAGTTTGCGCTCATGCCTATCGGCGACCCCGCACAAGACCTGGTCGATGCCATGGCGGGGGCCTGATGACCGAGATCGCCGACACGCCACCCGACATCGAGCTGCGGTGCTACGACGTCGTCCTGGTCACTAACGAGGGAGAGCAGTCGAACATCCGATGCGATTCGCAGACAACACTTCTCGAAGCGGCCGAGGGAGCCGAACTGGTGCTGAAGTCGGCGTGTCAGGCCGGTGGTTGCGGGGCTTGTTCGGCGGTACTCTCCGACGGGCAGGTGGAGATGGGCGAGCATGATCCCGATGTCATCGAGACGCCCGAAGAAGAAGGCGGAATCCTGCTGTGCCGCAGTTTTCCCCGTGCTGATTGCCGAATCAGCCTGCCGTACGGTCGCGGCCAGGTCGTCACCGCCCCGCCCAGTCTGCACCCGGCCCGCATCGTCGGACTGGACCGGGTGGCCGACACGGTGATGCGGCTGCGGCTCTCGCTGCTGTCCGACGACGGATCATGCTCCGCGGACTTCGAATCCGGCCAGTTCGTCCGCATCACGGTGCCAGGCAGCGAGGTCCGGCGGGCCTACTCGCCGGCGAATGTCGCCAATTGGGATGGCGCCCTTGAGTTCTACATCCGGCTGCTGCCGGGTGGAGCGATGTCGGAATACCTGATCGGCAGCGCGGCTGTCGGCGACGAGCTGAGAGTCTCCAGCGCTAAGGGGGACTTCGCGCTGGTAGAGAACGGGTTTCGGCCACGCTGGTTCATCGCCGGCGGTACCGGGCTGTCACCGCTGTTGTCGATGCTGCGCCGGATGGCCGAGTGGGGCGACACCCAACCCGCGCGGCTGTTCTTCGGGGTCACCCGGCACACGGAGGTGTTCGGACAGGACGAACTGCGAACACTCGCCGCGACTCTTCCGGACCTCCGTGTCGACACGCTGGTGTGGCAGGCCGACCCCGCATGGAGCGGCGCCACGGGCAACCCGGTGGAGCTCGCGGCGGCGGAGGCGGCACTGCTCGATGAGTGGCCCGACGTGTACGTGTGCGGACCGCCGCCAATGGTCGATGCCGCCTACGCCGCGCTCACCGCCGTCGGCATACCCGGCGACCAGATCCACGCCGAGCGCTTCTCCGCCGTGATATAGCGCTCCGCGAGTGGCGCAGCCGGCTAGGACCGGTCCCGACCGACTGCGAGCAAGAACGGCGCCAGCACGTGGGCAATGGTTTTCGCGGCGTCGTCGGCACCGATCGGTGGAAGCGCGAGAAAACTCAGCGCGGCGCGTGCGATGGTTTGGCCGAGCACGTTGGCGTCGATGGCATTGGCCCTGACCCAGCTTCGCTCGAAAATCGCGGCAAGGTGTTCAGCGGCATAGTCGACGATGAACTGACTCTCGACCGTAATCATCCGGAGCAGATCGTTGGGCGCATCTTCGGTTCGCAGCGCATGCACCAGCGGATCGCTGTCGGCGCGCGAGAAGAATTCACTGAATGCCGATCGCAGAGTGATGTAGCCCTCGCCGGTGTGGTTTTCGACCGCGGTGTCCATGCCGGTAATGATGCTGTCGGTGAGCCGCAGGGCATAACTGCGTGCCAGTCCGCGACGCGTCCCGAACTCGTTGTAGAGGGTGCCCCGGCTGATCCCGGCTTCCTTGGCGACATCAGCCATGGTGATCGTCGACCACTTGCGTTCGACCAGCAGGCGCTGCATTGCGTCCAGGACTCCCTCGCGCATCAAGGCAAAGGCGTTGTTCTGATACGGACTGCGGTTTCGCGGGGAAGTCGACTCGACCATCCAGCCGAGACTATTCGGCATCTCGCAGGGCTCCTGTCCTGGAACGCGGGCGTTTCGGGTTGAAGTCGAACTTCTCGCGGACGCCGCAGTCCGGACAAGGCCAGCCGTCTTCCACGTCGTCCCAGCTGGTTCCGGCCGGATAGCCCTCTCGGGGCGCTCCGATCGCTTCGTCGTAGACGTAGTCACAGTTCGGACACTGAAAGGCGGACATCACCGGGCTCCGTATCGAGCGAGGATCTTCTCGCGCTTGCGGGGGTCGATGTTGACCCTGGTGATGTCACCGTCATAGTGCTCGATGACCCGGTGATCCATCAGCTTGCGCCAGAGCGGCGGAAAGTAGGTCAGCCCGACGAGCGTGGCGTATCCGCTGGGCAGGTTCGGAGCGCCGTCCATGCTGCGCAGCGTTTGGTAGCGCCGAACGGGATTGGCGTGGTGGTCACTGTGCCGCTGCAGGTGGTACAGGAAGACGTTGGTGACGATGTGGTCGGAGTTCCAGCTGTGCACGGGCGCGCAGCGCTCGTAACGTCCGGACGGGGTCTTCTGCCGCAGCAGACCGTAGTGCTCGAGAAAGTTCACCGACTCCAGCAGGGACGCTCCATAGGCGGCCTGAATGATCAGGAAGGGCAGCACCTGCCAGCCGAAGGCGGCGGTCAGCGTAGCGAACAGGACGATCGACATGATCCAGGCATTGAGTACATCGTTCTGAATGTTCCATGGGGACTTGCCAAGCCGACCCATCCTGGCCTTCTCCAGTTCCCAGGCCGACTTGGCCGACCCGAAAACACTGCGCGGCAGGAACATCCAGAAGCTTTCGCCGAAACGTGCGCTGGCCGGATCCTCCGGGGTGGAGACCCGGACGTGGTGACCGCGATTATGCTCGATGTAGAAGTGACCGTAAAGGGTCTGCGCCAGAGTGACTTTGGCTAGCCAGCGCTCCAGATTTTCGCGCTTGTGTCCCATTTCGTGGGCGGTGTTGATGCCCACCCCGCCGATGACGCCCATCGTCGCCATCACGCCGATCTTGGAGATCAGATTCAAGCCGCCGCCGATCCCCAGCCAGCTCAGGTCATCGGCCGACCAGAGGTAGCACGCCACGACCAGACTGGCCATCTGGAACGGGATGAACGCGTAGGTGCAGTAGCGGTAGTACTTGTCGTTCTCCAGGTACTCGATCACCTCGTCCGGTGGGTTCTGGTCGTCGGCGCCGAAGAAGGTGTCCAGGATCGGCAACAGCACGTAGAGCAGGATCGGCCCGACCCACCACAGCACCGGCGTGGCAGCGGTCCATCCGAGCTTGCCGAACAGCCACGCCACAGCCACGGCTGCCAGCAGGGATGTCGGGAGAATCAGGCCCAGCGGCCACAAGTAGCGCTTTCGATCCCGCCAGCGCGCGACGCCGGCGCCGGGGCTTGTCTCTGCAATGGTCGCCACTGCGAACCTCCTCGAACTGTTCATCGCTTCATGACAGCGACGGTGGACTGGAATGAACATATCAGCCGATTTGTGCAACACATGCACCAATTTCCGAATCTGTTCAGCGTGAGATCGATCTCAGATGGGAGAAAGCTCGGGCTGGGGCCGCGAGGGAGTGACGCTCGACGCGCGAACGAGACGCTTACGCGCGCACCCGACGCGGGCTATCGCTCGCCGCGGCGAAGACGGGATAGAGTCCGCCGGGCTTCAGCCCGGCAACACCAGCACCGGCACCGGGCTGTGGCGGATGATCTGGCCGGCGCGCACCCCGAGAAACACACGGCGGAATTCCCCGCCCGGCGAGGTGCCCAGCGCGAGAATCTCGCCGTCGACCCAATCCGCCCGGTGCAGCGCCTCCAGCCAGCTATGACCGGTGATCACCCGCAGCACCACGTCACGGCCGATGACACCGTCAATCTTCAGGATTTCCAGGGTGTCTCGCGCCTGCATGGCCCATGCCTCGAGAATCGAGTCCTCGGCGTCCAGCCCGACGTCCGGCGGATACATCGTGCGACCGCGGACGGCGAAGGTCATTACCCGCAGCGGGACCTGCATCCGCTCGGCGTATTCGGCGCAGCGGCGCACCACGTCGACCGACTCCGGGACACCTGAGTACGCGCAGGTGAGTCGGGCCAATTTGCCTGTGCGCGAGTGATATCCGGGAGAGCTGATGGCTACCGGCACCGGAGACGAGTGCAACAGGGAGTCGGCGGTGGTGCCGACCACCATGTGCATGCGCCCGCTGCTGGGCAGCGATCCGAGCACCAGTACCTCGGCTCCGACTTCGTCGACGACTTCGGCCAGACCGCCGGGCACCGAACGGTGCGCGCGGTGGCAGTAGTTGACCTCGATGCCCTCGGCCTGCGGTGTGAGGTAGTTGCGAGCTTCGTTGGCCGAGTTCTCCGCCAAATGTAGAGCCCAGTGCTGGTATTCGGCGTCGACGCGCGCCAGTGACGGTGTGGGCCAGCCCTTGGGCACCACGGTCGCCACCGTCAGTGAGGTTTGCAGTGTCCGGGCTATGCCAACGGCCAGGTACAACCCCGAGAGCCCGACTTTGTCGGCGCGGTACCCGACGACGACGGTCACGGCGGATTCCCGTTCAAGGCGCTGTGATGCCGACCCCACACGAAGTAGTAGATGAGCGCCACCGTGATCCAGCCGCTGAAGGCCAGCCAGGTGTACCAGTGCAGGCTGGCCAGGATGTACCCGCAGGCCAACACCGAAAGCACGGGCGTGACGGGGTATCCCGGCACCCGGAAAGCGCGGGGCAGCCCGGGTTCGCGCACCCGCAGGATGATCACCCCGACCGACACCACGATGAACGCCGTCAGCGTACCGATGGACACCATGTCAGCCAGCTTGTCCAGCGGTACGAACGCGGCCAACAGCCCGGCGGCAACCGCGACGATCACGGTGTTGTTGACCGGAGTCATGGTGGTGGGATTCACCTTGGCGAACCGGGTGGGCAGCAGGCCGTCGCGGCCCATCGCGAACAGGATGCGCGTCTGGCCGTACATGGTGACCAGGGTGACGGTGAAGATCGAGATCACCGCCCCCGCCGCCAGTACCGTGCCGGCCCACCGGCTGTGCGTGACGTTGTCCAGGATGGTGGCCAACCCGGCGTTTTCCTGCGCCGCGAAGTCCCGCCACGGTTGAGTGCCGAGCGCGGACAACGCGACCAGCAGGTACACGCCGGTCACTACCACCAACGCCGAGACCAACGCACGCGGCATGGTTTTCTGCGGATCCTTGACCTCGTCACCGGCGGTCGAGACGGCGTCCAGGCCGATATAGGAGAAGAAGATCGTGCCCGCCGCCGTGCCGATGCCGGCGACACCGAACGGTGCGAAGTCCTTGAGGTGGTCGTCGTCGAAGGCGGTGAACGCGATGACGACGAACAGGCCCAGCACACCCAGCTTGATCAGCACCATGATGGTGTTGACCTTCGCCGATTCGCTCGCGCCGCGGATCAGCAGCAGCGCGCACAGCACGATCAGGATGACCGCCGGCAGATTCACCCACCCGTGGGAAACGCCGTCGGGCGTCTTGTCCCACGGTGCCGCCGACAGAGCGTGCGGCAGTTCGGCGCCCAGCAGGTTGTGCAACAGCTTGTTGAGATAGCCACTCCACCCGACGGCGACCGCGGCGGTGGCCACCCCGTATTCCAGGAGCAGGCAGGCGGCCACCACCATGGCCACCGCCTCGCCCAGGGTGGTGTAGGCGTACGAGTACGACGAACCCGAAACGGGCACAGCCGAGGCCAATTCGGCGTAGCAGATGGCGGCCAGCCCGGCAGCGACGCCGGCGAGCAGAAACGAGACGAGCACGCCGGGCCCGGCCTCGGGAACGGCCTGGGACAGCACGAAGAAGATTCCGGTGCCGACGGTCGAACCGACCCCGAACAGGGTCAGCTGGAAGGTACCGAAACTGCGCTTGAGACCGGACGCGGCGCCCGGCGCGACGGGTGCACCACCTACCGGGCGGCGGCGCAGCATTTGCTCCTTGAGGCTGATCGAGCTGGTCGGCAACTGCGCTCCCATCGCTGTGTCAGCTAAGTATGGGCCTCCCGCAGCACCGCGGCGAACTGCGCCACGACCCAGTCGATCTCCGCACGGGTGACCACCAGTGGCGGGGCGAACCGCAGGGTCCAATCGTGAGTGTCCTTGACGAGCACGCCACGGTCAGCCAGCCGCATGCTGATCTGCTTGCCTTTCTGTGGCCCGAGCGCCAGCTCCGGGTCGATATCGACACCGGCCCACAAGCCGAAACCGCGCACAGCCGTGACCCCGTGGCCGATCAGCGCACGCAGACCCTGGTGCAGGTGCGCGCCCAATTCCGCCGAGCGGACCTGGAACTGTCCGCGGGTCAGCATGTCCACCACGGTGGTGCCGATCGCGGCCGCCAGCGGGTTGCCGCCGAATGTCGATCCGTGTTCCCCCGGGTTCAGCACGCCGAGCACGTCCCGGTCGGCGACCACCGCCGATAACGCAACCACGCCTCCGCCCAGCGCCTTGCCGAGCAGGTAGACGTCGGGCACCACTCCCCACCGGTCGCAGGCGAACGTGTAACCCGTCCGCGCCAGACCCGACTGGATTTCGTCGGCGATCATCAGCACGTGGTGTTCGCTGCACAGCGCACGCACCGCGGGCAGGTAGTCGTCCGGCGGCACGATGATGCCCGCCTCGCCCTGGATCGGCTCCAGCAGCACCGCGACGGTGTGCTCATCGATCGCCCGGGCCAGCGCGGCGGCGTCACCGAACGGCACCGAACGGAACCCGGGCGTGAACGGTCCGAATCCCCCGCGGGCCACCGGATCGGACGAGAAGCTGACGATGCTGATCGTACGGCCGTGGAAGTTGTTGTCGGCCACGATGATGTTCGCCTTGCCGGCAGGGACGCCCTTGACCTCAGCGCCCCACTTGCGGGCGACCTTCAACCCGCTCTCGACGGCCTCGGCACCCGAGTTCATCGGCAACACCATGTCCTTTCCGCACAATTCGGCGAGCGCCGCGCAGAAGGGTCCCAGTCGGTCGGAGTGGAAGGCGCGGCTCACCAGCGTGACGGTGTCGAGCTGAGCGTGGGCCGTCGCGATGATCTCGGGATGGCGGTGACCGAAGTTGACTGCCGAATAAGCGGCCAGGCAGTCCAGGTAGCGGCGTCCGTCCACATCGGTGATCCAGGCACCCTCCGCGCTGGCCGCCACCACCGGAAGCGGCGAATAATTGTGCGCCGCATGCTTTTCGACCAGGGCGATAGCGGTATCGGTCAGTTCGGCCAGAATCGTCATGGGTGCACCTCCAATGTGCAGCACTTCACCGAACCACCGCCCTTGAGTAGTTCGGACAGGTCGACACCGATCGGCTCGAAACCGGCCGCGCGCAACTGATTCGCGAAACCCGTTGCTGCGGAAGGTAATACGACGTGAAGACCATCGGAGACGACGTTGAGCCCGAACAGGAACGCATCCGGGGTGCCGACGACGATCGCGTCGGCAAACAAGGCCCGCAACTGATTCTGGGCCGATTCGCTGAATGCCGGTGGATAGTAGGCGATGGTGTTCTCGTCGAGGACGGCCAGCGCGGTATCCAGGTGATAGAACCGCGGATCCACCAGTTCGAGAGATACCACCGGCATCCGCAGTGCCGCCGCGATCTCGGCGTGCGCGCGTGGGTCGGTGCGGAAACCGTAGCCCGCCAGCACCATGTCACCGATGAGCATCAGGTCGCCCTGGCCTTCGTTGACGTGGCGGGTGGACACCGGCCGGTAACCGTTTGAAGACATCCAATCGGCGTACGCCCGGGACTCCCCGGCTCGCTCGGCGAACCGAAATCGCGCCACGATCGCCACGCCGTGAGCAACGAATCCGCCGTTGGCGGCGTACACCATGTCGGGCAGGCCCGCCACCGGCTCCACCAGATCCACCCGGTGGCCCAACCGAACGTAAGTTTCGCGCAGTCGGTCCCACTGCGCTGTCGCGAGGCGGGCGTCGACCGCGGCGCCCGTGTCCATCCAGGGGTTGATGGCGTATTCGACGGCGAAAAAGGTCGGTGGTGTCATCGCATAGTGCCGCGCGGTCGGACGCCGTTCACGCGGGCCGGCCGACCGGGATCCGGGCACGAATCGAGCGTCAACATAGTTGTCCGTCATAAATATCAACGCTATTTGGCCCTCTGTACGCAAGCAAACGAAGTACATTGCGCAATTACCATTGAAATATTGCGCTACGCTCGTATCAGCAGTGATTTGTTGCGTCACGTGATGACGGAGGTCCGATGGACCGCTTGGACGACACCGACGAGCGGATCCTGGTCGAACTCGCCGAACATGCACGCGCCACGTTCGCCGAGATCGGCCAGAAGGTGAATCTGTCCGCTCCGGCGGTGAAGCGTCGGGTGGACCGGATGCTCGACAGTGGTGTGATTCGAGGGTTCACCACCGTCGTCGACCACAACGCGCTGGGCTGGAACACCGAGGCGTACGTCCAGGTGTTCTGCCATGGCCGCATCGCGCCGGAGAAACTGCGGGAGGCGTGGGTGGATATCCCCGAGGTGGTCAGCGCCGCCACGGTGACCGGCACCTCGGATGCGATCCTGCATGTGCTTGCCCGGGACATGCGGCACCTGGAGGCTGCCCTGGAACGCATCCGATCCAGTGCCGACATCGAACGCAGCGAAAGCATCGTGGTGCTCTCGAACCTGATCGACCGGATGCGGCCTTGACTCAGGCCGTCAAACCCTCAGTGCGCAGCCAGCATCGTCTGAACCGCCACACCCGCACCGCAGACCAACACGGAGATGGTCATCGCGAACCAGTCAGAGAGCTTCGGCCGGCGCGGGTGGGCCGACAACTGACCGGTCCCACCGCGCGCGGTGATCGCATCACCCATCTCGTCAGCGCGGCGCAGCGTCACGGTGATGGTGGCCGCGAGCAGGTCGATGACCTCCAGACGGCGCTGCTGGCGCCTCTCTTTGCGGCTGCGCGGCACCGGTTTCGGCCGGAGCCGACGCGCCGCGTACAGCACCTGGAATTCGTCGATCAGCATCGGGAAGGCGCGCAGCGCCAGCGCGAGCGCCACCGCCCACTCGTCGATCGGCAGCCGCAGCAGCCGCAGCGGCCGGCCCAAAGTGGCTACGGCAGGGCCGATTTCGGCAACGTTGGTGGTGTATGACACCAGACCGCCCAGGGCCAGCAGCACCAGTGTCAGCGCGGTGATCCGTAGGAAATTCAGGATGCCGCCTAGGCCCACCTCGAGGCCGGCCACCGAGACCAACGGATCACCGCCGGCCAGCGCCGCGGTGAAAGCACCGATAGACACGAGAATCCACAACCACCGGGGTATCGACGGTAGTGCGCCGCGCGGAATGTGCGCGGTCCAGATCGCCGCCAGCACCAGAGCGGCGGCGCACCCGATCGTCACCCACCCCGGGTAGAACGCCAGGAGCACCGAAATGCCGAACACCACAAGGAGTTTGGTGCCGGCCCACAGGTCATGGATGGGCGAGGAGCCCGGGATCGGCACCAGCAGCACCACCGGACGGCCCGGCCTGCGGTTCTCGCCCTGCCCGGGGTGCGATGTCGTCGTCACGACGCACCCCCCGGTCGCACCCCGGAGGTGGAGGCCGACTCCAGCGCCCCCTCACGCAGATGCAGGGTGCGCGGGCACAGGCTTTCCATCCCGACGAGGTCGTGCGAAATGACGACGACCGTCAGACCCCGCTCGCGGCGCAGATCTTCGAGCAGCCGCAGCAACCCGCTCTGGCTTTCGGCGTCCAGCCCGGCCAGCGGCTCGTCAAGAATCAGCGCCTTCGGCTTACACGCAAGCAGACCGGCCAGGACCACCCGACGCATCTGGCCGCCGCTGAGCTTGTCAATGCTGCGGGTCGCCAACGCCGGGTCGAGTCCGACGACACCGAGCGCCGCGATGACCCGGCCCTGATCTTTGTGCGAAAAGCCGGCCGCTGAGGCGACTTCCAGGTCGACGCGGCTGCGCATCAGCTGCAGTCGGGCCGCCTGGAACGACAACGCGACGGCGCCAACCTGCTCGTCGGTGGGACGACCATCGAGCAGGCACGCCCCACTCGTCGGCGACGTCAGACCGGCCATGATCCAGGCCAACGTCGACTTACCCGAACCGTTGCCGCCATGGATCAGCACCCCATCGCCCTGTTCCACGACGAAGTTGATGTCGCGCAGCGCTGTCTTGGCCCAGGGGGTACCGATGCCGTATTCATGGCCGACACCGACGAGTTCGAGCGTCGAGCCACTGCGGGTGCCGCCCACTCCCACCGTCGGCAGCTGCGCGTCCCCGGTGGGCTGGACCATGCCGGAGTTGTCCGGGGAATCGCTGAGTTTGATGGTCCGGTCGGCAGATTCGGCTTCGTTGTTGTAGTGCGTGATGTGCACCAGTGCGGTCCGGTGTCGCTTGGTGAGGCCCGACAGCACATTCAGCAAGCCCTCGCGGCCCTGCTGATCCACCATGGTCGTGACTTCGTCGGCGATCAGCATCGCGGGCTCACGGGCCAGTGCGGCGGCCAGCGCCAGCCGCTGCAATTCGCCACCGGACAGGCTGCCGGTGTCGCGTTCGGCCAGATCTTCCAGTCCCACCTCGCGCAGCAATGTGTCGACGTCGGTCTTGGTGCCCGGCGGCAGACCCCACACCACGTCGTCGGCGACTCGAGTGCCGAGCACCTGGCTTTCGGGATGCTGCAGCACGACGGCCGTGCCGCCCAGCTTGCCCAGCCCCACCGCTCCGGGCCGATGCACGGTGCCCGACGTAGGCTCCCGGCCGGCCAGAATCAACATCAGGGTGGTCTTGCCGGAACCGTTGGCGCCGGTGATCGCGATGTGCTCCCCCTGGTCGATGTCGAGGCTGATCTCGCGCAACGCGTCCTGGCCGGCACCGGGATAGCGGAAGCGCACGTGGTCCAACCGCACCGGCACCGGGCCGACGGCGGCGTCGCCACCGTCACCGACGGGGGCGTCGAGCTTGTGCACGTCCGGGATGCCGCGCATCCGCTCCAGGAGTCGGGACAGCGCCCACCACCCGATTAGCGAGATGAAGATGACCCCGAGGGTGACGCCGCCCAGCAGGAACAGCTGCCAGTAGTGCAGCGCGACGGCGTACGCCTTTTTCAGCCAGAACCCGGCGTCCTGCAGACCGACCCGTCCGAAGAACGAGGCCAGCCCGTTCACGTTCGCGCTGATCGCGTCGCGCATCAGGTGCCGCAGGCGCGTCAACACCATCAATATCCCGACGTTGCCGGCACCGAAGATCAATCCGGCGATCACCGACGAGACGACCACGGTGGGCGTGCCGCGGCCCCGGCGCTTGATGATTCCGGTGAGTCCGCCGATGTAGGCGCTCTGGATCACACCCATCAATCCGCCACCGCCGGCGATCAAGAAGGCGATGACGCCGGCCGCGACCGTCGCCGTGATCAGCACCCGCAGCCGGTATCGGTAGGCGAGCAGGCCGGTGGGGACGGTGCCCAGCAACGCCAGCCCCGCGGCAAACGGGACGATGACGGAGATGATGGCGGTCACCGCGCACAGCGCGGCCATCACCGACGCTTGCGCCAACTCACTCGGTCGCAGCGGTCCACCCCGAGCGCGCGAAGGGGGTGGTCCGATCTCGCTCACTCGATCGATTCTGCCAGGTCCACTGGCCACAAGCTGACCAGCACACAGTCGCTCAGGCATTTGGCCTGACGGCTCTCAAGATTGGTCTCGCTTAGCAAAGCTATGCAACGATGGGCATATGACTTCGTCCGCCGCGGCACGAGACGCCGATGTGGCGCACGGTCTGGGGGCCGACCTGCTGGCAGTCGTCGCGCGGTTGAATCGCCTGGCCACCCAGCGCATCCAGATGCCGCTGCCCTCGGCGCAGGCCCGGCTGCTGGCAACGATCGAAGCCCAGGGCGAAGCCCGCATCGGCGACCTGGCCGCCGTCGACCACTGTTCCCAACCGACGATGACGACTCAGGTGCGCCGCCTCGAGGACGCCGGACTGGTGTCGCGAACGATCGACCCCGGTGACGCCCGCGCGGTCCGGATCAAGATCACCCCCGAGGGCGTCCACACGCTCAACGCGGTCCGCAGGGACCGGGCCGCCGCCATCGAACCGCAACTGGCCCGCCTCGATGCCGCAGACCGTCAGGTGCTGGCCGATGCCGTCGAGGTGTTGCGCCGACTGCTGGAAAACGCCGCCAACGCGCCGGGCCGCCACACACTCTGATCGCGCCAACGCGAGTGGAGGCACTGCCGCAGCGGGTAGACACTTGAGTCAGTAACCCCCGATGAAAGGTGGCGGCCATCCCTGACGTCTCCCCGTTGACCGTATGGGTCGGATCGATGCGGTACGTCTTCGCGCCGGGCCGCGATGTGATCGTGGGCCACGGCGGACACTGCGACGTCCGACTGGATCCCGACGTTTCCGGCCCCGACACTCAACCCGTTCCCGATGTCGTGCTGCGGTTCGCCGGCACCCACTGGCTGGCCGTCGACCAAAGCCACCGAGGGCTGTTTCTCGACGGGGTGCGGATGTCGACCATCGACATCCGCGACGGTCAGACGATCGCGATAGGCGACCCGCTGCACGGACCGCGGCTGAGGTTCCAGGTGACCGCTCCCGACGACGCGCCGCCGCCGACCACCGATCCGATGGGGGTGAAGAAACCGGCGCCGAACGTCCCGGCCCCACCCGCCGAGGACCCACCTACCAGCGCCATCCCGGCCCCACCCGCCGAAGATCCCCCGACCACCGCCATCCCCGCCCCACCCGCCGAGGAACCCCCGACCACCGCCATCCCCGCCCCACCCGCCGAGGACCCCCCGACCACCGCCATCCCCGCCGCACTGGCCACCAGCTATGGGCCGATCGAACACTCCCCCTTGGAGCGACCTACCCGGCCCTTCCGGGTGCCGCCCGCAGACGCAGCTACCGCCCCGCCGGCACCCGAGGAGGCCCCGGCCAAGGGTCCCGGGCTAGTCGAGCGGTTGACCGAGGCGGGCCGAAAGATGCTCCCGGGCCACACCGACTCCGAACCCGACGAGCTCCCACTCCAGACCAGCCGGTTGCCGCTGCTGCCGGGCGCCCGCACCATCGGGGTCGCCGGTTACCACCTGGGGCTCGCGCACGACGGCCAGGAGCTGCTGTCGGACGTGACGTTCACCGCGCCTCCGGGCTCACTGCTCGCGGTGGTCGGGCCGTCGGCGGCCCGCAATTTCGCGCTCACCGGCCTGCTCGCCGGAACCCGACCCCCGAGCGCGGGTCTGCTGACCGTTGACGGCCACGACGCGCATGCCGAGCCCGACGTGATGCGGTTACGCATCGGAGTGGTCCCGCGCGACAACCGGGTCCACCCCCGACTCACTGTGGAGCACGCCCTGGGATACGCGGCCGAGCTACGGCTGCCGCCGGACACCTCGCCGGAGAACCGCGAACGGGTCATCGCCCAGGTTCTCGACGAACTCGAGCTGACCCCGCACCGCACAACCCGGGTCGCCAAGCTGCCCCCCGAAGCGCGCCGGTGCGTGTCTCTGGCGGTCGAGCTGCTCACCAGGCCTTCGCTGTTGGTGGTCGAGGCGCCCGGCGCCGGGCTGGATCCATTGCAGCAGAACCATGTGATGGCCCTGCTGCGCCGGCAGGCCGATCTCGGCTGTGTCGTGGTGGTCTCCGGTATCGCGCCGGCCTTTCTGAATATGTGCGACCAGGTGTTGCTACTCACACCCGCGGGCCAACTGGCGTTCGCTGGGCCGCCCTCGCACATCGACTCGGCGCTCGGCAGCACCGACTGGTTCGACATCTTCGGGCGGATCAGCGCGGACCCCTACGGCGCCCATCATGCATTTCTGATGCGGCAGCAGGCGTCGGTGTCGCCGACGCCACCGTCGGTCGCCAGACCGCAGCGGCTTGCGCCGACTCCCGGATTCGGTCAGCAATTGCGGATGCTGGCCCGCCGCCAGCTGCGATTGTTACTGGCCAGCCCGGTGTCTTCGCTGTTCCTGCTGGTGTTGCCCGTTGCCCTGGGAGCGTTGACGCTGTTGATCCCGGGGAATTCGGGGTTGGCTCGGCCCGGTCCGTCGTCGGCGAACACACACGAAGCCATCGAGATTCTGGCCGCGCTGAACTTCTCAGCGGTGCTGATGGGCACGGTCCTCACCATCGGCAGCCTGGTTTCCGAGCGCCGAATCTTCCGCCGGGAGCAGACAATCGGGCTGTCGGCGTCGGCGTACCTGCTCGCCAAGCTCGTTGTCTTCGGTCTGGTCACCGCCGCGCAGGCCGCGATTTTGACCGCCATCGTGATCGTCGGCAAAGGCGGGCCGAAGCACGGCGCGGCGCTGCTGGGCACTTCCCCGCTGGCGGCGGCCATCGAGCTGTATCTCAGTGTGGCTGCAACGGCCGTCGTCTCGGCGATCGTCGGATTGGCGCTGTCTTCGCTGGGCAAGTCGAGGGCCGAGGTGGTGCCGTTGCTGATCCCCGCGTTGCTGGGTTCACTGTTGTTCGCCGGCGGGCTGGTTTCGCTGGTGGGCACCTGGGGCTACGACCAGGTCTCGTGGTTCATTCCGGCGCAGTGGGGTTTTGCGGCCGCGGCCGCCACCGTCGATTTGCGGCGGATCGACAAGCTCGCCACGGACAACGCGGTGTGGAGCCACTACTCGGGCTGGTGGGTGTTCGACATGCTCATGTTGGGGCTCCTCGCCGCGGTGTGGGCCGGGTTCGTCCGATACCGATTGCGTCCGCCTACCAGCACGCCACTACGTCGCGAAAACGGGAATGGCCTGCCCTTATCGGGGTAGCGGCGAATTCCAACCAGATATGCTTCACACTTGCGCCGCTGCTAACAACACGAATTGCGGGTAAGTGGTCGGATTATGAATTCATTCATGACGCTGGACAGTGACCTCAGTCACGTCACATTCGGCCACCGAAGCTGAGATCACTACGCCGAGATCCATTGCACATCGGTAGAACCGAGGTCTGCTGAGGAGGCGCTGGAACGCGGTGAACCGCATTGCGCCGGACGCAAGAATTTCGCAAACCGGCGGATCTAATGTCGCTCCAACAGAGTAAAGCATTGCCAATGATGCCTGCGGTTAGTAATCGGCAGTGGGCGGGAATAGCACGACCTTCCAATCGCCCGCCGCGCGCCGATTAGGTGGCTATCATCTGCCTACTCCCAACGGAAAGGAGGGCCATTATGCTGCTGGCCCGAGCAACGAAACAAGTCCTCGCCGGCGCCGTGCTGGCTGCGTTCACCGCAGTCAGTGGGTGGGGCATGGCCACCGCCCATGCGGAAACCTTCGCCCCGCACCAATGGTGTCCCGGCAACCCCAAGCAGCCGCCCTACATCGTCAACCAGTTCATCGACTGGGACTGGAGCGTCTGCCACACCTGGTATCCGACCAACTACGGGATGGGCAACGTCACCTCGCAAGGCAGCCCGATCTCGATCTGGGACGGCGACAACCCGCCGGTGGAGGCGATCACCAGACGGGAATGCCCGCCGATCAGCTTTATGTGCCCCTAGCCCGATACACCGGCGAGCGGCTTGACCGAGAAAGGGAACCATTGATGAACGCTGACTCCAGATTGAAAAGGATCATCGGCGGGGCGTTGCTGTCGGGCGGTGTGGCCGTGGCCGGCTTAGGTTTGGCCACGGGGATCGCCCAGGCGCATCCCGCTCCTGTTCCGGCCGCCCCCGGTCCGTTCGCCACCGACGACAACGGTTGGGGTCCGCCGAAGCAGTGGTGCCCCGGGGATCCCCTACCGGCGACGGGCAACCACGTCACCGACCCGTTCCGCGGCTGGGACATGACGGTCTGTCACACCTACTACTACCTGTGGCCTGGGATGGGCAACGTGTCCAACATGATCTGGGACGGGGACAATCCACCACCGAAGCCTCCAGGCTCGGGGTATCAGCCGCCGCCGCCTCTTCCGCCGGGGCTGTGCTGGCCCAGCGGCAGCTTCATTCCCGTGCCGATTGCGTGCCCGTAGCACTGCGTCCGCGCCAGCTATGACGAGGCACCGCGCCGGGTGTCGAGGCCTGACCAGCGCTGCTGACCAGCCCGCGCCCGGCGTGGCCTGGTTCGACGGAGCCGGTTCGGCCGAAACGGTGAGGCCGCCCCAGCCTTGGGGCGGTGCGGCCTCACCGGATCGTTGCCCATGTCGTCGCGGAACGAATCCCAACCAATCCTGTTGCCGCCAATTGCGTGTCGCCAGCCCGATTCGCCTGTCCCGTTTGTTGGCCGCCGGCATCGCCCATCGCAGTGGCGGTCGGCTTTGCGGCGAGTCGACCGCCGCGGGCCGGAACGACTGTCAGTGGGAGCGGCTGGCGCGCGCCGACGATCGCGATGCGTAGGCAAATCCGCTGCCTCTGAACGAAATCTGGACGCCACCACACCATGCCGGTCGGTGCTCGGCACCCCGCAACGACCCGACGATTTCCGCGGACACACTGTGTTCATAGGGCTGACCTGTTCCGGCAGGGCGGGCGACGGGCTACGGTCGGGGAATGGCGTCAGACAACAAGAGCACTGCCGACTACATCCGCGACGCGCTCGACGGGCGTTGGCGCGACGTGAAGAACGAGACACGGGCGAAGCTCTCGCACGAGGCGTTCCGTCCGCACCACACTCCCAACACGGTCATCGCCCGCGCCAAGGTCGCCGAGCAGATGCAAATGATGGCCGCGGCCGGTGTTTCCGACGAGGGGTTCCGCAAGGAGCACGGCGGCACCGGCGATGTCGGCGCAGCGGTCACGATGATCGAGATGCTGGCGATGTCGGACCTGTCCCTGATGGTCAAGGCCGGCGTGCAGTGGGGCCTGTTCGGGGGCGCCGTGGAGAACCTGGGCACCGAGCGTCACGCCTCGTACGTCAAAGACATCATCACCCTGGATCTGCTCGGTTGTTTCGCGATGACCGAGACCGGGCACGGCAGTGACGTTCAGGCACTGGAGACCACGGCGACCTACGACGTCGAGACCGAAGAGTTCGTCGTCAACTCCCCCACGCCGACGTCCCGCAAGGACTACATCGGCGGTGCGGCCGAAACCGCTACCATTGCAGCGGTTTTCGCGCAGCTCATCACCCACAAGGACGGCAAGCCAGTCAACCACGGCGTGCACTGCGTCCTGGTCCCGATCCGCGACGCAGACGGCAACGACCTGCCGGGGGTGACCACCTCGGACTGCCACTACAAGGGCGGCCTGCCCGGCGTCGACAACGGCCGCATCATGTTCGACAACGTTCGGGTACCGCGGGTCAACCTGCTGAACAAATACGGCGAGGTCGCGCCGGACGGCACCTACAGCTCACCGATCGACAATGCTAACCGCCGCTTCTTCACGATGATCGGTACGCTGATCCGAGGCCGCGTCACCGTCGGCGGCAGTGCCGGTAACGCGGCTCGCGTCGCGCTGGACATCGCCACTCGTTATGCGTTGCAGCGCAGGCAGTTCAACGCCCCCGGCGACGACGACCGCGAAGTGCTGATCATGGACTACCTGGTGCACCAGCGACGGCTGTTCCCGTTGATCGCGAAGTCGTATGCGCTGCAGTTCGCTCAGAACGAATTGGTGTCCAAGTGCCACGACCTGCAGACCGCTGATGTCGTGGACGCCGAGGAGCAGCGTGAACTGGAAGCGCGTGCCGCCGGCCTGAAGGCAGCCAATACCTGGCATGCGTCACGCGCCATCCAGGAGGCCCGAGAAGCGTGCGGCGGCGCCGGCTACATGGCCGAGAATCGGCTGATCGGACTGCGGGCCGACACCGACGTGTTCACCACCTTCGAGGGTGACAACCACGTGCTGACCCAACTGGTGGCCAAGGAACTGCTGACCGCCTACGCCGACGACATCAAGAGCATGAGCCCGGTCGAGTGGGTGCGTTTCGCGGCCAACACGGTAGGCGACCGGGTGAAGAAACGCACTGCGGCCGAAGCGATCCTGCAGCGCATCGTCGACTCCAGGCAGGACAACGAGGAGGAAGGCAGCCTGTTCAACCGCGGCACCCAGGTCCAGATGTTCGAAGACCGCGAAGACTACCTGCTGTCCTCGGTAGCGCGCCGGCTGCAGGGCAAGTCCAAAGAGATGTCGGCCTTCGATGCGTTCAACGCGGTGCAGGATCACGTGCTGCACGCGGCGCAGGCGCACATCGACACGGTAGTGCTCGAAGCGTTTGTTGCCGGGATCGAGTCATGCCCGGACCGTAAAGCACGCGAACTGCTGGGTGTGGTGTGCGACCTGTACGCGTTGTCGGTGATCGAAGAGGACAAGGCCTGGTTCATCGAGCACCGTTACCTGTCAACCGAGCGGGCCAAGGCGGTCACCCGCGGCATCAACGATCGGTGCCGGGTACTGCGACCGCACGCCAGGACGCTGGTCGACGGGTTCGGCATCCCGGAGCAGCTGCGTTACGCCGAGATGCTGCACCCGGAGAATCTTCCCGACTAGGCCTTGCGCACCACGAGTTCGGCCGCCTGCGCTGCCACCGCGGGGGCGACCGACTTGCGGACGTAGGCGTGCCAGGTCAGCGCCGCGGCAGCCGCGTAGCAGCACATAAAGATCCAGAAAGCCTCGGTCCCGGCGCCAGTGCTCTGGTAGGAGGCCCGCAACGCGAGGTTGATGCCGACCCCGCCGAGTGCGCCGACGGATGCCACGAAACCGATGACCACACCGGAGATGATCCGCGACCACTCCCGACGATCGGCTTCGCCGAGGTCGAGCGAGCGGCTGCAAGTCTCGAAGATCGTCGGGATCATCTTGTAGACCGATCCGTTGCCCAGCCCGGACAGCACGAAAAGTGCAATGAAGCAAGCAAAATAGCCGGCCATGACGGCGCCGCCGTGATGGTGGCGGTGTTGATGCATACTGGCGCTGATCAGCAGTCCCGCGGTGAACGCCATACCGACGAACACCATCAGTGTGAGGCGGCTGCCGCCAATGCGGTCGGCCAGGCGGCCGCCGTAAACCCTTGCGACAGCGGCCAACAACGGGCCGAGGAAGGCGAGCTCGGCGGCGTGCAGGCTGGCTTGCGCCACGGTTTCCCCGCTCGCCACGAAGTTGTTTTGCAACACCTGGCCGAACGCGAAGGCGAAACCGATGAACGAGCCGAACGTGCCGAGGTAGAGCAGCGAGAGCAACCACGTGTCCGGGGCCGCGAACATCGCGCTGATGATCGGTCGCAGCTTTTCCGGCTTGACGTGATGCTGTTCAACGGTATTCGTGCATCGGGTCACGCCGATCACCGCGATCGTCAGCGACACCGCGTACAGTCCGCACACCAGATATGGCTTGCGGTCGCCTGCGGTGGCCATCACCAGCAGGCCGACCAGCTGGATCGCCGGTACGCCGAGATTGCCGATGCCGCCGGCCAATCCGAGGGCGGAGCCCTTGAGCCGGTGCGGATAGAAGGCGTTGGCGTTGCTCATCGAGGCAGCGAAATTGCCGCCGCCCAATCCGGTGAGCGCCGCGCAGACAAGGTAAGGCCACAACGGCAGACCGGGGTGCAGCAGCAACACCATCGTGCCGATGACAGGCAACAGCAGGGCCGCCGACGAAAGGATCGCCCAGTTCCGTCCTCCGAAGACCGCGGTGGCCAACGAGTAGGGCATGCGCAGGCAGGCTCCGACCAACGTCGCGGTGATGCCCAGCAGCAGCTTGTCACCGGTCGAAAACCCATACACCTTTTCCGGCATGAACAGTTCCATCACCGGCCACAGCGTCCACACCGAGTAACCGAGATGCACGGTGACGACCGACCACAACAGGTTCCGTCGCGCAATGACCTTGTTGCCGGCTTCCCAGGCCACCACATCTTCGGCGTCCCAGTGCGTGATGTGACGCGGGCCACGGCGACTACTGTCAACGTCGCCGCATGACTCCACCCTTGGCGGCAGCGTCTGCGAGTACATGACCCTCCTCACTCTGTGTTCACATCTGTTTCCGGCACGGAAGCTCAAGCGTGCCAGGCAAACCGGCCTCAAGCACGCCAGAAGCAGCCTGAACCTGCTGTAGGTGTGCTGTAGAAGTGCTGAAGGGGGCGTGAGCTGGGCATCAGCTGGGCGGCTGATGCGGGATGGGGCCGAGTGCCCTGAGTTTGCCGTCCGGTCCGATCTCGAACTTCACCGTGCCCCTGCCCGAGGGACAGCATTCCTCGTCCTTGTTGATGCGCCACTGATACTGCACGGTCACGGTGTCGTCGGCCGGTGCCAGCACCGTGATGTAGGGCTTGGGATTCGGGGTGGGGGAACCCAGCGGAGCGTTGCGATCGAAGAACAGCAGCTGTTGCGGCGTCGATTCCGAGGCGATGGTGGGGATGATCAGTACCCAGTTGAGCCGGCACTTACGGGCGTGGCCGCGCGCGATTTCCACCCATGCAGAACCCGGCACCTCGACCGGGACGGCGGCGATGGCCCGGCGCACCGTGTCGGCGGTCGGACCGTCGGACTCCTTGCAGGAATCCGGCTTTGCCGACGGTTGGGTCGACGATTGACGGTCGCAACCTGTGACCGCCACACCCAGCATGAGCACGACAGCGCCGAACCGAGACCGCACCTCGCGAGCTTAGCGAAAGGTCCCACCGTCGGGCGCCGCAGCTGGACGCACCCTGTGAATGTCCGTCAAGTTTGGTCAAAACCGCAGGTGCAGGACATGAAACAGGCATCGGCCTGGGTAGCCTCGGCTCAGCACAACGGGTCGACGAAGACGACAATCTGCCCAGAACGCCGGCACCTGATCACCAGTCGATTCGCGCGCCGAGGTCCGGCGCCGCACACAACGCCGTACCCCGCTGCGAGAAGTCGGTAAAGCCGCTGAAACCTCGGGGTGTGCGGCACCGAAACATCCCTGGCGGACGATTTCGCAGAGGTGCCGGTGCGTGAAGGGAGGTTCGGACATCACCATGCGATCCGCTGACCACGCCGTAGGCACCGTGTGTGCCTACTGCGGCGTCGGCTGCGGGATGGTGCTGCAGATCACAACCGACCCGGAAAGCGGTCGGCGTCACATCGCCAGAAGCATTGGGCAAGAGGACCATCCGGCCAACTTCGGCCGGTTGTGCACTAAAGGTTCGACAACCGCAGACCTTCTCGCCGCAGCGGGGCGAGCAGAGTCGGCATACACGCGGGCCGATCGAGGCCAACCCTTCAAACCCGTCGACACCGACACCGCGATCGCGCGATCGGCCGAGCGGTTGCGGGCCCTCATCGACAAACACGGGCCCGACGCGATAGCCCTGTACGTGTCGGGCCAGATGTCACTGGAAGCTCAGTACCTGGCCAACAAACTGGCCAAGGGTTTCATCGGAACCAATCAGATCGAATCGAATTCGCGACTGTGCATGGCCGGCGCCAGCTCGGGTTACAAGCTGTCGCTGGGCGCCGACGGACCTCCCGGCTCATATCAGGACTTCGACCACGCCGACGTGTTCTTCGTCATCGGCGCCAATATGGCCGACTGCCATCCGATTCTGTTCCTGCGCATGATGGCACGAGTCAAGGCCGGCGCGAAGCTCATCGTCGTTGACCCGCGCCGCACCGCGACCGCCGCCAAAGCCGACCTGTTCCTGCAGATCGCCCCCGGCTCGGATCTCGCGCTGCTCAACGGATTGCTGCACCTGATCGTGAGCAACGGGCACACCGACCCCGAGTTCATCGCCGAGTTCACCACCGGCTGGGAGGTCATGCCCAGCTTCCTAGGCCAGTTCACCCCAGACCGGGTCAGCGACATCACCGGTATTCCTGCCGACGACATCCGCACCGCGGCCCAATGGATCGGCGAAGCCGCGAACTGGATGAGCTGCTGGACGATGGGCCTCAACCAGAGCACCCACGGCACGTGGAACACCAACGCGATCTGCAATATGCATCTGGCCACCGGAGCGATCTGCCGAACCGGCAGCGGCCCGTTCTCGCTCACGGGACAGCCCAACGCTATGGGCGGGCGCGAAATGGGTTACATGGGACCGGGTTTACCGGGCCAGCGGACGGTCACCAACATCGAGGACCGCGAGTTCACCGAAGACCAGTGGGACATCCCTCGCGGGTCACTGCGCACCGAGGTCAGCGACGGCGTCGTCGACATGTTCACCCGCATGGCCGACGGCGAGATCAAGGCCTGCTGGATCATATGCACCAATCCCGTTGCCACCGTTGCCAACCGGCGAACGGTGCTGGCCGGCCTGGAGAGCGCGGAGCTGGTGATCACCCAGGACGCCTATTTGGAGACCGAGACCAACGAATACGCCGACGTGGTGCTGCCGGCGGCCCTGTGGACCGAGTCCGACGGGGTGATGGTCAATTCCGAGCGCAACCTGACCCTGTTTCGCAAGGCGGTCGATCCGCCGGCCCAGGCGCTGCCCGACTGGCAGATCATCGCCCGAATGGCCTGCGCGATGGGCTTTTCGGAGTCATTCACGTACGGGTCGGCCGAAGAGGTGTTCGAGGAGATCAAGCGGTTCGCCAACCCCAAGACCGGCTACGACATTCGCGGCGTCAGCTACGAACGGTTACGCCGGACGCCGGTGCAGTGGCCCTGCCCTCCCGATTGCCCCAGCGAGCGCAACCCGATCCGCTACCTCAACGACGGCGCCAGCCAGCCCGTGCTGACACGCGAGGACGGGCACGTGCCCCGGCTCGCGTTCCCGACTCCGGACGGCCGGGCCATCTTCTTCGCCCGGCCGCACCTACCGCCGGATGAGATGCCGGACAACGACTACCCGTTCCTGCTCAACACCGGTCGCCTGCCGCACCAGTGGCACACGATGACCAAGACCGGCAAGGTCGCCAAGCTCAACAAACTAAACCCCGGGCCGTTCGTCGAGATCCACCCGGAAGATGCTGCTCGCCAACATATCTCCGATGGTGATCGGATCGAGATCGCGTCCCGGCGCGGCCGTGCCGTGCTGCCCGCCGTCGTCACCGACCGGGTGCGGCCGGGCAACTGCTTCGCGCCGTTCCACTGGAACGACACCTTCGGCGAATACCTGTCCATCAATGCCGTCACCAATGACGCCGTCGACCCGGTGTCGCGCCAACCCGAATACAAGGCCTGCGCGGTGACATTTACCAAAGTCGCAAGCCACACCGACGCGCCACCGCAGCCTGCCGCAACGCCCACCGCAGCGGCAGGAAGCCGGACTCCGCACGTCAGCCTGTCCCAGATCGAGGCGATCGCCGGGTTCCTCGGCGTCGCAGCCGAACCTGCGCCCGAGTTCGATCCGCACGGTCGCGCCTACCTGGCGGGTCTGCTCGCCGGGCTACGGGCAGCAGCTGACCATTCCCTGACCGCCCCACCTACCCTGCCGGTCAGCGCACCGTTCGACATCCGCACCCGGATGTGGCTGGACGGCGTGATGGCGGGGATGTGCTCGCGCACGTCGGCGGCGGAGCGCGACAACGCCAGGAAACCCGATCCTGCGGACCGCCGGGCACCGATCGTGCTGCTGTGGGCCTCCCAGACCGGCAACGCCGAGGAACTCGCGGCCGAGGCGGCGGCACGTCTGACCGACGCGGCGCTCCCGGTCGTCCTGCGTGCGATGGCCGATTTCACGCCTGGCGACCTGGCCGGCACGCGCGAGTTGTTGCTGATCACCAGCACCGCCGGTGACGGTGATCCCCCGACAATGGCGCCGCGCTGTGGCGGGCTCTGTCGGGCGATGGGGCGCCACGGTTGACCGGCACCCGCTACGCCGTCCTGGCGCTCGGCGACTCCAACTACAGCGACTTCTGCGGCCATGGACGGAGGCTCGACGAGCGGCTCGCCGAATTGGGCGCGACCCGCATCACCGGCCGCGTCGACTGCGAGCCCGACTACGAAGACGCCGCCGCCCGCTGGCTCGACGACATCGTGGGCGCTTTGTCGGACACGCCCATCCGCAAGCCCACCTCCGCCGTCTGCAGCACGCAGCCGTACACCAAGAAGCGGCCCCTGGTCACCGACGTAATCCGCAACACCACGCTGAGTCGGCCCCGCTCGGCAAAAGATGTGCGCCAGTTGGTCTTTGGCGTACCCGATGCGACCGTTGACTACGCGGCCGGTGACGCGCTCGGGGTATGGCCGCACAACAACGAGCAGTTCGTCGACGAATGGCTGACCGTCACCGGATTGGACGGACATACCGAGGTGGAGGTCGCCGACCACGGCGCGATGTCGCTACGCACCGCGCTGACCCACCGGTTCGAGATCGCCCACATCAGCCCGGACCTGTTGCGCTTCGTGCAACGGCGCACGGCGGACGCCGACGCGGCTACCCGACTCGGCGAGTTGATGAGGCCGGAGAACAAGGCTGCACTCGCGGATTGGTCATGGGGGCGGCAGTCGGTGGACCTGCTCGGGCAGGCACCGGTCCGCGCCTCCGTCGACGAGTGGCTCGCGGTGCTCAAACCTCTCCAGCCGAGACTGTATTCGATCTCGTCGAGCCCCAAGGTGCATCCCGGCGAGGTCCATCTGACCGTATCGCCGGTGCGCTACAACTTCCGGGGCGTCCCGCGGCGGGGGGTGTGCTCGACCTACCTTGCCGACCGCTCCCCCAGCGACCGGATCGCCATTTATGTACGGAATTCGAAGAACTTCCGGCCCCCGAGCGACCCGCAGACCCCGATGATCATGATCGGGCCGGGCACCGGGATCGCCCCCTTCCGCGGGTTTCTGCAGGAACGGCGTGCGCTGGGCCACACCGGACCCAACTGGCTGTTCTTCGGCGAACAGCACGCTGCCACCGACTTCTACTACCGCGACGAAATCCAGGCCATGCACGCCGACGGGCTGCTCACCGAACTCGACCTGGCGTTCTCCCGTGATCAGCGGGAAAAGGTGTACGTGCAGCATCTGATGCGCAAACGGGGCGCCGACCTGTGGCGCTGGCTGCGGGACGGGGCTCAGCTGTACGTCTGCGGCAGCGCCGAGCCGATGGCCAAGGACGTCGATCAGGCCATCTGCGACATCGCAGCCGAACACGGCAAACTCGATCCCGAGGCGGCCAGGGCCTACGTGCAGGGACTCAGCGCGCACCAGCGCTACCACCGCGATGTGTACTGAGACGAAGAATTGGGTAACCCCGTAATTTGACGGAAACGTCATACGCCTTTCGCTGAAACATGGACGTCGCACCATTCACCCAAGAGATCGTGCACTCGAGGGAGGGTCGTACGCATGGCTCGGGAGTCTGAAGTGAAGTCTGGGTCTGACGTGCGCACTGTCTGCCCTCGGCACAGCCGAGCCGACCAGGACGTCAACTCGGCCTCTGAAAAAACCACTGGACAGGTCGAATGGGCCGGATTGCCGGTCAACCTCGACCTGGCGTTCTCTCAAAAGCAGCGCGACAAGGTATACGCCCAGCACCTGAAATTCGAAAGCGCCGGCCGCTTCCGCCGCCGGGCCCGCGAGGTGTGCACCTGCGACCTGGCCGACCACCCCGAACTCAACGAAGACACGCGCAAGTCCGCATCCGGCTGGTAACCCTCGATTTGTCGTTCGGCGATACCGTGACGTGACGCCCCTCTAGTCACGGACGGAGCTTGTCATGAGCGATGCCTGCGTGCCCCGGTTCCCCGAAGCACTGTCGACGCCGAGCCTCAACCGCGGGGTGGGCTTCACCCACGAACAACGGCGCCGACTGGGACTGACCGGTCGGCTCCCGTCGGCGGTACTCACCCTGGACCAGCAAGCCGACCGGGTGTGGCACCAACTGCAGACCATGGCAACAGATTTGGGCCGCAATCTGCTGCTGGAACAGCTGCACTACCGGCACGAACTGCTGTACTACAAAGTCCTCACCGATCACCTGCCCGAGCTCATGCCGGTGGTGTACACACCGACCGTCGGCGAGGCGATTCAGCGCTTCTCCGACGAGTACCGCGGGCAGCGCGGCCTGTTCCTGAGCATCGACGCTCCCGACGAGATCGCCGACGCGTTCGCGACGCTCGGGCAGGGCCCCGACGACATCGACCTGATCGTGTGCACTGACGCCGAAGCGATCCTGGGCATCGGTGACTGGGGAGTGGGCGGTATCCAGATCACCGTCGGCAAGCTGGCGCTCTACACCGCCGGCGGCGGCATCGACCCACGGCGCTGCCTGGCGGTATCCCTGGATGTCGGCACCGACAACGAGCAGTTGCTGCAGGATCTGTTCTACCTGGGCAACCGGCACGCCCGTCGGCGCGGAGACCAATACGACGACTTCATCAGGCGCTACATCGAGACGGCTCACCGGTTCTTCCCGCACGCGATCCTGCATTTCGAGGATTTCGGCCCCGCCAACGCACGCAAGGTCCTGCAGACCTACGGCAACGACCACCTGGTTTTCAACGACGACATGCAGGGCACCGGGGCGGTGGTGCTGGCCGCGGTCTACGGCGGCTGCACAGCCACCGGCCTGCCATTGCGGGATCAGCGCATCGTGGTCTTCGGTGCCGGCACGGCAGGGCTCGGCGTCGCCGACCAGATCCGCGACGCCATGATCGCCGACGGCGCCACCCCTGACCACGCCACAGCACAGATCTGGCCCATCGACCGGCAGGGTCTGTTGTTCGACGACATGGAGGATCTGCGTGACTTCCAGGTCCCCTACGCCAAGAACCGCGAGCACCTCGGGGTGGCCGCCGGGGAGTATGTCGGACTGGTCGATGCGATCAAGCACGCCGCGCCGACCGTGCTGCTGGGCTGCTCAGCCGTGCACGGGGCATTCACCCGGGAGGCTGTCGAAGAGATGACGGCCAGGTGTGAACGACCGATGATCTTTCCACTGTCCAACCCGACCTCGCGGATGGAGGCCATGCCGGCCGACCTGGTGCAGTGGTCCCAGGGCCGGGCGCTGGTGACCACCGGTAGCCCGATGGCGCCGGTCGCATACGACGGCACCACCTACACCATCGGACAGGCGAACAACGTGCTGGTGTTCCCCGGTGTCGGGCTGGGCATCATCGTCGCCGGAGCCCGGCGGCTCACCCAGTCGATGCTGCACGCGTCGGCCAAAGCCGTCGCTCAGCAAGCCAATCCCGTTGCACCCGGAGATTCGTTGCTACCGGACGTGCAACATCTGCGCGACATCTCGGCGAACGTCGCCGAGGCCGTGTATCACGCCGCGGTCGACGACGGCGTCGCCACCAAGACGTACCAGACTTCTGCAGACGTCAGGCAGGCGGTGCTGGACCGGATGTGGTCGCCGGTGTACGACTGACCGTCAGCGGGTCGGGGTTGCCGGCTGCCCGTAGAGGGCCACCACGACGGTGCGGTCCAGGCTGTTGGCCGACCAGACCCCCATTGCAGTGTTGGCGCAATCCCGCATGATGGCCAGATAGTCGGGATTGTCGTACCACTGGTTGAACAGCTCGAAGCTGCTGATCGACAGGGCCGGGTTGATGGCCACGGTTTCGGTGACCCGGCCGCGGAAGCCTGCGGCATTGGCGCGATCCTGCGGTGTCGAGCCGTCAGATCCGATGTCGTCGTTGATGTTTCGGTTGTTCATCAGGTCGTCGGCGTGCCACTGGGCGGCCAGGTAGAGCGAGTTGTTCATGACGACGTCGTTGGTGCAGCCGGCTTGGTGCTGAATCGTGTACACGCCGGAGACGACGGCGTCGTTGAGCCGCTTGTTGTCAGCGTGTGCCGTCGGTATCGCCAATGCGGCTGCCGCCGTTGTCATTACAGCGGCAGGCAGCACCCACTTCGCTATACCGGGTCGAAATGCGAAACCAGCCATCGGCCGTCGACCTTCTCCAGTGTCACCCGGATTACCGGTTGGGTATCCGTGGGCGTACCGCCGTCGCCGATGGTCACGGTCTGATCGACGAACAACAGCACGACTGCATGGGTGGCGGTCGCCGATACCGATGCCGCCGCATTCACCTTCGCCACCGCCCCGATGCGCTTCTCCTTCGCACCCGGAATGACGACCTGCCGGGTCAGCGCGGTATAGGCGTCCTTGAAATCGCCGGTCAACCGATCGCGGGCAGCGGTGAGTTGCTTCTCGGCGGTGTCGGGGGTGTAGGACAACAACGCGACCGCGTCCTCGGCGGCGACGCGCATCGATTCGGTGCCCGCTTGCGCGACTTCTGTCCCCGACACGGCTATCCACTTGAAATAGCCCGCCGCGATCGCCAGCACCAACGCCAAGCCGGGGAGCACGCCGTACGCGACCACCCGTGACCATGCGATCGGCTTCCTCTTCGGAGCCGGTTTGTCGGGTTCGTCGTCGGACGCATCCGCTGCACCGGAGTCGTCGGAGTCCTCGATGTCAGCGGCCGCCTCCGAATTCCGGATGGCGTCGTCCTCGGTCGTCGGCTCAGGCGTCTCGGTGATGGCGTCATCGGTCTTCTCGCTCAGTGTCGTCATGGCACGAACACCACGTTCGACATCTTGGCGTCGTCGCCGATCGCCTTGACCTCGATTTTCATCCGCCATTCCCGGGGCGCCTCTTCGCCACCCGCGGTGCGTGACTTCACCGCGACCGCGACCAGCACTTGAGCCGAGTCACCGTGCTGGGACTCAAGTCCGGCGTCGGTCACCGTGCCTTCCGAGACGGACTGCGCCACCTTGACGAGTTCCATGAACGGCTTGGACCGGTGCTCGAAATCGTCACGGAATGTCCCCGTGGCCAGATCGAGGATTCGCTGCACGTCCGTGTCGATCTCGGTGTAGCTGATCGTGGTGAGGTTCACCGCTCCCTGGCGCGCGGTCTGCACGAACAGATCGCGCTGCGCCTGGGCTTCACGCTCTTGGTAGGCGCGGTAGCCCAGCCAGCCAGTCAGTCCGGCCAGCGCGGCCACGACGACCGCACCGACTACCAGCGCGCGTGCGGGCTGGGAAAGTCGACTGCCGATCCGGAACCGCCAGCGGGTTTCGTCGGCTGCGGTGTCCTCGTCGGCGGGCGACTCGACGTTTGCGTCCCCGACGTCAGTGACGTCTGTTTCCACGTCCCCGACGTCAGTTTCCACGCCCTCGATGTCAGGCGTGTCAGGTTCTTCGGCCATGTTGCTCCTTGTTCACGGGGACCAGGTCTACTGGAAAGGCACCAGCAGTGACTGCCAGTTCTTGGCTCGCGGGTGCGCCAGATCGGCCTCGGTGTAGCGGTGTCCGTCCGGCCCGATGTAATCGCCGGAGGACGGGTCGTAAGTGGCTACCGCCACCGGCGGAGGCGCCGGAGGCGGCGGCGCCGGCGCGGTGCCGCGCGGTGGTGGGAGCCGCGGATCCTGTCCCGGCGGGTACTGCGGCACGCCCTGCCCACTGGTGGTGGCGTTCGGGTCGCCCTTCCAGTTGTAACCGTCGTTGAGGGGCACGTACTCTTCGTCGCTTTCGCACATCTCGACGGTGGGCGCCCGCTTCCAGGGCTTGGTTTCGCACGGGATATTGCGCGCGCCACGGACATTGAGTTCGGAGTCCTGCGGGAGTCGGCAATACAGCTCCGCCGCAGGGCGATCCGGTGCGTCGACGCTGGCCGGCGAGCGTCGCTGAGTCGGCGGCAGGAAGCCGGTCGTGCATGGCGGCGGCAGGTTCATGTTGAGATTGAAATCCAGATAGAACCCGGTGTAGTCCTGTTTGGTGCCGGCGTTAGGCACCAGAGACCCTGCCATCACGGCGATCCCTTGCGGCAGCAGCACAAGAATCTGTTCGATGTCGTGGCGGTAGACGTACGCGATGTCACCGAGGCTCACCAGGTTGGCGAACAACACCGGTACCGCCGGGCCAACGCGTTCGAGCAACGCACGGCCTTCTTCTACACCGGCACTGCCCTGCGTCAACAGGTCTCGGAGCGCGGCATCCTGCGCCTGGAACTGCGCCGTGATCGCCGCGGTCCGCTGCGCCCAGGTCGCGATCGCGTCGGAGGTTTGCACCTGCGAATTCAGCACGGGCGGGGCCTGGTCGATCAGGGTGGCCAGCGGGTCGATGGTGCGCCCTCCCGCGATGGCCAACGCCGTTGAGCCGTCCACGATTCGGGACAGCTCCGGGCCCAGACCACCGACCGCCCGGTTGGCCTCGTCGGTCACCGTGCGCAGGTTGTCCCGCGGAATGGCCTGCAGCGCACGGTTGGTCATGTCCAGCAGGCGGCCGATGTCGACGGGCACGTCGACCTGGCCGGCGGGAATGACGTCGCCGGCGCGCAATAGCCGAGGATGTTCTCCCCTGCCCGGCTGAGGGGTCAACTCGATGAATTGCTCGCCGATCGCCGATCGGCTGTGCACGGAGGCCTGGACGTCGGCGGGCACGTTGACCCCGGACCGCATGGCGAGCACCGCGCGTACCCCGCTGGCGGTGACATTGACCGACTTGACCTGACCCACGTCGGTGCCGCGGTAGGTCACCACCGAGTTCTCGTACAGCCCGCCCGACTGCGGCAGGTCGACGGTGACGTTGTACTCACCGATGCCGAACAGGGTCTCGGGCAGCTTCATATAGTTGAAAGCCATTGCGCCACAGGAAACGATGGTCACCAGGGACAGTACGGCCAGTTGAATCCAGGTCTTGCGGTTCAGCCGCAGCATCAGTATCCCCCGTCGTGGTAGGGGAAAGTCAGCGGGTTGCCCGCCGTGGCGGGACTGGGCTGCATGCCGATGGTGCGTCCCCACTGCATCTCGAGCTGGGTGAGGTTGCCTTCCCATCGGGAGCCGGTGAATATCCCGGTGTCGATGCGGCTCAACGTCAGATCGACGATCATCGTGAGGTTGGCGTAGTCACCACGGAACCAGTTGGTGACCGTCGACGTCGGCCACGGGTAGGTGGCCAGGCCGTCCAGCCCCTTGGTCAGCGCGGGTCCCGCATCGGCGAGCCTGCGCAACACCGGCGCGATCTGGCGCAGGTTGTTGACCAGAGACTCCTTGCTCTGCCGCACGGTGTCGGCCGCGATGGCGCTGAACTTGCCGAGCTGATCGATCGCGTCCGCTATCTGGCCCCGCTCCTTGGCCAATACGGCCAGCGCTTTAGGCACGGTGGTCAGAGCGCGGTCCACGGCAGGGTCTTTGGCCGCGAACTGGCCCACCAGAGCGTTGAGGTTTTCCGAGGCGGCGATGATGTCGTCGGTCTGCTTGTTCGTGCCGGCGATGAACTCGTCGAGCTGGTGCAGCAGGCTGCGCATGTCATTTTCGCGGCCGGCGAATGCCTCGGCGATCGACTGCGTGATCTCCTGCAGTTGGGCTAGGCCACCGCCGTTCAGCAGCACCGAGGCCGAGGCCAACGTCTGTTCGGTGGTGGGATACATGCTGGCGTGCGACAACGGGATGACCGAGCCGTTCTTGAGCTGGCCCACCGGCGGCTCATCCTTGGGCGGTGCCAATTCGATGTGCATCGAGCCCAGCAAGCTGGTCTGACCGATCTTGGCCGTGGCGTTGGCCGGCAGGCGGATGTCGCCGTTGATGCGCATGGTGACCAGCGCATGCCAGTCCTGGACTTCGATTTTCGTGACGTTGCCGATGTTGACGTCGTCGACCCGGACGCGAGTGTTCTCCTGGATGTTCACCACGTCGGGGAGCTGCGCCTGGATCGTGTACGAGCCCGGTCCGCCGCCGGAAGTGCCCGGCAGCGTCAGCGAATTCAGGCCGTGCCAGTCGCTCCCACATCCCGGGAGCACCGCGACGCCCGCAACGCTTAGCACCGCAACGATGGCGCGCCTCATGAACCGGCGCCTTGCGGAACCATGAGGCCCTGCAGACCCAGACTCGGGTCGACGACGGTGGGGGCCTGCGCAGGCGCGGGCTGTTCGGCCGGCAGCGGTTCGGGTGGCTGGTAGTCCGGACGCAGCCGGTCGTCGCTGTAGGTGATCTCGCCGGGGCGAGCCTGCGGCCCGACGAACGGGTTCAATCCGGCCGGAACGTAGTTGTAGATGCGATTCTTGATGATCGGCTCGACGTACTGCAGGCACAGCTTGGACACCCGGTCCAGGCCCTGGCGGGACGCGGCTTCGATTGAGCTGCAGATCCATTGGGGGATGTCGGCGAAGTTGTTCAGCGCGATGATGCCGGTCATGGCGCCCTGGGCCGGCTGATAGATGTTCGTGAAGTTCTGGAACACCGTCGGGACGACGTGCAGGATCTGTTTGATATCGGCCCGACTGTCGTTGAGGGCGGTCGTGATCGAACTGAACCGGTCGAAGGTGACGCCGATTGACTCTCGGTTCTCTGCGAGGAAACCGCGCAAGTCCGCCAGGGCGCCGTCGAGGCCCTGCACCGCGTTGGCGACCTCGTTGGGCGTGTTGGACAGCACCGTGGTGACACTCGCCAGGTTGCGGTTGAACGACGCCAGCAGGTCGCTGCTGGAGTACAGGGCCGACACCAGGAGTTGGAGATTGCGCACCGTACTGAAGATGTCGTCGGCGTGATCGCCGAGCGCGGAGATCGCCGCGGACAGTTTGATGAGGGTGTCGCGGGCGGTGTCGCCCTCGCCGCGCAGGTTGTCCGCGGTCGAGTTGACCAGCTCGCCAATCGAGTTCACCCCGCCTGGGCTGGTGGGTTGCAGAGCTTCGGTCAGCTTCTCCAGTTGTCGGCGGAAGTCGTCCCATTCGACGGGCACCGCGGTCCGGTTGAGCGGGATCGACGCTCCCGCGGCTAGTTTCGGGCCACCGGAGTAGGCGGGCACCAGTTGAATGGCGCGTGAAGTGACCAGCGACGGCGACAGGATCGCGGCACGCGCGTCAGCGGGTATCGAGTACTGCTTGTCGACGGAGAAGACCACCTTGGTACTGGTCGGTTGCGGCTCGATGCGGTCCACGGTGCCGACGCCGACACCGAGGATGCGGATCTCGTCTCCGGCGAACAGGCCATTGGCGTTGACGAAATACGCGGAATAGGTGTTGGTTTCCACCTCTTTCCACAAATTCCGGCCAACCAGAAACGAAGCGACGACGAGTGTGACAGCGAGGCTGACCGCGGTCACCCTGCGGATAATGCTGCGGTTGACGTTCACTGGCCCCCCGTCCCGGTGGGCTCAGGTGGTGGACCCGGCGCAGGTCCGGGTGACGGTGGTTGCGACCACAGGGGCACCGGCGCGGCCTCCGGTGGGACGGGCGGGGTTCCGGTCGGCGGGTCCACCGACTCCGACGGCAGGCCCTGGTTGGGGTCCAGATACCGGTCATACATGCGTGAGTCGAGGATGGGTCCGCTGAGCTGGCCGGGAATCAGATTGGCGACGTATGCCTTGAAGAACGGCCCCGAGCCCAGCACTTCGCCGAACGACATGGCGTACCTTTTGAATTTCGGTAGGGTCCGCTGCAGGTCTTCCTTGCGGTTGTCGAGGATCTCCAGCACGCCGTTGAGCTTGTCGAGCGCCGGCTTGAGCTGGGTGCGGTTGTCGTCGACCAGACCGGAAATCTGATGCGACACCGCGGTGAGGTTGTTCATCAGCGCGTCGATCGAATCGCGCTCCTGCAGTAGGGCAACAAGTAGCGCGTTGGAATTCGACACCAGAGTGGCGATCTGTTGGCTGCGGCGCCCGAGCACTCCTGAGACGCTGTTGGCGTTGCTCAACAGGCTGCGCAGCTGCGCGTCGCGATTGTTGAGGGTGTCCGAGAACCGGGCCACGCCCTCGAGCGCGGGCCGCAGGTTCGCCGGTGTCTCTTTGAACGTGTCGGCCAATGTCGTCAGCGCCGAGGACATTTGGGTGGTGTCGAGCCCGCTGATCTGGGTCGTCAAATCTCCCAGCGCGTCAGGCAGGTCATACGGCGAGGTGGTCCGCTGCAGCGGAATGGTTTCCCGGAGCCGTCCTTCGCCGCGCGGCGTCAGCTCCAGCATCTTCGATCCCAGGATCGTCTCGGTCTTGATCGCCGCCTCGGTGCGGTCACCCAGCTCGACGCTCTTGCGCACGGTGAAGCCGACCCGCACCTTCGTGCCCTCCAGCCGGACCTCGGAGACTCTGCCGACGCCCACGCCGGAGATCCGCACCTGGTTACCGGGTTTGATTCCACCGGCCTCGGAGAAGAAGGCGGCGTAGTTGTTGTAGCCGTTGACGAACGGCAACTTGTCGTACTGGAAGGCCACAATCACCGCGCACGTCATGAGCACGGTCCCCATCACTCCCAACAGGACCGAGCTGCGGCCCTTACCCGGTGTGCGTTTGAAGCGGCTCATTTCGGCGTGCACCGCCCGGAGGGCTGGTTCAGCAGCTTGACGTAGATCGGGTTGCCCCCCTTGCCGTTGAGCTTGAGCAGCACTTCGCAGAAGTAGAAGCCGAAATAGTCGCCGTTGAGGCCCTGCCGCGACAGCACCTGATACACGTCGGGAAGGCTGTGCAGCAGGCTGTCCACGTAGGGGCCGTCGGCGAGGATCTGGCCGGATGTGCGGTCGGTTTCGTGCACCACGTCCTTGATCGGCTGGCGTGCCTGCACGAGCAGGTCGGCGATCGAACCGGCCGCGGCGTTGACGTACGCCAGTCCGGTGGAGATGTCGGTCTTGCGTTGCGCCAGGCCGTCGACGAACTCCGACAGCTTGTCCAACGCGTCGCCGAACTCACGGTCCCGGGTGGCGAAGGTGTGCAGCACGGTGTTCAAGTTGGTGATCAGCTCGCTGATCAGTTGGCTGCGACCAGCCAGGGTTGAGGTCAGCGTCGCGGTCTGGGCCAGCACCGAGGACAGGGTGCCACCTTGCCCCTGAAAGATTCGCAGCAACTGACCGGACAGCGCGTTGACCTGATCGGGATCCAGTGCGCGGAACAGGGGACGGAACCCACCGATCAAGACGTCGACGTCCAGCGCCGGCGCCGTTCTCGACAGCGGGATCGTCGCGCCCGGCGCCAGCCGGTGCGGTGAACCGGCGCCCTGCTCCAAGGCGAGATACCGGTCACCGATCAGGTTTTCGTAGCGGACGACGGCCCGGGTGCCCTCGGTGAGTCGCACGCCCTTGTCGATCGCGAAGTCGATGCTGACTGTGCCGTCCCGGTGCAGGTCGATGTCGCCGACCTTGCCGACCTCCGCGCCGGCGATGCGGACGAAGTTGCCGGATTTCAATCCGGAGATGTTGGTGAACACCGCGTGGTATCCGGTGCGATCCTCGAATCGGAGTTGTCCGAACACGGCGATCAACGTGAACGTGAAGACCAGGCACACGATGGTGAACAGCGCGACCCGGGCCCAAATCTTGAAGGTGCTCGGCCTTCCTTCTGGACTCATGGTGGCGGTTGTCCTCCGCGATAGAAGTAGCGCGGCGGTTCGGGAGGATTCTTGGTGGTCGGGAAGTAGTTGGACCACCAGGGGTTACCGACGGCCAGGTTGGTGCGAATCTCATTCGGCGCGGCTCCCCATCCGGTGTCGGTCACCAGCGCGCGGACCGGGTAATTGGCGCTGGGGTCGGGCAGCGACCCACAGCTGGGTTTTCCGCCGGGACCCCCGGTGGCATTCACCTTCGGAAGGTGTTTGGGGTATCGGTACGGGTCGTCGCCGAACAGCAGGCCGGCGTCCATGATGAAGGAGTAACCGTTGCCGCCCAGCGTGTGTCGGCCGCCGTGCTCGACGTACCACTGCGCTCCCTGGAAGAGGCAGGTGTAGGTCGGCGAGTACATGTCCAGCAGCCTGGTGGTGGGGTCGAGTAGGTTGATCGCCTGCACGATGTTGCCTTCGTTGCGGCCGATGACCCCGATGCCGGTCTGGCTGAAGCCGATCGCCGACATCAGCAGCGCGTCCAGTGACTGCTGATTCTCGGTGATGGTGACGCTGGTGGTGGACGCCGAGTCCAGGATCGACAGAATATCTTGTGCTGCAGCCGAATACGTTGCGGCTGTGTTGCCGAACAGTTTCCAGTCCTTATGGATGGTCTCCAGCCGCGGATTGACGGCCAACAGCAGGTTGTTGGAATCGGTGATGGCCTGACCGATCCGGTCGCCCTTACCGCGTACCGATTGCGCGAACGCCGACAGGATCGCGTTGAGCTTCGCCGGGTCGATGGCCTGGACGAGCGACTGCAGGTTTTCGAAGACGGTATTGACCTCGACGGTCACGTTGCGGGAGTGCAGTACCGCGCCGGGTTTGAGCGCCACCGGGCTAGGGTGTTCAGGCACAATCAGGTCGACGTACTTGGACCCGAACGCGGTGGTGGACCTGATCTCGGCCTCGACGTTGCTGGGCAGATATTTGAATGCTTCGGGTTGCATCTTCAGTTGCAGCTGTGCGGCTTTCACATCGGTGCCGATCGAGGCGACCTGACCGATCTGCACGCCACGCAACATGACTTTGGCGCCCTGTTCCATCACCAGTCCAGCCCGGTCCGAGACCAGGGTGAGCGGGATGGTGTCCTGGAATTTGCCGGAGAACGCGCCGGTGGTGAAGGCGATGAGGCCCGCAACGACGATGAACAGGATCGGCGCGTACCAGATCGGATCGGTCTTGCTGACGCGGACTCGGTTGGGCCGCAACGCGCCGTGCAGGCTGTTGTCAGTCATGACGCCTAACCCGACAGGTTGAAGTTGCCGTGCTGACCGTAAACAGACAGCGAAATCATCAGGCAGACAAAGGCGGTGACGATCATCGAAGACCGCACGGAGCGACCTACCGCCTCCCCCACGCCGGCCGGACCGCCGGTCGCGGTGAACCCGTAGTAGGTGTGCACCACCATCACCCCGGTCGCCATCGTCAGCGCTGACAGGAACGACCACAACAGGTCGTTGGGGTGCAGGAAGGTGGCGAAGTAATGCTCGTAGACACCGCGGGACTGGCCGTAAACCGAGATCGTGAGGAACTTCGCCGCGATGAACGACATCAGCACTGCGACGGCGTACAACGGAATGACCACCAGCACACCGGCGATGATGCGCGTGGACGCCAGGTAGGTGATGGCCCGGATACCCATCACTTCGAGGGCGTCGATCTCCTCGTTGATCCGCATGGCGCCCAGTTGAGCCGTCGCACCTGCACCGATGGTGGCGGCCAACGCCAGACCCGCCGTGCAGGGCGCGATCATCCGCACGTTGAGGAACGCGGACAGGAAACCCGTCATCGCTTCGACGCCGATGTTGGACAACGTGTCGTAGCCCTGAACGGCGACCAGGGCACCGGTGGTCAGCGTAAGGAAGCCGATGATGCCGACGGTGCCGCCGATCACCGCCAGTGCGCCTGTGCCCATGCCCATTTCGGCGATCAGGCGCAATAGTTCGCCAGGGTAGCGGCGCACCGCTTCGCCGATATTCGCCAGGGCCCGCCCGTAGAACGCGGTCTGCTCCCCCAGTTGCCGAATGGCAGCGGTCAGCCGGGGCCCCAGAGTAGACAGCCATGGGGACTCGTCGACGACCACGCCGCTGCGGTGCACCCCCGGACCCCGCTCGGTAGGTGGTGTCAGTCCCTGACGCGCGGCGGGCGCATCGACGCTCATCTGGCGGTCACCTTCACACCCAGCGCGGTGGTCAGGATATTGATGAAGAACAGTGCCATGAACGAGAACACCACGGTCTCGTTCACCGCGCTGCCCACGCCGGCCGGACCGCCGCCGACCGATATGCCTTTGTAGCAGGCGATCATGCCTGCGGAGATTCCGAACAACGTCGCTTTGATCAGCGAGATCACCACCTGGGGCAGCCCGGTCAGCAGGGTCATCCCCGCGACGAACGCTCCCGGCGTGACGTGCTGGACGAATACCACGAAGATGTAACTGCCGACCAGGCCGGTGACCGCGACCACCGAGTAGAGCAGCACCGCGACGAAGGTGGCGGCGATGACGCGTGGAACCACTAGCGCCTGAATAGGATTGACGCCGATCACCCTCATGGCGTCGATCTCCTCGCGGATGGTGCGCGCCCCCAAATCTGCGCACATCGCGGTGGAGCCGGCTCCCGAGACGACCATCGCCGTGACCACCGGACCGACCTGCGTCACCGATGCCAGCCCCGCCCCGGCACCGGAAAGGTCGCCGGCACCTATCTCGACGAGCAGGATGTTCAGCACGAACACGATCAGCACCGTGTAGGGAATCGACAACATGATGGTCGGAAAAATCGACACCCGGGCCACGAACCAGATCTGCTCGAGAATCTCGCGCCAATTCCATGTCCGCCGCACCAGGACGACAGAAGTCTCGGCGCAGAACTTGAAGAATTCGCCCAATGCGTTCATGGGCTTGGCGATAGGTGTAGTCACAGTCCGCACCCCCCCGGGCTATTCCAGCGTCGCATGGGACCCATACCGGCCCCGTTACACCGACATCACAAGTGAATTCGTGATCTCTCGTAAACCATTGCCCAGCAAAGACTTACGTGCATTCAAGGGAGGGGCCACTCTGCGCCGGCTGAATGCAGATAGAAACACGTCGCCAGCCTACGAACCGCGAGAATACGTTCCCAGCTTTGCAATCAGCGGGAAATCAACTGTGGAACGGACGCGCGACTCAGCCTACGTTCGCGCCGCCTTCGGCAATGCGGCGCACCGCGCGCAGAAAAACATCGATCTCATCGAAGGTGTTGTAGAACGCGAATGAGGGACGCACCGTCGCCTCCAGACCGTAGCGCCGCAGGATCGGTTGCGCACAGTGATGCCCGGCACGTACGGCGATGCCTTCGGCGTTGAGAGCCTTGCCCACCTCGAGTGGCTCATGCCCGGCCAGCACGAAGGACAACACGCTGGCCTTCTCGTCGGCGGTGCCCACCAAGCGCACGCCCGGGATGTCGGCCAGTCGCGGCGTCGCATAGTCGAGTAAGGCGTGCTCGTAGGCGGCGATACGTTCGATGCCCACCTTCTCGACGTAGCGCAGCGCCTCGCCCAGGCCGACCGCGTCGGCAATGTTTCCAGTGCCGGCCTCGAACTTGTTGGGCAGTCCCTGATATAGCGAGCGTTCCAGGGTGACGTCGGCGATCATGTTGCCGCCACCCTGCCACGGCGGCGTCTCGGCCAGCGCCTCTTCGCTCCCGTACAACACCCCGATGCCGGTCGGACCATAGATCTTGTGCCCGGAGAACACGAAAAAATCCACCCCGAGCTCGGCGACATCGATCGGCAGATGCGGGATCGACTGTGCGCCATCGATGAGCACCCGCGCGCCGTACCGGTGACCCAGCGCGACGATCTTCTCGACCGGCGTCACAGTGCCCAAAGCGTTCGAAACTTGAGTGGCGGCAACGAGTTTGGTCTTCGGGCCGAGCAGTTCTTCAAACTCCGAAAGCAGCAGGTTGCCGGCTTCGTCCACCGGCGCTACCTTGAGGATCGCACCGGTCTGCTGCGAAATCAGTTGCCACGGAACGATGTTGGCGTGGTGTTCCAGATGGGTGATGACGATCTCGTCACCGGGCTTCAGGTGCTTGCCACCCCACGCGTAGGCGACCAGGTTGATGGCCTCGGTAGTGCCGCGCACGAAGATGTTCTGCTCGGACTTCGGCGCACCGATGAACCGCCGCACCGTGTCGCGGGCCTCTTCGTAGGCGTCGGTAGCCCGTGCGGCCAGCTCGTGCGCAGCGCGATGGATGTTGGAGTTCTCGTGGGTGTAGAAGTACGACAGCCGGTCGATGACGACTTGCGGCTTCTGCGTGGTGGCCGCGTTGTCGAACCAGATCAGCGGCTTGCCGTTGACCGTCTCCTTCAGGATCGGGAAGTCGGCCCGCACCGCGTGGACATCGAACACCTCGTGTTCATCCGGTAGCTGCGGTACCGGTTCGGAGATCGTCAGGAAGTGATAGTTAGCCTCGTCGCCGATCCGCTCCGAAGACAGCGCATCTGACCAGCCCAGATCGGCAACCGACGGGGCTTCCCCCGGCCATCCCGGTGCCGACCCGCGCGGCGCCACCGGAGTGGTGGGCGGCGCGCCGGCCAACACGCCGGGAACGGTCGGCACGATGCCCGACGTGGGCACGGCGAAGACGCTGAAATCGCCCGGCAGGAACGGATCTGCCACCGCCGCCGCCGCCGCTTGCGCTGACGACGGCGCGGCCGTGGTGTCCGGCACACTGCCCCGCGGGGCCACCGGCACCGCCTCATGCGGCACGGGCTCGGGGCCGGGCGACGTCGGCGCCGGCAGATAGATGTTGGACACCCCGAGGAATGGAACCGGGCTCGGCAGCGCATCAGACGTACCGAAAGCCGTCGTCCCCGCGGACGTCGCAGCGGTAGCGTCCGGGACACTCCCACGTGGAGCGACCGAGACCGCCTGCGGCGGGCTGTCCGGCCCCGGCCGGACGCTGGCCGCGTAGAGCTGGCTGGCCAACGCCGCGAGCTCCGCGGCGCTGACCGGCAGCTCGCTTTCGGCGTCTACCGAGCGGTACTCACTTGTACTCATGGAACTGGTCCACCGCGACGTCGTCGAGCACAGCCAGAGCATCGTCGGTGAGCACGGCCAGGGACGTGTACAGCGTGACCAGGTAGGTCGCGATGGCCGATTTGTTGATTCCGGTGAAGCGCACCGACAGGCCCGGGGCCTGCTCACCGACCAGGCCCGGCTGGAACAATCCCACCACGCCCTGGCGCTCCTCGCCGGTGCGTACCAGGATGAACTTGGTCTTGCCGTCTTCGACCGGAACCTTGTCCGACGGGATGATCGGGATGCCGCGCCAGGTGATGAACTGCGCGCCGAACAGGCTGACGACTGGCGGCGGCACCCCGCGGTAGGTGGCCTCGCGGCCGAAGGCGGCCACGCCCAACGGGTGGGTCAGGAAGAAACTCGGTGTCTTCCACACCTTGGTGATCAGCGCGTCCAGGTCGTCAGGAGTGGGCGCCCCGACCAGTGTCTGAATGGTCTGCTCGGGGGTCGCCTGCGCCAGCAGCCCGTATTCGGGGCTGTTCACCAGCTCGAACTCCTGGCGCTCCTTGATGGTCTCGATGGTGAGCCGCAACTGTTGGGCGATCTGGTCGTGCGGGCTGGAATAGAGGTCGGAGACCCTGGTGTGAATGTCGAGAAGCGTCGAGATGGTCCGCAGTGTGTACTCGCGCGGGCTGGTCTCGTAGTCGACGTACGTCTCCGGCAGCGGCTCGTCGATGCTGGCGCCGGCCTCGGCCTTGACGGCGACCTGGTCGGGGTTGATCACGCGGTTGACCCGGTAGATACCGGCTTCCACCGGTACCCAGCTCAACAGGTGTAACAGCCAGCGCGGCGTGATGGTGGAGAGTTGCGGAACCGTCTTCGTAGCGTTGGCAAGCTGGCGGGCCGCCAGGTCGCCCAGCGCTTGAGACTCGTTTTGCGACCCCTGAGCCGAGGAAGTCATGGTCGTCCTTTCCCTGGGTGATCGGACCAGCGCCGGGTACCGGGCCAAGTCATCATGCCCGACCGATTGCGCGAGTGCGCGCCGAGCCTACGCATGAGGGGCAGCACCCGCCAAGAGTTAAAACCGCGAATGAGCCGAACCGCGGCAATTCGCCGATGCTTTATAGTGGAGAACATGCAACAGGCCGTCCAGCTGCGCTTTGTCCGCACGCGCTGTTCCGCCGTGAACTGTTGTTGTTGTTGTTCCTGTTGATTCCTGACGAAATCTGACCGTCCAGCAATCACCGCGCTCCGCCCGCAATCGGCGATGCCGCGCGCTATCTGCCTCCAGGAAGAGCAACAATCCATGACCGTTCTGTCCATACCCAGCCGCACCTTGGCGCCGGTGGCAACCCGCAAGCGTGTCCGGGTGCGGCCCGTCGCCGAGCCGACCCGTATGACCCGGTACCGCGGTGGCACCTACTCCCACACGGTCGACAAGATCGTGTTCACCGACGGCACCACCGCCCGCACCGATCTGATCAGGCTCAATCCGAATCTGCAGGCGTATTCGCTCGACTTCGCCGGCATCGCACCGCACCACCCGTCGCCCTATCGGCTGGGTACTTGGGCGGCACTGCCACATCTGCGCACCCGCGGCTGCGAAGCCGAGGTGGAGTGGATCCTGCGGCACTCCTTCCCGATGCGCTCTACCGTCGAGCTCAGCCGGCGATTGCGCGAGGCGGGCTACCCGCTCGGAGCGTCCAACATCAGCGAACACGAAGCCATCGCGGGCACGCAGGCCGCGATCTGGCACTTCACCAACGGCCTGGCCCTGGACACCCGGCCCCTGCACGCCCCCACCGCGGTCCACCACGGCAATGGGTCCCTCACCTTCGAATTTGACAGGCAACCCCAGCTCGGCGGCTATGCACTGTGGTCCTCATCGGAGACCCCTTTCGACGTCCGGCTACAGAAATCCGCGGACGGCGTCACGTGGCAAGACGTGTCCGGATCCCGACTGCCCATCGACACCGGCCGCGGCCGCTACCAGCGCGCGCTGGGCGTTGGCAGCACCGTGTCCAGCAGCAGCCACGGCCGCGGCAGTAAGGGCTACCGGTACTACCGGTTGCTCACGTCCGCTCCTGAGAGCGCGGCCGCGATCGACCACGTCGACTTCTGGCTCACCGGCACCGGGCACTACCGCAACGCCGACCGCACCGTGCACCTCTACAACTATCTGTTGGCCGGCGCCTACACGGCCCTGCGCGACACCGCAGAACCGCTGCTGGACAGCGCTGCAGTCGTCGACTCCGAGCTAGTCGGCCCGTTCCAGGTCAGCATCCCGCTGACCCTGGACCTCACCGGCGGCCGAGCGCTCGTCGACGCCGATGGAGCGCCGATCACCGAAACGATCGAACCGGGCGCCGACTTCTACCTACGTTTCACTCCTGGAAGCTCGGGAATAACGCTCACGGCAACCACGTCGCATCTCCTGAGCGGTCGAGTCGTTACCGGCGTGGCCCTGGCAGGACCATCCCACCGTTTGACACCGGTTGCCCTCACCACCGCCACACGCGTGACAATTGAGTTCGACATCACCTGGGATGCCGAGCAGCCCTGCCCCGACGTCGTTGGAGAATGTGGATGACCATCGCGGAGAACATCACCCAACTGATCGGCAACACGCCGCTGGTCCGGCTGCGCCGGGTCACCGACGGCGCGGTGGCGGACGTGGTCGCCAAGCTCGAGTCATTCAATCCCGGTGGCAGCGTGAAAGACCGCATCGGCGTGGCGATGATCGACGCAGCCGAGAAGGCGGGCCTGATCAAGCCCGACACCATCATCGTAGAGCCCACCAGCGGCAACACTGGCATCGCCCTGGCCATGGTGGCCGCCGCACGTGGCTACAAGTGCGTGCTGACCATGCCCGAGACGATGAGCACCGAACGGCGGATACTGTTGCGCGCCTATGGCGCCGAACTCGTGCTGACCCCCGGTCCCGAAGGGATGGCGGGTGCCATCGCCAAGGCCGAAGAGCTGGCCAAAAGCGACGAGCGCTATTTCATGCCGCAGCAGTTCGAGAACCCGGCCAACCCGGCCGTGCACGCCGTGACCACCGCCGAGGAGATCTGGAAGGACACCGACGGCAAGATCGACATCTTCGTCTCCGGGGTCGGAACCGGCGGCACCATCACCGGCGTCGCGCAGACCATCAAAGAGCGCAAGCCCTCGGTGCAGTTCGTCGCGGTGGAACCGTCCGCCTCGCCGGTGCTGTCGGGCGGCCAAAAGGGACCGCACCCCATTCAGGGCATCGGCGCGGGCTTCATTCCGCCGGTGCTTGACATGGGGCTGGTGGACGAGGTGGTCACCGTCGAGAACGAGGATGCGCTGACCTTAGCCCGCCGGTTGGCCGCCGAAGAGGGACTGCTCGTAGGGATCTCGTCGGGAGCGGCCGTGGCTGCCGCGCTACAGGTGGCACGCCGGCCCGAGAACGCCGGCAAGCTCATCGTCGTAGTTCTCCCTTCGTCCGGCGAGCGTTACCTGAGCACCGTCCTGTTCTCCGATCTGAGCGACTAGCCATGCTGGACGACATACGGCGCGACATTCGGGTGGCCAGGGAACGAGATCCGGCCGAACCGACCACGCTGGAGGTCATCTTCGCCTATCCCGGCGTGCATGCGGTGTGGGGACACCGAATCAGTCACTGGCTGTGGCGGCGCCGCAGGCGGGTGCTGGCCCGGACCGTGGCCGAGTTCACTCGGATTCTGACCGGCGTCGAAATCCACCCCGGCGCCACGCTGGGGCCCGGCCTGTTCATCGACCATGCGACGGGCGTGGTGATCGGCGAAACCGCCGAAGTCGGCGAAGACGTCACCATCTTCCACGGTGTCACCCTCGGTGGCACGGGCCGCGACCGTGGCAAACGCCATCCCACCATAGGTGACCGGGTCACCATCGGGGCGGGTGCCAAGGTCCTCGGCGCGATCAAGATCGGTGACGACAGCCGGATCGGCGCGAACTCCGTCGTGGTCAAGGAGGTACCCGCCAGCGCGGTGGTGGTCGGCGTCCCCGGGCAGGTCGTCAGCCGGCCCGGTCCCGACAGTCAGGACGAGTCGAAGCTGCCAGATCTTGTCGGTGTGAGCCTGAAATCGCTGCTCACCAGGGTGGCCCGGCTGGAGGGAGACCGGTCCGGCGCGCCCAATGGCCAGCTTTCGGGCGCACCTGCCGACCGTGTCATCCGGCCGCCCGAAGCGGGCGTCTGGTACGGCGAGGACTTCTCCATCTAGGGAATGTTGCATTGGGAAAGTTGTTGGTGCGCTCGTGAGTTCAGTTGTCATCGTCGGCCTGGCGATCGCCGCGGCATTGATTGCGGCGTGCCTGATCGGCTGCGTGCTCAACCAGCGGTCAGGAGTCCTGCGGGAGGCGAAACCCTCCGCCGGTGCTGAGCAGGACCACGCTGATCTGGGCCTGTCAGAGACGGGACCGACCGTGCTGCATTTCAGTGCCGAGTGGTGTGGACCATGCGCTGCGGTCCGTCGGGTGGTCGATCAGGTGTGCGCCGAGCTTCCCGACGTCGCTCACGTCGAGCTGGACATCGACGCCCACCCTGCGGCCGCCAAGCGGCTGTCGGTGCTGTCGCTGCCCACCACTTTCATCTTCGACGCGCAGGGCCAGCAGCGTTACCGCACCGCCGGCGTCCCCAAAGCCGCCGACCTACAGACGGCCCTGCAACCACTTAGGGTCTGAGTTTCAGCGAAAGGAGCAGTTGATGTCGTCCGATATCAGCCACGTAGACGTCCGGGGTCCGCGCTTCGCGGCGTGGATCACCACCACGGTGCTGGTGGTGACGCTGGCTGTGTCGGTGGTCAGCTCCCCCGCCGCGGCCGCCGTCCTGGCCGCGCAGGCCATCGTCTTCGCGATCAGCGCTGTGCGCGGCCCCCGCAATAGTCCCTACGGTTTGCTGTTCGCCAAGCTAGTGGCCCCGCGACTGAGTCCGGTCAGCGAACGGGAGCCGGTGGCGCCGCTGAAGTTCGCCCAGTTGGTCGGACTGATATTCGCGGTCATCGGGGTGCTCGGTTTCGCGGCCGGGCTGCAGCTCGTCGGCGTCATCGCGACCGCCTTCGCCCTGTTCGCCGCCTTCCTCAACGCCGCGTTCGGCATCTGCCTGGGCTGCCAGATGTACCCGCTGGTCGCACGCCTGCGGCGCGCCCCTGCCGCCTGATCGCGCGTCGCAAAGTCTGCGCAAGTATTAAATCGCCTGCGAGCCAAACACTTTGAAACGCAGCGGCACCGACCCCGATGACCTAAGCTGGGATGATGCCGGGGGCCAGCTTGCTGCACTTCGTAGCGTTGCGCGCGCCGGACTGTTGTCGCTGATCGGTTGACGCCAATTCAGCGGAGTTCGTGAATCGTTGCTCTGCAGCGCTTTTCGCTCTCTTTGCATGACAGGACGACGAGATATGAACGAAGACCGTATGCAGGCCACCCGGGTGATCGACACCGCGGTGGGCATCCTGGTGGGCTGGCGCCGCTACAGCACCCAATCGGCGTTCCGCGAGTTGCTCAGCGCCAGCGAGCGACAGCACGTTCCGCTGTTCGCCATGGCCGGGGCACTGGTCAAACTGGCCGGCAGGCCCGCCGACGCACGGACTGCCGGAGTGGCCGCCGAGCAGGGCGCCCAGCGCGAGTGGGGAGAAGAATTTCTGACCGGAGCTAACACCGCGGCCCCGCGCCGCCCGGTCAACCGGTGGCTGTGAGGGGCGATCATGACGGGCGGTGGCTCCCCCGGAAGGACTCGAACCTTCAACCCTTCGGTTAACAGCCGAATGCTCTGCCAGTTGAGCTACAGGGGACTATCAGTCCAGCGAACGCTGGTGCTGACCGCGGGACGACTCTAGCGTACTGGCTACGCCCGCAGCCAACCGGCTCCGGCTGAACCGTTTCGGGCTGGCCGCCGGGCATCGGGCGCGCCACTTTCGGGGCGGATAAGGCAGGATGGAACGAACGCACTTCTTCTCGGAGGGATCGCTTTGATCGGGTATGTCGCCGTGCTGGGCGTGGGCTACGTGTTGGGCACCAAGGCCGGGCGCCGTCGCTATGAGCAGATCGTCGGCACCTACCGCGCGCTCACCGGCAGCCCCGTCGCCAGATCGATGATCGAGGGCGGTCGGCGCAAGATCGCAAACCGGATCTCACCCGACACGGGCTTTGTGACGTTGGCTGAGATCGACAGCCAGACGGCCGTCATGGAGCACAGGGCACCTGGCGACCAGGTGGACGAGGTCGAGGTCGTCGCGCCGCGGGTGAACGCCGCACGCTGAGAAGTTCAGGCGGTCAGATCGTTGCCGCTGGCCTGCTCCAGCAAGCTGCGCCGGTATGCCTCCATCGCCACCAGGTCCCCGAACAGCGCGTGATACTCGTCGCCCTGCTCGATCGGTGACATGCGCTGCAGCTTGGACTTCACCTCGGCGATCTGGCGGCCCATCCACACCTCCTGCAGCCGGGCCAGCACCCCGGAGATGTACCGCGGCAGCTGCTCGTCCTCGGCGTTGATGCTCTCGACCCCGAGTTCGCTGACCAGTCCGGCCGTGAGCGCCGAGTTGGTCTGCTGGCGCACCATGTCCAGCCATTGCGCCCCGCCGACACCGATCGAGGTCCCCCCGGCCGCCTCGATCGCCGCACGCACCGCCGCGTAGCCGGGGTGGGTGAAGCTCTCGACGGTCAGCGTGTCGAACACCGGACCGGCGAGCGCCGGAAACTGCAACGCCGATTTGAGGGCCTCTCGTTGCGGCCACAGCGTCGGGTCGCGCGGGTCCGGCCGGGCTGCCGCAGACGCCGCGGCGACGGCGTCAGACGACGTCTGAGCGGGCTGCTGCGCGCGGCGCGGCGTCCTGCTGCCCGTCCCGGCCTGGCCCGCTCCCGGCGATCTCTTGGCCTGGCTGCGCACCCGGTCGACGACCTGCGCGACGTCGTCCCAACCAACCCAGCCGGCCAGCTGACGGGCATACTCGTCGCGCAGCGTCGAGTCTTTGATCTGACTGACCATCGGCACGCACCGGCGCAACCCGGCCACCCGGCCCTCGGCGCTGTCCAGGTCCAATTCGCCGAGCGCGGTGCGAATCGCGAACTCGAACAACGGTGTTCGCCGCGCCACCAGGTCACGCAGTGCACCGTCGCCGGACTTCAGCCGCAGGTCACACGGGTCCATGCCGTCGGGTGCCACCGCGACGAACGACTGTCCCGCCAAATTCTGTTCACCGTCGAAAGCCTTGAGCGCGGCCGCCTTGCCGGCTTCGTCGCCATCGAAAACGTAGATCAGCTCACCGCGGAAGAAACTGTCGTCCATCATCAATCGGCGCAGCATGGCCAGATGATCATCGCCGAACGCGGTGCCGCAGGACGCGACCGCGGTGGTGACCCCGGCCAGGTGCATCGCCATTACGTCGGTGTATCCCTCGACGACCACCGCCTGGTGGCCCTTGGCGATGTCGCGTTTGGCCAGGTCGATCCCGAACATCACCTGTGACTTCTTGTACAGCAGCGTCTCCGGGGTGTTGACGTATTTGGCTTCCATCGGGTCGTCGTCGAACAGTCGCCGGGCGCCGAACCCGATCACCTCGCCCGAGGCGGTGCGGATGGGCCACAGCAGCCGCCGGTGAAAGCGGTCCATCGGTCCCCGACGGCCCTGTCGGGAAAGCCCGGCCGCCTCCAGCTCTTTGAACTCGAAACCCTTGCGCTGCAGGTGCTTTGTCAAGGTCTCCCAGCCCGAGGGCGCGAATCCGCAGCCGAACCGGCGGGCGGCCTCGGCGTCGAAACTGCGATCGGTCAGGTACTTGCGGGCCAAAGCCGCCTCGTCGGACTGCAGCGCCTGCGCGTAGAACTCGGCGGCTGCCGCGTTGGCCGCGATCAGCCGGCTACGGCTGCCGCGGTCGCGCTGCACATTGGTGGCCGGGCCGGTATAGGTGATGGTGTAGCCGACCCGATCGGCGAGCATTTCGACGGCCTCGACGAAGCTCGCGTGTTCGATCTTCTGGATGAAGGCGTACACGTCGCCGCCCTCCCCGCAACCGAAACAGTGGAACTGATGGTTCAGGGGCCGCACATGAAACGACGGTGACTTCTCGTTGTGGAACGGGCACAGGCCCTTGAGCGAATTGGCCCCGGCGGCGCGCAGCTGAACATAGTCGCCGACGACGTCCTCGATACGGGCCATTTCGCGGATGGCGGCGATGTCACGATCAGGGATCCGGCCGGCCACGGGCCTCAGTCTAGGCCGTCGGTCCGCCGAGTTGACCGGCGTCGATACGTTCCAGCCGCCCCTCGGTGTAGGACGCGATCTGATCCACGATGACCCGCAGACGCGTTCCGTCGTCGGGCGCGGCGTTGAAGGCGGCAGCAAAGACCGGGTCAAGGGTATGCGGTACTCCGGCATGCAGCCACTGCGCCACCCGGTGGATGCGTTCGCGTTGTCGGGCTTGGGTTTCCAGGTGTCGCGGGTCGGACATGATGAACTGCAGCGCCAGGATTTTGAGCAACGCCACCTCGGCGCGCACCATGTCCGGCACCTGCAGGTCGGCCTGGTAGCGCACCAGTGGGCCCGTGCCGGACGCCGCGCGGGTGGTGGCGATCGCAGCGGTGGCGAACCGGCCGACCAGCTCACTGGTCAGCCGCTTGAGCGCCACTGCGGCCGCCAGGGTCGCGTCGTACTTGCCGACCGAGGCAACCACCGGCAGCCCCGAGAGCCGCTGCGCGGCCTGCATCAGATCGTCGGCACTGATCCGGGGGAACTCGCTGGCCCCCAGCCTGGCCAGTGCCGCCGCGTCGTTCTCGTCGGCCAGCACCCGCAGGTCGATGCGTTCGGAGACCACGCCGTCCTCGACGTCGTGCACCGAATAGGCGACGTCGTCGGCCCAGTCCATCACCTGCGCTTCCAGGCACGTCCGGCCCTCGGGGGCACCGTGGCGGACCCACGCGGCCGCGGCGCGGTCGTCATCGTAGAAACCGAACTTGCACCTCTGGTTTCCGGTGCCCGTAGACCGCGGCCACGGATATTTCGTCACCGCGTCCAGTGCGGCGCGGGTCAGATTCAGACCGGCGCTGCGTCCTTGCGCGTCAAGCACTTTGGGCTCGAGGCTGGTGAGGATGCGGAAGTTCTGCGCGTTGCCCTCGAAACCGCCGTAAGCGGCGGCGACCTCGTTGAGCGCCCGCTCGCCGTTGTGCCCGTAGGGCGGGTGACCGATGTCGTGGGCGAGGCCGGCCAACTCGACGAGGTCCAGGTCGCAGCCGAGTGGGATCGCCATGCCACGGCCGATCTGGGCCACCTCCAGCGAGTGGGTCAGTCGAGTGCGCGGGGTGTCGCCTTCACGTGGCCCGACGACCTGTGTCTTGTCCGCGAGCCGGCGCAGCGCGGCACTGTGCAGCACCCGTGCCCGGTCGCGGGCGAAGTCCGTGCGGTGCTGGCCTTCGGTACCGGGCAGACCCGCAGTTTTCGTAGCTTCGATTACCCGCCGCGCGCGGTCGAAGTCGTCGTAGGGGTCGTGCTTATCGGTGCTCACCGACCCACAGTCTGCCAGGGCGACCTCGGCGGGCGTGTCAACCCGTCTGGTGCGGTTGAACCGGCCAGTTGTGGGTAACAAACCGATAACTGGGTCGGATCCAGGATTGCCGAAGGCCAGGCGGGACGAGCACGCAACGCTGCGTTCCGCGACATGAGTTCGGGTTGGCCAGAGGCCGCCGCGGCGAGCCCGCCACACGAACGTCCCAGCCCATTAATCAGGAGTCCCCATGCATCAGCACAAGAAACGTTGGACACGTCGACTGACGACCGCGGCGGTCGCGGCCGCGGCACTGCCCGGGCTGCTTGGTGTCACCGGCACCGAGCCGACCGCGCGAGCCGCCGCACCCGAATTCCTCCAAGTCCCTTCCGCGGCGATGGGCCGCAACATCACGGTGGAGTTCCAGCAGGGCGGGGCGCCGGCCGTTTATCTGCTCGACGGCTTGCGGGCGCGCGACGACCGCAACGGCTGGGACATCGAGACCAATGCGTTCGACGAGTTCCAGGGCTCGGGAATGTCGGTGGTCATGCCGGTTGGCGGGCGTTCCAGCTTCTACGCCGACTGGTACGGGTCGGCCAACGGCGCCACCTACAAGTGGGAGACGTTCCTGACCAGTGAACTGCCGAGCTTCCTGGCCGGTAAGGGCGTCCGGTCGACCCGCAACGCCGTGGTCGGGGTGTCGATGTCCGGCTCGTCGGCGTTGATCTTGGCGGCCTACCACCCGGGCCAGTTCGCGTATGCCAGTTCGCTGTCGGCCTATCTGACTCCATCCAGCGGCAACGGGCCCACTTTGATCAAGTTCGCGATGAACGACGAGGGCGGCTTCAACCCCGAGGACATGTGGGGTCCGTCCGGCGGGCCGGGCTGGCAGCGCCACGACCCGACGGTGCAGGCCGCCCGACTGGCCGGCAACAACACCCGCCTGTGGGTCTACAGCGGCAACGGCACACCTTCGGAACTGGGCGGGGCGAACGGAAGCAGCTTGCCGGGCCAGATCATCGAGCAGGTGGTGCTGCAGAGCAACGTCGACTTCAAGAACGCCTACAACGCCGCCGGCGGCCGCAACGCGACCTTCAACATCGACGGCAGTGGTCAGCACGGCTGGGGTTACTGGAATGCGCAGTTGGTGGCCATGAAGGGCGACATGCAACGCACCCTGGGTGCCGGTGGCGGCGGACCGGCCTGACACCTCAGCAGGCACAGGCCGGTCGCTGAATCGGCGGCCACCCACGTTTAATTAGCGGTATGCGCATTACTCGCCTGATCGGCGTTGTCCTGACGGTGATGACGGTGGGGCTGAGCGGGGGGTTGCTGTTGTCGGCACCCCCCGCCGGCGCGCAGCCACCGTTCCGATTGGCGGAATACCTCACCGACAACGCGGGTGTGCTCGGCGATTCGGATCGCGCCGCCGTCACCGCAGCGGTCGACCGTCTCTACGCCGACCGCCACATCCGCCTGTGGGTGGTCTATGTCGACAACTTCTCGGGGCAGACTGCGGAGAACTGGGGCCAGCGCACCTTCCGAGCCAGCGAGCTCGGCACTTCCGATGCACTGCTGGCGGTGTCCACCGGTGGCCGCGCGTATTCCTTCCTGGTGCCCAGCGACATGCAGGGCGTGACGTCGAGTCAGGTCGACAATCTGCGGCACAACAAGATCGAGCCCGCGCTACGAAACGCCCAGTGGAGTGCCGCGGCGGTCGCCGCAGCCGACGGACTCAACACGAGGTCCAGCCCCACGGGCCGTTACGTGCTGCTTGGTGCGCTCGGCGCCATCGTGCTGGCCGTGGTCATCCTGCTATTCGTGATGCGTCGGCGCGCCCGCCGACGGCGCACCGACGCGGTGGCCGCGGCCCGGCGGGTGAATGCCACCGACCCGACCGCGCTGGCCGCGGTTCCGTTGGACATCCTCGACGACTTGTCTCGGGCGAAGGTGGTAGAAGTCGACAACGCGGTGCGCACCAGCAGCAATGAACTCGCGCTGGCGATCGACGAGTTCGGCGAGGAGCGGACCGCACCGTTCACTCGAGCTGTGAACAACGCCCAAGCCGCTCTGGCCCAAGCATTCACGGTGCGCCAGCAACTCGACGACAGCACGCCCGAAACGCCGGCGCAGCGCCGTGAGCTGCTCACCCAGGTCATCGTCTCGGCGGCCAATGCCGACCGCGAACTGGAGTCCCAGACCGAGGCATTCGAGCAGTTGCGCGATCTGGTGATCAACGCCCCTGCCAAGCTGGATGTGTTGACCCAGCAGTACGTCGAGCTGACCGCCCGACTGGATCCCGCGGAACGGCACCTGACCGAACTTCACAGCGAATTCGGTTCTGCCGCCTTGACTTCCGTGTCGGGCAACGTGAGCACCGCCAAGGAGCGACTGGAGTTCGCCGACCGCAATATCGGGGCGGCACGGGAACTGGCAGACAAAGCCGTCAGCGGGCAGCAGAGCCGCTTGGTGGACGCGGTGCGCGCGGCCGAATCCGCTCTCGGACAAGCACGCTCATTACTTGACGCGGTCGACAGTGCGGCCGGCGACATCCGGCAGGCGGTAGCGAATCTGCCGTCGTTGCTGGCTGACATACAAGCGGCCATCAAGCGTGCCAACGAGCAGCTGCAGAAGACCCACGGCAACCATTCGGCGCACACCGGGGAACTGATCGCCGCGCGGGATGCGGCCGCGCGGGCGCTGGACAGCTCCGGCGGCACACGTGGCACCGCAGATCCGCTGGGCGCGTTCGCCCGGCTGTCGAAGTCCGACGCGGAGCTCAACCAGATGTTGACCGTGGTGGCGCAGGAGCGGGCGAACGCCGAACGGCTGCAGCGGTCCTTCGAGCAGGCGCTGTTCACCGCCGAGTCGCGGGTACATGCGGTGTCGGAGTACATCGACACCCGCCGCGGCAGCATCGGCCCCGAGGCCCGGACCCGGCTGGCCGAGGCCAAACGCCAACTAGAGGCTGCACACGCCCGCAAGTCGACGAATCTAACCGAAGCCATCGCGTATGCCAACGGGGCTTCCACGCTGGCCGCACACGCGCAGTCGCTGGCCAACGCCGACGTGCAAGCGGCACAGCGGGCTTACGCGCGTCGCAGCGACGGCGACACCGGCGCCATGCTGGGCGGAATCATCATCGGGAACATATTCAGCGGAGGCCTGCGCGGAGGCTTCGGCGGCTGGAGCCCCACATCGTTCGGTGGGTCGGGGTCGTCTGGCTCGTCTGGCGGGCCCTCCGGCGGTGGATTCATGGGCGGCGGCGGGCGGTTCTGAAGCCGGTTCCGCGGACGTGGCTGCGGACAAAAAACTGCGCACGCCCACCGAGAGGCAGGCGTGCGCAGTTTTGCTCAGTTCAAGAGGCCCACGACGGGCGCATCGGGTTACGGCCCGATGCGCCGCCGTGAACCGAGAACTTCTATCAGGCCCAGCTGGACCCGACGGCGCTGTCGGTCTGCGCCATGTTGTTGCCGGCGCTCTGGACCTTCTGGCCGTGGGCGTTGGCCTGCTCGTAGATCACCTGGAAGTTGCGGCCCAACTGGGCGATGAACTCCTGGCAAGCCACCGAACCGGCGCCGCCCCAGAAGTCACCGGCAGCCAGCACATCGCGAACGATGGCCTGGTGCTCGGCCTCCAGGTTGGCGGCCTGGGCGCGGATCAGCGCGCCGTGCGCGTCGACGTCACCGAACTGGTAGTTAATGGTCATTGAACTGGTCTCCTTAGTTTGTGAAAGTTTTTAAGCTGCAGCGGCTTTCGCCGCCATCTGGCTAGCTGCTGAGGATCTGCTGCGAAGCCTGCTCTTGCTGCTCGTAGTTGTTGGCGTCGCGGATCAGTCCGTCACGCACTCCGTGCAGCATGTTCACAATGTTGCGGAAGGCCTGGTTCATCTGGCCCATCGTGTCCAGCGAGGTCGCCTGAGCCATACCGCTCCAGCCGGCGCCGGCGATGTTCTGCGAGGACGCCCACATGCGACGGGCCTCGTCCTCAACGGTCTGGGCGTGCACTTCGAAGCGGCCCGCCATGTCCCGCATAGCGTGCGGGTCGGTCATAAAGCGTGTTGCCATCTTGGCTATCTCCTTTGGGTTCGTGGATGTGTTGCTTGAAACTCAACCAGTTTGATTGATGTGATCACCGGGTCCGGACCTTCCGGAACCGCTAATCACCCGTAGACATCGACAGTCTTTCCCTTTCTCTCATCCGGCTGCCGGCGAATGCGGGACCACGCTGCTTCCGCGTGGCATCTCGAAACGAGGTTCAGCGTTCTCCGCTTCCCACTGTTTCCACTCCGCCCATTCATCCCACTCGTCGTTGGCCGGTTCGATCGGTTCCGGATCGACCGCACCTGGCACCGCGACGACGTCCTCGACACCTGATTCAGACTCCTTCGCCCAATGGTCGTAGTCGTCTGGTGGAACAGCCGTGCCCCAGCTCAGCGGAACCGATAGTCCGCCCAGCATGCCCGACTCGCCCCGTTTTGCCGCCACAGAATCGGGCGGCAAGGGCGGACCAAGAGGCAACAGCACGCCTGTCCCCTTTCAGTGCCGATCTCAACTTCTTCGTGCTCGTTGGTTACGTACCCGAGCACCAGCATCATAAGACAATCGCCCGAGGATTATCGACGGAATCAGGATTTTTGATGTCGTCAGATCTCCATATCGCCGCGCCCACGGCGACTCTGTCGCCGCACCTGGGGTTTTCCCGCGGGTGCGTCCCCCGGCACGGCGGCCCGGGCAGCCTCGAATCTGCCTTAGACCAACGCCTGGCCGCCCAACCCGGCGCGCAGGCGGCGGCCGGTGAGCCGAGACGGCACGATGCTGCTGCCGCCACACCCTTTGTCGGTGGTTGGTTGTCGGTGGTTGGTTGTCGCGGGTTGGTCCCGGCAACGACGGGCGGGCAGTTCACAACCCAGACCACGGGATTCAATGCGATCGATGTCGTCCGGCGATCCCGCGTGCGAACCGATGCCCGCTGCTTCGACATCGTCCGGCGGATTGCCGGGCATCGGACGAATTCAAGCCTCAACACACTTTTCGGTGCATCACATCCGCGTCGCTCAAGTCGCCGTCGATGGTCAAGGCCGAACGCCTGCGAGCGTCATACGAGCCGGAATCGCGCGGATATCAGGAAAGGCACATCGTTGGATTCTGGAACGCGTTCGCATTCAGCAGGGTCCGCTAGGCAGACCACGCACCGGCTGGGATTCCTGGGTCGGCATCATTTGCGGGTACGGAACCCGGTAAGGAATGGACGTCTTGGTCGTCGTGCCCAATATCGCGTTCGGTATGCACTGGGGCAACTTGGGGAGCGCCTTGAGGCGCGGGTGGTCCAGATTCGGTTTGGACGTATTGGGTGGCTGGGCGAAGTTGAACGTCGACGTCATATCGCCGACCGTCGCGTTACGCCAGGCGGACAGGTTGGGAACGGGCACATTGAAGCGGGTACTGATCAACTTCAACGTGGACGTGTGGTCGAAGGTGTCGTGATTCATCAGGGGTCCACGGCTGTACGGAGAGATGACGATGCAGGGGACGCGGAATCCCAGGCCGATGGGACCTCGGATTCCGCCGGAGCCCGGAACGGAGTTGATATCCGGCACCGTGAGGTACTCACCGGGGGTTCCCGGTGGCGGTGTCGGCGGGACGACGTGATCGAAGAAGCCACCGTTCTCGTCGTAGTTGACGATCAGCGCGGTCCTTTCCCAGACAGCCGGATTGGACAACAGAATCCGCAGGGTATCGACGATGCCGACGGCACCGATCGAAACCGGAAAGGCCGGGTGTTCAGAGAGCAGGAAGCCCGGCAGCACCCAGGACACCTTGGGCAGGCGGTTGTTCCTGACGTCTGAGGCAAAGTCCAGAGGGTAGGTGGGCGCGACACCGAAACGCGCCAGGTTCGACCGTGGATCTGCCGCCTGTTTGAAGTCGTTGATCAGGCCGTTGTAGCCGACGACGGTATTGTTCAGCGGCCCGAGCAGCTTGTTCTGGTACACCTTCCAGCTCACGCCGGCGGCTTCGAGGTTGTCCGGCATGGTAGGCCAGCTGTAGTGCTGCAGCGGCTGGATGTTGGGCTCCAAGATCACCGGACCGCCCTGGGTGCCGGCCGGGTCGATCCAGGCGCTCATCCAGTAGAGGCGGTTCGGGGTGGTCCCCCCCAGCAATGAGCAGTGATAGTTGTCGCAGACGGTGAAGGTGTCAGCGAGCAGGTAGTGGATCGGAATGTCGGCACGGGTGTAGTGCCCCATCGTCACCGGCACGTTGCCTTGTACCGCGCTGACCTGGGCCTGCGCCGGGAGCCAGCCGTCCATCGCGCCGCCGTTCCACGACTGGTGCTGAGAGATCCAGCCGTGGTCGGGGTCGTTGACGCATTCGCCTGCGACCAGCGGGCCGCGGGTGGTGTCGAAGCGGAAGGGCATGGTGATCCCGGCGGGGTCGTTCGCCTGGGTGGCGGGATTCCATCCCTTCTGCTGGAAAACTCCGGGCAGGGCGTTCGGGTCCTGGAAGCCGGCGGTGCTGGACATCGTGCCGAAATAGTGGTCGTACGAGCGGTTCTCCTGCATCAGCAACACGATGTGTTCGATATCGGTCAGGTGACCGCTGCAGGGGCCCGCGCCATAGGCTTTTTCGATAATGGGCCCGGCCAGGTCCATAAACGCGCCGGCGGTGGTGGCGGCGGCGGCTTTCGCCAGAAATTGCCGACGGGTCATTCCGTCGACTGGGTGTTCGCTCCGCACACGCCCTCCTTGGAGGCTTCTTGCGCCAGGTCGAGATCACGGTATAGTCGCGCGGGCGATCGACCCCGATATACCGACCGGCGTGTCGTCCTCACTTTGTTTTGCCGAGCCGACGAATTGCGCTGTCTCCTCGCCCTGGGCGATGCGGCTCAACGCCGCTAATTGCCGTGTTGTGACACGCCTAGTTAGCCGCTACGCGAAGCGACCGTTTTTGCCTGTTTTCCATGCGAATGGATCGCCGTGACGGTGCCGCCATTTCCAGGAATGCGGGGGGAGAGCATCCGGAACCCGGCCGGCGGATTGCGATGTCCACAGGGGCCGAACCGCGACGTCGGTCGTGGGTGGCGCTACCCCGCTGCGCATCCGAGCGTCAGCGCCACGCGGTCATGGGCATCCCCGGCGATCGCGGGCGTCGGTATTTCGGGGATCCACAGACCGAAAGCCGCCACGCAAATCGGCTTCATTAAAGGAAATCGCAGGAAAAATTTATTTAACGCCACATTCCTGATCGCTCTCTCAAGATATGAATTTCGCTACTTGTCCGGTGCCGACGACCACCGAATTGTGCGAGGTCAGCACCCCTGCAGGAGTACTGCCGGTAAAGGATCCGCTACCGGGATTCTTAGTACGGCGCCAGAAAACATTGCCGGTCTCCGATTACGCGCTGAGGATTGGAATTTGCGTGCCCGCCTATGGGTTCCGCAGCCGACAGCCACGTTGTAGCGTCCGTTTGCATGTGGCTCACGGTGCTGGTGTTAGCTTGTGTGGCGACGGCAGACCCGGTACGAATCGGCGTGAGCCTCGCGTTGTCCTCGCGGCGGCGGGCGGTCGGACCGCTGGTCGCGTTCTGGTTGGGCGGCATGGCGGTCAGTGCCGTCCTGGCGGCAATGGTGTTGTTCGCAGTCCGCGACCTCACCATCGCAGCGGTGTCCCGGGTGCAACTCGCCGCCGCGACCCCCGCCGCCGGCCACATCGAGATTGCGATAGGTGTGGTGGTCCTGCTGATAGCCGGCGTAGGTGTCGGCATCGCACCGCGTCCATGTCGCAGTCCCGACAGCCATCCGTGGGCACTGCAATTGCGGACGTCCGCGACGATCTCCCGTTTTTCCGAACGCGCCCGCGCTGCACTGCAGGCCAGGCCGCTTCGGATGTCATTCGCCCTGGGTGTGGGGATGATGGTGGACTTCCGATTCCTGGCCGCGCTGACCGCGATCCTGACGTCGGGGGTCACGATCCGAACTCAGGTCGGCGCAGCTGGCCTGTACACCTTGATCGCGCTGGCCTTTGTCGAGTTCCCCCTGGTCAGCCGACTGGCCGCGCCGGCGCGGACCGACCGAGTGATGTGTGCGGTGAACCAGTGGTCAAAGGCTCGTCGGCACCAGGTTCTCGCGTTGGTGATCGGTGTGCTAGGCGTCTTTCTGGTATCTCGTGGCATCGGGCACGTCTGACCGGTCGCGGTAGGCGATCGGTGCAGCAACGAAAAAGCGCGGGCGACGCATCCCCCAATACGTCACCCGCGCCGAAGATCGTCCGACTTATCCGACGCCGGTCCGCGGGATCACGCTGGGCCGGTTCTGCACCACGTGCGGGCTGGCACCGCCGCGGCCCATCATGCCGCCGGGCATACCTGCTCCGGCACCGCCACCACCCATCGGCATCGGCATCATCGGCATACCGCCGCCGGCACCCATGCCCGCGGCTCCGGCAGCCTGTGCCATCTCCGCGGCGTTGACACCCAACCCCGACATCGCGGAGCTGGCCATACCCTTGGGCACCGAACCCTGCCAGGTCGGCGGAACCGACATCGAACCCACTAGCCGAGCGTTGCCCAGACCTGCTGACATTCCGGCGCCGAGACCAGCGCCGCCGCCACCCAGCCCCTTCATCGGGTTGACGTCACCGACGAACTTGGGCGCGTCGACCAGGCCGGCGGCCGTCGACGCACCGGCCAGTCCGGCAGTGCTCGAGGCGGACGTGCCGGCCTGCATCAGCGGGCCGATCAGCATGCTGGCCGGCATCGCACCCATCTGAACGGCTGACATCGCCATGTCCACCGGGACCGCCGCGGCCGCGGACTGCACTCCCGCGACTAAACCGGGAGCCGCGGCCATGACGCCTTGGACCGCCGGGCTGACCGCCGCTGACGCCGAGGTGGCCAGTCCGGTGAACTGTGCGCCGACATTCGCGGCCAATCCGGCCAGGTCAACCGGCGGAACGGCGAACGGGGTCAGGCTCTCGGCCACCGCGGTCGCACCGCCGTGATAACCGAGCATTGCGGCCACATCCTGCGCCCACATCTCCACGTAGTCGAACTCGTTCGCGAAGATGGCCGGCGTGTTCAAGCCCAAGAAGTTCGTCGCGATCAACGTCATCAGCGATATCCGGTTGGCCTCCACCACCGCGGGATGCACCGTCGCCGTCAACGCTCCCTCGAACGCCGTCGCCGCCGCCCGCGCCTGACCCGCCGCCAGCTGCGCCTGGCTGGCCGCATCCGACATCCACCCCACGTAAGGCACAGCCGCAGCCGCCATCGCGGTCGACGCCGGACCCGCCCAGGGCCCGCCGGTCAAACCCACGATCACGGCGTTGAACGACGATGCCGACGCCGCCAGATCGGCAGCCAAGCTCTCCCAGGCCGCCGCCGCAATATGCAGCGGACCCGACCCAGCCCCGGCAAAAATCCGCGCCGAGTTGATCTCCGGCGGCAACCACGCAAAGTCCAAAATCATCGCATCCCCAAATCAGCCAGCCGCGCCAACGGCTCCATCACTCCACAACCATCACTGCTACCCGACCTGCGAGCATGCCCCTATCGGATCATAAAACAATCCACCGCAGCAGTCTGGCGTTTCGCCAAACTGGCTGCATTTCGGTATTCGCGCCCGGAATCGACTTTGTTGCTTGCTCAGTATATTCGGTTTCTGACGGGCCCCGGACACCAATAGTGTCCCGCCCGCTCGGTTGATCAGGCCCAGCTGGACCCCACGGTGCTGTCGGTCTGCGCCATGTTGCTGCCGGCGCTCTGAACCTTCTGGCCATGAGCGTTGGCCTGCTCGTAGATCACCTGGAAGTTGCGGCCCAACTGGGCGATGAACTCCTGGCAAGCCACCGAACCGGCGCCGCCCCAGAAGTCACCGGCAGCCAGCACATCGCGAACGATGGCCTGGTGCTCGGCCTCCAGGTTGGCGGCCTGGGCGCGGATCAACGCACCGTGCGCATCGACGTCGCCGAACTGGTAATTGATCGTCATCGGGTGGAGCCCTTTCTAGCTGCTCAGGATCTGCTGCGAGCCCTGCTCCTGCTGCGGTTAGTTGTTCGCGTCGCGGATCAACCCGTGCATCATGTTCACGCTGGTGCGGAAGGCGGTGTTCAACTGACCCATGGTGTCCCGCGAGGTCGCCTGAGCCATACCGCTTCGGCCGGCGCCGGCGATGTTCTGCGCCGACGCCCACATGCGGCCTGCCTCGTACGCGACCGTCTGAGCGTGCACCTCAAAACGTCCGGCAATCTCCCGCATTGCCTGCGGATCCGTCATAAATCGAGTAGCCACGAAATCGCTCTCGCCTAATAATGAAGCCCGAATGAATTCAATTCGGGAAGCTCGACAATTTCCCGGCTATCCGACGCCGGTCCTCGGGATCACGCTGGGCCGGTTCTGAACAACGTGCGGGCTCGCACCACCACGGCCCATCATGCCGCCGGGCATGCCCGCTCCGGCACCGCCACCCATGCCCATCGGCATCGGCATCATCGGCATGCCGCCCGCGCCGGCTGCCTGTGCCATCGCCGCCGGATTCGGCATCGCGCCCAGCCCGGCCATGGCCGAGCTACCCATGCCCTTGGGAACCGAGCCCTGCCAGGTCGGCGGCACCGACATCGCGCCCACCAGGTGGGCCTTACCCAGGTCGCCCGCCATTCCGGCTCCGAGCGCGGCACCACCGAGGCCCTTAGCGGCGGGCGCGAGGTCACCGACGAACTTCGGCATGTCCGCCAGATCAGCGGCTGCCGTAGCCCCGGCCAGCCCGGCCGTGCCGGTGGCGGATTGCCCCGCCTGCAGCAGCGGGCCGATCAGCATGCTGGCCGGCATGGCACCCGCCTGGACGAATGACATCACCGACTGCACCGGGAGGGCTGCCGCCGCCGACTGCACGCCCGTTGCCAAACCTGCGCCAGCCGCCACAGCGCCTTCCACCATCGGACTGACCGCTGCCGAGGTCGTCGTCGCAAATCCTGTGACCTGGGTACCGACGTTGGCGGCCAACCCCGCCAGATCAAGCGGCGGAATCGAGAACGGAGTCAGACTCTCGGCGACCGCCGTCGCGCCGCCGTGGTAGCCGAGCATCGCGGCGACATCCTGAGCCCACATCTCCACGTAGTCGAACTCATTGGCGAAGATCGCCGGGGTGTTCAACCCCAGGAAGTTCGTCGCGATCAACGTCATCAACGACACCCGGTTGGCCTCCACCACCGCCGGATGCACCGTCGCCGTCAACGCACCCTCGAAGAGCGACGCCGCCGTTCGCGCCTGAGCGGCCGCGGCCCCCGCCTGCGCACCCGCCTGACCCAACCAGTCCATGTAGGGCAACGCCGCAGCCGCCATAGACGCCGACGCCGGCCCCGCCCACGGCCCACCGGTCAAGCCCGTGATCACCGAACTGAACGACGACGCCGACGTCATCAGGTCGGCCGCCAAACTCTCCCAAGCCGCCGCTGCCGCATGCAACGGGCCAGGCCCGGCCCCGGTGAAAATCCGCGCCGAGTTGATCTCCGGCGGCAACCACGCAAAATCCAGAATCATCGCAACCCCAACCAAGCGAACCGTTCCGACTCGTCACGGGCAGCTCGCGGCGCGAACCAGCCCATCGCCGGATCGTAAGCCAAATCACAGAAAAAGTCTGCAGTCCGGCCAAGACTGCCTCGATGAATTTGATAGGAGCCGCCCGACCTGGGCGTGAGCAGGCGCCAGCCAGCCGCTTGTACACCAATTTGACGGTGGCGCCTAATATCGACGTGCCGCACACCGTCAAGACACCGAAATGCCGTTCTAGGAACCGGGGCTGTTAGAAGAAGCCTTTGAAGATTCCGGAAACACCGTTACCTGAGATGAGCAGACCCGAACTTCCGGTTCCGAACACGAAAAGTCCGGAGCTGGTGACACCCGCGATGAAGAAGCCCGCGTTCTGGACTGCCGCGTTGTAGATCCCGGCGTTGCCGTACCCGGTGTTGAGGATGCCTGAGTTGCCGCCCAGGGCGAGCGTGGTGCTGGTGTTGACGTAGCCCGAGTTGCCGAATCCCGAGTTCTGCCAGCCGGAATTGCCGCTGCCTGCGGGGTCGTTGTGACCGAAACCGGAGTTGCCGGTGCCGACGTTGAAGAACCCGGAGTTGGGCCCCGCCTGGGTCGCAGCGCTGAAGATCGCGGTGTTGAGGTCGCCGCCGTTGAAGGCGCCGGTGTTGATGTCGCCCGCATTCGCGAAACCGGTGTTGACATCGCCCGCATTGGCGAATCCAGAATTGACCGCGCCCGCGTTGAGAAATCCGCTGTTGACGCTTCCGGAGTTTGCGAAACTGGTATTCGAATTGCCGGAGTTGAAACTGCCGGCGTTGAAATTCCCGGAGTCGAAGAAGCCGAAATTACTGGTGCCCGTGTTTGCTGCACCGGTGTTCGTGTCTCCGGCGTTCCAGAAACCGGTGTTGATGTCGCCGGCGTTGCCGAAACCGAAGTTACCGATGCCGGAATTGCCAAAACCCAGGTTCCCGGTGCCGGAGTTGAAGAAGCCGACGTTTCCGGAGCCGGAGTTGAACAGGCCGATGTTGCCGGTGCCGGAATTGAGCGCACCGAACCCGAATTGGTTGTCACCGGTGAGACCGATCCCGACGTTGTTGTTGCCGGTGTTACCGAACCCGAAATTGCCGCTGCCGCTGTTACCGAAGCCGAAGTTGTTGCTACCGAGGTTTCCGCTGCCGACATTGCGGCTCCCGTTGTTTCCGGAGCCGACGTTGGTGTCGCCGACATTGCCGCCGCCGACGTTGGTGTTGCCGAGGTTGCCCGATCCCAGATTGGCGCTGCCGATATTGCCGCTACCCACATTCTGGCTACCCACATTGCCGCTGCCCAGGTTCAGGTTTCCCGTGTTGCCGCTGCCGACGTTGATGTCGCCCCGGTTGCCACTGCCGAAGTTCGTGTTCCCCACATTGCCGCTACCGGGGTTGGAGTTTCCGATATTTCCGCTGCCCAGATTGGCGTCACCGATATTTCCGCTACCCACATTAAGGGAACCGATGTTTCCCAGGCCGAGGTTGATGCCCTGAAGCGGTGCAGGCACGGAACTGGCCGCCGCCGCGCCCCAGTGCTGCCAGGACGACAACGCCGACGCCGCCGCCGAAGCCCCACCGTGATACCCCACCATCGCCGCCACATCAGCAGCCCACATCTGCTCATACACGCCCTCGACGGCAGCAATCGCCGGCGCGTTCTGACCCAACACATTCGACACCACCAACCGCACCAACACATCCCGATTAGCCGCCACCGCCACCGGATGCACCATCGCCGCCCGCGCCGCCTCAAACGCACTCACCGCCGCACCAGCCTGCTCGGCCGCCCCCGCCGCACCCACCGCCGCCTCACCCAACCACCCCGCATACGGCACCGCCGCCGCCACCATCGCCGACGCCGCCGCACCCTGCCACACCGAACCCGCCCCCACCCCCAGATCCCTGATCACCGCCGCAAACGAATCCGCCGCCGCCCCCAACTCCTCCGCCAACCCCGACCACGCCGCCGCCGCCTCCGCCAACGGAGCAGAGCCCGCACCCGAAAACATCCGCAACGAATTAACCTCAGGCGGCAACACCCAGAAACTCATCCCAAACGCCCCTCAATATGTGTCTCAGCGGAAGAAACCCGACTGCCCGGTACCGGAATTGAACCCGCCGGAGTTGTCGTCACCTGAGTTCAACACACCCGAGCTCGTGTTGCCGGTATTGGACCATCCGGCCAAGTTGTTGCCAGAGTTGACGATTCCGGCGTTGTAGGTGCCGATATTGCCGAAGCCGGAGTTGTAACCGGCGACCAGCGTCGGTCCTGCGTTGGAGAAACCGGAATTACCGAAACCGGTGTTGAAGAATCCGGAATTCGACCCACCCCCGGGGTCGCTGTTGCCCCAGCCCGAGTTGCCGGTTCCGATGTTGCCGAACCCGGAGTTGGCGACCGCCTGGTCGACTCCGCTGAAGAAACCGGTGTTGAGACTGCCGCCGTTGAATCCGCCGGTGTTGGTGTCACCCGCGTTCAAAAAGCCGGTGTTGACACTGCCGGCGTTGAACAACCCGGTGTTCGAATTACCGGAATTCCAGAACCCGGTGTTTCCGGCGCCGGAATTCCCGAAGCCGGTGCTCTGGGTTCCCGCGTTGAAGCTACCGGCGTTGCCCTTTCCGGCATCGAAGAAGCCGAAGTTGCCGCTGCCCGCGCTGCCGATGCCGGTGTTGGAATCACCCGAGTGCCAGAAGCCGGTGTTGAAACTGCCGGCGTTGCCGAAGCCGGTGTTGCCGTCACCGGAGTTGAAGAAACCGATGTTGCCGTCGCCGGAGTTGAAGAAGCCGATGTTGTTCGCACCGGAGTTGAACAGACCGAAGTTGCCGATGCCCGCATTGAGCGATCCGATGCCGCGCTGGCCGTTACCGGTGAGCCCGATCCCGATGTTGTCGCTGCCGTTGTTCCCGAATCCGATGTTGCCTGAACCCAGATTCCCGAAGCCGATGTTGCCGCCGCCGAGGTTCCCACTGCCGATGTTGAAGGTGCCGACGTTTCCACTGCCTAACGACAGGTCACCTCTGTTGCCGCCGCCGAGGTTGATGGTGCCGAAGTTGCCGCTGCCCAGGTTCAGGCTGCCGATGTTGCCGCTACCAAGGTTGCCGGCGCCGAAGTTGCCGCTGCCCGGGTTGAAATCACCCGAGTTACCGCTACCCAGGTTTCCGGTGCCGATGTTTCCGCCGCCCAGGTTGTAGTCGCCGATGTTGCCGCTGCCGAAGTTGATGTTGCCGAAATTGCCGCTGCCCAGATTGAGGCCGCCGACGTTGCCGCTACCGAGGTTGAACGAGCCGACGTTTCCGAGCCCGAGGTTGATGATCAGGTCGCCGACGGCCGCCGGTGCGGCAACCGCCGCGGCCGGTGCCGCCCGCAGCCCGGGCATCGCGCCGTCCCACCACTGCCGCCAGGACGACAACGCCGACGCTGCCGCCGAAGCCCCACCGTGATACCCCACCATCGCCGCCACATCAGCAGCCCACATCTGCTCATACACGCCCTCGACGGCAGCAATCGCCGGCGCGTTCTGACCCAACACATTCGACACCACCAACCGCACCAACACATCCCGATTAGCCGCCACCGCCACCGGATGCACCATCGCCGCCCGCGCCGCCTCAAACGCACTCACCGCCGCACCAGCCTGCTCGGCCGCCCCCGCCGCACCCACCGCCGCCTCACCCAACCACCCCGCATACGGCACCGCCGCCGCCACCATCGCCGAGGCCGCCGCACCCTGCCACACCGAACCCGCCCCCACCCCCAGATCCCTGATCACCGCCGCAAACGAATCCGCCGCCGCCCCCAACTCCTCCGCCAACCCCGACCACGCCGCCGCCGCCTCCGCCAACGGAGCAGAGCCCGCACCCGAAAACATCCGCAACGAATTAACCTCAGGCGGCAACACCCAGAAACTCATCCCAAACGCCCTTCTCCCGACGGGTTATTCTCAACCCCCGGTCGGGGCGTTACCGAGATCGACACGACTTCGGCGCAACGCGGCGCTCCGCAACGAGCGGAAAGGGCTAACTGCCTTTGAGTCGCACGGCCAGATAGTCGCCGACGTTGTCGATCGTCACCCGTTCCTGAGTCATCGCGTCGCGCTCGCGCACCGTGACGGCGTTGTCCTCGAGCGAGTCGAAATCCACCGTCACGCAGTACGGCGTGCCGATCTCGTCCTGACGACGGTAACGCCGGCCGATGGCTCCGGCGTCGTCGAACTCGATGTTCCAGGACTTGCGCAACTCGGCGGCCAGGTCGCGGGCCTTCGGGCTCAGGTCGGCGTGCCGGGACAGCGGCAGCACCGCTGCCTTGACCGGCGCCAACCGCGGGTCCAGTCGGAGCACCGAGCGCTTGTCAACGCCGCCCTTGGCGTTCGGTGCCTCGTCCTCGGTGTACGCGTCGATCAGGAACGCCATGAACGACCGCGTCAAACCGGCTGCGGGTTCGATGACGTACGGCGTGTAGCGGACATCGGTGGCTTGGTCGTAGAACGAGAGTTCGGTTCCGGAGTGCTTGCTGTGCGTCGACAAGTCGAAGTCGGTGCGGTTTGCGACGCCTTCCAACTCTCCCCACGGGTTGCCCTGGAAACCGAATTTGTACTCGATGTCGACGGTGCGGTCGGAGTAGTGCGACAGCTTCTCCTTCGGGTGCTCGTAGAGTCGCAGGTTCTCCGGTTCGATGCCGAGGTCGATGTACCACTGACGCCGGGTGTCGATCCAGTACTGGTGCCATTCCTTGGCGGTCGACGGCTCGACGAAGAACTCCATCTCCATCTGCTCGAACTCGCGGGTGCGGAAGATGAAGTTGCCCGGCGTGATCTCGTTGCGAAAACTCTTGCCGATCTGCCCGATACCGAACGGTGGTTTCTTGCGGGAGGTGGTCACGACGTTGGCGAAGTTGACGAAGATGCCCTGGGCGGTTTCAGGGCGCAGATAATGCAGCCCTTCTTCGGTCTCGATCGGACCCAGGTAGGTCTTGAGCATCATGTTGAATTCGCGCGGTTCGGTCCACTCGCCCTTGGTGCCACAATCGGGACAGACGATCTCGGTCATCGGCACTGAATCGGGATCACCGCCCTTCTTCGCCGCGTATGCCTCCTGCATGTGGTCCTGGCGGTGCCGCTTGTGGCAATTGAGGCACTCGACCAGAGGGTCATGGAAGACCTCGACATGGCCGGAGGCCACCCACACTTCGCGCGGCAGGATGATCGAGGAATCCAGCCCGACGACGTCGTCCCGGCCGGTCACGACCGAGCGCCACCACTGTCTCTTGATGTTCTCCTTGAGCTCCACGCCCAAGGATCCGTAATCCCAGGCCGACTTGGTGCCCCCGTAGATCTCACCCGAGGGAAAGACGAAGCCGCGCCGCTTGGCCAGGTTGACTACGGTTTCGATGACGGACGCCACGGGGGTGTGCGCTCCCTTCGGAGGTATCAGCAGACACGGGCAGCGACGACCACTGCCCGCAAATCATCCGTCATGGTAGCGACCGGTGTCCGGTCTTTGACATGCATCATCATGCATGTGACAGTGGAGGGCAGCCGCAGGCTGCTGTTGACGGACTCGTCAGTGGCGGCCCGAATGCCTCGAATCTTCAAAGGTGGTGACTCAAGACGGTGACATCGTCGACCCCTACTGCCGCCGATGACGAGCTGGCCGGCCATCACGAGCACAACGTTGACGGTCTGGCGGAGCGCCCGGCCTATCCGGCGCCGCCGTCGCGGGAGATCTTGGATGCCGCCGGTGAATTGCTGCGCGCACTGGCCGCGCCGGTGCGCATCGCGATCGTGCTGCAGCTGCGCGAGTCGCAGCGGTGCGTGCACGAACTGGTCGACGCGTTGGGTGTGCCCCAGCCGTTGGTCAGTCAGCATCTGAAAATCCTGAAAGCGGCCGGGGTTGTCTCCGGCGAGCGGTCCGGCCGTGAAGTGCTGTACCGCCTCGCCGACCATCACCTCGCCCACATCGTGGTCGACGCGGTCGCCCACGCTGGTGAGGACGACGAATGACCAACACCAGTGCTCGTTCCACCCGTCAGCGAGCGGCGATTTCCACCCTGCTGGAAACGCTCGACGAATTCCGCTCGGCTCAAGAACTGCACGACGAACTGCGCCGTCGTGGCGAGAACATCGGCCTGACCACCGTCTATCGCACGCTGCAATCGATGGCCACGGCGGGCATCGTCGACACGCTGCGCACCGATACCGGAGAGTCGGTGTACCGCCGGTGCTCGGAGCACCATCACCATCACCTGGTGTGCCGCAGCTGCGGATCCACCATCGAGGTCGGCGACCACGAGGTCGAAACATGGGCGGCCGAGGTGGCCGCGAAGTACGGATATTCCGAAGTCAGCCACACCATCGAGATCTTCGGCACCTGCGCGGACTGCCGCTGAGGGCCCAGTGCCGGCCGAGCGTGACTCCGGCTACCCGGCCGGAATTTGCTAGGCGGTCAGCTCGGCGCGTATCCGGGCACCGGTATCGAGCACCAACAGAATCAGGGTGCGCAGGGCGTCGTCGGTCAGGCCGGCGCCCGGAAAGTTGTAGCGCAGCATCACATCACCGGTCTTGGGGGCCTTGGTGCCCTTGTCCAGCAGTGTCAGCGAGCCGAAGTTGAGTTCCCGCGCCTGCGTGGCGACCTGCTCGCGGACCCTCTTGGTGAGCGGGAGATCCCAGGCCAGCACCTGCGTCAGCGACATCAGATCGAGGTCCTCGACGATGCGCACTACTCGCAGGGAGGCGAACGTGCCGTTGTGGCGGACGGTGAGGGCGCCGTCGGGCTCCGTCTCCACGGACAGCACTTCCCCGAGTATCGACGCCAGCCGATCCTGCAGCGAGCTCATCAGGCACTCCCGAACCGTCGGTTGCGCGACGCGTACTCCTCGCACGCGGCCCACAGGTCGCGGCGGTCGTAGTCGGGCCACAGCTTGTCCTGGAAGACGTATTCGGCGTATGCCGCCTGCCAGAGCATGAAGTTGCTGGACCGGTGCTCCCCCGAGGTCCGCAGGAAGAGGTCCACGTCGGGGATGTCGGGTCGCTGCATGTGACGCGAGATCGTCGACTCGTTGACGCGCTCTGGGTTCAGCCGACCGGCGGCGGCCTCGACGGCGATTCTTCGGGTCGCCTCCGCGATTTCCATGCGTCCCCCGTAGTTGACGCAGTAATTGATGGTGATGACGTCGTTGTTCTTCGTCACTTCCTCCGCGACGGCCAGCTCGTTGATGACGCTGCGCCAGAGCCGGGGCGCGGAACCCACCCAGCGGATCTTGACCCCCATCTGGTTCAGAATGTCGCGCCGTCTTCGCACCACGTCGCGGTTGAAGCCCATCAGAAAGCGGACTTCCTCGGCCGACCGCTTCCAGTTCTCCGTGGAGAACGCGTAGAGACTGAGCCATTTGATCCCGATTTCGACTGCACCACAGGCGATATCGATCACCACCGCTTCGCCCATCTTGTGCCCCTCGGTGCGCCGCAGGCCGCGTTGGGTGGCCCATCGGCCGTTGCCGTCCATCACTATGGCGACATGGTTGGGCAACTGGGCGGCGGGGATACGGGGTGCCACGGCTTTCGATGTGTGCTGCGGAGGACGCCGCGGCCCTCCGTCCGGCGCCGGCGGTAGCTCCGGGAAAACAACTGGCCAGGTGGACGTGTCGGGGAAGGTCGGATAGTCCGGGGGCGCGGGGGGAAGTTGCGGGAACTCGGCGGATTGCCGCCGTTCGGCCTTCTTAGCCACACTCGGTATCCTGCCCGATCAGTCCAGCGCGGCGTTCGGCGACCGTGCGATCCGCCCGGTAGACCCGCTCCACCAGGGGCAGCGTCTTGAGTTGCCGCTCCAGGTGCCACTGCAGGTGCGCGGCCACCAGTCCGCTGACGTAACTACGGTGCGCCGGCGGCGACTGCTCGGCGGACTCCCAATCGCCATCGTGCAACGCCGACATCAGATCCAGCACGCCCAATGGCGGCGTGGTGGCACCGGCTGGACGGCAGTGCGCACAGACGCTGCCCCCGGCGGCGATGTGAAAGGCGCGATGCGGACCGGGGGTGGCGCAGCGGGCACACTCGGCCAGCGCCGGGGCCCATCCGGCGGTGCTCATGGCCCGTAGGAGATAGGCGTCCAGCAGCAGATCGCGAGGACGACGACCGTCCGCCACCGCCCGCAGCGCACTCACCGTGAGCCGGTGCAGCGCCGGAGCGGGCGCCCGCTCCTCGCCGGCCAGACGTTCGGCGGTTTCCAGCATCGCGCAACCGCAGGTGTAGCGGCCGTAGTCGTTGACGATGTCGGTGGCGAACGCGTCGATCGAGACCACTTGGGTGACAATGTCGAGATTGCGGCCCGGGTGCAGCTGCGCGTCGATGTGCGCGAAGGGCTCCAACCGCGCGCCGAATTTGCTGCGCGTGCGCCGCACCCCCTTGGCCACCGCTCGGACCAGCCCATGATCACGGGTCAGCAGGGTGACGATGCGGTCGGCTTCGCCGAGCTTGTGCTGGCGCAGCACAACAGCCCGGTCTCGATACAGCCGCATCACAATAGTTTTGCACCCCGCCGCGACATCGCGGGTATCCGCGCCGATAGTCTCGTACCCCGTGGTTGGCGCTTCTGAGTTCGCTGCCGGGGTCGATTCCGGCTCCCGTGACCGGCGCTTGCCCACGTTAACCGACCTGCTCTACCAGCTGGCGACCAGGAAGGTTACCGCTGCCGAACTGGTCCGGCGTTCGCTGCATGGAATCGATGTGAGCCAGTCCACATTGAACGCGTTCCGGGTGGTGCTCACCGAGTCGGCCCTGGCCGATGCGGACGCCGCCGACCGCCGCCGCGCCGCCGGCGATACGGCCCCATTGCTGGGCATCCCGATCGCGGTGAAGGATGACGTCGACGTTGCTGGGGTGCCCACCGCGTACGGCACCAACGGATACGTTCCGCCCGCCACAGCGGACAGCGAGGTGGTGCGGCGCCTCAAAGCCGCCGGCGCCGTGATCGTCGGCAAGACCAACACCTGCGAGCTGGGCCAATGGCCATTCACCAGCGGGCCAGGCTTCGGACACACCCGCAACCCCTGGTCGCGCCGGCACACTCCGGGTGGATCGTCGGGCGGCAGCGCAGCCGCCGTGGCCGCCGGGCTAGTGACCGCGGCGATCGGCTCCGACGGTGCCGGCAGCGTCCGCATCCCGGCCGCATGGACGCATCTGGTGGGTATCAAACCGCAACGCGGTCGCATCTCCACCTGGCCGGAGCCCGAAGCGTTCAACGGCATCACCGTCCACGGCGTCCTGGCCCGTACCGTCGCCGACGCGGCACTGGTCCTGGATGCGGCGTCCGGCAACGTCGAGGGCGACCTGCACAAGCCTCCGCCGCTCACGGCGTCGGACTACGTCGGCATCGCGCCCGGTCCGCTGAAGATCGCCCTGTCAACCGGCATCCCGTACACCTTCTTCCGCGCCAAGCTGCATCCCGAGATCGCCGCCGCCATCCAGAAGGTGGGTGAGCAACTCGAACTGCTCGGCCACACGGTCGTCAAGGGCAACCCGGATTACGGTGTGCGGCTGTCGTGGGATTTTCTGGCGCGATCGATGGCCGGGCTGTGGGGGTGGGGAGAACGGCTAGGTGAGAACGTCGACTGGGACCCTCGCACCCTGTCCAACATGCGAACCGGTCACATGTTGTCGCAGGCAACCCTGCGCACCGCGCGCCGCCACGAGGCCGCCGCCCAACGTCGCGTCGGATCGATCTTCAACATCGTCGACGTCGTGGTGGCACCAACCACCGCGCAGCCGCCGCCACAGGCTCGGGCTTTCGACCGGTTGAGCGGTGTTGCCACCGACCGTGCCGTCATCGCCGCCTGCCCGTACGCGTGGCCGTGGAACGTTTTGGGCTGGCCGTCGATCAACGTGCCGGCGGGTTTCACCGCCGACGGACTGCCCATCGGCGTGCAGCTGATGGGCCCGGCCAACAGTGAAGGCATCTTGATCTCACTGGCCGCCGAGCTGGAGGCGTTCAGCGGCTGGGCGTCCAAACAGCCCAAGGTCTGGTGGAATACCGGCAACAGCACTCCCCCACTGCACAGCGTGCCGCAGCCACGACGCTGAAACCGCCGATACCGCATCGGGTTTGGATTGCACCACGCACTCCGCGGGATCGTTGACCGCTCCGCGTGGGGCGACGACATCCGTCCCGACTATCGCCGCCTCGCCGATGTCTTTCACCAACTGGGAGAATCCATTCCGGTGGCAGCCTGGACGTCGACCGCGTAGGTGTCATCGGCGGTTTCGAGCGACCGAAGCCGCGTCTGATCGTCGGACGCCGTCTCGACGGGGAGAACAAGCGCTCCGCGATGACCGACTGGGTCGCGGCCCTACCGGGCCCCGGCCCGTCATACCCGGCCGCCCGCAAGGATGCCGAGTCCTACGCGGAGTGTCGCGGAGAGTCTGCGCCACAACGGCATTGCCGTGGCGTTCCATCTCGCACTGCTGCTCTACCGGCCCGAGACCTAGGAGCGGCACGCTCTTTCACGTGGGCCGTCCGGACGAGCAGGTGCTCCGGGCGGTGCACGACGTGTTGGATCGGGTCCCGCCGACGAAGAAGATGCCGACACCGCGCGCTTCACCCGCAACTGCTTCGTGCGCTACGAAACCTCCTCGTGCCAAGAGGTTTTGTTGCTCTCCGACTTCGGCGACGGGCGTGGTCGTCGGTGGCGATCGCGCACGTCGAACGGTGTGTTCGACGAGTTCGGTTACCGGAACCGGTCTGTGGACGCAGTGCGGGACAGGGGCCTGCCGGAGGTCACGAACCCGGACATGAAAGCGAGCTGCGGGCGCCGCTACCCCGGGTCGAGCACCTCAATGATTCATGTCGTTCACAAATCTTTTGTTTCTTCGAGTCAAAGGTATTGGAAGCGTGCAATTATGAGCAGCGCCCCGTGTGCCGGTGGTCGAAGAATTGACGGGTTGGAGGACAACGATGTCGTATCTGATCGCATCCCCGGACGTGTTGGCGTTAGCGGCGGCAGAAGCTGCGGGTATCGGCTCCTCGATCAGGGCGGCCAGCCAGTCGGCGCTGGGTCCGACCAGCACGCTCGCGGCCGCTGCCGCGGACGAGGTATCAGAGGCGATCGCTTCGCTGTTCTCCGGCCATGCCCTGGACTACCAGGCTCTCAGCAAGCAAGTGGCAGCGTTCCACGAGCAATTCGTGCTGGCGGTGAATGCGGCCAGCGGCGCGTACGCGGCAGCCGAGGCGGTCAACGCCGGACCGCTGCAGCCCGTTGTCGACCAGGTGCTCGGTGCTATCAATGCGCCGACGAACCTGCTGCTGGGGCGTCCGCTTATCGGCGACGGCTACAACGGCACCCCCGGCACCGGACAGGCAGGTGGGGACGGCGGGATTCTCTGGGGCAACGGCGGTGCGGGTGGCTCGGCCGGAATGATAGGGCAGACCGGCGGGCGCGGCGGCAACGCCGGGTTGATCGGTAACGGTGGCGCCGGCGGCACCGGCGGCTTCCGAAGCGGGGCCGGCGGCGCAGGCGGCACCGGCGGTTTGTTGTGGGGTAACGGCGGGGCCGGGGGCACCGGCGGCTTCGGCGGACTGCTGTCCCCCGCCGGAATCGGCGGCACCGGCGGCTGGTCCCTGTCCTTCTTCGGCAACCCGGGTGCGCCCGGGTCGCCCGGAGCCATCCTGAACATGGTCACTCCGGAAGAGGCCATCCTTCTGCAATATATGGCTCCGGACAAGAATTTCCTGCTGATCGGCACCGACGGCACGAATCTGAGCAGAGTCCTGGCCGACCCGCTCAACGTGAACTTCCGCACCTTCATGTCGGAAGGCGTCACCTCCGCCTCGACGATCGTCGGGCACACCAGCGTCTCGAACCCGTCGTGGACGACCATGCAGACCGGTGTCTGGAGCGAGACGGCCGGCGTCACCAACAACGTCTTCACACCCTGGACGTACGACAACTGGCCGACGGTGTACAACCAACTCGAAGCCGCCTACGGCAACCAGATCGACACCACGGTCATCGCCAACTGGCCGGTCATCACCGATATCGCCGGCGCCGGCACGATTCCGGCCGACAACATCCAATTCGTCGGGCACTCCGAGAACGACCCGCTCTGGTTCGCATCGAACAACGAAGTGGGCACACTGAGCCAGCAGGCGATCACCAATGCCGACCCGACCAAGGGCAATTTCGTCTTCTCGTACTTCGTCGGCGTTGACGAGGTGGGGCATGAATTCGGCGGCGCCTCGCCCGAGTACGCGGCGGCCCTTCGCAACATGGACGCCAACCTTGGCCACTACGGCACCATGGTCGGTAACGGTTCCGGCTTGCTGGGGGCGGTGTCCGACTGGGAGATCACCAACGGCGAGGAATGGGATGTGCTCATGGTCACCGACCACGGCCACATCGATCCCAACCAGTTCAACCGCGGTCACGGCTTCCAGTCACCCTACGAGACAGCGACATTCCTCATCTGGGATCAGGCCGGCTCCACCCAGGACGGGCTCATCAACAACTCATGGCAGATCGTCAGTACGACGCCGACAGTCCTCAACCAGTTCGGTCTCACTCCGCCGGCGTACATGCAGGGTGCGCCGCTGACCTCCCCCGTCTTCGACGGCACCTACGTCGATCCGGGCCCAAATCTGTACAGTGTGATCAGCGCCGACTTCGGCGCGCAGGGCTACCCCGACCCCATCGTCAACTACAACCTCGACGCGCGGACCGTCGCGGCCACCATCCCCTACCTGGTGTTCGACCCGATACAGGGCATCGTCGACTCGGTGCCGAGCTTCCTGCAGCTACCGGTGTCCTGGGTCGGCGCCGGCGTCTACCAGGCACTCAATATCCCCGCCCAGGTCTTCGTCCGGCTCACCGGCGTGACCGGCAACCAGATCATCCCGCCGATCCTGAACCCGTTCTACCCCTAGGAAGTCGAGCGGTCGAGCGGACCCCCGGCGGCCGAAGGCCCACGGCACGGCACCCGGAGGGAACGCCTATTCGCCCACGCCCCTCGTCGCGTGAAAGGTGTTGCGGTAACTCAGCGGGGCGACGCCCGACAGCCGGCGGAACTGCTCACGGAAGTTCGCCGGCGACGCGAACCCAACTCGGCGAGAAATGGTTTCGACACCGTAATCGGTGCCTTCAAGCAGCTCCTGGGCGTGGCGGATCCGCACGCCGTTGACCCATTGCATAGGCGTCTGACCGGTCTCGCGTTTGAAGCTGCGGTTCAGCGTGCGCACGCTGGTCGACGCCTGGCGCGCGATGTCGGCAAGGGTCAACGGGCGGTGCGCGTTGATCTCGATCCAGGCCAGGACGGCGTCGAGTTCGGTATTGGCCGCGCGCCGGTTGCGAACGATGAACTGGGCCTGACCTCCCCTGCGGTGCAGGGGGGCGACGGCCAACCGGGCGGCGTCGGCGGCCACCGCTGAGCCGTAGTCCCGGCCCACCATGTGCAGGCACAGGTCCAAGCCCGCGGAGGCGCCAGCCGAGGTGAGGATCTGGCCTTCGTCGACATACAGCGCATCCTGGTCGAGTCGCACGGCGGGATAGGTCGCGGCGAACAGCTCTGCCGCCATCCAGTGCGTGGTCGCCCGTCTGCCGTCCAGTATCCCGGCAGCAGCCAGGGTGAACGCGCCACTGCAGATCGAGGCTATTCGAATTCCGTTGCGGTGGGCTGCCTTCAGGGCGACGACGACGTCGTCGCGTACTGCCACGCTGACATCGTTGCGTCCGGGGACGATGACGGTATCCGCCGCCGCGAGCTCCTCGAGCCCGAAGTCGGTGGTGATCCGGATCGGTCCCGCCGAGACGACGGGCTGCGCACCACATACCCGCACCTGGTAGCCGGGCTCGCCGCTGCCCAGCCGGGCACGGGTGAATGTCTCTATCGCGATCGCCAGGTCGAACGCGATGACGTCCGGCTCGGCGAGCACGGCGACCACATGCATGAGTTGGCAATATACCGGTGGTTCATGGCGGTTTGGCCACTGGTTCGCGGCGTCGATACCGGCAAACATGGCCGGAATGCGTGCTCAAATCGTGCTGTACGACGGGTTCGACCCGCTGGACGTCATCGGTCCGTTCGAGGTGCTCGCCGCGGGTAGCGAGTTCGTCGGTGGCGAACTGGCCGTGGCACTGGTCTCTGCGCAGGGCGCCCGCAGTGTCACCAGCGGCACCCTTGGCCTGACCCTGAGTGCCAGCGATGCGCTGGACCCGGATCAGGCCGGGTGCGTGCTGGTCCCCGGTGCCAGCGGCCCGATCGCCGGTGACCCCGACGACGGCGTCGACACCATTGCGGTGTTGCTGGCCCGGGCGGCCGACACAGAACTGACTCCGTTGTTGGCCAAGGCCTTTCAGAACTCAGCAACCACCATGGCGGCCGTCTGCGGCGGGTCGATGATCATGGCGATGGCGGGCCTGATCGAAGGGCGCCACGCGGTGACCCATCATCTGGGCCTGGATCTGCTGGACGCGGCCGGCGTCCACGCGGTGGCCGCCCGCGTGGTGGACGATGGCGACCTGGTCACCTCGGGCGGGGTGACCTCCGGCCTGGACCTGGCCCTGCATCTGCTGGACCGGTGGTATGGGCCGCGGGTCGCGCGCGCCGTCGAAGAGCTCTTCGAGTACGAGCGCCGCGGCGTCGTATGGCGCAATGCCGGCCGGGAACCACAGGAGGTGTGACCTGAGTATCGAGGGCGACTGGGACGTGAGGATCAAGACACCGATCGGCACTCTTGAGGTCCGTTACGTGTTCACCCGAGGCTCGGCGGGTCTCACCGGAACCGCCACTTACAAGGACGAAACTGTTGCGCTGCAGAGCATCTCCACCACATCCGGGGTAGACGCCACGCGAGTGACCTGGCGACAATCGGTGCGCCGGCCGATGCGGCTGAACCTCGATTTCGACGTCGTGCAAGCGGGTGACGTGCTGAGCGGACATTCCCGGGCCGGCCGGTTACCGCGCTCGGCTGTGGTCGGCGGACGCCTAAAAGCCTAGTCGGCCAAGCTGTTTGGGGTCGCGCTGCCAATTTTTGGCGACTTTCACCCGCACATCCAGGTAGACCTTGGTGCCGAGGAGTTTCTCGATCTGGGTGCGGGCGGCGGTGCCCACCTCCCGCAACCGGGCGCCGCCCTTGCCGATGACGATACCTTTCTGGCTGTCGCGCTCGACATAAAGCACGGCGTGCACATCGATCAGGTCGTCCCGGTCCTCCCGCGGGCTGACCTCCTCGATCACCACCGCCAGCGAATGGGGCAACTCGTCGCGCACACCCTCGAGTGCGGCCTCGCGGATCAGCTCGGCCATCAGCGTCTCTTCGGGTTCGTCGGTGAGCTCGCCGCCGGGGTAGTACGCCGGGCCGGGCGGTAGCGCGGCCGCCAGGACCTCGGTCAGCACGTCGACCTGGGCACCCGAAACCGCGGATACCGGAACGATTTCCGCGGCGTGGGGGACGAGCTCGCTGACCGCGACAAGCTGGGCGGCCACCCGGTCTTTAGGCACCTTGTCGATCTTGGTCACAATGGCCACCAGGGTGGTTTTCGGGGCAAGCGCGCTGATCTGCTCGACGATCCAGCGATCGCCCGGTCCGATCGGCTCGTCGGCCGGTATGCACAGCCCGATGACATCGACCTCGGTATAGGTGTCGCGTACCAGGTCGTTGAGCCGCTTGCCCAGTAGGGTCCGAGGCCGGTGCAACCCCGGGGTGTCGACGAGGATGATCTGGAAATGCTCCCGATGCACGATGCCTCGGATGGTGTGGCGGGTGGTCTGCGGGCGCATCGAGGTGATCGCCACCTTGGCGCCCACCAACGCATTGGTGAGCGTCGACTTGCCGGTGTTGGGCCGGCCGATCAGACACACGAAGCCCGAACGGAACTCGCTCATGCCGCAGCTCTCGCCGAACGTGAACTCACGGCGGTTTCGGGCGCATTTTCTCGACGTGGGTGCACGTTCGGCGTCACTGAATGTCCTCCTCGGTTTCGACCGGGCTCAGCAATACGGTGCCGATCCGCACCCGGCCACGGTGGTCGCGGCCGCCCTCGGCCTGCAGACGCAGGCCGTGCGAGACCACCTCGGCTCCGGGCAGCGGCACGCGGCCCAGTTCCAGCGCCAACAGCCCGCCGACGGTGTCGACGTCGAGATCGTCGTCGAAGGTGACCCCGTACAGCTCTCCCACGTCCTCAATCGGCAGTCGAGCCGACACCCGGAAGTGCTTGTCCCCCAACTCCTCGATCGGCGCGGTCTCGGCCTGGTCGTACTCGTCGGCTATCTCGCCCACGATCTCCTCGAGCACGTCCTCGATGCTCACCAGACCGGCGATGGCGCCGTACTCATCGACTAGCAACGCCATGTGGTTACGGTCGCGCTGCATCTCCCGCAGCAACGCGTCCAGCGGCTTGGAGTCCGGTACGAACACCGCCGGCCGCATGACCTGCGCCACGGTACTTTCCCGACTCCGTTCGGTCGAGTAGAAGATATGCCGCACAAGGTCTTTCAGGTACACCACACCGAGGATGTCGTCGACGTTCTCCCCGATCACCGGGATGCGCGAATACCCGCTGCGCACTGCCAGGGCCATCGCCTGACTCGGCGACTTGTCACCCTCGATCCAGACCATCTCGGTCCGCGGCACCATCACCTCGCGCGCCGGAGTGTCGCCGAGTTCGAAGACGGACTCGATCATGCGGCGTTCGTCCGCGGCGACCACGCCACGCTGCTGCGCCAGGTCGACCACCTCGCGCAGTTCGATCTCGGAGGCAAACGGCCCGTTGCGAAAACCGCGTCCGGGCGTGAGCGCGTTACCCAATAGCACCAGCACCCGGCTGATGGGCATCAGTAACCACGAAATAACCTGCAGCGGAAGGGCGGTCGCCAACGAGATGGAGTACGCGTGCTGGCGTCCGAGGGTGCGCGGGCCCACACCGATGACGACGAAGCTAGTCACCACCATGATGGCCGCCGCGCCCCACACCGCCCATCCCAGGCCGAAGTTGTCATAGAGGAAGACCACCAGCAGCACGGTCGCGGTGATCTCGCAGGTGATACGCAGCAGCACCACCAGGTTGATGTAGCGGGGCCGGTCTGCCATCACCTTGAGCAAGGATCTGGCGCCGGGCCGCTCGTCGCGCACCAACTCGTGCACCCGGGCGAGCGACACGGTGCTGACGGCTGCATCCAGCGCAGCGAACAATCCGCCCAGACCGATCAGCACGATCACGCCGAGCAGCTGATAGAAGCTGGTCACGGCTGGTCGAAAAACCTTGACTTGTCCAGCAGCCGGCGGTCCCGCTCGTGCTGCCGATCGTTGTGGTAGGCCTCGACCTGATCGGCCACCCACTCCTCGAGCAGCCGGTCCTGCAGAGCGAACATCTCCCGCTCTTCGTCGGGCTCGCCATGGTCGTAGCCGAGCAGATGCAGCACGCCGTGGATGGTGAGCAGCGCCAGTTCGTGTCCGAGGCTGTGGCCCGCCGCCGCGGCCTGTTCGGCAGCGAATTCCGGACACAGCACGATGTCGCCCAGCATGGCCGGGCCTGGCTCGGGCGCATCGGGACGACCGCCCGGCTCGAGTTCATCCATCGGGAAGCTCATCACGTCCGTCGGCCCGGGCAGGTCCATCCAGCGCATGTGCAGATCGGCCATGGCAGCAATGTCCAACAGCACCATCGACAGCTCGGCGGCCGGGTTGACATCCATTCGGTTGATGACGAATTTCGCGACGCTGACCAGTTCGGTTTCGGAGACGTCGATGCCCGACTCGTTGGATACCTCGATACTCATAACGCGCTCACGCACTCATCATCGACGATTGCGACTGCCCGACGCCCGCCGAGCCGCCCGGTTCAGACCGGAGCCGGGCTCCTCGTATCGCGCATAGGCATCGACGATCTCCGACACCAGCCGGTGACGGACGACGTCCTGGCTGGTCAACTCGGAGATCTGGATGTCCTCGATGTCCTCGAGGATGTCGACCGCCGCGCGCAGACCGGACTGTGCACCGCCGGGTAGGTCGATCTGGGTGACGTCGCCGGTGATCACCATCTTGGAGCCGAAGCCCAACCGCGTCAGGAACATCTTCATCTGTTCGGCGGTGGTGTTCTGCGCCTCGTCGAGCACGATGAAGGCGTCATTGAGCGAACGGCCCCTCATGTATGCCAGCGGGGCCACCTCGATGACCCCAGCCGACATCAACTTCGGGATCAACTCGGGGTCCATCATGTCGTAGAGCGCGTCGTAGAGGGGCCGCAGATAAGGGTCGATCTTCTCGCTCAGTGTGCCTGGCAGAAAGCCAAGGCGCTCACCGGCTTCCACCGCGGGGCGGGTCAAGATGATGCGGGTGACCTGCTTGGTCTGCAGCGCGTGCACGGCCTTGGCCATGGCCAGGTACGTCTTGCCGGTACCGGCCGGGCCGATTCCGAACACGATCGTGTTGGCGTCGATCGCATCGACGTAGCGCTTCTGGTTGAGCGTCTTGGGCCGGATGGTCTTTCCGCGCCGCGACAAGATGTCGAGCGTGAGCACCTCAGCCGGCGACTCGTTGCCGGTGCCGACCAGCATGGCCACGCTGTGCCGCACCACTTCTGGCGTCAGCGCCTGGCCCCGCGACACGATCGCCACGAGTTCGGAGACGGCGCGTTCGGCCAGTGCCACCTCGGCCGGCTCACCGGACATGTTGACGGTGTTGCCGCGCACATGCAGTTTGGCTTTGAGGGCGCGTTCGAGCGCGCGCAGATTCTCATCGGCCCTACCTAGCAGGCCCACCACGAGGTCGGGCGGAACATCGATGCTGCTGCGAACTTGGGCGTCGGCCGGCCTGGCTACACCAGCATCAGCGGCGCGGGACTCGCGGGGCGTCACGTGGTTTCTGCTGCCTGCTTTCTGGCGTATAGGGCTTTTCGGGAACGACGGCCTCAGTCTACCGCCGTCCAGTTATCGGTTCCCAGCGATTTGACGCCGGCCAGCAAGATAGACAGACCGCGCTCGAAATCGGCACCCGCCGTCGATTGCTTGCTGACCTGCGCCAAAGCGGCGATGTGCGGGTGTTCGGCACCGGCCAGCGCGCCTATCCGCGCCGCTACCGCGGTTTGCTCCCGATCGCGCTCGGCGCCGGCGAGCGGACCGCCGGTTCAGCCTGCGCGCTGCCCATGACAAGACCCAGCACCGCCCGGAAGGCGGCCAGCAGGTCGCCGGCGGCAAGCCCCGCGCACCGCAGGGCGGCGATCAACCGGTCTGCGGCCGCGTAGCTCGAAGCCGACACCGTACGACGCGTGAGCACCAGGGGCACAGCGTTGGGTTGCCGTCACACCGTCTGCCAGATCGCCATCACGATCGCATGCACGTCGGTACACCAATCATCGTTCGGGGCAGGAAGTTTCACCTCGCTGATGACCGCTTCGGCGATTAATTGCTCGAGTTCGCCGCGATCCCTGACGTAGTTGTAGAGCGTCATCGGGCCGGTGCCCAGGGCGGCCGTGACCGACCCACATCGACCCGTCCGCCACCGCTGTCGCGGTAGCGGAGACCGGTGATGGTGACGACGAGGGCGGTGTCCGTCACCGTCTGCGCGACGGCGGTATTGAATTCTTCGTCGTTGACGAAACGATCTCGGCCTCGGCGAGCACAACCGGGCTGTTGGGAGTGTCGGTCGCCCGGACATGTTCAGACCGGGTCATGATTGCCCGGTGGGCCGTAGGACCTTAGCCATAATGATTGTCGTCACCGGTCCAGTCGAGTTCGTGCAGTGCCGCGAAGAGCATTGGCGCGGGTGTGCTGGTGCCGATGCTTGGCGGCGTTGACGAGATCAAAGCTGTCGTCAGCCGACATGCTTCGTCTTCCTTGCATTCTGCAATCAAGAACAGTCGTTTCCGCCGTCGTCGACCGGAGGCAGTCCACCGATCGATACTTAGCTGGATCGACCAGCGCTGCCATTCGCCCCGTTAATGACGCTCAGGCCGCCGCCGCCGCCTTGACCATTTTGTCCGCCGACGCCTCCGCTGTTCCGAAATGCATCGTTGCCTGCGCCCGCGCCGCCGCCCCCACCCTCAACACCATCGAGGCCATCGGCACCGTTACGACCGGGGCTGTTGGTGGCGGCGCCGCCTCCGCCGCCACCGCCGACGCCGCCATCATCGAAACGGTTAGCGCCAGAGCCTCCCGCGCCACCGAATCCCTGCTGCGAAACAGAATTGGACGCTGCGCCGCCACTGCCGCCGTCGCCGGCGCCACCTTCAGTCGATGCGGCTGCACCGCCACCCCCGCCGCCCCCGCCGAGAGCACCGGGACCCACCGCGGTACCGCCACCGCCGCCACCGCCCCCAGCGCCGCCTGATCCGCCGATCGCGGCAGAAGCATGAGCACCTGCGCCACCATTACCACCGCCACCACCTGATCCGCTGGCTGAAATAGGCCCAGTCGTAAATGCGGTGCCGCCAGCACCCCCACCGCCCCCGGCCCCGCCGGTCCCGCCGGTCCCGCCCTTGCCGTTGCCAGTGCCGGCATCGCCACCGCTCCCGCCGGCTCCTCCACCACCACCACCGCCACCGGAAACGATGTCACCGGATGTCGCACTCGACGAGTTGGCGCCACCGTCGCCGCCGTTGGCGCCCTGTCCGCCGGACCCGCCGGTGCCGTTAGTCCCGCCTTGGGGGGTGCCGCCTCCGGCACCGCCGGAACCACCGTTGCCGCCGTGCCCGCCCTGACCGCCGATGCTGTCAGCGATTCCGTTGCCGGGACTGCCGGCGCCGCCGACACCACCGGTGCCGCCGGTGCCACCGGTGCCGCCGATTCCCGAGACTCCGGCGCTGCTGCCGCTTCCTCCGCCACCAGCGTCGCCGCCGATGCCGCCCACGCCGCCTGGTCCGCCGTCGCCCCCGTCGAGATGATCCGCGGTACCTGCCAAACCGGTCCCGCCGCTTCCGCCATGACCGCCTGCGCCTCCATTGCCACCGGCGCCACCTGAGCCGAGCAGTCCCAGAGCGGCACCGCCGGCTCCACCAGCACCCCCCGCCCCGCCAGGAGCCCCAGCGCTGCCGCTGCCTGCCACGCCGGCGCCGCCGGCTCCACCTATTCCTCCGACCCCGCCGGCCCCGCCGGCCCACCCCACTAGTGCGTGGGCGCGGCCCCCGGCACCACCTGCGCCGCCCACCCCACCAGCAACGCCGACTCCGCCGGCCGCACCCATGCCGCCGGCGCCGCCCGCTCCGCCAAAGCCACCCTGCAGCCCACCGCCGCCACCGACTCCACCAGCACCCCCAGCCCCACCAGGAATGATCGCGTTACCGCCGGCGCCACCGCGCCCGCCGTTTCCGAACAAACCTGCATCACCGCCTGGACCACCGGGCTTACCCGGCGCCCCGGAACCTCCGTTACCCCCATTGCCGACCAAGATCCCGCCGGGTCCGCCAGCCTGCCCGGTCCCCGGTGCCCCGTTGGTGCCATTGCCGATCAGCGGGCGCGCCAACAAAATCTGGGTAGGGGCATTGATTACATCGAGAATGTTGGCTTGTAGCGTCTGTAGCGGAACGATATTCGCGGCCTCGGCTGCCGCATAGACTCTTGCCGTTCCGCTCAGCATCTCAACGAAACGCCGATGGAACAGCATCGCTTGCGCGCTAAGCGCATGATACTGCTGCCCGTATGCGACCAGCGCGCTGGAGATCGCCGCCGAGACCTCGTCTTGTGCGGCGACGGCGATTTGTGTTGTCGAGTTCGTCGCCACAGCATTTGCGGCTCTGATCGTCGATTCGATCCCGGTCAAACTCTCGGAAGCGCTCGTCAACACGTCAATTTCGGCGACCACAAACGATGACATAGTGGACTCCGATCGTCAGGATATCCAGTCTCAGAATGGTTAAAGATTGTACGCCTATTCGTTTGTTCGCAAGATGCTCAAGAGTCTGCGGTTTTAGCAAGACAGGCGGTTTCACCGTTCGAGCAGGAGGTAGCGGAGGCCTAGTACTGGTCTGGAATCGGAGCCAGCTGTCGTAGTGACGACATCTTGGCTGCGGCGCATTTCGTGCTGATCCTGGGCCCCAACCACTTGACGAGACGCATCGCCGGTTGCGGCGTCACGATCAACACGCTCGCCACTGCCGTCGGTCCGTCCTAGACGCCCGAAGATCGATGGTCGTTCCGCTGGCAACGACGGTGGCGGCAGCGCGTGCGGTCTGCCCATTGGTGCGGGCAAGCAGTTGACGGTGACGATGGTGGGCGTGCACACGGTCGGCGAGGCGTCGCAGCGCGGACAGCGGGGTTGGGGGTGGCGGCGCCGCAGCGTCCATTCCGGATCAAGGTCGCGTGGTTCAGGCAGCGCCCGAGTCAGCTGGTCGACCGGACACCCGAGGGCGAGTGCCGAATCCGTTCGTACCGGCGGCCGCACGGGCTCGCGGACTGACGCTGCGTGCCACCGATACGGAGTGGATTCACGACGACGGCGCCCGGACGGTCTGTGTAGACCGCGTGGCGCTGCCGTCGGTGCTCGCCGGGCGCTGGCGGGCGCTGGACCTCCTGAGTGGTGACGGTGTCGAGGTGTTGCGTACCGGATCTCAGCGCCCTAGCAACGTATTGGAGGGCAAATTCCGGTCGAGCACCTTGTGCGCCTGCGCCGCTCCGGTGACCGGAAGTGACGACTCGTCCAAAAGGCCGATCTGCACCAGCAGCGACGCCTGGTCCCAATAGATCCGTTCGTATGCCACCTGTGACCCCTCGAAGCCCATCACCACCACCAGCGGAAGCTGGACCGGGCGGCCGGTGGGCGCCACGCCGGGGAGAAAAGTCGGCATCGCGATGTCGTGGGTGAACGAGATGACCATCTCCTCGACCACCCGGTCGGCGCCGACGGTGCGGGAGACGGGCGTGATGGTGGTGTCGTCGGGCCAGTGGCCGATGAAATACCGGCCGTAGAAGTCGGCCACGGCGGCGGCGCCCACCCCGCCCATCATGGTGGGCACGTGGTTGACGGACGGGTCTGCCGTCATCGTGGCCATGGTCGCCTGCACGTCTTTGCTGACGAACTCGCCGGCCACATGCTCATCGAAGATCGCGCTCAGATCGTCTGCGGCGCTAGTCATGTCCGGTTCCTTCGTCATCGAGCGGTGGTGCATCCCAGCGCGACGTCAGCACCCCCAGCGCACCCAACGCCACCGCGGCCGCGGTGGACGTGCGTAACACCGTGGGCCCCAGTCGAACCGTGACGGCGCCGGCGCCGGTCAGCGCCGCGATCTCGTCCGGCGCGATTCCGCCCTCGGGTCCGACCACCAGTGTCAGCGAGTTCGCCTGTGCCACGGCGACATCGGCGATGCGATCGGTCGCCGACTCGTGCAGCGCCAACACCGCGCCCCCGGCAGCGACCTCGGCACGTACCCGCGCGGTCAGCGCTTTGGTGGACAGCACCCCGTCGACCGTCGGAATGTGCGCCCGACGGGACTGCCGCGCGGCCGAGCGCACCACCGCTCGCCACCGGCGCAGGCCCTTGTCGGCGCGCGCGCCGTCCCACTGAGCGACACAGCGCGCCGCCTGCCAGGCCACGAAGGCGTCGGCACCGGCCTCGGTCGCCGACTCGATGGCGAGTTCAGACCGTTCGGACTTCGGCAGCGCTTGCACCACCGTCACCGGCGGTGTGCCGGGTTCGAGAGTCCAGCGGCTCTGGACGCGGGCCCGAAGTCCCTCCCGCCCAGCGTGTTCCACCAAACAACGGGCCAGCCCACCGGCGCCGTCGCCGAGCACCAACGCTTCGCCGGGACGGATCCGCCGCACGGTGGCCGCGTGGAAACCTTCGTCGCCGTCCACGACGGCCAGTGCGCCGACGTCGGGCAGCTCATCGAGGTAGAACAGCGTGGCCACCATGTGAGCCGGGAAAGGTCAGCGTCCGGTGAAGGTTTCGCGCAGGCGGCTGAACAGTCCGCCGTTGTTGGCGTGCGACGAACGGACCTCGGCCACGTCACGGTTGCGGCGGTTCTTCAGCTCCCGCAGCAGTTCGGTGTCGTGGTGGTCCAGCCTGGTGGGAACCACCACCTCGACGTGGACGTGCAGATCACCGCGAGTGCTGGACCGCAGCTGCGGCATCCCGCGGCCGCGCAGCGTGATCACCGCGCCCGGCTGGGTGCCGGGCGGAATCACGATCTCGCTGGTTCCGTCCAGGATGGCGTCCAGGCTGACGCTGACGCCCAGTGCGGCGTCGACCATCGGCACCGACACCGTGCAGTGCAGGTCGTCACCCTCTCGGGCGAAGATGTCGTGGGCCTGCTCGTGCACTTCGACGTACAGGTCGCCGGCCGGTCCGCCGCCGGGACCTACCTCACCCTGTGCGGCAAGCCTGACCCGCATTCCCTCCGCGACCCCGGCCGGAATCTTGACGGTGATGTCCCGGCGCGCGCGCACCCGGCCGTCGCCCATGCACTGATAGCACGGATCGGGGATGACCACGCCCACACCACGGCAGGTCGGGCACGGCCGCGACGTCAGCATCTGGCCCAGCAGCGAACGCTGGACGGTCTGCACCTCGCCGCGTCCGGCACAGGTGTCGCAGGGAACGGGGGCGGAATCGCCGTTGGTGCCCTTGCCCTGGCACCGGTCGCACAACACTGCGGTGTCCACGGTGACCTGCTTGGTGACGCCAGTCGCGCACTCCTCCAGGTCCAGGCGCATGCGCAGCAAGGAGTCCGAACCCGGCCGCACCCGCCCGATCGGACCACGGCCCGCGCCGCCGCCGAAACCGCCACCGCCGCCGAAGAACGCCTCGAAGACGTCACCCAGGCCGCCGAAACCACCGAATCCGCCCCCGGCGGCACCGGCGTTCTCCAGCGGATCGCCGCCGAGGTCGACGATGCGGCGCTTCTCCGGATCGCTGAGCACCTCGTAGGCGACGCTGATGTCCTTGAACCGCGCCTGCGCTTCCTCGTCGGGATTGACGTCGGGGTGCAGTTCGCGCGCCAGCTTGCGGTAGGCGCGTTTGATCTCCGCGTCGTTAGCGCCCTTGCTGACGCCGAGTAGCCCGTAGTAATCGCGTGCCACGATTCGCCTTTCTAGGCTGGTTGTGGCCGCCAGTCAGGCGGCCATCCAGAAAATCTGTGCAGGGTGCGCGCTCATCGAGCACCCAGAACTTCGCCGATATACATAGCAACCGCGGCAACACTGGCCATAGTTCCCGGATAGTCCATGCGGGTGGGCCCCAACACACCCATACCGCCGTAGACGGTGTCGTGGGTGCCGTAAGCGGTCGACACCATCGAGGTGCCGGCCATCTGCTCGGCCTCCGTCTCCTGGCCGATGCGCACCGTGACCTTGCCCGCTTCCTGCTGGGCCGCCAGCAACCGCAACACCACCACCTGCTCCTCGAGCGCCTCCAGGATGGAGCGCAGCGAGCCGCCGAAATCAGCGGCATTGCGGGTCAGGTTGGCGGTGCCGCCCAACAGCAGGCGCTCCTCGGTGTGCTCGACCAGCGATTCCAGCAGCACCGTGGCCGAACGACCGACGGCGTCGCCTAGCCCGTCCCCGCCGTGCAGGCGCCCGGCGAGATCGGCCACCGCGATCGAGGCAGCGGAGAGGCGCTTGCCCACCAGGGCCTGACCGAGCATCTCCCGCAGTTGTGAGAGCTGATGGTCCTCGATGACGTCGCCGAGCTCGACGATGCGCTGATCCACCCGGCCGGAGTCGGTGATAACTACCATCAACAACCGGGCGGGGGTCAGGGCTATCACTTCCAGGTGGCGGACCGTCGAGGTGGACAGCGTCGGGTACTGCACGACGGCGACCTGGCGGGTCAGCTGCGCCAGTAGCCGCACCGCACGGCGCAGCACGTCGTCGAGGTCGACGCCGGACTCCAGAAAGCCCTGAATCGCGCGTCGCTCCGCCGACGACAGCGGTTTGACGTCGTCGAGGCGGTCGACGAACTCCCGGTATCCCTTCTCCGTGGGAACCCGGCCGGAGCTGGTGTGCGGCTGAGTGATGTAGCCCTCGGCCTCCAGCACCGCCATGTCGTTGCGGATGGTCGCGCTGGATACGCCCAGGTTGTGCCGCTCAACCAGCGACTTCGACCCGATCGGTTCGTGAGTGGAGACGAAGTCGGCGACGATGGCATGCAACACCTGGAAGCGACGCTCATCAGCGCTACCCATTGCCTATCACCCCCATCTGCGTTTGCCGGCCGTGTTCATTTTACGGTCTCAACCGGATCTGACCTGCCAACGGTTGATCGGAGGCTTAACCCCACTGCTCCGGCGCGGCAGCTAGCCTTTTCAGGTGGCCAGGACCAGGGGCGCGTCGAGCCGAAGCTCAGGCGAAAGCGACTATCAATGATTTTCAAAGGCGTGCGTGACGGTAAGCCGTATCCAGAACACGGGCTGTCTTACCGGGACTGGTCTCAGATACCGCCGCAGCAGATCCGCCTCGACGAATTGGTCACCACCACGACGGTGCTGGCCCTGGACCGCCTGCTGTCGGAGGATTCGACCTTCTACGGAGACCTTTTCCCGCATGCGGTGAAGTGGCACGGCGTCATCTACCTCGAGGACGGACTCCACCGGGCCGTGCGGGCGGCACTACGCAATCGGGTGGTGCTGCATGCCCGCGTCTACGACATGGACATGGCGGCGCCCGGCTAGAACCGATCACGGTTGCGTGCCTGGATTGGTCGCTGCGCAGACGCAAAAGCACCCTCTTCGGGCCCCGACGAGGGTGCTTTTGCGTCTGGTCGCGGGTCAGCGCGAGGCGGCCTGCAACAGCTCCATCGCGGAACTACGGGAAAGCACCCAGCTGCCCTGGTTGACGAAGGTGACGCTCTGCGTGACCGGTGAGGAGAGCTTGGGGCCGGAAACCGACACGTCGGCAGTGGCCGAGTTGGCCGCGGCCGGCTGGATGTTCGCCACGCTGAACGACAGCGGCAAGTCGCCATTCTTGGCGGCCTTCTTGAGCTGGTGGTCGGCGATGTGCGCCTCGGTGCCGCCGATCCCGCCCTCGACCAGACCACTCTTGTTGGCGAACGGCACGTTGGGATCGGCCAGGCTGGTGAGGATGCCGGTCAGCTGGGCGCTGGTCGGCAAGCCGGCCGCTGCCGGTGCCGGGTCCTGCGGCAGCGGCGCACCGAAGACGACGGGTTGCACCTGATAGCCGACCGGGCTGGTGGCAGTCGCACCGGCGGCGGCGCCGCCGATGACGGCGATAGCCGCAGCAGCGATGACGATTGATTTCATGGGTTTCCTCCCGGTTGTGCCCGCCATGGGCGGGGCGCGGAACACAGCTGTGTGCCAGTCAACATTTGTGCGCCGTGCAGTCTTGTCGCGATTTCGGCCAGTTTCGTTACACCACGCTACCTAGCGACTCCGGGCCGACCTGTGCCCTAGATGTGCGTAAGCCAGGAAAATCGCGCGGCCGGATCACCGGCTACGTCTTTGAGGTGCGGAGATTCGCCTTCGGTAGGCTCCCATGTCGACATGACTGATGCTGAACCGGTCCTCAAACGTGAACTTGCCGACATCTCCGATGAGGTCCGCGCCGTTCCGGCGCCTCCGACGCCGATACTGTCCGCGCCGTACGCGTTCCGCCTCGCCGACCCGGACGCGGACGCGGCGATGATCGCGGAGTGGATGAATCGGCCGCACCTGGCACAGGCGTGGGAGTACGACTGGCCGGTGGCGCGTTGGCATCGGTACCTGCGCGCCCAGCTGGACGGCAGCTATTCCCGTCCGTTCGTCGGGAGCCGACACGGCCAGGACCTCGGGTATATCGAGTTATATCGGGCGGCAAAAGATTCCGTTGGCCGCCTGTACCAGGCCGACCCCTACGACGTGGGTATGCACGCCGCGATCGCCGACCTGCGGATCGTCAACCGCGGTCTGGGTCCGATCTTGTTTCCGCGCATCGCGGCCAGCGTCTTCGAACTTGAACCGCATTGTCGGCGAATCGTTTTCGAGCCGGATTACGACAACGCGGCGGCGCGGCGGTTGTGTGAGTTCACCGGCTGCGCCTTTCTCGGTGAGCATGCGATGAATCATCGGAGGGTAGCCCTGTACGCCTTGTGCAGGTCACCGGCCGACGCCCCGCCTATTAACTAGCAACCATCGGCTATCGGCCGTTCAGGCTCCGTCTGAGTTCCAGCCGTCGCAGCTTTCCGGACGAGGTGCGCGGCAGCGAACCCGGCGCCAGCAGGACGACGTTCGCGGGCACGACGCCACACGCCGACGCGATCCGCGCCACCAGTTCGCTGCGAGCGCCGGATTCGTCGGGGCCACGAAACTCGGCGGCGACGATGAGGCCCGGACGGGCCGAGTCATCCGTTTCGATCGCCACCACCGCACCTTCGCGGACTCCCCGCACCTCGGCGGCGACCCGTTCGACCTCGCTCGGGAAGATGTTTCGCCCGGCGACCGAGATGACCTCCTTGGCACGACCGCAGACCACCAGCCCGCCGTCGGCGAAGTAACCCAGATCGCCGGTCTTGAACCAGCTCCCCGGTTCAACCGGCGACTCGCCGAGGTATCCCGACATCATCGAGGTGCCGCAGATTTCGATCTCACCGATATCTCGTCCCGCAGCCTCGGCTCGACACCCTTGCGCAGCCGGGCCGATCCGGACCTGCATCCCGGGGATCGCCGCACCGAGGATGGCGTGCCGACCCGGTTTAATCTCCGACCCGTCTGCAGCACAAGCGATTTCGTCGTAGCGCAGGCCGGTGCCCGGCGGCGGCGCGGTCACCGCACAACTGGCTTCGGCAAGCCCGTAGGAAGGCATGACGGCACCGGGATTCAAGCCGATCCCGCTCAGCGCCGAGCTGAACCGCTCCAGCGCGACGCAGTCGACGGGTTCGCCGCCGTTGATCGCGACTCGTAGTCGCCCGAGGTCGACGTCGGGTGCCCGGCGGGCGTACTTGCCGATCACGGAGTAGGCAAAGTTCGGCGCCGCGGTCAACGTGGCCGCGCTGTCGCCGAGCCAGCTCAGCCACCGGAACGGTGAGCCGGCGAAGGCAGCGGTGGGAGCCAGCCACACCGGGACTCCCGCCAGCATGCCGCTGAGCAAGAAGACCAGGCCCATGTCGTGATAGAGCGGCAGCCACGAGCAACCGACGTCCGTCGACGGGTCGATGCGAACGTGCTGGAGCAGTCCGCTGACGTTGCTGAGCACGGCGGACGGAGAGAGCAGTGCGGTGCGGGGCGTACCGGTCGACCCGGCGGTGCCTTGCAGCACCGCGGGCACGTCGGGGGCGGCAGCGGCCGGTTCCGACGTGGTCGAACGCCGGCCCCGGGCGGCCGCGATGACGTCGTGCACACCCACCGGCGAATCGATGCCCCTGAGCAGTTCGAGCACTGATCCGTGGCTGAAGACTGTGGTGACCCCAAGTCCGATGAACCGGGTCAGCGTCGACTGCGCCCACTGCTTCGGCTCGGCGCCGCGCACCGGCCCCGGCAGGATCGCCACACTCTGTCCGGCCAGCCACGCGCCCTGGATCGCGGCGACCAGTTCGACCGTCGGCTCACCGACCAGACCGACCGCGCCGACGCTGTCCGCGCTGAGCAACCTCGCCGCCACCAGTTCGGCCCGTGACTGCACCTCCGGCCACGGACAGCGGTTCCAGGTTCCCGTGTTGTGGTCGAGGATCACGAGGTCGTGGATCGAGGACCTCATCGACTGGGACAGCGCAGCCGCTAGAACGCTCATCCGGCCACCGAGGTCTTGGCGGAGATGGCCGCTTCGAGGTCGCCGACGGTGTCACAACTGAGCAGGTCCTCGTCGGAAAGCACCACGCCCAGCTTGTCTTCGATTGCCACCATGCCGACCGCAAACGCCACGGAGTCCAGTCCGACATCGTCGATCAGCCGCGACTGCGCGGTGATGTCGCGCACGTCGACTCGCAGATCGTCACGAAGGACCTCCAGCAGGGCGGAGCTTACGGCGTCGGGTGTCGAAAGGTCCACGATCAGTTCCCGGCCAGGGCGTCGCGCAGGCTTTTCGGCCGGATGTCGGGCCAGTTCCGCTCGACATACTCCAGGCACTCAGCACGGCCGGCTGGCCCGAACGCCGCTCGCCAGCCGGACGGGATCTCCGCGAAGGCCGGCCACAAGCTGTGCTGCTCCTCGCCGTTGACGAGCACGAAGAAGCTGCCGTTGTCGTCATCAAAGGGGTTGGTGCTCATCGCTTCTCCTCATCAGGGTTGCGGCGGTTCCGGAGTTGTGCAGGGCAGAAATCCCGGCGCCCAGGATGCGGTCCGACAGCAACCCCAGACAGCTCAGGTTGGGGAATCCGGGGCCCTGGGTGAGGCCGGACAGCGTCGGCAGGAACAGTGTCGGCGTGACGTCGTTGACCGCCAGGTGGTAGCCGATCGCCTCCTGCAGGCTGTCGGCGGTCAGCGCGCCGCCCACGCCGAGTTCGAGCAGGTCGAGCACATCCTCGCTGAACAACGAAGTGAACCACAGCGGGTCCGCTCCGGAGCCGTCGATCACCAGGTCGAAACCATGCACCGTCTCGAAGTTCTCGGTGCCCCGGTTGGTGCTCAAGGTCAACCTGATCTGGTCCTGTCGCGCAACCGCGTGCGCCACCCGGCCGCGCAGGTGGTGGATGCGGTCATCATGCAGCAGAGCTTCCTGAACGTCGGCCGAGAACACCCCTCGGTCGGTGCGGGCCATAGCGTCACGGCGTTCGCTGAGCGTCAGTGCCGTCCAGTCGGTGGGGTCGGAGAACAGCGAGTTCTCGAAGAAGCTCTCACCGCGGGTGAACAGGGTCACTTGCGGGGAGATGACGGTGACCGATGAAACCCGGTGTCGGCACAGTTCATTGAGCATCGAGGCGGCCGTCTCCCCGCCGCCGATCACCGCGACCCGTTCGGCGTCGATCCGGTCGTGGGCGGCCGCGCGGTCCCAGAACTGCGCGATGGACAGTATGCGTGGGTGGCGCGGCAGCATCGACTTCTCGGCCTGGCCGGGACCGGTGATCATCAAGGCGTCGGCCTGCACCGCGGTGTCAGGGGTGCGCAGTTCCCACCGCGAACCGGCCAGCGCGAGCTGCACCACTTCGCCGTGCACAACCTTGAGTCCCACCTCCTGAGCGACCCAGTTCAGGTAGTGGTTCCAGCAGCGGTGCGTCGGCGCCGGCCTGCCACGATCGACCCAGTCGGCGAACGAACCCATGGCGATCTGGAATGACGTCCAGCTGTAGCGGGTCATCCGCTCGTCGATCTCAGCGTTGCGGCGGGGTATCAGCGCCGAACGGTAAGGAAAGCCGACGTCTTTCTCGGGGCTGGTGCCCAGCCGATGCGCACCGTCCGTCCAGCCGCCGTCGGCCAGCCAGTTGGCGCCGATCTTGAGGCGTTCGACGGCGACGATGTCCGGGGCGTCGATTCCCATATCACGGAGCACGTGTGCCTTCGCGGCCACCGCGACCGCTTTGGCTCCGGCACCCAGCACAGCGAGGGTCGAATTCATGACGCCATCTCCAATAATGTTTGCTGCCAGAGCTTTTGCAACACCGTGAGGTCGTCTGCGGCGAGGATGTCCGGTAGTGTGCGCCACTGCGTGGCGAGCACCGGTCCCTCCGCGGAGCCCAGGAGGGCGGCCACCACCGTCAGTTCATGGCGGACTGCCTGTTGCGGTTCGGGCAGTTGTCCCAGACCGGCCAGCAAGCTCCGGTCTACTCTCAGATCGCCGGCCCCGACCTGCAGGTTGCCGAGATAGTTCAGCAGCAGCTGCGGCTCGGGGAGAGCGCACAGTCGGGTGTCGGACCGCAGATACCGCAGGAGACCGTAATCGACTGCGCTGCCGGGTATTCGCGCATGGTCGGTGGCGCCGTCGGAATGGATGCGTAGGGGGTAGATCGCAGTGAGCAGACCGACGGTGTCACTGGTGTCGACCCTGTCCTCGACGCTCTGGTCGACCTGAATATCGACGCGGCCGTGCGTCTCGAGGGCCAGCAATGGCGCCGGCGTCTGCTGGCCGCGACTGCGCCGCCATGCGGTCACCGTCCGTGCGGCCGCGGTGGCCAGCAGCTCAGGCATCGGCTGCGCCAACGACAGCAGGCGCGCCGTCACATTCGCGTCGCAGGACGAGACGCTGATAGCCAGCTCACCGGCCCGGTCGGTTTGCGGCCGCAGCCGCCGGGCTCCCAGCGGCGGATCGGCGCCGTCGAGTTCGGCGGCCCAGAAGTCACCGCTGCGCAGGTTGCGCGCCCGATCGGCGAGCAGCCGCGACCACTGCCGGTACGTCGTGTGCTCACGATAGGGAGCGACGGCTCGTCCGGCGGCCAGCGTGTGCAGCCCCGCATCGATTTCACTGAGCACTATCCGCCACGATGCCGGATCCAACGCCAGCACATGCGCCGTCAAGATCAGCACACCCGGCCCGTCGGGTACGCGCAACCATACCGCCGACAGCAGGCGTCCAGCATGGGGATCCAAGGAGGCCAACGACTTTCGCGCGTGCGTGACCACCTCGTCGACCAGTTCGCCGGTGGCCCACACCTCGCTGAGAATCTCGGCCCGGGGCTGCGCCACCAGAGTCATCGCGGCGCGGTCGAACCGGCAGCGCAGTACCTCGTGGGCGTCGAGGACCGCACCCAGCAAAACGTCCAGACGTGGGCGGGTGACCGAATCCGGCAGCCCGATGACCTCGGTGTGTGCGAGCCGCCGGGGATCGCCGTATTCGTACAACCAGTGCGCGTTGGGCAGCACCGGGATCGGCCCGGCATCCTCGTCGCCGGACGCCTGCCATACGTTCTGGGCGTCGACGGCGGCCGCCAGCTCACGAATCGTCTCGCACTCCACCATCATCCTGGCTCGCAGCGCGATGCCTCGGCGGCGAGCCGCCTGCACCACCGACAGCGCCACGATGCTGTCCAGGCCCATCTGCAGAAAGCCTGCGGTGACATCGATTTCGGCGCACTCGAGGACCGCGCTGAACGCCTCGACCAACGCCAGCTCGGTGGCCGTCTGGGCGGGGGCCGCCGCATCATCGACGAGATCGATTGCGGCGAGTGCCTTTTCGTCGACTTTGCCGTGCGAGGTCAGCGGCAGGTCGTCGACGACTACGATGTGGTGCGGGACCAGATAACGCGGCAGCGTGCGCAGCAGCATGGCGCGAAGTTCGGCGACCGGCAGCTGCTCCGCCTCGCCTGCCACGTATGCGGTGAGCCGCGGGCCCGCAGCATGACTACGGGCCATCACGTGCGAACCGCGCACCCCGGCGTGCCGGTTGAGCGCAGCGGCGATCTCGCCGGGCTCGACCCGGAACCCGCGTATCTTCACCTGGTCGTCGCTGCGGCCGACGAACTGTAGACCACCATCGGGCAAGCGGCGCACCACATCTCCGGTGCGGTACATTCTGCTGCCGACCGCGTTCGGCTCCGCCACGAACCGCGTCGCGGTCTCGGCCGGGCGCCCGAGATAGCCGCGGGTCAACTGTTCACCCGCCAGGTACAGCTCCCCGGCGACACCGTCCGGCACCGGCCGCAGCCAGGAGTCCAGGATGTAGGCGCGCGTGGTCCGCGTCGCGCGTCCGATCACCGGTTGTGCGTGCTCGCTGATGGTCGCGACGACGGCCTCCACCGTGGTCTCGGTAGGCCCATAACAGTTGAAGGCGGTCATGCCGCTGCACGCGCACTCCCGCTGAATGTCCTGCCAGGCGGCGGCTCCCAGGGCTTCACCACCGAGGGCGAGCACCGCGAGCGGAACGCGGGCAAGCAGCCCCGCATGGTGAAGTTGGGTGAACATCGAAGGCGTGGTGTCGATCAGGTCCAGACGGAAACGGTCGATGGCCGCGACCAGCGCGTCGGCGTCCCGCTGCCGGTCGTCATCCACGATGTGCACCGTGTGGCCGTCGAGCAGCGCCGCCAGCGGTTGCCAGGCCGCGTCGAAGGTGAAGGACCAGGCGTGCGCCACCCGTAGTTGCCGGCCGGCCCGCTCGGCGACCGGCCGTAGCACACGCTCGATGTGGTCGTCGGCATACGCCGAAAGCGCCCGGTGGGTGCCGATGACACCTTTCGGCGTCCCGGTGGTGCCGGACGTGAACACCGCGTAGACCGCCTGCTCGGGCGCCACCGCGGCCGGCCGGTAGTCGGCAGGCACCTCGGTGCTGACCGCAGCGTCGAACACGTCCTGATCGACGACGACGGGAGCAGCGGTCTGGCGCAAGATCTCGGCGATGCGTTCGGCGGGCATCGCCGGGTCGAGGGGCACTATCATGCCCCCGGCTTTGAGGACGGCCAGCAACGCGGTCACATAATCCGGGCCGCGGGGCAACGTGATCGCCACCGGGGTCTCGGCGCCGACGCCGGCGCCGCGCAGCGCGGTGGCCAGCCGATCCGCGTGCGCGTCCAGCGCACCGTAGGTGAGTTGACCTTCGGCCCAGCTGAGCGCTACCGAATCAGGCTGCCGTGCCGCGATTTCGGCATACCTGGTGTGGACGCCGACAGGCGACCCGGTCCGAATCGTCTGGCCGGCGGTGGGGCGCTCGCCGTCCAGCACGACGTCGACGCGGCGCAGCGGTGACTGCCAATGGTCGACCAGTCGCTGCACCACCGCCAGTAGCCGCCTGCCCAGGTCGTAGGGCGCCGCGGTACCCAGCGCCCCATCGAGCACCTCCACCAGCACCGTCAGCTCCGGGCTCAGGTGCGCGGCGATCGTCACCGGAAAGTGCGAAACACTCTCCAGGGCGACCGGCCGAAATGTCACCGCACCGGCGCGGAATTCTTTGGTGCCCACGACTTCACCCGGCGGGAAGTTCTCATAAACCAGCAGAGTGTCGAACATCTCGCCGATGCCGGCCAGGGAGCGCAATTCGGCGTGACTAAGGTAGCTGTGGTCATGCAATGCCGCGAATTCACGCTGCAGCGCAACGCATTGTGAGCCGACCGTCTCGTGCGGATTCAACCGGACCCGCAGCGGCACGGTGTTGATGAACAGGCCCACCATCCTTTCCACGCCCGTCAGCTCGCTGGGCCGGCCGGCCACCGTCACGCCGAAGGTAACATCGGCTCGATCGGTGAGGGCTGAAAGTGTTGTGGCCCAGGCGAATTGAATCAACGTGTTGAGTGTGACGCCCCGGTTTCTGGCGGCCTCGGTCAAGGCGGCGGTGGCCGCCTCATCCAGACGCAACTCAGTGCGTCGCGGCATTCCGGCTTGCGGAGGATGATTGGTGAGCGCCGGGGAGAGCAGGGTCGGGCCGTCCAGGTTCGCCAGGTGATCAGCCCACAAAGCCCGACTGGCGGTTTCGTCGCGACTCGCCAGCCAGCCGATGTAGTCGCGATAAGGGCGCGGCGGAGCCGGCAACGCAGCCGTATCGCCGCCTGCGCGATACAGGGCGAGTAGTTCGGAAACGAAGAGCGGCAGCGACCAGCCGTCGATGATGATGTGGTGCGCGACGATTACCAGATGCCAACGGCAGTCCGGCAGTTCGATGAGCAGGAACCGGATCAGCGGCCCGTGGCCCACGTCGAAACGGCGCCGCCGCTCCCGGGCTGCCAGCGCGGCCACGTCGTCGGGCCGAGCCTGTACCACCGCCCAGGGCACCTCCGCCGTGGTGGGAACCACCTGCACCGGTCGGCTGAGGTTGCCGTGCACGAAGCTCGCTCGCAGGTTGGGGTGCCGGTCCAACATCGTCGCCGCGCAGGCTCGCAACAACGCTGCGTCGAGCGGCCCGGTCACCTCGGCCGCCATCGCAATGACATAGGGATCGGCCGTACCGGCCTCCACGTCGAGCAACGTCGCCATCGAAAACAGTCCGCGTTGCAACGGGCTGAGCGCCATCACGTCCGCGACCGCCGGCAGTGCGTCAGCGCGTGTCACGGCTGCTGATCCCAGGATGCAGTCAATGCCGAAAGTTCCTCGGCGGACAGCCCAGAAGTAGTCATCGGCGCGTAATGCGTGTTTTGCGAATCTGTTTCGCTTTGCGCCTTGGCGTCCAGCGTGGCGGCGAGCTCGTGCAGCACAGGGTGCTCGAAGATCATCCGCGGGGTTAGCGGCAGGCCGGCTTCCCTGGCCTGCGCGGCCGCCCGCACCGCCAGGATGCTGTCCCCGCCGAGGTTGAAGAAGTCGTCGTATCGCCCAATCTGCGCGGCGTCGTCGAGCACCTCACTCAGAATGCCGGCGAGTAGGCGTTCGGTGGCCGTGCCGGGCGGCTCGGCCGCGGCGGCTGGGGCAGGCTTGGGTTGCGTTGTGCCGGTCGCTTCGGCCAGGAGTTCCAGCTGCCCGTCGCAGTCCCATCGGCCGCGCTCACCGGTGCGGTAGAGGCGCGAGCCCGGCCGGGTGGCGAACGGGTCGGCAATGAACCGGGTTGCGGTCGACGAGGGCCGCGTCGATCTGCCGCCGACCGCAACGCCGCCGCCGAAATAGACGTCGCCGACCACACCTTGCGGCACTGGCCTGAGCGACTCGTCGAGAAGGTAGACCCGTGCGGTGTCGGCGCCGGCATCGCATCGGGCCAGGATGCGCTGGGTTTCTTGGGCACTGGCGATCTCGACATCCCGCAGCGTTTGGTCCGGTTGGTCCGCGAACGCCTCGGCGAGGCGGACCAGCCAGTCGGCGAATCGCTGGCCAGTGCTGCGCCGATACAAGTCGGTGCGGTAGATGACGTGACCGCGGTATCCGTCGTCGCACGCGAAGAAATTGACCGAGATGTCCGCGTGGGCGGCGTCAAAGGTCGGCTCTAGTGCGGTGAAGGCGGTGTCGCCGTCCGGTCCGGACTCGATGACCCGGCCTGCGGGCAGCTGGTCGCGGACATGGACCACGACGTCGAACAGCGGATTGCGCGACAACGACCGGACCGGACGAACCGCATCCACCACTTGGTCGAACGGCAGGTCCTGATGCTGGTAGGCGGCCAGCGCCATATCCCTGGTGCGGGTCAGCACCTCACGCAAGGCTGGGTTTCCCCGAAGGTCGTTACGCAGCACCACAATGTTGATGAAGAATCCGACGAGTTGGTCCAGCTCGGATTCGTTGCGCCCGGAGACCGGGGTGCCGATCGGAATGTCGATACTGCCACCGGCTTTGTGCAGGGCCACCGCGACGACGGCCTGCAGCGACATGAATTCGGTGACGCCCAGTTCACGATTGAGCGCAGTCAATTTGTCGCGGGTAGCCGCGCTGATCCGGAACTCCACGGCGTCGCCCGCGCCGCCGAGCACCGGCGGGCGCGGGAAGTCCGGGCGCAAACCGTTTTCGGTGGGCAGACCGTCGAGTTGGCGGATCCAGTAATCTCGTTGCGGCCCGGCGATTCCCGCGCTTTCCGCGAGCAGCTCGTCCTGCCAGATGCCGTAATCGGCGTACTGGACAGGCAGCGGCGCCCACGAGGGTTGCTGCCCGGCTCCGCGCGCCCGATAGGCCGTCAAAACGTCGGTGAACAGCACCCCGGCTGACCAATGGTCGCCCGCAATGTGGTGCAGCACCAGCGAAAGCACCGTCTGCTCTGGTGTGCTCAGCAGTGCGGCGCGGATCGGCCAATCGGTCTCCAGGTCGATGACCTGACCCCGCTCTTCTTCGAGTTGATGGCGCAGCCACTCCTGATGGGGCCCGTCCGCGCAGCGCACCGGCACCTGCTGCGGCGGGTTGATGATCTGGTACGGAATACCGTCGAATTCACGGTAGGTGGTGCGCAGAATCTCATGCCGCGCCACCACGTCGGTGATCGCCGATGTCAGCGCCTCGGCGTTCACCGGGCCCCGCAGCGCGGCGGCGAAGGGAATGTTGTTGTAGGCGTTCGGCCCGTCGACGCGGTAGGTGAACCAGCTGCGCATCTGGGCGGAGGACAACCGCACCGGCCCTTGGTGGTCAGTAGGCATCAACCGTGGCCGCGCTGAGGCCGGGGCGCGGGTGTCCAGGTGCGCGGCCAACCGGGACACTGTGGCGAATTCGAAGATCTCCCGCACACCGACATCAACCGAAAACGCGTTGCGCAGCGCGGCAACAAGTTTGGTAGCCAGCAGGGAGTGACCGCCGAGCTCGAAGAACGAGTCGTCGGCACCCACGCGGTCCCGGCCGAGAAGATCTCCGAACATGGCCGCAACGCGCTGCTCGGTGGCGGTCTGGCACTCACGGAACTCGGTGGCGGTGCCGACGTCAGGATCCGGGAGGGCGGCGCGGTCGATCTTGCCGTGTGTGGTGATCGGAATCTCCTGCAGCACCACGTAGGCCGCGGGCACCATGTACTCGGGCAGCGCCGCTGCCACCCGGGCCCGGATCCGGTCCAGGTCGACTTCGGCCGACGCGTCCGGACCCTGGGCCGGCGTGACGTAGCCGACCAGGCTCTTGCCTAGGCGGGGCAGATCGCTCACCACGACGACGGCCTGTCCGACGGTGGGATCCACCGAGATGGCGGCGGCGACGTCACCGAGTTCGATGCGGAAGCCGCGGATCTTGACCTGTTCGTCAGCGCGGCCGACGAACTCGATGTCACCCTGGGCGTTGCGCCGGGCCAGGTCTCCCGATCGGTACATGCGGGCACCGGGGTTGAACGGATCGGCAACGAAACGTTGTGCGGTCAGCGCCGTGCGCCGGTGATAGCCATAGGCGACATGGGTTCCGCCGATGTAGATTTCGCCGATCACGCCGACGGGTACCGGCTGCAGCGAGTCGTCGAGCAGATAGATGTTGGTGTTGATTTTGGGGCGCCCGATGGGAACGATGCGGGTGCCCTGCGGACCCTGGACCTTGAAACGGCTGGCGTTGATCACGGTTTCGGTCGGACCGTAGAAGTTGTGCAACAGTGCGTCGAAAGTGGCATGGAACCGGTCAGCCACTTCACCGGGCAGCGGCTCCCCGCCGATCGGCACCCGTTGCAGGGTCCGCCACTGGTTGACGCCGGGCAACGAGAGGAACAGCCCCAGCAGCGAAGGCACGAAGTGCATCGCAGTGATGCCCTCGTCGCGCAAGAGCGCGGTGAGGTAGCCGATGTCGGTCAGCCCGCCGGGTCGTGGGATCACCATCCTGGCACCGCACGCCAGCGTGCCGAAGATCTCGGCGATAGACACATCGAAGCTCGGCGAGGCGACCTGCAGCAGGCGGTCGGCGCTGTCGACCTCGTACTCGTCTTTGAACCAGACGAAGTATTCCGCGACGGGACGATGAGGCACGGCGACGCCCTTGGGCAGGCCGGTGGTTCCGGAGGTGTAGATCAGGTACGCATTGTTGTCGGGCCGCAGCGGACGGACGCGGTCGGCGTCGGTGAGATCGTCGGCGCAATAGCCGCCCAGATCACGTACCGGTTCGCGCACAACGAGTTTCGCATCGCAGTCGTCGAGGATGAAGTCCAGCCGGTCCTGCGGATATTCGGGATCCACCGGAACGTAGACGGCACCGGACTTGACCAGCCCCAGCGCTGTGATAACAAGGTCGGGCGACTTGTCCAGCAACACGGCGACCCGGTCTTCGCTGCCGATGCCCTGCTCGACGAGCCAGTGCGCCAACCGGTTCGACTCCTCGTTGAGTTCGCGGTAACTGAAGTGTTTGCCCTCGTAGACGATGGCCGTGGCGTCGGGGTTGCGCCGGGTCTGCTCGGACACCAGATCGACCAGAGTCTTCGCCGGCGTGGTGAACCGCTCCCCGCGCATGACGTCGTGTAGCCACTGCGACTCGCGCCCATTCGTCAGGGCCAGTTGCGACAACAACGTGTCCGGAGCGGTCAGCGCGTGCTCGAGCAGCACCGTGAAGTGCTCGAGCAATTGCCGCACCAACGGTGGCTCGAGAATCTCCAGCAGATACTCGGCCTCAACCAGCACGCCGGACCGGTCGAATTCGACCATCAGGCCCAGCGGCAATTGTGTGACGTTGCTGCGCAGTTCGTCACGTCGGCACACGGTGCCCGGCGGATTGAAGCCGCCGCCGTCAGGCTCGCGAAAACCGAAGCTGACCCTGGTCATCCGTTCGGCGCCATGGCGGCGATCGGGGTTCAATTCCCGCACGACGCGATCGAGATTGATGCGTTGATGAGCGAATGCCCCGGCGGCGGTGTCGCGGGTCGCCGTCAAGAGCGCGCGAAAGGTCATCCTGGGCTGCGGGCGCAACCGCATCGCCACGGTGTTGCCGAAATATCCGATGGTGTCCTCGGTTCCGGCGCCGCGATTGAGCACCGGTGCCGCAACCAGGAAGTCGTCGCTGTGGGTGTAGCGGTGCATCAGCGCGCCGAAAGCCGCCAGCATCACCATGTACGGCGTGCACCCGGTGTCCCTGGCGATCGCCGTCACCTGCCCGGCGATGTCAGCCGGCAGTCGCACCGTTGACCGCGCCGCCCGCCAGTTGGTCGGCACACTCGTCCCCGTCGGCCCCGGCAGTTCCAGCGGCTCAGGAGGATTCGCCATGACGGCGCGCCAATACTCGAGGTCGGCCCCGGTGGTGTCCGGCGTGCGCGGGACTGGCGGACGGAACTCCGGCCCGAGATCGGCTCCCGAGTATGCACGCGTGAGGTCGGTGAAAAATACTCGCCAGCAACCGTCGTCCCAGGCGATGTGGTGGACCACCAGCAAAAGCACATGTTCGTCGGCGGCCGTGCGCACGACGGTCAGTCGCAGCGGGGCAGCGCTGGAAAGATCGAAGGGCTTGGCGAATTCGCGTTGGGCCAGCACCTCCAGGCGTAACCGGCGGGCGTGCTCTGAGAGGTCGGTGAGATCATGCTGTGTCCAGGCGGGGCGCAGGTCAGCGTGTGCGGTGGCCCTGGGGACGCCGTCGTCTCCGCCGGCGTAGGTGGTGCGCAGAATCGGATGGCGACGTGCGACGGCGTCGACGGCGTCATGCAGCCGGCCGAGATCAATATCACCGGTGATCCGGTAGGACAGGCAGACATTGAGTAGCGTCCCGGTGGGATCGGCCATCTGCACGAACCACATCCGCGCCTGGCCGTCGGACAACTGGTCCACCGCGGCGGCTCGGGGCACTGCCTGCGGGGACGACAACCCGCGATCGGCGAGCCTGCGGCGCAGCAGCTCTAGTCGGGCCTCGTCGAGCCCGGTGTGAGTTTCAGTCACGCGAGATGTCTACTTTCTGTCCGGTGCCGTAGTGCTCGCCGGCACTTTCGAGTTTCGCGACGAGTTCGTCGCCGGTGAGCTCGTCCAGCAGGAGACGCAGCGGCACGGTGCGGCCGATGGTCCGTTTGAGTCGCTTGCGCAGGTCCACTGCCAACATGGAGTCCACACCGAGGTCGAACAGGGATTCCTTGAGGTCCACATCGCCCGCGGGCGTGATTCCCAGCACCGCTGCCAGTTCGCTGCGGACCGCATCCACGACGGAGACCGGATCGTCGTCCCGGTTCGGGATCGTCTGGTCCGCGGTGCCCGGTCCGGTATCGCCGAGGAAGATCTGGAACCGGGCGGCATCGGCGGCGAACACCAGAGGATCGACGCAGTGGTCGCGCAGGCTCGCCTCGATCGCCTGGCGGGCAACCATCGGGCGCAACCCGGAGCGTTCTATCTGCGTCAGCGCGGCTGCATTCATGATTCCCCGGCTGCCGCCGTCCTCCGGTGCGCTCTGCCACAGGCCGTATCTCACTGCCACGCAGCGTCTTCCGTCGGCGCGTAGCCGAGCGGCCATGACGTCGAGCAGTCGATTCGCCGCCGAGTAGGCGCCGTGTGCGCGTCCGCCCATGACACCGGATATCGAGGAGCACAGCAGTATTCGGGCATCGGGGCGGACCGGCCAGAGCTCGAGCATCCGAGCCAGACCGACGACTTTGCCGGCGCAGGTATCGGTTACACCGTCCGGCGTCATCACGGCGGCCGTGTCGAACGTGGCGGTGCCGGCCGCGTGGATCAGCAACGAAGCGCCGGAACCACCGTATTCCTTTGCCGAAAGCGACAATTGCTCCTGGTCGGTAATGTCGCAGGGCGGCGCCAGCACCTCGGTTCTATACACTGCCGCCAGCGCGGTCAGTGCAGCCGCATCCGCCCCACGCCGGCTCAGCAAGACGATGCGCCGCGCTCCGCGCTCGGCGAGATACCGGGCGTAGTGCATGCCGATGGCGCCGGCACCGCCGGTGATGACGACCTCGTCGAGGATGCCGGTATCCAGCGGCCAGGGCGGAGCGGCCGGCAAGTCACCGACGGCACGCGTCCAGATGACGCCGCGACGCAGCGCCGCCTCTGCAGCGCCGGCCAGCGACGCCTCGACCACCGCACGGCCGGCAGTTGGCACCAGCTCCCACGACGGAAGATCCAGATGCAGGAAAGTCTGCTCCGGGTGGTCGAATCCGATGCTGCGATGCATGGCGGCCAGTGCCGCGTGGCCGGCGTTGGGCAACGGATCCGTGTGCTGCACCTGTTCGGCTCCGACCGTGACCAGGCACACCGCCTGGCAGCGCGGGCCCAGTTCAGTCGGGTAGTCAAGCAATCCGGTGCCGACCAGATCGGCAAGTGCGGCGACGGCTTTGTCCGGGGCGACGCAATCGATGCGCGGTGCGATCACCAAAACCAGTTCCGCATCCTGCGACGAGCGCAGTTCGGTTGCCGGGTGCGAATCGACGGCCGCGCACAGCGACCCGTGCAGTTCGCCGTCCGCGCCGAGATCGACCACGGCAACGCTTCGCCGCCCGGTAGCTGGGGCCGGCGCCACCTGATCCCAGCGCTCCGCCGCGACGGTCAATCCGGTGGCGGGTCCAGTAGCTGGGGGCAGCGGTTCAGGATGCGCCCAGATCCGCACCGCGCGCATCGGCGCATTGGGGAATCCGCGTAGGCCGGGGCGTTGGGCGGGCGCATCGCCCAGCAGATCAGTCCACGGATAACCGGGATCAGCTACCGCCGCGGTGACGACGCCAGCCGATAGCGCTTCGAGCAACGATTCACCCTTGCGCTGAGGTCCGACCAGCACGGCCGGCCCCTCCGGCAGGCCGGTGGCGCCCTCGAAGATCTGAGCCATCGCGAACATCAGCACCGGGGATGCCGACAGTTCGATGAACGATGTTGCACCACAACGGATTGCCGACTCGATGGCACGATCGAACCGCACCGTGTTGCGCAGGTTGGCATACCAGTAGTCACCGAACGCGGTCCCCGCGTGCACCAGGTCCCCGGTGGTGCCGCCGATGAACTGCACCGGGGCATCAACGAATTGCGAGTCGGGCAGCCGGTCCAGCAAGTTCTCGCGTAGCTGCTCGAGCGCACTGGTGTGCGCCGGGAAGCCCGCCGTGATCTCGCGGGCGAACGTGCCTTCGGCCTGCACGGCGTCGACCAGAGCCCGTACCGCGCGGCGCTCACCGGACACCGCCACGGTCGAAGGGGCGTTGACTACGGACAGCTCGAGCCAGCCATCGGTGCGCTCGACCAGCTCCTGGGCGACCTGCTCGGTGACGCCCAGCGCGGCCACCGCGTAGCGGTCCGGCAGCGTTCCCACCACGTCGGCGCGGGCCGTTACCACTGCGGCGGCGTCGGGCAGGGTGATGGTGCCCGCGACATAGGCCGCAGCGACTTCACCGAGGCTGTGACCGACGATGAGGTCGGGCAGCACACCGCAGGAGCGCCAGACCTCCGCCAGACCGACGGCGTGGGCGAACTGGGCGCCCTCAATCTCGACCTCCGAGAACCCGTCATCGTTCGCTGCCATCAGGTAGCCCAGCGGCGAGATACTTCCCGCACCCTCGAACGCCGCCGCGCACTCATCGACCGCTGCCCGGTAGGCCGGCAATTCCACGTATGCGGCGGCGCCCATGCCCGGCCACTGTCCACCCTGACCGGGAACAACGAATGCTTGACGGGGAGCGGTGCTCACCGCGGAACGGGCAACCAGGGGATGATCTTCTCCGGCGGCAAGCGCGCGCAACGCGTCGACAAGCTCCGACCGGTCCGCCGCTCGCAACACGGCGCGGTACCTGCGCACCCGGCGGGTCCGGCAGAGGTGGCGCGCGACCTGGGTCACGGTGGTCGCCGGAAACCGGTCGAGATAGTCAGCTACAGCTTGGGCGTCCGCCGCGATGAGGTCCTCGGCGTGCGCGCTCAACAGGACCGGCAGGCGTCCGTCGGGCAATCTTCTGGCGCCCATCACACCCCCGCGCACTGGGATACCACGGTGTCCGGCATCGAGACGATGAGATGGGTGTTGGTCCCGCTCATCCCGAACGCGGACACCGCCGCGGTTCGGTGGCCCCCGATGGCCGGCCACGGGGTCAGTTTGTCTGCAAGACGCAGACCTGCACTCTCCCAATCTATTTCGTGACTCGGCTCGTCCGCGTGCAACGTCGGTGGTATCGCGCCATGTTCGGCGGCAGTAATGACCTTCACCAGGCCCAAGGCGCCCGCCGCGGCCTGCGCGTGTCCGATGTTCGATTTCAGCGACCCCAGCAACGGCCCACGCCCGACAGGCGAGCCGCCGTAACCTGCCACCAGCGCCAGCAATTCGGTGCGATCACCCAGCAGGGTCCCGGTGCCGTGTCCCTCGATCATTCCGATGTCGGCGACCTCGACACCGGCTTGCGCGATGGCCCGGCCGAACAGTCGTCGCTGCGCATCGCCGCTGGGTGCCGTCAAGCCGTTGCTCCGGCCATCGGAGTTCAGTGCACTGGCCAGGACTTCGGCCAGGATGTGTCGACCATCCGCGCGGGCCCTCGACCGGCGCTGCAACAGAAACATTGCCGCACCCTCCGCCCAGACCGTTCCACTGGCGTGCGCGCTGTAGGGGCGGCAGTGTCCGTCGTCGGATAACGCGTGCTGTTTGGAGAACTCGACGAAGTATCCGGGGGTCCCCATCACGCAAACGCCGCCGGCCAGCGCCAGGTCGCAGTCGCCGGCCCGGATGGCCTGCACCGCTGTGTGAAACGCGGCCAGGGCCGACGAGCAGGAAGTGTCGATCGTCAGTGCCGGCCCGGCCAGGTCCAGGGTGTAGGCGATGCGCCCCGAGATGACACCCAGCGATGTGCCGGTGATGAGATGGCCGCTGTGGTTGGAGAATTCCGACAGCGGAGGTCCGTATTCGAGCGCAGCCGCTCCCACATAACAACCCACATCATGGCCGGCCAGTTCATCGGGGTTGATCCCGCTGTTCTCCACCGCTCGCCACGCCACCCGCAATCCGACGCGTTGCTGCGGATCCATTGCCGTCGCCTCGCGCGGTGAGATGCGAAAGAACTCCGGGTCAAAGGCCGTTGCGCTGGACAAAAACCCGCCAAGGTTGTGGATGGGCTTGAATCCCTCACGCCGCGATCCGTCGAACAGCCCACCGAGTGCCCAGCCCCGGTCAGCCGGGAAAGGGGCGAGCGCCTCGCGTTGTTCAGCCAGCAGGGACCAGAAGTCCTCGGGTGTTTCACAACCACCAGGCGCCTCGACCGACAGGCCGACGACGACGACGGGATCGCTATCGAACATGAGCGCTCACAATGGCGGCCAGCTCATCAAGATGCTCAGTGAGGTAGAAGTGGCCCCCGTCAAAGTGCGAGAGGGTGAATCGGCCGGATGTGTGTGTTTCCCAACCGCTCAACATGTCTTGGCTGATCCGATGGTCGCTGCGGCCACCCACAACATGAATGTCCGCGCTGATGCGGGTCTCGGGCGGACACGAATAACAACCCAGCGCCCGGTAGTCCGCCTTGACGGCTGTGATCAGCAGTTCAACGAATTCCTCATCTTCGAGCAGCATCGGATCGGTGCCGCCGAGGTCCACCATGTCGGCCAGCACGTCAGCGTCCGAAGCCGGCAACGGTCCTGATGCGGCAATCGTCGAGGGCGCCTGCCCGGACGACGCCCACAGCGCACGTACCGGCACGCCGCTGGACTCGGCCACCCTGGCGAACTCGAAGGCCACCACCGCACCCATGCAGTGACCGAATAGTGTCAGCGGCGCCGTCGCCGCCCAGTCGCCCGCGCCGAACAATTCCAGCGCCAGCGTCTCGATGCTGCCCACCGCCGGATGACTGCGCCGGTCCGCCCGCTGCGGGTACTGCACCACATAGACATCAACACCGTTGGCCGACAACGCCTTTGCCAGAGCGCGGTAGGCCGCGGCGGCGCCCCCGGCGTGCGGAAACAGCACCACCGAGCCGTCATTGCCGCTCGCGGTGAAGCGCTTGACCCAGGACTCGAACCGCGGCGGCGAGCCGCTGATCGCGGGCGCGGGATCCAGCGCGGACATCACCTCGGCACTTTCCATCCCGGCAATCTCCAGATACAGGCCGGCGACCTGCTCCAACCGATGTGGGTCGGATTCCCGCCTGGCGAGCAATTGGGCCAGCCCGGCAACGGTGCGGGCAGCCGCGAGGTCCGCCACGGTCAGGCCGGGCGCATCGAGCAATTGCCTGATGTGCGCCACCGTCCGCGTCGCCACGCCGACGTCACCCCGGTCGCAGAGATCTTCGTCCACCCCCACCGTGGTGCGTCGCAGGGTGGTGGCGACGATGTCACACAGGGCTCGCTCCAGCTGTGACCGCGGCGTCCCAGCCCGCGCCGCCGTGTCATTGGACGACATCAACTCTCACCAGGCCCGGATCGCCGGAGCGGCGGACCGGGCCGCGGCATCGACGCCGACGCCGACGCCGCGGAGTCGCCAACGATCCGCCGACAGGCGGGCCTGATGGACTCTATATACGCCGCGGCACCCACACACCCTCCCAGAATTAGCACAGGCTGCCCTAATTTGTGGTGTATTTACCTTAGCCGTCATCTGCCCGCCGCCGCTAACGGCCCGGCGACAGGAGGTGACCGCTACCCACCGGGCGCGCCAGAATAAATAACTGCCATTGACGAATGTCACCATTTGGTATTGACTGATTTGCATGGCGGACGGCGTTCCGGCGCTCGGGTCACTGCGGTCCCGCACTGCGAAGCGGAGAGCACTGTGATCATGCGGCCGATCACCGCGGCGATATCGAACCAGATAACCCCGCCAATCGAGAAACGCGTTGCAGCAAAGGCGGTTTGATGTTGGGACCACTGGACAAGCTGCTGAGGAAAAAGACTCCGAGTCACGGCGCGATGGCGGTGGTCACCGGCGCGGGCAGTGGCATCGGAGCGGCCTTTGCCGCCGAACTCGGCCGTCGGGGCGGCAAGGTGGTGTGCAGCGACATCGACGACGCGGCCGCGCGACAGACCGCCGACGAGCTCACTCAGCGAGGCGCCGAGGCCATCGCGGTGCGCTGCGACGTGTCCCAGGTCGACGACGTCTATGCGCTGGCCGATCAAGCGCAGGCATGGTTCGGTGCGCCGCCGACTCTGGTGATCAACAATGCCGGCGTAGGGACCGGCGGAGAGCCGATCGGCGACGTCCCGCTGGGAGATTGGGTGCGGACCCTCGGCGTCAACCTCTGGGGACCCATTCACGGCTGCCATGTCTTCACACCCATCCTGCGGGAAGCCGGCCCGTCGGCCGGGCCACAGGGAATCATCAACGTCGCTTCGGCGGCGGCATTCGGCGCAGCACCCGGCATGGCCGCCTACAACGTCAGCAAGGCCGGGGTCCTCTCGCTGTCGGAGACGCTGGCTGCCGAATTGTCCGGCACGGGAATCACTGTCACCGTGCTGTGCCCGACGTTCGTCAAGACCAACATCGTCGAATCCGGGCTTGCGGCCGGACGCATCAGCGAGGAGTCCAGTGCGCTGGCCAGCAAGCTGATGCGCTGGACCGGCTTCTCAGCCGGGAAGGTCGCCCGAATCTGTCTTAATGCCCACGATCGCGGCGAGCTTTACTGCATGCCCCAGTTCGAGGCCAAGGTCGGGTGGAATGTCAAACGACTTGCGCCGGGTACATATACGCGCGCGGCCGGTCTCATCTCGCGGGCGCGGATCTGAAACACCCTCGCTCGAAAGGAGAAGTTCGTGGCCATCGACATGCAAGCCATGCTCGCCAAGATCAAGGACCGGCAGTGGGCGCTGGCCGACATCGACTGGGATGCGCCGGGGGCCGAAACGATCCGGCCCGACTTCCGCCCCAAACTCAAGGCGTTCATGGCCGACCTGTGCTGGATCGAGAACATCGGCGCGCGCGGCTTCGCGGCGTTGGCGAGAAAGGCGCCCGACCCCACCATCGCCGAGATCTACCGGTACTTCCATGCCGAGGAACAACGGCACGCGAACGCCGAATTGGCGCTGATGAAGCGCTGGGGAATGCTCGAAGCGGGCGAGATCCCGGAACCCAACGTCAACATCAAAATGGCCATCGAATGGCTCGACACCTTCGCCGATGACATGCCCCTGTCCGTGCTCGGCACCGTGATTCCGATGCTAGAAGTGGCACTGGACGGGGCGTTGCTGAAATTCCTCTTGGACTCCGTCGATGATCCGGTCTGTCATCAGGTGTTCGAGAAGATCAACAACGACGAATCCCGGCACATAGCAGTGGATTTCGCGGTTCTAGAGATGATCGGCCACGCCACCGCCCGCCGGTTGGCGATCGAACTGGTCGGACGCTTCGCCTCGCCGGGTCTGATCATCGGGATGGTGATGTACGTTCCGCTGCTCAGCCGGGTCCGCAACGAAATGGCCGGCATGGGTATGGAGCCGGAGCGGTTGTTCAACGCGGTCAACCGCTTCAAGCAACTCGGCGATCGGGGTGAACGCACCCGGCGGGTGCCCACCTACCAGCTGCTCAAGCGGCACGCCTCGTGGGTGGTCAACCCACGACACCCCTATCAGCTGCTGGCCAATTCCATGGTGTGGCTATCGGATTTCTACCCCAATGCGCTGCTGAGGCCGATGCCGAGCTGGTCGCGGGAACTCACCCACGAGCCAGCGGCGTGATCGTGGCAGACAACGGCATCTACTCCACCCTCATCATCGGCGCGGGCTTCACCGGGCTCGGGGCGGCCATCCGATTGGTCGAGGCGGGCGTCGAGAACATCGTGATACTGGAACGTTCCGACCGGGTGGGCGGAACCTGGCGTGACACCCGATATCCCGGCGCCAGCTGTGACGTCCCGTCGTTGCTGTACTCGTACTCGTTCGTCAAGAACCCTAAGTGGTCGAGAACGTACTCCCCCGCGCCCGAGATCTATCAGCACATCGAGGACATGGCGAACAGGTTCGGCATCCGCCGCCATATCCGCTTCGGCTATGAAGTGACCGGCCTGAAGTTCGACGAGGACACCGGCGTATGGACGACAACGACGAAGAACCGCAAGCATTTCCGTGCACGCACCGTCGTCCTGGCCGCCGGCCCGCTGTCGGATGCCAGCTTCCCGGACATTCGCGGGCTGGACAGCTACGAAGGACACAAGATCCACAGCGCCCGTTGGGATGCCGACTACGATTTCACCGGCAAGCGGGTTGCCGTCGTCGGCACCGGCGCCAGCGCGATTCAGATCGTCCCTGAGCTGGTGAAGCGGGCCGGATTCGTCAAGGTCTTTCAGCGTACGCCCGGCTGGGTGCTACCGCGGCTGGACGTGGCGACGCCACCGGCGGTTCAGGCGTTGTTCGCCAAAGTTCCTGCCGTTCAACAGATTGCCCGCCAAGCGTTGTTCTGGGGCCACGAAGCCACCGCGACGGCGATGGTGTGGAACACCCCACTCACCTCCCTGGTGGCCCGACTAGGTCAGGTTCACATCCGCGCCAAGGTCAAAGACCCCTGGCTGAGGCGTCAACTGACCCCCGACTTCGCGCCCGGATGCAAGCGCATGCTGATCTCCAGCGACTATTACCCTGCCCTGCAGCGCGACAACTGCAAGCTGATCGACTGGCCGATCGCGACGTTGAGCCCGGTGGGGATCCGGACCAGCGACGGCATCGAACACCATCTGGACTGCATCGTCTTCGCGACCGGTTACGACGTCCACCTGACCGGGCCGCCTTTCGAGGTCACCGGACTAGGAGGTCGATCGCTGGCCGACGAATGGGCGGACGGCGCGCAGGCTTACAAGAGCATCAACGCGCACGGCTATCCGAACTTGTTCTTCATGACCGGGCCGAACTCGGGTCCGGGCCACAACTCCCTGCTGGTGTACATCGAAGGCCAGCTGGACTACGCGGTGCGCGGCATCAGCACCATCCTGAACAAGGGCCTGCGCTATCTCGATGTGCGCGAAGACGTTCAGCGTCGCCACAATCAGCACCTTCAACGCCGGCTGACCAAGACGACATGGATGTCCGGTTGCCGCAGTTGGTACCTCACCAAGGACGGGTACAACGGATCCATGTACCCGGGAACCGCCACCCAGTATCTTCGCCAGATGGGCGACTTCCAGTATCGGCATTACGACGCAGTAGGCAGCGAGATCCGCGAGCGCGTCAGCGCGCCGGTCTGAAAGGTCGCACCGTCTTGGCCACCGACCAACCGCTCGACCGATCCGGCAGGCCCGAACCCGGCACGATCGCCAGCGTCCTGTCCAACGTGCGACGCGCTCCGCACCGCGTGCGGCGCCAGTCGCGCGATTTCATCGAATCCGCCGTGACACAACTCTTCGATGCCGCGGTGCGCCACCCACCGGACGCCGCGACGTCCGGGGAGTACCGGATCGAGGAACTGGCCCGATTGGCCGGCACCACCACGCGCAACATCCGGGTCTACCGCGACCGCGGCCTGCTGCCCCCGCCACTGCGGGTCGGGCGGATCGCGCTGTTCAACGACACCCACCTCACCCGGCTGCGGCTGATCACCTCGATGCTCGACCGCGGCTACAACATCGCCCACGTGCGGGAGATGCTCAGTGCGTGGGAGGAGGGCAAGAATCTGGGCGACGTCCTGGGCCTGGAGACCGCGATCGTGGGCACCTGGACCACCGAGAAGCCGACGACCATAACGCTAACTCAGGCACGCCAACTCGTGGGTGACGCAACGGCTTTCGAGCGGCTGGTGGCGCTGCAGGTGATCCGCGTCGACGGCGAGCAGGCCACCGTCACCCGGCCCAAGCTCATCGAGGCGTTCAACGAAGTCCGCGGCTACGGCGTGAGCCTTGACAAACTCATCGACCTACACGAGCAGATCCTGCCCAAGGTCGACGAGATCAGCGACCTGCTGGTGCGCGCCGGCTTCGAACACGTGGCGGACCGGATCAAGCCGGGTGAGGCACTACCGGCGGACGCCGAGGTCGCCGAACTGATCACCATGCTGGTCCGGTTCCGCACGCAGGCGGTGGCAACCGTCACCGCCACCCTGGCCTCATCGATCGAATCCAACATCGAGACGCTGGTCAGCCGCCTGCTCTCGGAGTATCTCGAGCACGCGGCTGAACCCGACGTCAGCGCCCGCTGAGGGTCAGCGTCCCTTGGGTTTTCAGCACCCGCGCGGCGGTGATTCGCTCGGCCTTGCGGGCCTCCCGCTCGAGGTAACGATGCTTGGATTCCTCAAACTTCTCCGAGGCCGCCTCGAGTTCCTTGATCAACACCGCCAGATCGTCCCGCATCCGCGCCGCCTCGCCGGTGAAATCCTCGCGTTCGAAGATTCGCCACTTCTTCAGCACCGGCATCACCACCTCTTCGAGATGGATGCGCGGATCGTAGACACCGCCGACCGCAATCACCACGGCCTTGCGCCGGAATTCGGGCACCGTGTACCCCGGCATCTTGAAGTTGCGCAGAATCCTGTGCACGGACTTCATTGCCTGGTTGGGTGCGATGTCGAGGCCGGCCGCGCTGACGTCGCGGTAGAAAATCATGTGCAGGTTCTCATCAGCTGACACCCGGGCCAGCAATTGGTTGGCGATGCTGTCGTCGCAGGCCTTCCCAGTGTTGCGGTGCGACACGCGGGTCGCCAATTCCTGGAACGAGACGTACATCACCGAGTCGAACAAGCTTTCGGCGAACATGTCGCCTTGCTGGTTCTGGCCCGGGCTGAAGCCGCGGGTGATCTGCTCCATCCGAAGCTTCTCCAACTCGACGGGGTCAACCGCGCGGGTCACCACCAGGTAGTCGCGCAGCGCCACACTGTGCCGGTTCTCCTCGGCCGTCCACCGGTTCACCCACTGCCCCCATGCGCCGTCGAGGCTGAAGTTCATGGCGATCTCGCGGTGGTAGGACGGCAGGTTGTCCTCGGTCAGCAGGTTCTGCACCATCGCCACCTGGGCCACATCGGAGAGTTGACTCTGCCCCGGCTCCCAGTCCTGACCGTCGAGGGCATAGAAATTCTTGCCGTCCGACCAGGGAATGTAGTCGTGCGGATGCCATTCCTTGAACATCGACAGGTGCCGGTTCAGCAGGCGCTCGGCGACGGGTTCAAGTTCTTGCAGCAGTTGCAGATTCGTCATTTCTTTGGGCACAGCATCTCCTGGGTTACTTGGTCGGCACCAGCAGGCCGAGGTTGCCGTCATGGCGGGGATACAACAATTGACCGCGGCCGGTTTCCCGGTCGGTGTAGAACAGCAGTCGCAGGCTGTGATCACAGGCCCGGCGAACTGCGTCCGGTTCGCTCAGGGTGGGCGTCATGCGGGAGTTGACGATCAGCGGCACCTGCGGGCCGGATACACCTGGCGACCAGGCCCATCCCGGCGGGAAAACGTGCCGCTGGCGGGCCAGCCGCAGACCCGACGGCCCGGCCCGGTACACGACCGCGTCCTCGCCGGTCTCCGCATCGGTGAACAGGTGCGCGTCGTAGTCCATGCCGTCCATCACCGCCACGGCCTGCAACGGCGTGGTGCGCTGCAACGCAACCGGTTTGCGGCGCACAACCACCGCGTCGAAATCCACCGTCAGTATCCGGCGGGCGGGATCCGGCCACGGGCGAGGACGCCACGGCGCAAGCATTTGTCTGATATGGCTGTCAAGTCGGTCCAGCGCCGGCGACAGATCGTCGATACCGGCGGTGACGGCAGCGATCCGCGCCGGAAGCTCTCCGACCGACAGGTTCACCTGCATGACCATCGGGCCGCGACCACAAGTTCCCGTCTTGAGGCGCACCCGAGCGTCCCCGGTGATCTCGTAAGAGGCCAGAACCTCTCCGACCTGGTGCGCCACCTGCTCGGCCTGGGCGCCACTGACCGGGCCGGCGCACATCACGCTGACGTCAGGGAATTGCCGCACCGACCTCGCCCTAAGTGAGTTCACGCCGCAGCGACCCTTTCTGTTCAACACGCGACATCAAATGCCGCGCACTGAAGCTTCGCGGGTCGGCAGGTGCCCCAGATAGAGCCGAAAGTCCCACCGGGGGAGGCTAAAGTCCCCGGACGGCGATCATTCTCCGCTCGCGAACGTCGAATCGAGCGCGGATAAGACCTGGCCATCCGGCATCTCAGCGATCTCCAGATACATCTCGGCGACCAGTTCGAGGCGGTCGCCCGTGATCTCCCTGCTCTCGAGCAATTCAGCCAGCGCGGCCACGGTCCTGGTGGCGAATACGTCGGCGACCATCAGACTGGGCGAATCGAGCCACTCCCGCATCCGAGCCACCGCAAGCGTCGCAAGCACCGAATCGCCACCAAGAGCGAAGAAGTCGTCATGCACACCTATCGAGAAGGCTTCCCGGCCGAGGACACCCGCGACGATGTGACATACAGCACGCTCCACGATCGTCCTCGGTGCCACCGAGTGCGATTCATCACCGGTGCCGGCCGCCTGTGTAAGCAGCGCCCCGATCGCCGCGCGGTCGATCTTGCCCGCGTCACTGAACGGGATGCGGTCGACCAAGGTTATATGACGCGGAATCATATGTGCCGGAACGAGGTCCAGGAGACCGTCGCGAATCTGTGCGGCGGTCACGTCACTGTCGGCCGGACTGACCGCCGCGGCCAGCACGTCGACACCACCGGGCGCGGGGAGTACGGCCGCCACCGCCATCCGCACCCCCGGGATTCGTCCGATCGCGGCCTCGACCTCGCCGAGTTCGACGCGGTAGCCACTGATCTTGACACGATGGTCGGCGCGTCCGACAAACTCCAGCATGCCGTCCGGCCGGTAACGGACCAGGTCACCTGTGCGGTACCAGGTCCGACCGTCGTGCTCGACGAAACGTTGAGCCGTCAGATCCGGTCGGCCGCGGTAGCTGCGGGCGATGCCACGCCCGGCGATCCAGAGCTCACCGGGGACCCAGTCGGGACACTCGGCGCCGACGTCGTTGACGACCCGGCAAGCGTTGTTGGACAACGGCTTCCCGTAGGGCACGGCGGTCCAGTGTGCGGGCAGTTCGCCGGGGTCGTGGACGTCGAAAATCGTTCCGTGCACCGCGGTCTCGGTGGCACCACCCAAGCCGGCGAAATGCAGGTGCGGCGCCTGCTCGTGCAGGCGCCGGGCCATCTCGGTTCGCACCCAGTCCCCACCCGTGGCAACCACCCGCAGTGACGACAAGCGCCCGCGCCCAGCCTCGAGCAGCATCTCCAACCAGCCCGGCATGAAATGCAGCACAGTGACCTGATATTCGTCGATGAGCCGGGCCCAGCTGTATGGATCGGTGCGTTGTGCTTCGTCGACCACCACGATTGACCCGCCCGAGCGCAAGGTGGCAAAGATGTCCAGTACTGACAGATCGCATTCCAGGGTCGACAGCGCCAGACACCGATCGTCGGCGCCAAAGCCGAAGTGCCCGATGAAGAACTCGACGGTATTCATGGCGGCATCGTGGGTGACCTCCACGCCTTTAGGCTCCCCGGTTGAGCCGGAGGTGAACAGCACGTAGGCCAGAGCGGCGGGATCGGTTGGGGGCGAGATGGTTTCGATGGCACCAACAGGGCCGGTGCGCAGTACGTCGGCGATCACGAGGCCGGGCACCGGCAACGACATCGGCAGTCCGCCACACACCAGAGCTGCGCGCACTGAACCACCGGTGAGAATGCGCTGCGCGCGGTCGCGGGGCTGGTCGATGCCGATCGGCAGGTAGACAGCGCCGGTCGCCAGGATGCCTAGCAACGCCGGCACCTGCTCAGCCGTCTTGGGCCCCATTACGGCGACCGTGTCTCCGGCGACGATCCCCGCCTCCCGCAGCGCCGCGGCCACCGTCAGCGCCTGATCCCGAAGTTGGGCGTAGCTCAGGTCACCGCTACTGGCAAACACCGCCGGCGCATCGGGAGCACGTTGAGCCTGGCGGAAGAACCCGTCATGCAACGCTTCGCCCGCCGGCGGCGCGACCGTGCTGTTCAGTGCAGCCCGCACGGCACGCTGATCCTCCGGGACGGAGCTCGAGTCCAACGCGTTCCAGGCGTCATCATCGGTGGCGAGCCGGGTCAGCTCGGCAAGGTGGTGGGCGAACATCGCGTCGATGACGCCCGGCCGAAACGCTTCCTCGCGGACGTCCCAGTTCACCAGAAGACCACCATCCAACGGCGTGACCTGCGCATCGAGCAGCACCTGGGGCCCCTGCGAGATGGTGCACACCGGTGTGCCGAACTGGGCGGTGACCTCGCCGGCAAACAAATCCCCGAGGCCGAGCCCGCTGGTGAACACGTACGGTGCCAGTGTCTGCGTGCCGCGGTGGCGAGTCAGATCGCGCAACACCGAAAGGCCCGAATACCCCAGGTGAGCGGCGCTGGCATGCAACGTCTCCTGGACCGCCTGCGCCCGTGACAATGCGGTGTGCGCGTTCGACAAATCGACGTCCAACATCAACGACGAAGTGAAGTCGCCGACCAGCCGGTCGACGTCCGGGTGAAACGGCTCCCTCCCGAACATCGGCAGATTGAGCAGAAACCGCCGACTGGTGGACCAGCGAGCCAAAGTCCCGGCGTACGACGCCGCGACCACCATCGCCGGGGTGATTCCGTGCCGTCGGGACGCGGCGAACAATGCCTCGCGCGCCTGCGCGTCGAACCAGTGCCACCGCCGGGTGCTGCGGCGGGGGTTCGCACGCTCGGCGAGCGGAACTAGTGGCAGGGCAGGAGGTTCCGGCAGATCGGAGACACGCTGAGCCCACCACTGGCGGTCTTCCTCGATCTTCCCGGCATCCGCGGTGGCGGTCTGTGCCGCGCGGTACTCGCGGTAGGTGTACTGCAGTTCGGGTAGCTGCACACCCTGGTAAGACGCCGCGAGGTCGGCCATCAAGTTGCGATAGCTCACTGCGTCCGCAGCCTGCATATCCAGGTCGACGTGCAGGCGGGTCCGGCCATCCGGGAGCAGCGACAGCGTCAGTTCCAGCACCTCGCCGTCCAGTAGCTGGTGCGACTTGGCGTCACGAATGGCAAGCAACTCGTCGGCGGCCGACTCGGCGTCGCGGTCACGCAGATCGACGATCTTGACCGGAAGGTCGCGATCGCCGATTCGCTGCATGCCGTCCGGCAGGAACTCGACTCTGAGCATCGGATGCCGGGCCGCCAGTTGGGCCGCAGCCCTGCTCAACCGCTCCGGATCGACACCGGCACCATCGAATTCGACATAGAGGTGACCCGCGACACCGCCGAGTTGCTGACCGCCGTCACGCCCGACCCACATTGCGTGTTGGATGGGCGCCAGCGGGAACGGTTCGGCCGGGTCGTGACCGTGCGCCACCGCTGCGCTCTCGTAGCGGGTGGGCGCCGCATCGACCGCTGGGCTACGCGTGGCCACCAACTCCGACCACGCCCGCACCGTCGGGGCGGCCGCCAGCGCCGCGAAATCCACCTCGATCCCCCGCTTGCGCCAGCGCCCGGACAACGACATCATCCGGATCGAGTCGAGGCCACAGGCGATCAGGTCGGCGTCGGGATCCAGCTCATCCGGGCTGATGGACAGCAGCTGGGCGACCTCCTCGCGAACGCTCTGAGTATTCGTCGCACCGCGCACCACGGCCCCCTTGGCAAGTTAGTATAGGGTGTCCTAACTTGCGAAAGGCTACCCTACGGTAGTCAGCGCGCGATATCAGGCGAGATGACCAGGGGGCGGTTCCGACTCGATGAGCACACGAACACAGCCCACACCGCGGCCACTCGACGACGATGTCAGGAACGGCTTCGTACCGTTCCCGGCCGACCGGGCCGATGAATACCGGCGCGCCGGTTACTGGACAGGTCGCCCGCTGGACTCGATCCTCGGCGACGCGGCCGCCCACTGGCCACAGCGGCCAGCCGTCATCGATGCCGAGCGGACGTATTCCTTCGCCGAACTTCACACCGAAGCCACCCGGATCGCGGCGGCGCTGACGGACCTCGGCATCAATCCGGGCGACCGGGTACTTCTGCAGCTCCCCAACCGCTGCGAGTTTGCCGTTGCGTTGTTCGCGCTGCTGCGGGCCGGCGCGGTTCCGGTGATGTGCCTGCCGGGTCACCGCATCGCCGAATTGCGTCACTTCGCGGAGATCACCACCGCCGTGGCGATGATAATTCCTGATCGCGCAGGCGGTTTCGATTATCGCGAAATGGCCGTCCGGCTCACCGACGAATGCGCCAGCCTGCGTCACGTCGTGGTCGTCGGCGAGCCCGGCCCGTTCGTCTGCTGGTCTGATTTGGCCGATCGTCATGCCCTGCAACGGAATCCAATAATCATCGACACTACGCTGCCGGCCTTACTGCTGGTATCGGGAGGCACCACCGGCCTGCCCAAACTCATCCCCCGCACGCACGAGGACTACATCTACAACGCAGTCGCCAGTGCCCGGCTCTGCCAGCTCACCCGCGAGGATGTCTACCTGGTCGCGTTACCGGCCGGGCACAATTTCCCGCTCGGCTGTCCGGGCCTTTTGGGTGCGATGACAGTCGGTGCCACAACGGTTTTCACCGCCGACCCCAGCCCGGAGTCGGCGTTTGCGATCATCGCTCGGCACGCGATCACGGTGACCGCGCTCGTCAACGCGCTGGCCAAGGTATGGGCCCAGGCGTGTGAATGGGAACCCTTGCCGCCGAGGTCACTGCGCCTGCTGCAGGTGGGCGGATCGCGACTGCCTGCCGAGGAAGCCCGCTTCCTCCGCGAGGCGCTGACGCCGGGACTTCAACAGGTGTTCGGGATGGCCGAGGGCATGCTCAACTTCACCCGCCCGGGCGACCCGGTGGAGGTCGTCGAGAACACTCAAGGCCGGCCGATGGCACCGCACGACGAGTTGCGGGTGGTTGACGACTCCGGCGCCGACGTCGCGGCGGGCCACGAGGGCGAGCTGATGGTGCGCGGGCCGTACACCTTCAACGGGTATTACCGAGCTGCCGAAGCTAACGCGGCGGCCTTCAGCCCGGACGGCTTCTTCCGGACCGGCGACCGGGTCCGTATCTTCCCCGACGGGCCACTGGCCGGCTACGTCGAAGTCACCGGCCGGATCAAAGACGTGATCCACCGCGGCGGAGAAACGGTGTCCGCCGCCGACATACAGGAGCACCTGCTAACCCACCCGGCCATCGCATCGGTCGCAGCCGTCGCGTTGCCCGATGACTATCTGGGGGAAAAGATCTGCGCCGCAGTAGTATTCAGTGACCGTCAGATCGGCCTCGCAGAACTCAACCGCTATCTTGATGACCGCGGGGTGGCCGCGCATTCGCGTCCGGACCTGCTCGTCCCGATGGCGTCGCTGCCGATGACCGCGGTGGGCAAGGTGGACAAGAAACAAATCGTCGCGGCGCTGGTGAACCGATGATCGAGCCGTCACCACCCCTGCCGGCATGCGGCCGGTGCCGGGCAACCGAGAACACGCCGACATGACACCTATCCGCGCCATCGACGAAAAGCATTCGCAACCAACGCCAATGGCCGAATCCGCCGCCGAACCAATCGCCATCGTCGGAATCGGGTGCCGACTGGCCGGTGACATCACGACTCCCAAGCAGTTCTGGAACTTCCTGGTGGAAGGCCGCAGTGCCGTCCGCGAAGTGCCGGCCGAGCGCTGGGAACCCTACCGGCGCCGTGACCCCAGAAATGCTGCGGTGTTGCGGGCGACGACGCCATGGGGCACGTTCCTTGACGACCTGCCCGGTTTCGACGCCGAGTTCTTCGGTGTGTCCCCCCGCGAGGCCGAGTTGATGGACCCGCAGCAGCGGCTGGCGCTCGAGGTGTGCTGGGAGTCTCTCGAGCACGCCGGGATTCCGCCCCGATCCTTGGCGGGCAGCAATACCGCCGTGCTGATGGGTGTGAACTCCGACGACTACGGCAAGTTGATCATGGAGGACTTGCCCGGAATTGAGGCCTGGACCGGAATCGGCACCTCGCTGTGCGGCGTGGCGAACCGGGTTTCGCACCTACTGGACCTGCGAGGTCCGAGCTTGGCGCTGGATGCGGCCTGTGCGGCCTCGTTGGTGGCGGTGCATCAAGCGTGCCAGTTGCTGCGCTCAGGCGAGACATCACTGGCGTTGGCCGGCGGAGTGAGCGCGTTGATCGGCCCGGGTCTGACTCGCGTGCTGGACCAAGCCGGCGCCACCGCCCCCGACGGCCGGTCCAAGACATTCGACATGGCCGCCGACGGTTACGGCCGTGGCGAAGGCGCCGCGACCGTGGTGTTGAAGCGGCTGAGCGACGCTGTTCGCGACGACGACCGGGTGCTCGCCGTGATCCGTGGGGGCGCGGTGGCCCATGATGGCAACACGGTCGGCATCATGTCGCCCAACGGCGCGGCCCAGGAAGATCTGTTCCGAATCGCTTGCCGGTCAGCGGACATTGCGCCCGCGAGCGTCGATTACATCGAGGCGCACGGGACCGGCACACCCACCGGGGATCGAGTGGAACTGGCGGCTCTGGCGGCGGTATTCGGCGCCGAGCATTCCCCTGACGCACCGTGCCTGGTCGGCTCCGTCAAGCCCAACACCGGCCACCTGGAGGGCGGCGCCGGGGTGGTGGGCCTGATCAAGTCGGCGCTGGCGCTTAACTACGAGGCGATTCCGCCAACGGCCGGCATCAGTAAGCTCACCACCGCGATCAATTGGGGCACAAGCGGATTGCGGGTGCCGACCGAGGTCGAGCCCTGGCCGCGGCGACACGGTGCACCGCGCCGGGCGGCGGTGTGCAGCTACGGCTACGGCGGCACGATTGCGCAGATCCTGCTCGAGGAAGCACCGCCCCGCCGACCCCGCCCGGCCGCCGGCCGGGTCACGGCCCCGACCGTGCTGCCCATTTCGGCCCGCTCGCGTGGGCGTTTGCTCCGCCAGGCCGGCGCGCTGGCTGACGAGTTGCGGGCCGCCAACCATCCCCTCGATCAGGTCGCGGCGACGCTGTGGTCGCGCCGCTCGCATGAGCGTGTTCGAGCCGCGATCGTCGCCGAGACAGACGAGGAAGCGGTAGCGGGCCTGGACGCATTGGCCGGCGACGCACCGCAACCGTCGGTGGTCACCGGCACGGTCCTGCCCGGCGTCGCGGCTGGCGCGGTGTGGGTCTTCTCCGGTCACGGATCGCAGTGGCGGGGCATGGGCCGGGAGTTGCTGGCCGATGAACCCGCGTTCGCGTCGGTGATCGACGAAGTCGACCCGGTGTTCCGGGCGGAGTTGGGATTCTCCGCCCGCACCGCCTTGTCCAGCGCCGAACTGGGTGAAACCGATCGCGTACAAGCCTTGACCTTCGCCATCCAGGTGGGGCTCGCCGCGGTCCTGCGGGAACGCGGCGTCAGACCCGCGGCCGTCATCGGGCACTCGGTCGGTGAGGTCGCCGCCTGCGTAGTGGCCGGGGTGTTCGACCTCCTCCACGGCGCGGCGGTCGCCTGCTACCGGGCGCGGGGCTTCCGCGCGGTCAGCGGTCTCGGCGCGATGGCCCTGGTGCGGCTGCCGTTCGGCGAGGCACAACACCGCCTACGCGGACAAGCCGATGTGGTTGCCGCGATCAGCTCGTCACCCGAGTCAACGGTGATCTCCGGCACCATCGACGCCGTCGGGAAGGTGTGCCGGACCTGGGCGGAGCAGGGTGTATCGGTTCGGGCGGTGAATACCGACGTCGCTTTCCACAGTCCGGCGATGAACCCACTCACCCACGACCTCGCACGCCTGGTCGCCGGATTGCCGCGACCCCACCAACCCACCACCACGCTGTACACCACGGCACTGGTGGATCCGCGTTCGACGGCTCCCCGCGACTCGGATTACTGGGTGGCGAACCTGCGCGGCCAGGTACGGTTCGCCGAGGCGGTCGCGGCCGCCGCCGCGGACGGACATCGGCTGTTCATGGAAGTGTCGGCGCATCCAGTCGTATGCCACTCGATCGCGGAGACCTTGCTGCATGAGGGAATCGAAGAGTACGGCGTGGTGCCGGTACTGCGACGCCAGGAACCCGAGATGCGTTCTATCGCAACGGCACTCGCTGCGTTACACTGCCACGGGGCCCCGTTCGCGAACGGCGTCAGCGCGGCCGCGCCGTGGGCCGAGGACCTGCCGGGTACCCAATGGGACCATCAGCGGTTCTGGCGTACGCCGACTGCCCCGCCGGGCACGGGAGGCATCCACGACGTCGACACCCACCACCTCCTGGGCGGCAGGGTGGATGTGACGAGCGCCGTGCCCGCCCGCATGTGGCAGACCCGCCTTGATATGTCGAACCGGCCGTATCCCGGCGACCACCCCGTGCAGGGTACCGAGATCGTGCCCGCCGCCGTATTGCTGAACACGATGCTCACCGCTGCCGGAACCGACCTGGCGGACGTGCACTTACGCACCCCGGTGGCGCCCGGGCGCGCACGAGACATCCAGGTGGTGCTGCAAGAGCGGTCGCTGAGCCTGTCCTCGCGCGTACGTGACGACGACGCCGCCGGCGACGAGGGCGGCTGGCTGACGCACTGCACGGCGGTCACCGCCGGCAGTGAGCCCGAGACGCAGATATTCGACGAGCCTGCGGCGCGCCTGCGCTGCTCCCAGGCGTTGGCGCCGAGCCAGGTGGTGGACACACTGTCGGAACTGGGTGTCGCGGCAATGGGATTCGAATGGGAAGTGCTGAGCCTCCGTCGCACCGACGGCGAATTGTTGGCAGAGGTGCGCGCCGAACCCCACGGATCACCCCCGGTGTCCTGGGCGGGACTTCTCGATGCGGCGACTTCGGCGGCGTCGGTGGTGTTCGGCGGGCCCCCACGACTGAGAATGCCCGCCCGAATCGAGCGCGTGCGCGTGCACAGTTCGCCGCCGGGGTCCGTGCTGGTGCACGTACGCCGGCGCGCCGCGGAGACGATCGCCGATGTGGTGATCGCCGAACCTGCCGGCGCGACTTTGGCGACAATCACCGGGTTGGCCTTCGAAGAACTGGAACGGCCGGCGGACGGAACGTCCAGCCATTTGGTGCACAGAATTGCCTGGCATCGCACTCCGTGGCGCGAGCCGGAGCGCCCCGGCCACGTCACCGTGATCGGCGGCGATGCCGGCACGCGAGCGGGTTGTGTGCATGGCCTGCGGGCAGCCGACGTGCCGGTCCAGGCGCTTCCTGATGCCGAAAACCTGCCCGCCGCCGGCCCCGATGCGCTCGACGGCGGCGTCGTGCTGGTGCTGCCCGGTCCGCATCTCGAGCCCACCGCATCGGTCGACCTGGTGCTGCGGACGCTGAAATGTCTCGTCGAGAGGTCCTACACCGGGCGGCTGTGGGTATTGACCCGGGGCGTTTACGAGGGCACCCAACTTTGCCAGTCGCCGCTGTGGGGACTGTCCCGAATCGCCGCGGCCGAGCACCCGCAGCTGTGGGGCGGCGTGCTTGACCTGGCTGAAGCCGACACCCACCTGCCGGTCGCCGCCCTGTCCCTGAGCGGACACGGGGTTGTCGTAGTCCGCGACGGTGTCGCCTACACCGCCCGCTTGGCCGACGCCCCCTGCGCCGGCGAACCCCCGCTGCGTTGTTCGCCGGGAGGCACGTATGTGATCACCGGCGGCACCGGTGCGCTGGGCCGGCAGCTGGCGCATCGGCTGGCCGATCTCGGCGCCCGACGTTTGGTATTGGTGTCGCGTTCGGGGATGCCGGAGCAGGACGGGCAAAGCCAACCCGAAATGCTTCGGACGATCCGAGCGCTCGAGGACCGTGGCGTGTTCGTCCGCGTCGCCGCGTTGGATATCGGTGCGTCCACCGCGGCCGAGGCGCTGCGGCTGACCCTGCGGGATCTGCCGCCCGTGCTCGGTGTGATTCACGCCGCGGGTGTGGAGACGGGCGCGCTACTGATGAACACCACGACCGCGGACGTCGCCGCGTCGATGCACCCGAAAGTAGGTGGCACTGCCGTCCTGGACGAGCTGTTTCCCCCCGGCGAACTCGACTGGATGGTGCTGTTCTCGTCCTGTGGATACCTGGTCGGCTTTCCCGGTCAAGGTGCCTACGCCTGCGCAAACGCTTTCCTTGACGCATTCGCGCGGCGACGGCGCGCCCGCGGCGACCGCACGGTCAGCGTGGGATGGACCGCGTGGCGCGGTCTGGGGATGGGGTCGACGTCGTCCTTCGTCGCGGCTCAGCTCGAGGCACTGGGAATGGGCACGGTCAGCGCCGACGACGCGATGTCCGCACTCGATCTTGCACTGCGCGACGGAGACCCCAACGTCGTGGTCCTGCCGCTGACGCCGGCTGCGGCCGCGACGCCGATGCTGGCCGACGTCGCTCCCTCGGGGTCGGACGACCACCTGTCGCCCGCATCCGCCCAACCGAGCGTGCCCACCGACCCGGCCGAAATGGCCGACTGGCTCGGCCGTCAAGTTCGCGCCGCTATAGCTCGTGAACTCGGCCTGGACGAAGAAGGTGTGAAACCTCATCTGCCGCTGGTGGAGATGGGTGTTGACTCGATCATGACCGTCGCCGTGCGCCGTCAGTTGGAGAAGCAGACCGGGCTGGCGCTGTCCCCCACCCTGCTGTGGGAGCACCCCACGGCAGCCGCGGTGACGACGAGGATCGTGGAACTGCTGACGGGTTCCGACGAGGACCGGCCGAACATCGCTGCTCGGGCCGAACTCATAGGAAACTGAGCGGCCCCTTGCCGCGGCGACCCACCAGCGTCGCCCGGGCGGCCTTCGCAGCTGGCACGGTCACATCAAACCCGGTTTTGGCCACCGATCGTGCGCATATCGACGCCAGCATTTTTCCCGACCGTTTACCTTCCGGCCATCGCGGCGACGGCCCGGGACTCCCGGCGGTCGTCAGCATTCCGAACGAGTCGCGTGAGGCCTGCCGTCCGCGGCGTGGGAGCCTGCTGCGACTGATTCGCCGAGTCCCCAACCCGCGACACCATCGAAACCCGGCACCACCACAAGGGAAGTACCCGATTGATGTTCGTCATCCGGATGACCGACGGTGAAGAGATCAAGGGCGACGTCGAGAACTTGACCTTCAACCAGGAGACCGGGGTGCTGACCGTGCGCACCGTCGACGGCTTCGAAGAGACCACCACCCACTACTCACCGGCAGCTTGGCGGTCGGTCACGCACCGCAAGCGCGACATCGATGTCAAGCCGTCGCGCCTGTCGGCTGTCCGCTGAAGCGACACGTATTCTCCCAGCGAATTAACAGGTAATTGGTACCTGATCCACACCGATTGGGCGCCGAATCGCCTTCGCCAGCGCAGTCTTGCTTTTCACTCGTTACGGCGGTGTTGCGGAAATCGCAACAGCAGGAAAACTGCATCGATAACGGCTGTTAGACGCACATTCCGAGTAGCGGCCGGACTACGGCCCAAGCTAAGTTCGCAGCGTTATCTGGATTGGTCGTGGTCGCCGATGACGGTCAGTACTTTCTTCGAATCGCCGCCGGACGCGCGAGAGGTGCTCAATGCTGCACGAGTTCTGGGACAACTTCACCCACAACCTGTTCAAGCCTTTGCTGCTGTTCTTCTACTTCGGCTTTCTGATTCCGATTCTGAAGGTGCGGTTGGAGTTTCCCTATGTGATCTATCAGGGTCTGACCATGTATCTGTTGCTGGCCATCGGCTGGCACGGCGGCGAGGAACTCGCCAAGGTCAACGCCTCCAGCATCGGCGTCATCGTGGGCTTCATGGTGCTCGGCTTCGTGCTGAACTTCGCGATCGGCGGCCTGGCTTACCTCTTGCTGAGTCGGCTGAGCACCATGCGAGCGGTCGACAAGGCCACCGTCGCCGGCTATTACGGGTCCGATTCTGCTGGGACCTTTGCCACCTGCGTCGCGGTCCTGACTGCCGTCAACATCGCGTTCAACGCTTACATGCCGGTGATGCTGGCGGTCATGGAGATTCCGGGCTGTCTGGTCGCCCTGTATCTAGTGGCCCGGTTGCGCCACCGCGGGCTGGACGCGGCGGGCTACATGCCCGACGAGCCCGGCTACACGCCACCGGTCAGGGCCGCAATCGGTCCCGGCACTCCGGCCAGACCAGCGCCCGGCCAGAGCCTCGACCAAGAAGCCCAGGCCGCGATCGACCTGGAGCGGGAACGCTCCATGGAAAAGCTCGACCATCCGGACTGGGAGCCCGACCAGACGCCGCGCCCGCCGCGGGGCAAGCGGATGCCGATCTTCTCGCGTGAGCTCTTCCAGGAAGTGTTCCTCAACCCTGGGCTGGTGCTGCTGATCGGCGGCATCGTGATCGGTCTGATCAGTGGTCTGCAGGGGCAGAAGGTGGTGGCCGACGACGACAGGTTCTTCGTCCTGGCCTTCCAGGGCGTGCTGTGCCTGTTCCTGCTGGAAATGGGTATGACGGCGTCGCGCAAGCTGAAGGACCTGCGCTCGGCCGGGATCGGTTTCATCTTCTTCGGTGTGCTCGCGCCCAATCTCTTTGCCACCATCGGGATTGCGGTCGCCTGCAGCTACGCCGCCCTGACCCACACCGACTTCAAGCCCGGCACCTACGTGCTGTTCGCCGTCCTGTGCGGCGCCGCCTCGTATATCGCCGTTCCCGCGGTGCAGCGGCTGGCGATCCCCGAGGCCAGTCCGACGCTGCCGTTGGCCGCGTCACTGGCGCTGACGTTCTCCTACAACGTCACCATCGGGATTCCGCTCTACATCGAGATCGCCCGCGTCTTCGAGCAGTGGTTCGGCGTGTGAGGGACGTCAGTCCAGCAGCGTGCGCACGACCGCGTCGGCCAGGAGCCGGCCCCGGTCGCTGAGGACCAGGTGGTCGCCGTCAGACTCCAGCAACCCGTCGGCGACCACCTCCTCGGCGCGCTCCCGTTCGGCGGCGCTGAGCCGGGCCAACGGCAGACCCCGGCGCAGCCGGATCTGCAGCATCACCTCCTCGGTGTGCGACGCGTCGGCATTCAACTGCTCGAAGCCGGCCACAGGCAGAGCCCCCTCGGCGAGTTTGGCCCCATAGCTGTTGGGGTGCTTCACATTCCACCAGCGAGTGGTGCCGACGTAACTGTGGGCACCCGGTCCGGCGCCCCACCACTGACCGCGGTCCCAGTAGCCCAGGTTGTGCCGACACTGACCGCCGGGACGGGCCCAGTTGGACACCTCGTACCAGCCTAGGCCGGCGGCCGAAAGCCGTTCGTCGAGCAACTCGTAGCGGTGGGCCAGCACATCGTCGTCCGGCGGCTCGAGTTCACCGCTGCGGACCCGCCTGGCCATCGCCGTGCCTTCTTCGATCACCAGCGCATACGCCGAGACGTGGTCGACCCCCGTATCGATGGCCGTGTCCACCGAGCACAGCAGGTCGTCGTCGGATTCGCCGGGCGTGCCGTAGATCAAGTCCAGGCTGACGTGCTCGAAACCCAGCGCGAGCGCCTCGCGGGCCGCCGCGGCCGATCGGTTGGGCGTGTGCACCCGGTCCAGCACGCCCAGCAACCGGGGCACCACCGACTGCATGCCGAGTGACACCCGGTTGTATCCGGCCTCGCGGATTTCCTCGAAAAACTCCGGCCACGTCGACTCGGGGTTGGCCTCGGTGGTGATCTCGGCACCGGGCGCCAGGGTGAAGTGATCGCGCACGGTGTCCAGCAACGTCGTCAACCGGGCGCCGCCCAGCAGTGAGGGGGTGCCGCCACCGACGAACACCGTATCCACCACCGGCCCGCCGAGCCGGGCGGCGGCCCGTTCCAGCTCGGTGCGCAGCGCCGCCAGCCAGGCGTCCGGATTGACTCCGCCCAGCTCCGCGGGGGTGTAGGTGTTGAAGTCGCAGTACCCGCACCTGGTGATGCAGAACGGGACGTGGACGTAGAGGCCGAACGGACGTCCGGGGGCGGGCTGGATGGCCGGCAGTTGCACCGGCACCTCGACGGGAGCCATGCCAAATCTTGGCACGGCGGCCGGACTCGGGTCGCTTCCCAGCGATTTCCCGGGTTTGTTCACCGAAGCACCCAGGTTCGGCCCGTAGTTTTAATCACTGTGAGAAGAAATTTCACCTGGTAGCGAGGGTGGCGTGTATCCATGGCAGAATGGGACCCGTGACCGTCGCCAAGTCGAACCTGCGGGTAACACTGGTCGTGCGACGGCATATCGACCTCAAGCGCGTTTGCAGCTGTTGCTGTCTGCCTTGACGTCGTAGACCCAGCCCACCCGTACCACCTGCTGGCTGCCGGATCTGCGCCGCCGGAATCAACGGTGAGTCGCGCGTGTTCCAGCCGGCATGTTCCGAAGGAGAACTGCCTCATGACCACAGCTCGCCCCGCAAAGGCGCCCCGAAACGAGGGCCAGTGGGCTTTGGGCAATCGCGAGCCGCTGAACCCCAACGAGGAGATGAAGAAGGCGGGCGCGCCGCTGGAGGTCCGGGAGCGCATCGAGAACGTCTACGCCAAGAACGGATTCGACAGCATCGACAAGAGCGACCTGCGCGGGCGCTTCCGGTGGTGGGGCCTCTACACCCAGCGTGAGCAGGGTTATGACGGCTCGTTCACCGGCGACGACAACGCGGATCTGCTCGAGGCGAAGTACTTCATGATGCGAGTGCGCTGCGACGGCGGGGCGATCTCGACGGCGGCATTGCGCACACTGGGCGAGATTTCCACCGAGTTCGCCCGCGACACGGCCGACATCTCCGACCGGGAGAACATCCAGTACCACTGGATCAGGGTGGAGGACGTGCCGGAGATCTGGCGGCGCCTAGACGAGGTGGGCCTGCAGACCACCGAGGCCTGTGGCGACTGCCCCCGCGTGGTGCTGGGCTCGCCGCTGGCCGGCGAGTCGCTCGACGAGGTGATCGACCCGACCTGGGCCATCGACGAAATCGTGCGCCGTTACATCGGCAAGCCCGAGTACGCCGACCTGCCGCGCAAGTACAAGACCGCGATCTCGGGGCTGCAGGACGTCGCGCACGAGATCAACGACATCGCCTTCATCGGAGTCAACCACCCCGAGCACGGGCCCGGCCTGGATCTGTGGGTCGGCGGCGGCCTGTCGACCAACCCGATGCTGGCCCAGCGCCTGGGCGTGTGGGTTCCGCTGCAAGAAGTGCCCGAAGTGTGGGAGGCGGTGACCTCGATATTTCGGGACTACGGCTACCGGCGGCTGCGGGCCAAAGCGCGGCTGAAATTCTTGGTCAAGGACTGGGGCATCGCGAAGTTCCGGGAAGTTCTCGAAGCCGAATACCTCAAGCGCCCGTTGATCGACGGGCCGGCGCCCGACCAGATCGCGCATCCCATCGACCACGTCGGCGTCCAGCGCACCAAGAACGGACTCAATGCCATCGGGGCCTCCCCGATCGCGGGGCGGGTGTCCGGCACCATCTTGAGCGCGGTCGCCGAGCTCGCTGAGCGCGCCGGCTCCGATCGGATCCGCTTCACCCCCTACCAGAAACTGGTCATCCTCGACATCCCCGACGATAAGGTCCAGGAGACCGTCACGGGGCTGGAAAGCCTTGGCCTGCAGGTGCGGCCGTCGCAGTGGCGACGAAACCTGATGGCCTGCAGCGGAATCGAGTACTGCAAGCTGTCGTTCGCCGAAACCCGGGTGCGCGCACAGTCTTTGGTGCCCGAGCTGGAGCGGCGGCTGGAAGACACCAACTCCCGCTTGGACGTGCCGATCACCGTCAACATCAACGGCTGCCCCAATTCGTGCGCCCGCATCCAGATCGCCGACATCGGGTTCAAGGGCCAGATGGTGGACGACGGAGCGGGCGGCTCCGTCGAGGGATTCCAGGTGCATCTGGGCGGCGGCCTTGGGCTGGATAGCGGATTCGGGCGAAAACTGCGTCAGCACAAGGTCACCAGCGAGGAGCTGGGTGACTACATCGAGCGGGTGACCCGCAATTTCCTCAAGCATCGCCAGCAAGGCGAGCGTTTCGCGCAGTGGGCCGTCCGGGCTGAGGAGGACGACCTGCGATGAGCGAAGCGACCAAACTGACCGAAGACGAATTGCGCGAGCTGGCTGCGCGCGGCGCCGCCGAACTTCACAGCGCCGGCGCCACCGAGCTGCTGCAATGGACCGAAGAGAACTTCGGGAACATCAACGGGCCCCGCGGTTGGGCGACGTGCAACTACGTGGTGGCCTCCAACATGCAGGACGCGGTGTTGGTGGATATGGCGGCCAAGGTGCGACCCGGTGTGCCGGTGATGTTCCTGGACACCGGATATCACTTCGTGGAGACCATCGGCACCCGCGATGCGATCGAATCCGTCTACGACATCCGCGTTGTCAACGTCAACCCGGAGCACACGGTGGCCGAGCAGGACAAGCTGATGGGCAAGGACCTGTTCGCCCGTGATCCCGGCGAGTGCTGCCGGATGCGCAAGGTGGTTCCGCTCGGAAAGGCGTTGCGCGGCTACTCGGCGTGGGTGACGGGAATCCGCCGGGTGGAGGCGCCCACTCGCGCCAATGCTCCGCTGATCAGCTTCGACGAAGCGTTCAAGCTGGTGAAGATCAACCCGCTGGCGGCCTGGTCGGACCAGGACATGCAGCACTACATCGACGAGCACGATGTGTTGGTCAATCCCCTTGTCTACGAAGGTTATCCGTCGATCGGCTGCGCCCCGTGCACGGCGAAGCCGGTCGAGGGCGCCGACCCGCGCAGCGGCCGCTGGCAGGGCTTGTCCAAGACCGAATGCGGTCTGCACGCGTCGTGACAGTTCGGACGACCCTGGTGCTGACGGCGCACGGCAGCGCAGACCCACGTTCGGCGGCCAATGCCCGGGCCGTCGCGAATCAGGTCGCCCGCGTGCGACCCAGACTGGATGTGCGAGTCGCCTTCTGCGAGCACAATTCGCCGGGGTTGGTCGAGGTGCTGAACGCATGCCCCGGTGACGCGGTCGTCACCCCCTTACTGCTGGCCGACGCCTACCACGCCCGGGTCGACATCCCCGCCCAGATCGCCGGATGCGGCCTCGCTGACCGGGTTCGGCAGGCCGGGGTCCTCGGCGAAGACGACCGTCTGATTTCGGTGGCGCGTCAGCGGGTCATGCAGTCCGGGGGCTCGCGGGTCGACGACACCCTGGGAGTGCTGGTGGTGGCCATCGGATCGTCCAACGCGGCTGCCAATGCCCGGACTGCCGAGGTAGCGCCCCGGCTTGCCGCCGGAACGCGGTGGGCCGCAGTCGCTACCGCGTTCGCCACGCACCGGGAGCCGTCGCTGGCCGAGTCGGTGCACCGGCTGCGCGACCAGGGTGCGCGCCGGGTGGTCATCGCGCCGTGGTTCCTCGCGCCGGGTCGCATACCGGACCGGGTGCAGCGCTTCGCGGCCGAGACCGGGGTGGCCATGGCCGCACCGCTGGGGGCGCACCCGTTGGTCGCCCAGACCGTGCTGGACCGCTTCGACCACGCCACCGCGCGGCGCGCCGCCGCCTGAGTCACCCAGGCTGAAAACTGGCAGCCAGGCGCCGGCTCGCCGAACCTCGGCCTCGATCCCGCAACTCCCCAATCGGTGTGACGCGAACGCCACCGGGTACCCGCGCACCCATGACCGCGATGCCACCAGATCCCAATCCGGCTCAAGTACCGGGCCTCGAGCCCGGCGGGGGTGTCCCGCCCGGTTCGACACCCCCCGACTCGGCTCAGACGTCGGGTGTGTCGGCACCACAACCACGCCCCAAACGGATACTCACCCCGCTGGTGCTGACCGCCATCATCGCGGTGATCGTGTTCGCCCTGATGTTCGTCGCGGTCGCCGTGTGGATGCTGGCGAGCCTTCCGTAACCCGCCCTCATCAGGCGGTGGTGAGCGTCGGCTCCTGGTAAACCTCGTTGGCGATCGGCGGCACCCGGGTGGCGCGCACATACACGACGTCGCCTTCCTTCAGCGCCAGCGCCTCAGCGTCGCCGCGAGTGATCTGAGCGGTGAACGGGCCCCCGGATGCGGCGCTGGTCAGTTCGACCCGAACTTCGAAGCCGAGGGTCACGACACGGTCCACCGTGGCGCGTACGACGCCGACCGACTCCGCAGTGCCGTCGCCGCCGGCCACCGCCATCTCGGGATTGCGACCGACCCGGATGTCGTGCGGTCGGACCAGTGCGCCGTTCAGCGCCGAGACCGCGCCCAGGAAGGACATGACGAACGCGTTCTCGGGTGCGTCGTACACGTCGGTCGGGGAACCGATCTGTTCGATGCGGCCCTTGTTGAGCACCGCGATCCGGTCCGCCACGTCCAGCGCCTCGGCCTGGTCGTGGGTGACCAGCACCGTGGTGACGTGCACTTCGTCGTGCAGGCGCCGCAACCAGGACCGCAGGTCCTCGCGCACCTTGGCGTCCAGCGCGCCGAACGGCTCGTCGAGCAGCAGCACCTCCGGGTCGACCGCCAGCGCTCGCGCCAGTGCCATGCGCTGACGTTGACCGCCGGACAGCTGGTTGGGATAGCGGTTCTGAAAACCGCTGAGCCCCACCACTTCCAACAGATGATCCACCTTCTCGGCGATCTCCGCCTTGGGCCGCTTGCGGATCTTCAAACCGAACGCGACATTGTTGCGCACGGTCAAGTGCTTGAACGCCGCGTAGTGCTGAAAGACGAATCCGATACCTCGGCGTTGTGGCGGTACCCGGGTGACGTCGCGTCCGTTGATCGTGACGGTTCCCGAGTCGGGCTGGTCGAGTCCGGCGATGGTGCGCAACAGTGTCGACTTGCCCGAACCGCTGGGTCCCAGCAGCGCGGTCAGCGATCCGGTGGGCACCACGAAATCCACGTGGTCCAAAGCGACGAAGTCGCCGTAATGCTTGTAGGCGTCCCGCACGACGATCGCGTTCTTGCCCTGGTCGGTCCCGGTCATGTCTCGAGTCTCCTTGTCCGGCCTACTTGCTTGCTGTTGCCCGACGGGCATCGAGCGCCACTTGAACGATCAGCACCAGCACGGCAACCCCCATCAACAACGTCGACAACGCGTACGCGCCGTACTCCGCCCCCCGGTTGTAGCGGTCGGATACCAACAGCGTCAGCGTCTGCGACTGTCCCGGCAGGTTGGCCGACACCATGATCACCGCACCGTATTCACCAAGCGTGCGCGCGATGGTCAACACGATGCCGTAGGTCAGGCCCCACCGGATGGACGGCAACGTGATCCGCCAGAAGGTCTGCCACCAACCAGAACCCAGCGTTGCGGCGGCCTGTTCCTGGTCGGTGCCCAACTCGTGCAGCACCGGTTCGACCTCGCGCACCACGAACGGCAGCGTGACGAAGATGCTGGCCAGCACGATGCCGGGCAGGCCGAAGATGATCTTGAATCCGAGGTCACGCTCCACGAACCCGAGGGCGCCCGCGCTGCCCCACAACACAATCAGCGCCACGCCGACGATCACGGGCGACACCGCGAACGGCAGATCGATCACCGCCTGCAGGATGCCCTTGCCGCGAAACCGGTTGCGCGCGAGCACCAGAGCCGTCGGAATGCCGAATACTACGTTCAGCGGCACCACGATCGCCACGACCAGCAGGGACAGGTTCAGCGCCGAGACGGCCGCCGGCGTGCTGACCCACTCATAGAACTGGTGCAGCCCGGGCTGGAAAGTGCGCCACAGAATCAGCGCCACCGGAACCAACAGCAGCACAAAGATATACGCCAGCGCGGTGTAGCGAAGCAGGTAGCGGACTGAGCGCGACGAGGTCATTACGACACCTCCTCACGCTTGGCCGCGCGGGCGCCAACGAGCCGCAGAACCAGCAGCACGACGAACGAGATCGACAGCAGCACAATCGAAATCGCAGCAGCGCCGGTGCGGTCGTCGTTCTCGATCAAAGTCCGGATCCATTGCGAGGACACTTCGGTCTTGCCCGGCACCGCACCGCCGATCAGCACCACCGACCCGAACTCTCCGATGGCACGCGAGAAAGCCAGGCCCGCACCGGACAACAGGGCGGGCAGCAGCGACGGCAGCACCACGGCGGTGAAGATCTTGGGGCCACTGGCGCCCAGAGATGCCGCCGCCTCCTCGGATTCCCTGTCGATCTCGAGCAACACCGGCTGCACGGCCCGCACCACGAACGGCAGCGTAACGAAGGCCAGCGCAACCCCCACGCCCCACTCGGTGTGCTGCAGATGCAGACCTACCGGGCTGTGGTTGCCGTACAACGCGAGCATCACCAGGCTGGCGACGATGGTGGGCAAGGCGAAGGGCAGGTCGATCACCGCGTCGACGATGCGCTTGCCGAAGAAGTTGTCGCGCACCAACACCCAGGCGATCAGCAGACCGAACACCGTGTTCAGCAGCGTCACCCCGGCGGAGATGGTCAGCGTCACGCGCAACGACTCCAGGGCCGCGTGGGAGGTCACTGCGAGGCGGAAGGCATCCCAGCCGCCTCCGACGGCCTGCCAGACGATGGCGGCCAACGGCAACAGCACGATCACCGACAGCCAGATGGTCGCCACGCCGACCCGCAGCGAGGTGCCGCCCGCGCGGCCAACGGTGGGCGCTTCGACCTCGGCCTCGAGTTCAGGCCGTATCGCCTCGGGATTGGGAGTCGTCGTCACGGTCATCCGGTGGCCTGCGTGTAGATCTTGGTGATGCTGCCCGAGCTCTTGTCGAACAGTTGCGGGTCGACGGTGCCCCACCCACCCAGGTCAGCAATCGTCCACAGCTTCACCGGCACCGGAAACTGGTCCCGGAACGACGCCGCGACGGCGGGATCCACCGGACGGAAGCCGGCCTTGGCCCACAGCGTCTGCGCCGCCGCGGTGTACTGGAAGTTCTTGAACGCGACGGCGTCGGCAAGGTGAGTGCTGGTGCTCAGCACGGCCATCGGGTTCTCAATCTTGAATGTCTGTGGCGGCGTGACGTGTTCGACCGGCTTGCCGGCGCGCTCGGCGGCGATGGCCTCATTCTCGTAACTGATCAGCACATCTCCGCTGCCCTGGACGAAGACGTCCGTCGCTTCTCGCCCCGAGCCTGGACGCATTTTGACGTGTTCCCTCACCAGTCGATTGACAAACTCGATCCCGGCTTGGCCATTGCGGCCGCCTTCACTCTTGACGGCATACGGGGCCAATAAATTCCATTTGGCCGAACCCGAACTCAGCGGGCTGGGCGTGACCACATCGACGCCCGGACGCAGCAGGTCATCCCAGTCATGGATGTTCTTCGGATTCCCCTTGCGCACCACCAGTGTCACCACCGAACCGAACGGGATGCCCCTGGTAGCGCCGGTATCCCAGTCCTTGGCGACCTTGCCGCCCTTGACCAGCCGGGTGATGTCCGGTTCGACCGAGAAATTCACCAGGTCGGCCGGCTTGCCTTCGGCGACGCCGCGCGATTGGTCACCGGAGGCGCCAAAGGACGTGATGACCTGCACACCATTGCCTTCTTCGGAGGCGTTGAACGCCGGGATCACCTTGCTCCAACCCGGTTCGGCGACCGAATAGGCGACCAGCGTGATGCTCGATTTCGCGTCGGCCAGTCCCCCGCCCCCGACGACATCGCTGGGGCCACCGCTACACGCGGCCGCGACCCCGGTGATCAGCGCGAGGGCGACCAACTGACGCCAGCGCGATCTGATGTCGGAGAGTCTCTGCGACATTGGTTGCCTCTCAGTGCGGGACTTATCGATTGCGGTCCCGTGCTGCGGAAAGGCGATTAGCTACTGCCGACGGAGATCACGAACTCCATCCCAGACCGCACACGGGTTCGGGAGTCAGCGACAACAGCGTGCGTCGACCGCGGCGCAACTCACCACGGCGAAAACAGCGCAGCCGAACGCCGAAACGCGGCGCTCCAAAACCGTAGCTGCGACATGCACGTGGCGAAGCCTAACAGAGTTCACGCCGTCGGCAATTCGACCGGGCAAGTCAATGTGTGACCAGCCAGGTGACGATGACCAACGCGACGAGTGCGACCAGAACGAGGGTGACGTGCGAACGGGGCATCGCGACTACCCCGAGGCCTCGTCGGAATGCCGGGCGCGCCGCAACAATTGGATGCCACGGCCGAGCAACCCATCCAGCACTGTCGCCAGCAGGTAGGCCAGGGCAAGTACCACCGGCATCACCGCCAGAGCCTGCAGCACGAACGGCAGACCGGAGAGCCACAGCTCCACGCCGTCCCACCAACTCAGGAAGCCGTTCACCGTGACCACCCTAGTCCCGGCCCACGGCGCCTCGCGCCCACGTAACACCTCGGTTGCAGTGGTGGACGCGACGTAGGTCCACGGTCGATGATGTCGGGATGGCTTTGCACCCCGATGCCGCTGACACCGCCAACGAGGAGGTGGTTCCTTCGGTCGAGGAGTCGCCCACGATCTCCGCGTCCACCGAACTTCAGGCGTTCGACCCCTCGATGCCCGTGGAAATCGACTCGCCCGTGCAGTACCCGTCCACGTCGTCGTCGCGCAACCCGTTTCCGCCGATCGCCGACTACGCCTTCCTGTCGGACTGGGAGACAACCTGCCTGATCTCGCCGGCCGGTTCGGTGGAGTGGCTGTGCGTGCCGCGGCCGGATTCCCCCAGCGTGTTCGGCGCGATTCTGGACCGCAGCGCCGGCCACTTCCGGCTCGGACCCTACGGCGTCTCGGTGCCGTCGGCGCGACGCTACCTGCCCGGCAGCCTCATCATGGAAACCACCTGGCAGACCCACACCGGCTGGCTGATCGTGCGGGACGCCCTGGTGATGGGACCGTGGCATGACATCGAACGCCGTTCCCGAACCCATCGCCGCACCCCGATGGACTGGGATGCCGAACATATCTTGCTTCGAACAGTCCGCTGCGTCAGCGGCACCGTCGAACTGATGATGAGCTGCGAACCGGCCTTCGACTACCACCGCCTGGGCGCCACCTGGGAGTACTCGTCCAACGCCTACGGCGAAGCCATCGCCCGGGCCAACAAGCAACCGGACGCGCACCCGACGCTGCGGCTGACCACCAATCTGCGCATCGGACTGGAGGGCCGTGAGGCGCGGGCCCGTACCCGGATGAAAGAAGGCGACGACGTGTTCGTCGCGCTGAGCTGGACCAAGCATCCACCTCCGCAGACCTACGAAGAAGCCGCCCACAAGATGTGGCAGACCACCGAGTGTTGGCGGCAGTGGATCAACATCGGCAACTTCCCGGACCACCCGTGGCGCGCCTATCTGCAACGCAGCGCCCTGACCCTGAAGGGGTTGACGTACTCGCCCACCGGCGCGTTGCTGGCTGCGAGTACCACTTCGCTGCCTGAGACGCCGCATGGCGAACGCAACTGGGACTACCGATACTCCTGGATCCGCGACTCGACCTTCGCCTTGTGGGGCCTGTACACGCTGGGCCTGGACCGCGAGGCCGACGACTTCTTCGCGTTCATCGCCGACGTCTCCGGCGCCAACAGCAACGAACGCCACCCGCTACAGGTGATGTACGGGGTCGGTGGCGAGCGCAGCCTGGTCGAAGAAGAACTCAACCACCTCTCCGGCTACGACCACGCGCGTCCGGTGCGGATCGGCAACGGCGCATACGACCAGGTCCAGCACGACATCTGGGGCTCGGTGCTGGACTCGTTCTACCTGCACGCCAAATCCCGGGAACAGGTCCCCGAGACCCTGTGGCCGGTGCTGAAGAAACAGGTCGAGGAGGCCGTCAAGCACTGGCGGGAGCCCGACCGCGGGATCTGGGAGGTGCGCGGCGAGCCGCAGCACTTCACCTCGTCGAAGGTGATGTGCTGGGTTGCGCTGGACCGCGGGGCGAAGCTAGCCGAGAAGCAGGGCGAACTGAGTTATGCCCAGCAATGGCACGAGATCGCCGACGAGATCAAAGCCGACATCCTCGAGCGCGGCGTGGACTCCCGTGGTGTCTTCACCCAGCGCTACGGCAACGACGCCCTCGATGCGTCACTGCTGCTGGTGGTGCTGACCCGGTTCCTGCCGCCCGACGACCCGCGGGTGCGCGCGACGGTGCTGGCCATCGCCGACGAACTCACCGAGGAGGGCCTGGTGCTGCGGTACCGGGTGCACGAGACCGACGACGGGCTGTCCGGCGAGGAGGGCACGTTCACCATCTGCTCGTTCTGGCTGGTGTCGGCGCTGGTCGAAATCGGCGAAGTGGCTCGAGCCAAGCGGCTGTGCGAGCGACTACTGGCGTACGCGAGCCCATTGCACCTGTACGCCGAGGAGATCGAGCCGCGCACCGGCCGGCACCTGGGTAACTTCCCGCAGGCGTTCACCCACCTGGCGTTGATCAACGCGGTGGTGCACGTGATCAGGGCCGAAGAGGAAGCCGACGGTTCGGGGACCTTCCAGCCGGCCAACGCCCCGGTGTGAGGCCGCGTCAATTCGCACTGGCGAGTTTGCGCAATATCGACTTGACGAGATCGGTTGCCCTGCTTCCGGTTTCGACATGTGGCCGGAGCGAGACGCTGACATCGGCGATGACGTCGGATGCCACGGCTACCGCCCGCTCGACCGGGAAGGGCGGGGTTTGGTGAGTGTCCCAGCACTCGATGCCGGCTGACAGCATCGCCGCGTGGACCTCGACGCCGGTCACGCGCGAAAACCACTGGGTCTTGCTGGAATCCAGGGTGAGCATGGTGACCGTGGTGCCCGCGCAGCTTTGCCACTGCGCGACGAACGACGCGAACAGTCGTTGCGCGTCGGCCGCTGAGGCCAACCGCACCGCCGCTGCCGTCGCGCTCGACGCCACTGCGTCGAGGCCGTAGTTCCAGTAGTCCTGCACGGCGACGTCGCGGACCGGCCCCTTCTCGTACACGACGCGCAATCCGGGGTAAGCCGGCCCGATACAGGCGATTGGCGACGCATCGTGATTGTCGCGGAATCCGTCGGGCAGCAGTTCGATTCCACCCGTTCGCGGCGACGGACTCTGACTCATCTCGTTGCCGACCGCGGTGCGGATGTCTTCGTCGCCGGGCAGGATCTGACTCAGCGGCATTGTCGTTGGACCGGACCGCGGCACCGTGCGTGCCGCAGCGCCGTCCACCGTGCTGACGCACCCGGTTCCCAGCACGGCCAGGCTCAACACGGCGACGATGCGCACCAGGCCGGCGAAAACCATTGCTATTTCTTGCCCTTGTCCCCCGGCGCTTCGGTGGACAACGCAGCCACGAACGCTTCCTGCGGCACATCGACCCGCCCGATGGTCTTCATCCGCTTCTTGCCTTCCTTCTGCTTCTCCAGCAGTTTGCGCTTGCGGGTGATGTCGCCGCCGTAACACTTGGACAACACGTCCTTGCGGATGGCCCGGATATTCTCGCGCGCTATGATTTTCGAGCCGATCGCGGCCTGCACCGGCACTTCGAACTGCTGGCGTGGGATCAGCTCCTTGAGCTTGGTGGTCATCTTGTTGCCGTAGGCGAACGCCGAATCTTTGTGCACGATCGCCGAAAAAGCGTCGACCGCTTCACCTTGCAGCAGGATGTCGACCTTGACCAGTTGCGCTTCCTGTTCGCCGGCCTCCTCGTAATCCAGGCTGGCATACCCGCGGGTGCGCGACTTCAACGAGTCGAAGAAGTCGAAGATGATCTCGCCCAACGGCATGGTGTAACGCAACTCCACCCGTTCGGGCGACAGATAGTCCATGCCGCCGAGCTCACCGCGGCGCGACTGGCTCAATTCCATGATGGTGCCGATGAATTCGCTGGGCGCGATGATCGTGGTCTTCACCACGGGTTCGTAGACGGTGCGAATCTTGCCCTCGGGCCAGTCCGACGGGTTGGTTACCACGATCTCCGTGTTGTCTTCTTTGACGACCCGGTACACGACGTTGGGTGAGGTGGAAATCAGGTCCAGGTCGAACTCGCGCTCAAGACGTTCGCGGGTGATCTCCATGTGCAGCAGGCCCAGGAAACCGCAGCGGAATCCGAACCCCAACGCCACCGAGGTTTCCGGCTCGTAGGTCAGGGCCGCGTCGTTGAGTTGCAGCTTGTCCAGGGCGTCGCGCAGGTTCGGGTAGTCCGAGCCATCGACGGGATACAGCCCCGAATAGACCATGGGCTTGGGTTCGCGGTAGCCGGTCAGCGCTTCCTTGGCGCCGTTGCGCGCGGTGGTCACCGTGTCACCCACCTTGGACTGGCGGACGTCCTTGACCCCGGTGATCAGATAACCGACCTCACCGACCCCGAGCCCGTCGCTGGCCTTCGGTTCGGGCGAGACGATCCCGACTTCGAGTAGTTCGTGGGTGGCGCCGGTGGACATCATCGCGATGCGCTCGCGCGGGACGATCTTGCCGTCGACCACGCGGACGTAGGTGACCACGCCGCGGTAGATGTCGTAGACGGAGTCGAAGATCATGGCGCGGGTCGGCGCGTCGGAGTCGCCCTGCGGGGGCGGCACTTCGCGCACGACGTGGTCGAGCAGGTCGGCGACGCCTGCGCCGGTCTTGCCGGACACCCGCAGCACGTCGCCGGGTTCGCACCCGATGATGTGCGCGATTTCCGCCGCATAGCGATCCGGGTCGGCGGCCGGCAGGTCGATCTTGTTGAGCACCGGGATGATGTGCAGGTCGCGATCGAGCGCCAGGTAGAGGTTGGCCAACGTCTGCGCCTCGATGCCCTGAGCGGCGTCGACCAGCAGAACCGCGCCCTCGCATGCCTCCAGCGCGCGGGAGACCTCGTAGGTGAAGTCGACGTGACCGGGCGTGTCGATCAGGTGCAGGACATGGTCGACCTCATCAACTCGCCAAGGCAGCCGGACGTTCTGCGCCTTGATGGTGATGCCGCGTTCCCGCTCGATGTCCATCCGGTCGAGGTACTGAGCGCGCATCGAGCGCTCGTCGACCACCCCGGTCAGCTGCAGCATCCGGTCGGCCAGCGTCGACTTGCCGTGGTCGATGTGAGCGATGATGCAGAAGTTCCGAATCTGCGCCGGCGGTGTGAAGGTCTTGTCGGCGAAACTGCTGATGGGAAATCTCCTGGTCGAGCGGTCAACGAGTATGCCCAGCGTATCGGTGCACAGCAGCCGGGACACAATCACACGGTTATGCTGCGAGCATGGCACCGGGTAAGAAGTCGTCCGGCAAGTCACAGTGGAAGACGTTCCAGCGGTTCGCGGAGAACTTGGTCAACGAGGCTCCGAAGGTAGTCCAGCGTCTGCAGAACACGCAGGAGACGCTCAAGACCATCCAGCAGGCGGTGAAGGTCACCGCGAACATCATGGCGATGGGGCTGCCGGCGCCGCCCACCGAGATCACCGCTGGGCGGCCAGTGACCAAGACGAGCTTTCCGACTGCGCAGCGGGCCCGCAGGGTGGTCTATTCACCCGACCTCGACGGCCGGGCCGATCCCGGTGAGATCGTGTGGACCTGGGTGGTCTACGAGGACGATCCGACCCGCGGCAAGGACCGACCGGTGCTGGTCGTCGGCCGCGACCGCAGCGTGTTGCTCGGGCTCATGCTCTCCAGCCAGGAACGGCACTCCGATGACCGGGACTGGGTCGCCATCGGTTCCGGCGACTGGGACTACGAAGGCCGGCCGAGCTGGGTGCGGCTGGACCGGGTGCTCGACGTGCCCGAAGAAGGCATCCGCCGCGAAGGCGCGGTCCTGGAACGGGAAACCTTCGAAGTGGTAGCCGCCCGGCTGCGTGCGGAGTACTCCTGGCGCTGACGTACGCGAGCGCCAGGAAGTCAGCCCTGCGTGATGTAGGACTGCAACTGCTGCTGCTCGGCCTCGAGTTCACCCATGCGCGTCTTGACGACGTCACCGATGCTGACGATGCCGATCAGCTTGCGGCCGTCGAGCACCGGCACGTGCCGCACCCGGTTCTCGGTCATCAGCACACTGATGTTGTCCACCGTGTCGGACTTGGTACAGGTGGCGACGGCGCTGGTCATGATCTTGGAAACGGGGCGCGACAGCACGCTGGCACCGTGCACGTGCAGTTGGCGCACGACATCGCGCTCCGACACGATCCCGACCACACCCTCGTCGCCCATCACCACCATGGCGCCGATGTTCTGTTCGGCCAGGCCAGCAAGCAGTTCCCGGACCGTCGCATCTGGGTTGATCGTCGTCACCGCCGCACCCTTGTTCCGCAAGACGTCCGCGATCCGCATCAATGCCTCCCGTCGGTGGTGATCTGATTCACACAGGCTACGACTAACTCGCCCGGTGGGAAAGGACGCATCTGAAGCACGCGGGAGCCCGAATCAGCCGATTGCGGTGAAACCTATCGAGTCGGCTTGCAAGGATGGGCCCATGATCGAGGTCACCCTGCTCGGCACCGGAAGCCCCATCCCCGATCCCAACCGCGCCGGACCCGCCACCCTGGTGCGTGCCGGCGGCCGGGTGTTCCTGGTGGACTGCGGCCGCGGGGTCTTGCAGCGTGCGGCGGCGGTCGGGGTGGGCGCCGCCGGCCTGTCGGCGCTGCTGCTCACCCACCTGCACAGCGACCACATCGCCGAACTCGGTGACGTGCTCATCACCAGTTGGGTCACCAGCTTCGCGCCGGACCCCCCGCCGCTGCAGATCATCGGTCCGCCCGGGACCGCGGAGGTGGTGCAGGCGACGCTCAAGGCGTTCGGCCACGACATCGGATACCGGATCGCCCACCATGCCGACCTGAATGCCCCGCCCCCGATCGAGGTACACGAGCACACCGACGGGCTCGTGTGGGACCGCGACGGCGTGACGATCCGGGTAGCCCCCACCGATCATCGGCCGGTAGCGCCGACCATCGGGTTCCGGATCGAGTTCGACGGCGCGTCGGTGGTACTCGCCGGCGACACGGTGCCGTGTGCCAGTCTGGACGAATTATCCTCTGACGCCGATGCTTTGGTACACACCGTGATCCGCAAGGACATCCTCAGCCAGGTTCCGCAGCAGCGGGTCAAGGACGTCTGCGACTACCACTCGTCGGTGCAGGAGGCCGCCGCGACCGCCGCGCGCGCGGGCGTGGGCACCCTGATCATGACGCACTACGTACCCGCCGTCGCGCCGGGCCAGGAGGAGCAGTGGCGGGCGCTGGCCGCCACCGAATTCGGCGGACGGATCGAGCTGGGCGACGATTTGCACCGGGTCGAGGTCTCGGCGAGACAATGATCGCGGCACCCGCAACTCGTGCGGGTGCAAATTGATGTTTTCGTGCTGACATCGCGGTATTATCCGCTCCTGCCGCTTCGTCGAAAGGTGCCGCATGTCGTGGTTCGCCGTGGGGCCAGAGGCAGTCGCGGCTGCCGCAGACAGCCTGGCCGGCGTCGGATCCACCATCAACGAGGCCAACGTCGCGGCGGCCCTGCAAACGGCAGGCGTGCCGGCTGCCGCGGCGGACCAGGTCTCGGCGGCGATAGCAACATTCTGGGGATCGCACGCCCGGGGCTACCTGAACATCGGCACCCAGATGTCGGCATTCCACGACCAGTTCGTCCAGGCGCTGTCCGGTAGTGGCGCCGCCTACGCCAACGCGGAGGCGGCGGCCGCGTCGCCGTTGCAGGAGTTGCTCGGCGTGATCAATGCGCCCACCCAGCAGCTGCTCGGCAGGCCGCTGATCGGTGACGGCGCCGACGGAGGCACCGTCGGCGGCATCGGCCAGCCCGGTGGGGCCGGCGGACTCCTGTACGGCAACGGCGGGCGCGGCGGGAACAGTACGAACACCGGGGCGGTCGGCGGCAACGGCGGAGCCGCCGGGTTGATCGGTAACGGTGGGGCCGGCGGCAGCGGCGGCGGCGCCGCCGCCGGCGGCGCCGGTGGCAATGCCTGGCTGCTCGGGGCGGGCGGAGCCGGGGGCAGTGGTGGTATCTCGGCTGTGGGCCTCAACGGCGGCATCGGTGGAAACGGCGGCATGGGTGGCGTCTTCTACGGCAATGGCGGTGCCGGCGGCATCGGCGGGGCGGGGAGCCCGACCAATGCCGGCGGGGTCGGCGGGCTGGGCGGCGACGCGCAATTCTTCGGCAACGGCGGAGTCGGCGGAGCCGGTGGCGGGAACGCTACCTCAGGCGGTCAGGGCGGTGACGGTGGCGCCGGCGGCGCGCTTTTCGGCGTCGGCGGGGTCGGCGGCGGAGGCGGGAGCGGCGACTTCGGCGGAAACGGCGGTGCCGGTGGAGGGGCCGGCTATGCGTTCGGTAACGGCGGTAGCGGCGGCCACGGCGGCAACGGGAACACCTTCGGCGGCAGCGGCGGAGACGGCGGCCGTTCGGCGCTGATCTTCGGCTTCGCCGGCGGTGGCGGGGACGGCGGCGCCGGACTCGGGCCCACCCCCAACTCCGGCGGCACGGGCGGAGTGGGCGGTCTGGTCGGCTTGTTCGGTGTTGCCGGGGACGGCGGAATGGGGGGTGCCGGCGGCGGCTTCGGCGGCCAGGGCGGCAGCGGGGCACTGCTTATCGGCAACGCCGGCAACGGCGGCGCAGGCGGAATCGGCATCGCGACCAACCCGGGTGGCGGCCCGGGCGGGGCAGGTGGAGATGCCCAGTTCATCGGCAACGGCGGCAACGGCGGTCCCGGCGGGATCGGTCTGGCACCTGGTTCCAATGGTGCAGGTGGAGCCGGTGGTGCTCCGGGTACCTTCGGCAGCCCCGGCCTACCCGGCTGAAGTGGCCCTCGTCTTCCTGGTCGGGAGCAGGTAGATTCCAGCGATCTGGAATTTGTGCATCGCCAGGTGCTGAAAGCGCGTAATAATGATTAGCGAGGCGAAAGGGCGAACTGCCGTCCTCGCCCGCCGCTACCGAACGCGAGGTGTGGTCCATGTCGTGGTTTGTCGCAGGGCCGGAGGCCATGGCTGCTGCGGCGAGCGACCTCTCCCGCATCGGGTCGACCATCGGCGAGTCCAACACGGCCGCGGTGCAGCAGACGACGGGCGTTCCCGCATCCGCCGCCGATCAGGTCTCGGCGGCCATCGCGACGTTCTGGGACGCGCACGCCCAGGGTTACCAACACATCAGCGCCCAGATGTCGACGTTCCACGACCAGTTCGTCCAGGCACTGACCGCAGGGGGCGCCGCCTACGCCCGCGCCGAGGAGGCCGCGGACGCATCGCTGCGAAGCGCGCTCAACGCGCCCGTCCGGGATCTGCTGGGCCCGCCGGCGTGACGGTGCGCTAAGCCAGCCGGGTGATCTCCACCTCAACATCCAGATCGGTCGCGCCCAGGCCGGAGTAGATACCTTTGAGCGGCGACACGTCGGCGTAGTCGCGACCGACCCCGACGCTGATGTACTGCTCGGTGATCTCGGTGTCATTGGTGGGGTCGTAGTTCAACCATCCGCCGACCCACGCCTGGATCCAGGCGTGGCTGCGGCCCGCGACGGTCTTACCGATCGCGGCGTCGGCCCTGGGGTGCAAGTATCCGGAGACGTAGCGGCCGGGAATTCCCATGCTGCGCAACAGGATCAGCGTCAGGTGCGCGAAATCCTGGCACACGCCCTTGCCCTTTTCCAGCGCATCCAGGCCGGAGGAATGCACGCCGGTGGTACCGGGCAGATAATCCAGCTCGCTACGCGCCCACCCGGCCGCGGCGACGACGGCCTCGCTCGGGTCGTGGTTCTTGGTGATCCGCTTGCCAACGGCGGCAACACGTTTGCTGTTCGGGGTGTAATCGGTGGGACGCAGCACCTCGTCGAACCGGTCGATCACGGCTGCCGATTGCAGCTCTTCCCAGTTGGTTTTCGCCGCGGGCGGCTCCGGCCGCTCGGTTTCCACCACCGACGACGACGTCACCGTCAACTCGGTGTGCGGCGCATGCAGGTCGAATGCCGTGACCGCCGTGCCCCAGTAGTCGATGTAGCGGTAGGACCGGGTGGCCGGAATCGTCTCCACCCGGTTGAGCACCACGTTCTGACGCGTGTTGGAGCGCGGTGTGAGCCGGGCTTCGTTGTAGGACGCTGTCACCGGCGACCGGTACGCGTACCCGGTGGTGTGCACCACCCGCATCCGCCACATCAGGATTCTCCTTGGCTTTCCAGTGTGTCGGCCAACACCTCACGCTGCCTGGCATCCGTCCACGCCACCCAGGGAGCGGCATGAAAGTACTGCAAAGCCAACGCATCTCCGACATCGTGACAGGTTCGCTGCAGGCCCGCCAAGCGGTTCTCCAGCGTTTCGAGCAGCACCCCGGGCTGGACGAACTCCAGTTCGCTGCGTGCCTGACCGAGTAGCCGCTGCGCTTCGGTGGTGGCCCCGATGCGGCTCTGCGGGTTGTGCAGCAGCTCCTCGAGATTGTGTTCGGCCAGCCGCAGCGAATAGAAGACAGAACGGGGAAACAGCCGGTCCAGCAGCATGAATTCCACCACCCGGCTGGCGTCCAGCGCGCCGCGGTAGGTGCGCAGATACGTGTCATGCGCGCCGGCCGAACGCAGCAGGGTCACCCACGCCGGTGATGACGCGCTGTCGCCTACCCGGGACAACAACAGCCGCACCGTCATATCGACCCGCTCGATCGCGCGGCCCAGCACCATGAACCGATAGCCGTCGTCACGGGACAGCGTCGAATCGGCCAGTCCGGCGAACATCGCCGCACGGCCCTCGATGAACGACAGGAACTCATGCGGCCCAAGCCGTTTGGCGGCACGCTCGCGTTCGGGCAGGGCGTGGTAGGTGGTGTTGATGCACTCCCAGGTCTCGCTGGAGGTGACCTCGCGCGCCGATCGCGCGTTCTCTCGCGCCGCCGAGATCGCATCGACGATCGAACAACCGCCCTCGGTGTTGGGGCTGAACGCCACCAGGTCCGTCAACGACCAGACGTCGAGGCTGTGGTCGGGTGGTTCGATGCCGAGCACCTTCAACAACAGCCGGGAGGCCTGGTCGGGGTCGACGCTGGAATCCTCGAGGAGCTGGTGCACGGCAACATCCAGAATGCGGGCGGTGTCGTCGGCGCGTTCCACGTAGCGACCGATCCAGTACAGCGCCTCGGCGTTGCGGGCAAGCATCAGTCGGTCGCCTTCTGTTGTTGCTGCTGCTGTTGCTGTTCCTTCTTCGGTGCACCGTCGACGGACTGGCGCGTCTGCTGCTGAGGCTGTGTCTGCGCGGGCCGGTTGCCGTCGGGGTGCTGTTCGGGCACCGGCCTCGGCAGTGACCGCACCACCTGGGCGCGGCCCAGTTCACGAGCGGCCACCGAGGTCCGCGGCGCCAGTACCCAGGTGTCCTTGGACCCGCCACCCTGGCTGGAGTTCACCACCCGAGACCCCTCGACGAGGGCGGTGCGGGTCAAGCCCCCGGGCAGCACCCATACCTCGTTGCCGTCGTTGACGGCGAACGGCCGCAGGTCGACATAGCGCGGCGCCAGGTTGCCCTCGATACGGGTGGGCACCGTCGAGAGCTCCATCATCGGCTGCGCGATCCAGGCGCGTGGATCGTCACGAATCTTCTTGCCGATCGCGGCGAGCTCTTTCTCGGAGGCCTCCGGACCGAACACGATGCCGTAACCGCCGGATCCCTCCACCGGCTTGATCACCAGCTCGTTGATCCGGTCCAACACTTCTTCGCGTTCGTCGTCGAGCCAGCACCGGTAGGTGTCCACATTCGCCAGCAGCGGCTTCTCGCCGAGGTAGTACTCGATGATGGTGGGCACGTAGGTGTAGACGAGCTTGTCGTCGCCGACGCCGTTGCCGATCGAGCTGGAGATGACGACGTTGCCGGCCCGGGCGGCGTTGACCAGGCCGGCCACCCCGAGCACGGAATCGGCCCGGAACTGCAGTGGGTCCAGGAAGGCATCGTCGATGCGCCGGTAGATGACGTCGACCTGACGCTCCCCCTCGGTGGTGCGCATGTACACCTGGTTGTCCCGGCAGAACAGGTCGCGGCCCTCGACCAGTTCGACGCCCATCTGGCGGGCCAGCAGCGAGTGCTCGAAGTAGGCCGAGTTGTAGACACCGGGGGTCAGCACCACCACGGTGGGGTCGGCCTCGTTGGTCGCCGCCGAATTCCGCAGCGCTCGCAGCAGGTGCGACGAATAGTCGTCGACCGTGCGCACCCGGTGGGTGGCGAACAGATTGGGGAAGACACGCGCCATCGTGCGCCGGTTCTCCATGACGTACGACACACCCGACGGTGAGCGCAGATTGTCCTCGAGGACGCGGAAGTCACCCTTGTCGTCGCGGATCAGGTCGATCCCGGCCACATGGATCCGCACCCCGTTGGGCGGGACGATCCCGACCGCCTCGCGGTGGAAGTGCTCACAAGAGGTGATCAGCCGGCGTGGGATGACCCCGTCGCGCAAGATGTCCTGGTCGCCGTAAATGTCGTCGAGGTACTTCTCGAGGGCCTTCACCCGCTGAGTGATGCCACGCTCGAGCCGTGTCCACTCGGCGGCCGAAATGACCCGCGGCACCAGGTCCAGCGGGAACGGCCGTTCCTGCCCCGACAGGGAGAACGTGATGCCCTGGTCGATGAAGGCGCGGCCCAGCGCGTCGGCGCGGGCCTTGAGTTCTGAGGCGTCGGTGGGCGCGAGTTCGGCGTAAATGCCCTTGTAGGGGCCGCGGACGTTGCCCTGGGCGTCGAACATCTCGTCGAAGGCCATCGAGTAGGCAGCTGAGGTGTTATAGCCCTCGAAAATACGCTCGGATCGGACGGGCGACCGCCGCGGGGATGCCTCGATCTGGTTCGGGAAACTCACCTGTGTCATGCTGCCTCAATTCCCCCATCCCGGCAGACCGAGAGTTCCGCTTTTGGGCGAAAACGTAACCGACTGATAACCTGAGCAGTCGCTATCGGGTTGCAGATACCCCGAGCAAAGCCAAAACGAAACGGGATAGGGAACTGACGCGTGGCCAACATCAAGTCGCAGCAGAAGCGCAACCGCACTAACGAGCGCGCGCGGCTGCGCAACAAGTCGGTGAAGTCTTCGCTCCGCACGGCCATCCGCGCCTTCCGCGAGGCCACCCACGCAGGTGAGAAGGAAAAGGCGGCCGAGTTGCTGGCGTCGACCAGCCGCAAGCTGGACAAGGCGGCCAGCAAGGGCGTCATCCACAAGAATCAGGCCGCCAACAAGAAGTCGGCGTTGGCGCGCTCGCTCAACAAGCTCGGCTGAGCGTTCTCCCGCTAACTCCCCAGCGCCGTCAGGTCGAGGCCAGCTCGGCCACTTGCCGCACCGCGGCCTCCAGGGCGTAGTCGGCGTCCACGACGGCCCCCTTGACGTTCGCGTTGAGCCTGGCGACCACCCGCGACGCGACAGCCAGCCGATCGCGCGACCAGCGCCGGGCCTGTTTCTGCGCTTTCTGCACCCGCCACGGCGGCATCTTCAATTGTCCGGCGAGCCGATAGGGGTCGCCGGACAGCGGCATCACCACGCCGATGGTGTGGATCGCCTCGGCCAGCGCGTCAGCCAGCACCACCAGCGGCTCGCCGCGCATCATCGCCCACCGCAGCGCTTCAGCGGCGCCGGCGACATCGCCGGCCACAGCCTTGTCGGCGATGTCGAAGCCTTTCACCTCGGCCTTGCCGCTGTGGTAGCGCCGGACTGCGGCGGCATCGACGGCCCCACCGGTGTCGGCGACCAGTTGGGAACAGGCCGACGCGAGCTCCCGGATGTCGGAGCCCACCGCATCCAGCAGGGCCGTCACGGCCTCGTCGTCGACCCTGACCTTGAGCGTGCGGAATTCGCCGCGGACGAAGTCGCTGCGCTCACCGGCCTTCGTGATCCGAGCGCATGGGTGCACCTGGGCGCCCAGCGACCGCAGCTCCCCGGCCAGTGCCTTGGCCCGTCCACCGCCGGAGTGGACCACCACCAGCACCGTGCCGGCGGGCAGGTCCGCGGCGGCCGAGGCGACCAGCGCCGCCGCGTCCTTGCCTGCCTCGCCGGCCGCTTCCAGCACGATGATCCGCTCCTCGGCGAACAACGACGGGCTGAGCAACTCCGTGAGCTCGTAAGTGCTGACATCGCCCGCGCGCATCCGGTTGACCGGGACGTCGGCGATTCCGGAGTCCGCGCCGGCGCCGGCCCGCTGCCGGGCCGACCGAAGTATCTGCCCGACGGCCCGCTCGATCAGCAGTTCCTCTTCGCCCAGAACCAGGTGCAACGACGAATCACCGCTCACCCCACGATGGTGTCATGAGGGAGCGACGGCTTCCGACACCGACCAGGCCACCGCACATCCGACCACGATGCACGCCAGCGCCAGGCGGCACCGACGCCACCGCCCCACGATCACGATCGCCAGCGTCGCGCAGCCGACCCCCAGCAGGCCGGCCGGTCCGGCCGGTACCGGGACGCTGGCCCCCGGCACGCAGGACGCCCAGTGCGCGACGCGCAGCACCCACCACACTTCGGGGCCGGTGAACCGGACCAGCAGCTGGGCACCGGCGGGCCAGGCGGCCACCAGCGCCGCCGCCGCGGTACCGAGCACGGTGATCGGCGCTATCACCGGCGCCACCACCAGGTTGGCCAGAACGGCCACCAGGCTGAACCGGCCGGAGATCGCAGCGACCAGCGGCGCGGTCACCACCTGCGCCGCTCCGGCGACCGCCACCGCGTCGGCCAGCGGTTTCGGCCACCCCTGCCCGGCCAGCCGGCGCGACCATCGCGGGGCGATCACCACCAGTGCCGCGGTGGCGACCACCGACAGCGCGAACCCCACGTCGACTGCCAACTGTGGCGCCACCATCAACAGGACGAGGACGGTCGCCGACAGCGCCGGCATCGCCTGGCGCCGACGCGACGACACCATCGCCACCAGCGCGATGGCGCCCATCACTGCCGCCCGCAGCACGCTGGCGCTCGGCTGTACGACGAACACGAAGGCGAGCAGCGCCGCCGCGGCCAGCAGCACAGCCGGCCGCGGCCCGACCAGCCGCGCCGACAACAACATCGCGCCACACACGATCGTGACGTTGGCACCCGATACGGCCGTCAAATGGCTCATGCCCGCCGCACGGAACTCCCCGCTGGTGGTGCCGGTCAATTGCGAGGTGTCGCCGAGCACCAGCGCCGGCAGCATCGCGCCCTGATCGGACGGCAACACCTGATGTGCCGCGGTCGCGAACCCGCTGCGGACCCGACCTGCCGCCCGGTAGAGCGGTGGCGCCCTGCCCCATTCCGGCTGTCCCACCGCGGTGAGCACCGCGACCGTCAGGTCACGACGGGCGGGCCGGCTGATCCGGGCGGCGAACCGCACCGGACGGCCCGCCTCCACCTCACTGAAATCCGCGGAGCTGGCGAACACCGTTATGCGGCCTGATATTTCGTCGTCACGCAATCGTCGCAGGGTGGCCTTGAACATCAGCCGGCCACGTCCGAGCGGGCGCACGGCCTCGCTGGGGACGACGGTCACCGGCGCGACGGTGCCGAAGGCCGCGGTGATCGGGTGGTGCGCGACGGCGTCGGCGCGCAGCGCGATCGCCAGCCCGTACCCCGTGCCCACCATCCCGACCGCCGTCAGCCCGGCACTGATTGCGGCACGCGTGGCTCTGAAACCCGTCCCCCGCCACAGCACCGCGGAAGCGACGGCCAGCACCGCACCACATCCGGCCAGCGCGCCGCCCACCGGCCACACGGTGCCGGCCGCCGTCACGATCCACCCGGTCAGGGCGGCCGGAACCAGACGCACATCCAGCCGCTCGCCTGGATCTGCCGCCAAGCCTGCCCGGGGCTGATGCGCCGGATCAGACACGGACCAGCGAGCGCAGCTTGTCCAGCCGCGCCTGCCCGATACCGTCCACTTCGGCGAGCTGATCGACGCTGGTGAACCGCCCGTGGGCGTGACGCCACGCCACGATCGCCGCCGCCGTGACCGGGCCGACCCCGGGCAGGCCATCCAGTTGCTCGACGGTCGCGGTGTTCAGATCGACCACCTCCCCGGGCGCCGACTTAGGTTTTCCAGAGGTGGCCGGCCCGGCCGAGGGCGACTGCGCGGCGGGGGCGCCGGGTCCGACCGAGCTGCCCAGCACCGCCGGCTTGCCGGGAGCCGGCGCCATCCCTACGACGATCTGTTCACCGTCAGCCAGCGGCCTGGCCATGTTCAGTCCGACGGTGTCCGCCCCCTCGACCGCTCCCCCGGCCGCCTGCAGCGCATCGGCGATCCGCGCGCCCGGTGCCAGGGTGACCAGGCCCGCCTTGTGCACCAGGCCGACGACGCTGACCACTACCGGCCGGTCCGGTCCCGGCGTGGTCGACGCCTTCGGACCCGTCGACGAAACCCGTTCCACCGGTGGAAGTTTGGCCGAAGTCACCGGGGACGGCCGGTCCCGGACCACGGTGAAAACGGTGATCAATACCGCCAGAGCGGCGATGATCGCCAACGCGATGGCGCCGGCGCGGCCGGGGTCGGCGCGCAGCCGGGTGATCCAGCTCTGTTGCGCGCCGGTGTCGGGAAGCCACCGCGGTAGCAACGAGTTCGGGTCGTCTTCGTCGGGGTCGGACTCGGCGCTCTCCGCCTGCGGATCCGGGTCGCCAGTCAGCCGGCGCTGCAAGCGCTCGGCAGGGAGTTCAGTTCGCATGCGGTGACCGTATGCGGGGCCACCGCCACGACCGGGCGCTGCCGGCGCGCCCCGCAGGCCGACTGTGGATCAATGCCGAGCTGTGGAAAAGCCGCTCGCCGAGCAGGTTTGGCCGGCCATCCCGCGGGTAGCCACGACGCCATGAGTTTGGCTTTGATCACCGGCGCGTCGAGCGGCATCGGCCTGGAGCTGGCCAGGCGGTTCGCCGAGCATGGCTACGACCTGATCATCGCGGCCGAGAACTCCGACATCCACGTCGCCGCACAGAAACTCGGGCCCTCGGGCGTCCATATCCGTCCCATCCAGGTGGACCTGCGCACCGGCAAAGGGGTCGAAGACCTCTATCGGCAGGTCAGCGCGGACGGACAACCGCTGGACGCCGCGGCACTCAATGCCGGGGTGGGCCTCGGGGGATCTTTCGTCGACAGCAGCGTGGACGACGCGTTGGCGCTCGTCGACCTCAACGTGCGGTCCACCGTGCATCTGGCCAAGCTGATTCTGCCCGGCATGGTGCGGCGCCGCGGCGGCAAGATGCTGTTTACATCGTCGATAGCCTCGACCATGCCCGGCTCCCACCAGGCGGTGTACAACGCGTCCAAGTCATTCATCCAGTCGTTGTCCGAAGCGCTGCACGACGAACTGGGCAAGACCGGGGTCACGGTCACGGCCTTGATGCCCGGGCCCACCGAAACCAACTTCTTCCGGCGCGCGGGCATGGCGGGCACCCGGATAGGGCGCATGAGCCGCAAGGACGACCCGGTCGAAGTGGCCAGAGAAGGCTTCGACGCGTTGATGGACGGCGATCGCAAGATCGTCGCGGAGTCGCTGCTGACCAAGGCCATGGGCATCGGCAACAAGCTGCTGCCGGACTCGGTCAAGGCCGCGGCCAACAGGGTGATGTCGACACCCCGGTCGACAGCGAGCAGCACGGAGAAGAACCGATGAGCGTCAATGCGAATCCCAACACCGACGCCTCGATCGGCGAGCTGATATCCCAACTCTCGTCGCAGACCTCCCGGCTCGTGCGCGACGAAATGCGGCTGGCGCAAAAAGAACTCGTCCAATCTGCCAAACACGCCGGCGCCGGCGCCGGGCTGTTCGGCGCGGCCGGGCTGCTGGCGTTCTTCGGTCTGGCGAGCTTGATCGCCGCCGCCATCGCGGCGTTGGCGCTGGCCCTGCCCACGTGGGCGGCCGCCTTGATCGTGGCTGCGGCGTTGTTCGCCATCGCGGGAGTGGCGGCCCTGATCAGCCGGCGGCAGACCAAAGAGGTGACGCCGGCGGCCCCGCACGCGGTCGCCAGCGTCAAGCAGGACATCGAGGAAGTGAAGGGCGCCCGACATGGCCGAAGCTGAACGCACCCCGCCACCAACCCAGTCACCCGAACCGGGCCCCGACGCCGAGATACGCGACATTCAGCGCGACATCGAGCGCACCCGGACCCAGCTCGGCGAAACCGTCGAAGTTCTCTCGTCGAAGGCCGACGTTGCCGAGCGGGCCAAAGAAGCCGCACGCGCCGCGCAACCGACGCTGATAGTGGCCGCCTCGGCCGCCGGCGTCGCTCTCGTCGCGCTGCTGTGGTGGCGTCGCCGGCGGCGCTGAGGTCTGCCGCCAACCGACCACCCGGTGGGCGAATGCCGCCGCCCAGCGCCTAACGTGCAGTACAGGACCGCCGTAACCCCTGCGTCGACGGTCACCACGGACACAGGAGGCTGCCGATGAAACTGGCGCTCACGCCCGACGAAGCCGCGTTCCGCGACGAACTGCGGACCTTCTTCACCACCGAGATTCCGGGCGATATCCGCGACCGGGTCCGACAGGGTGGTCACCTGACGCGCGACGAGATCGTCGCCAACCACAAGCTGCTGCACGAGCACGAGCTGGCAGTGCCGAACTGGCCCGTCGAATGGGGCGGAAAAGACTGGACACCCACCCAATTCCAGATCTGGACCGACGAGATGCAGTTGGCCAGCGTCCCGGAGCCGTTGAACTTCAACACCAAGATGGTGGGCCCGGTGATCGCCGAGTTCGGCTCACCGGAGGTCAAGGAACGGTTTCTGCCGCCGACGGCCAGCCTCGACATCTGGTGGTGCCAGGGCTTCTCCGAGCCCGAAGCCGGATCGGACCTGGCTTCGCTGCGCACCACCGCCGTCCGCGACGGTGACAGTTACGTCGTCAACGGGCAGAAGACCTGGACGACGCTCGGCCAGTACGCGGACTGGATCTTCTGCCTGGTACGCACCGACCCCCAGGCACCCAAGCGCCAGGCCGGCATCTCGTTCCTGCTCATGTCCATGGACACCCCGGGCATCACGCTACGGCCGATCAAGTTGATCGACGGCAGCGTCGAGGTCAACGAGGTGTTCTTCTCCGACGCCCGGGTGCCGGCCAATCAGCTTGTCGGAGAAGAGAATCAGGGTTGGAGTTACGCGAAGTTCCTGCTCGGCAACGAACGCACCGGGATCGCCCAGGTGGGCCGCACCAAAGTGCGTCTGGCGGAGGTGAAGCGGCACGCCGCCGAGAGCGGCCTGCTTGAGGACCCGTTGTTCGCCGCCCGACTGGCAGAGGCCGAGAACGAGGTGCTCGCACTGGAACTCACCCAGGCCCGGGTGGTGTCGAGTTCGGTCGGTGGAAAACCCAACCCGGCATCGTCGGTGCTCAAGCTGCGCGGCAGCCAACTGCAGCAGATCGCCACCGAACTGATGGTCGAGGTGGCCGGTCCCGACGCGCTGCCGGTGGGCGGGGACGGCATCGCCTCCCCGGAATGGGCCCAGTCCAGCGCCCCGACTTATCTCAACTACCGCAAGACCTCGATCTACGGCGGCAGCAACGAGGTGCAGCGCAACATCATCTCCTCGACCATTCTCGGATTGTGAGGCAGTCATGGACTTTCAGTTGAGTGAAGAGCAGGCACTGCTGCGCGACACCACCCGGGAACTGCTGTCGCGAAGCTACGACGCCGAGAGTCGCAACAAGGCGATCGACACCGAGCTGGGCTGGAGCCGCGAGGTGTGGAATCAGCTCGCGGAGATCGGGATCCTGGGTCTCGGGTTCGAGCCCGAGGAGTCCGGGCAACTCGAGATCATGGCGGTGCTCATCGAGGTCGGACGCCGGCTGGCGCCCGAACCCATCGTGCACGCGGCGCTCGCGCCCGGCTCGCTGATCGCCGAGCTCGGCACCGACGCGCAGAAAGAACTGCTCGACGAGGTCGCCGCGGGCCAGCGGCTGCTGGCCTTCGCCCACCTGGAGCCGGGTCAGCGTGGCGGCTCGGGGCAACCGGCCACTAGCGCTGTACGGCAAGGTGATTCGTGGACCGTCAGCGGACGCAAGAGCCCGGTTCCGGCCGGGGACTGCGCCGAAACACTGGTGGTCAGTGCGGCGCTGCCGGACGGCGGCACCGGGTTGTTCCTGGTTGACGCCGAAGCCGTCACGCGCTCGCCGTTCCGCACCTTCGACGGTCAGCGCGGCGCTCAGATCGACCTGGACGGCGCGGCCGCCGAACCGTTGGGCGACGGGTCTGATGCCTCGGGAGCCGTCGCCCGCGCCATCATCCGGATCCAGTCGGCACTGTGTGCCGAGGCGATGGGCGCCATGGAGGAAGCGCTGCGGCTGACCACCGATTACCTCAAGGCCCGCAAGCAGTTCGGGGTCACCCTCAACAAGTTCCAGACGCTCACGCAGCGGGCGGCCGACATGTACGTGTCACTGGAGCTGGCGCGCAGCATGAATCTGTACGCGGCCATGTCGATCGCCGACGGAAACTACGACCCGGTGATCGCCGCCCGCGCCAAGCTGCAGATCGGCCGCTCGGGGCGGCACATCGGGCAGGAGGCGATCCAGCTGCACGGCGGCATCGGCATGACCGCCGAGTACCCGGTGGGCCACTACACGGCCCGGCTCACCGCGATCGATCAGACGCTGGGTTCGACCCAGGACCAATTGCGGGTGCTCATCGACCACATCGGCGAATACGACCTCGCCAAGATCTGAGCGACACCCACGCCAGATTGGGGGACTGCGCGTCAGAAGTCGAAGGCAGTCTCGGCAGGAACGTCGCTGACGAACGCCGCGTCGAACCGGCCGATGATGTCAGCATCTTTGGCGCGTACCCGGTTCGCAGCGGCCAGCGTCGCGGCCCGGTGTACCCCCAGGTATAGGGAGCCCAGCGCGTCGAGGCCCATGTCGATCTCGGCCGGCACGTCAGTCGGCGTGCATCGCGCACGGCCGTTGCGGATGTCCAGTGCAAATCGTCCCTGGCCGCACACTGCCAGCACCGTGGAGAGATCCGCCGCGTAGGTGCGCGCCTCGAGGACGCTCGGTACGTCGGCAATCCGGATCCACAAACCGTCCTGTCGCCAGGTGGTTTTCGCCAGCCGGGGGTCGGTGAGCAGGAACGGCAGCGGATCCTGCGGGTGCGTGAGGATGCTGATCCGCTGGACCGAATCCAGGCCCAACAGAGCCCGCCACAACGCGCCACGGGCGTCGGCGGTGAGCGCCCTGAGTTCGTCGACGCGCGCCAGGGTGGGGTCGAGGTTGTCCACCCGATAAATTGCATACCCGTCCGGATGCAGCAGCCCGAAAGACTTCATCGAACCGCCCGGCACGGACGGCCGTTGGGCTAGCAGCTGTTCCCAGAGCACTTGGGGCCGCATCATGCCGCCGGGCACCCGCCGTCGCCAACGCTCGTAGATTTCCTCGAACGCGCCCTGGTGCATTGTCGGCGGGACGAGTCTGACAGCTTGCGGACCGAGCCCCGGTGCGTCGCCGTGCCATTGGACGAAGCGCCGATCAATGGTGAGCTCCTGCAAGACAGTGGCGGGCCCGTAACCGAACCGGCCATAGATGCCGCCCTCGCTGGCGTGCAAAGCAGCCAGCGGATACCCGGAATCGGCCATCCGCCGATGCAACTCGGTACACATCGCGCGCAGCAGTCCGCGCCGCCGGTGCGTGGGTGCAACCGCGACGAAGCTCAGACCCGCAGTCGGCAGGACCGCGCCGCCGGGCACCGTCAGCCGCAGATCCAGATACAGGGCCATCGCGACCACGTCATCGCCGGCGCGTACCACGACGGCGCCATTGTGGGGTATCAGAGTGCGCAAGCGGCTCGTCACATCGGGCCCGACAAAGTCGGCGAAACTGTTGGCGGCCAAGAAGTACATCCCCGGCCAGTCGTCATCGCCCGGACTGCACAGCCGCAACGATGCGGGTAGCGGGGAGCCGGGCGACACAGTCACGGGATCTGACTGTGTCACACACACCCCTGGCGCGCATCCGAATATTGCGGGCCATAGACGCCATCAGGGTTGCGAACACGAACGCTGTCGCAACGTGATCCGGCGGACCACGGGGACATGACGCGGCGGCAACTAGCCGTCGGCCGGTTCGGCCGGTTCGTCCGGGGCGGGGTCGGCCGGTTCGGCAGGTTCGTCCGGGGCGGGGTCGGCCGGTTCGGCCGGTTCGGCTGGTTCGGCTGCCGACAACAGCTCCGGTAGCTGCTCGGCCAGGTACTCGGCGAGCGCCCTGATGGTCGGATAGTCGAACACCGCGGTGGCGCTGATCGTCAGTGCGCCACCGAATTGTCCGAGCAACCGGTTGCGCAGTTCGACCGCCATCAGGGAGTCGGTGCCCAGGTCCAGGAATCGGCTGCTGGCCGCGGGCGGTTGGGCGAGCCGAAGGAAGCTCTGCACCTCCTGCTGCAGATACTCGGTCAGGAAATCGGTCCGTTGCGACTCGGGTATCTCGTGCAACTGGCGAAGCAACTCGCTGTCCCCCGGCGTGGTCGCCACAGCACTGGGCAGCACGTAGTCGAGGATCGCAGGACGGGAACCACCCAGCACCTTCGCCGTACGCTGCCAATTGGCCTTGATGACGGTCGCCTGCCCGGTGCCCTCGGCGAACAGCTCGCCGAGCGCGCTCAGCGCGGCGGTGGGGTCGAGCGGAATCAGGCCCTGGGCACCGAGATTGACACGCGCGGCGTGCGACGCGGCCATGCCGCCCTTGGCCCACGGTCCCCAGTTGACGCTGGTGGCGGTCAAGCCCTGGGCGTTGCGATCGGCGACCAGCCCGTCCAGCAGGGCGTTGGCGGCGGCATAGTTCGCCTGACCCGGTGAACCGAGGACGCTGGAGACCGAGGAGTACATGATGAAGAATTCCAGGTCGTCGTTCTGGGTCAACCGGTGCAGATGCCATGCCGCAAACGCTTTGGGCGCCAACGTCGTCCGAAACCGTTCCAGACTCTGCTGAGGTAGCAGCGCGTCATCGAGCAGGCCCGCCAGGTGTGCCACCCCGGCCAGCGGCGGCAGCTCGGCGCGAATACGCTCCAGCAAATCTCTGAGCTGGGACTCGTCGCCCACGTCGGCGCCGAAGACGTGCAGCCGGCACCGGTAGCGCTCGGTGATGGCGTCGATCGCCTGCTGTGCCTCGGCGTCCGGCAGATGCCGGCTGGTCAGCACGATGTCGCCGGCACCCAGCGCGGCCAGATACGACGCGGTGTGCAGACCGAGCGCACCCAGGCCTCCGGTGACCAGATAGGTCCGATCTGCGCGTGGCGCAAGCGGATTCGGCATCTGCACCACGATCTTGCCGATATGCCGGGCCTGCTGCATGCGCCGGAACGCCGTCTTCGCCTCGGTCAGCGGATAGATCTCGGCGTGCAGCGGCTGCCACTCCCCGCTCCCGAGCCCGTCCGAAACTTCACCCAGCAGCCGATGGATGTGCCCCGGGTCGCTCATGATGGTGCCGTCCAACGCCACGATCTCGTAGTCGATGTCAGGGCGCACCGCGGCCATCTGCTCGGGTGTCCAGATATCGCGCTTGGCGATCTCAGCGAACCGGCCGTTGCGGGCGGTGGCACGCACGGTCGCCTCCAGGAATCCCTCATTGGTCAGGCTGTTCAGCACGACGTCGACTCCGGCGCCGTCGGTGTCGGCCAGGATCTGGTCCGCGAAATCCGTAGTGCGCGAGTCGTACACGTGCTCCACACCCAGCTGGCGCAGCGCGGCACGCTTGTAGGTGCTGGCGGTGGCGAACACCGTTGCGCCGCACTGCCGCGCCAGTTGGACGGCCGCCAGGCCGACGCCGCCACTGGCGGCGTGCACCAGCACCCGGTCCCCCGGCCGCAGCTTGGCCCAGTCGAACGCCAGGCGCGCGGTGAGCGCCGCCGCCGGGATGCTCGCAGCGGCGACCGCACCCAGACCCTTGGGCACCGGAGCCAGCAACTGCGCAGGCACGTTGACCCGACTGGCGAACGCGCCCTGCATGAAGCCGAAGACGCGCTGGCCCACCTCGAGTCCGCTGACACCGTCGCCCAACTCGGTGACGATGCCGGAGAAGTCGCCACCGATGGGTCCCGGGTCGCCAGGATAAAGACCGAGCACATTGAGCACGTCCCGGAAATTCAGACCCGCGGCCTCGACCCGGACCTGCACCTGACCCTGCGTCGGCGCCGTCACCTCGGTCTCGACCAGACGGAGGTTGTCGATGGCACCGCGTTCGGTCGGCGCCAACACATAGTCGGTGGCGCGGGGCACCGTGAGGTGTCCGCCGCGCGCCCATGGCAGCAGCCGCGATACCAGGAATTTCCCTTGCCGCAGTGCCATTTCGGGCTCGGTGACGGGCGCCGCCGGCGCGGCCAACAGCCGCACCAGCCACTGCACGGCGTCCTCGGAGCCGTCATGGTCGATCAGCCGGCAGCGCAACTGTGGCTGCTCGGCGATGACCGTGCGACCCAGGCCCCACAACGCGGCCTGCACGGGGTCGACCGGTTCCCCGGGCTCGGTCGCCACGGCCCGCTCGGTGACGATCCACACCCCCCCAGGCAGTTTCAGGTCTTGCTGACCCAGCGCGGTCCGCACCAGAGTCAACAGCCGGTCGAGCTCGCCCTCCAGACGTCCGGCGAACTCCACGCTCGACTCGTCGGCGCCCGGCCGCCGGCCGCTGCGCCAGACGATGCCGGAGATCGGGGCACCCTGCTCCCTGGCCTGCGCGAACAGCTGCGACCAAAGCCCGGGATCCACGACGTCGTTAGTGCGCAGGCTGTTCGGCAGGTCCGCCGCCAGCTCGTCGAACCCGGCCACCAACCACGTGGTGTCGCCGGACGCCTCCGATCCCGGTGCAGGCACCTCGTTCCAGCCGAGGGTGTACAGCAGCCGGGTGGCGTCGCCTCCCAGCCCACGCAGCAACGCCTCCCGGGGTGCGCGCTTCACGGTGAATTCGCGGATTCCGCCCAGCAGGCGACCGTCGCGGTCCACGAAATCGAGATCGAAAACTTGCGTTTCGCTTTCCAGGCCGCTTGCGTGCCACCGTGCGCGGCAATAGAACCGCTGCGGCATCCGCTCGGCCAGCAATACCCGCCCGTAGCGCAACGGCAGGAACAGATCCGCGATGCCGTGTTCGGCCGCCAGCAACGCCGGGAATGCCGGGAAGGCGACTCCGGTGCAAAGGTCCAGCAGCACCGGGTGGATCGGCTCGCTGCCGAGGTGCTCGGCGAGTTCTTCCCCGATGGCGACGTCGCCGATAGCCTCACCCTCGCCCACCCACAACGACTTCAGGGAAGTGGACCAGGTCGGGCCCCAGGCCAACTCCATGTCGACGAAGGTGTCGAACAACTGCTGGGTCTGGGTGCGACTCAACCGCTCGGTTGCCGCCTCGATCGATTCCGGCTGCTGCGCCGGGTGCTCGTCTTCGATGCCGCTGACCACGGTGCCGTCGGCGTTCAGCGACCACTCCGCCTCGCGCACGCCATAGGGTCGGCTGTGCACCCGGAACGTCCAGCCGCCGCCGTCCTCGAGCGGATGCAACGTCAGCTGGACTTCACGAGAACTCTTGTCCGGCAGGATGATCGGCTCATAGAAAAAGACGTCCCGGACATGCGCGGGGGCACCGACGGCGGCCAGGGCCATCGCGGCGTACGTCGCACCCGGGACCACGACGGTTCCGTAGATGACGTGGTGAGCCAGCCAGGGCTGCGTCTTGACCGACAGCCGGCTGGTATAGACGGCGTCACCGGAAGCGAGATCCTTTGCGCTACCCAATATTCCGGACACCACGGCACCGTCGCCGGGGGTGACACCGGAACTCTTGGGCCAGAAGTGCCGGCGCTGGAAGGGGTAGGTGGGCAGCTCGAGCCTGCGACCCGGTCGCCGGTGGCGGGCGGCGAAGTCCGGCCGATGCCCGGCGACGTAGGCGGCTGCCAAGCCTTCGGCGATCTGTCGTCGTGCGTCGGCGCCCTTGCGCAACGAGACGATGGCGCGCGGCGGCGCCGAGTGTTCCGGCCAGACCTGCACCGCCGCGGCGGTGAGGATCGGCTGCGGGCCGATCTCCATCAACACCGTGCAGCCCAGCGCCGCGGCCGTGCGCACACTGTCGGCGAACTGCACGGGCTGGCGGGAGTGCCGACGCCAATACTGGCCATTCAGCGGGGTTTCGGCGTCAAGGACGGTGCCGGTGCGGTTGCAGACCAGCGGCAGCGTGGGAACATTGAACTCCAGCCGCGCCGCGTACGCCTCGAATTCGTCGAGCACCGGGTCCAGCAACGCGGAGTGGAAGGCATGGCTGGTGTCCAGCCAGGTGCAGCGGATTCCCTCCTCGTTGAACGTGGCGACGATCTGTTCCAGGTCGGTGCCAGGACCCGACAGCACGGTGTTGGGGCCGTTGTACGCGGCAACCGACACCTGCGGGGACTGATTGGCGACGTCCTCCACGTGGCGGGCGTCGGCGAAGACCGCCACCATCCGTCCGCCCTCGGGCAGGCTGCCGAACAGCCGACCCCGTTCGGCCATCAGCCGCGCACCGTCCTCGAGGCTGAGCACTCCGGCCACACACGCCGCCGCATACTGGCCCACGCTGTGCCCGAGCACCACGTCGGGCTCGATCCCCCACGACTGCCACAACCGGGCCAGACCCATCTCGATCGCGAACAGGGCAGGCTGGGCGAAAGAGGTGTGGCGCAGGGTTTCTCCGGTTTCCCGGTCCGCCGCGAACAGCACCTCCAGCAACGGATGCGGCAGCATGCCGTCGATCGCGTCCGCGCACCGTTGCACGGTTTCGGCGAATACCGGCTCGGTCTCGAAGAGCTCGCGCGCCATGCCCGGATACTGGCTGCCCTGTCCGGTGAACAACCACGCCGTCGTCGGCGGGTCGCCGCACGTGCCACGTAATACGCCGGGGCGCAACCGGTTTGCGGCCAGATCGGCAAGCATGTCGCGGGCCCCCCCAACCGGGGTGGCGCCGGAATCCAGGACGAGGGCGCCCCGGTGTTCGAAATGCGAACGCCCGACACCCGCGGTGTAGCAGACGTCACCGATGTCGGCGTCGGGATGATCCTCCAGCCAGGACGCGTACCGCTCCGCCAACGACACCAGGGCCTGCTCGGACCGCGCCGAGAGCGGCAGCACATGCACGGGCCCGTCGGGAACGTCGGCTGCGGTGATCGGCTCCGGTGCCGGCGCCTCTTCGATCAGGACGTGCGCGTTGGTGCCGGTGAAGCCGAAGGAACTCACACCGGCACGCCGCGGGCGGCCGTTGGCGTGCCACGGGGTGGCTTCGTCCACGACGCGCACCGGTAGCGAGTCCCACGGGATGTGCGGTGACGGGTTCTCGAAATGCAGGTTCCGCGGGAGGGTCTGGTGTTGCAGGGACAGCACGATCTTGATCAGACCGGCGACCCCGGCCGCTGATTCCAGGTGTCCGATGTTGGTCTTCACCGATCCCATCAGCAGCGGGTGATTCGGGTCGCGGTCGGCGCCGTAGGCCGCCGCGGCGGCCTGCACCTCGATCGGGTCACCCAGCGACGTGCCCGTACCATGCGCCTCGAGATAGTCGACGTCGCTGCCGGCAACGTGCGCCCGAGCCAGCGCCGCAGCGATAAGCCGTTGCTGTGCACCACCATTGGGCACCGTGAGGCCGCTGGACGCGCCATCCTGGTTGACCGCGCTGCCCCGGATGACCGCCTGAATGCGGTCGCCGTCGCGCACCGCATCGCTGAGCCTCTTGAGCACCAGGATGCCGCAGCCCTCGCTGCGTACATACCCGTCGGCGGCGGCGTCGAAGGTCTTGCACCGGCCGTCAGGCGACAGCATCCTGGCCCGGGAGGCCGCGATGAGGGATGCCGGGCTCAACAGCACGTTCACGCCGCCGGCCAGCACCAGATCGCAGTCGCCGGAACGCAGGGCTCCGCACGCTTCGTGCACGGCCACCAGCGACGAACTGCAGGCGGTGTCGACCGCCACCGCCGGCCCCTCCAGACCGAGCGCGAAGGCGACGCGTCCCGCGATCGCGTTGAGCGCGTTGCCGGTGATGAAGTGGGCTTCGATGCTGTCGACCGACTCGGCGGTCAACAGATGCGAATACTCGTTGGCCGCCACCCCGACGAAGATGCCACTTCGGCTGCCGCGCAACGCCGCCGGCGAATAGCCAGCACGTTCCAGGCCTTCCCAGGCGATCTCCAGCATCAACCGCTGCTGCGGATCCATCCACACGGCTTCCCGGGGCGAGATCCCGAAGAACTCAGGATCGAATCCGTCGATCGCGTCGAGGTATCCCCCACAGCGGCTGTAGATCTTGCCCGGTGTCTCGGGATCGGGGTCGTAATACTCATCGACGTCGAAGCGATCGTCCGGGATTTCGCGGATCGCGTCGACACCGTTGGCCAGCAGCTCCCAGTACGCCTCGGGATCGGAGGCGCCCGGGAAGCGGCAGGCTACCGCGACGATGGCGATCGGCTCGTCCACCGAGGCGGCCGTCGCCGTGACCGGTGCCGCTGTTTTCGCTGTTGCCGGAGCACTCAGGTGCAGCACGTCGGTGAGCAGATAATCCGCCACATCGACCAGCCGCGGGTAGTCCATGGCCAGGGTCGCCGGCAGCGCTTTGCCGACGCCGTGCTCGACCCGGCGCCGTAGTTCCACGGCCATCAGCGAATCCATGCCGAGGTCGAAGAACCCTGCCTCGTCGCGAATCTCGGCGGCGTCGACGCGCGTGACCTCCGCGACGACGTCGCGCAGGTAGTCCACGACGAGCCTCTTGCGCCGTTGCACCGGAGCGACCGTGAGCTGCTCGACCAGCTTCGTGGTTCCCGACGCCGTCGGCGCCGTCGCCGACTCGGGCAACTCCCGTTCCAGTTCGGCCAGGAACGCCCGCCGACCGGTCTGCTGATAGATGGGCAGGAAGCGGGCCCAGTCGATGCGGGCCACCACCCCTTGCGTCGACTGCGTGACCATCAGCTCGGCCATGCCGGCCAGAGCGTCGCCAGGCGCCAGGGTCACCACCCCGCGCTTCTTGAGCTGCGCTCGGGCCTGTTCGTCGGCCATGCCCGCCGCCCAGGGACCGAAGTTGACGCTGAGATAGTTCTGCTCGCGCATCCGCCACGACAACCCGTCGAGGAAAGCGTTGGCCGCGCTGTAGGCGGTCTGGCCGAAGCTGCCCCATACCGATGCGATAGAGGAGGTGCTGAGGAAGAAGTCCAGCGGCATGTCGGCCGTTGCTTCACTCAAATTCCATGCACCCCAAACCTTTCCGGCGAAGACGCGATCGACCTCGGCGTCGTCCAGGCTGCGCAGCGGGGTGCTGCCGATCTCACCGGCGGCGTGCACGATGCCGGCCAGCGGCGGTAGGTCCGCGGCCACCGTGGCGATCAGGCGGGCGACATCATGCGGATTGGCGACGTCGGCGGCGACGGTCCGGATCTCGCAGCCCGTCTGCTGTTGCAGCACGTCGATACGCTGCTGCGTGTCGTTGCTCGGCGCGCGCCGGCCGGTCAGCACCAGATGCGCAGCGCCGTGGGCGGCCAGGTAACCGGCGATCTCCAGCCCGACCGAGCCCAGGCCACCGGTCACCAGATACGTCGCGTCGGCACGAAGTGCCAGCGGTGTTCCGATCGGCGTGCCGGCCCGGCGGACCAGCCGCGGGACGTAGACCGATTGATCCCGCAGCGCCACTTGGTCTTCGGTCGCACCACCGGCCGTGACGGTGTCGATCAGCCGCGACCACTCGGCGGCGCTGCCGACCGACAGATCTGCCAGTCCACCCCATGCCTGGGGATGTTCGAGCGAGGCCGCCCGACCGAAGCCCCACAGGCAGCTCTGCACCGGAGAAACCGCGTCGGTCGGGGTAACCTGTTGCGCGCCAGAGGTTATCAGCCAGATCGGAGCGCGAAGTTCGGCGGTCGCCGCGGCCCGGAACAGTCGCCGTGCCCCGCCGATCACCCGGTGCTGCATCCGCAGCAACGACCGCATCGACGGCGTGGTGTCCGACTCGACGGCGGACAGGACCAGAATGCGCAACGCAGCTTCGTCGGTGGCCGCTTCGCGCAGGACGCCTTCGAGGCGTTCCTCGTCGGCGTCGGAGGCCGGTAGCCCGACGACGCGGTGCCGGTGGTCGCGTGCCGTCAGCGCATCGAGCAGTGGCGCAACGGCCCCGGGGTCGTCGACGACGAGCAACCAGGCGGTGTCCTCGCCGGCCGGCGCAACCGCCGACTTCTGCCACCGGATCTCGTACCGGTCCTGCGCGATGGACTGCGTCTCGCGCTGTCGGTTGTGTTGGGCGGCAAGCTTTGTCAGCACGCCGATGGTCTGCTGATTGCCGCCCGAGCCGTCCAGCAATGCGGCAAGTTCGTCGATCCGGCCGTCCTCGAGCAGCCGGACGGCTTCGGTGCGCAGCGTCGCCGACCGGTCGGTCTTGCCGGTCGGCTGGGTCCGGTTGTCGCGGTACCAGTACTGACGGTGCTGGAACGGATAGGTGGGCAGGTCGAGCTTGCGCCGCCGGTCCTGGTGCAGGGCACCGAACTGGGGCACATGACCGGCGACGTAGGCGTCGGCCACGGCTTCGGTGATCTGGCGGTGGTCGGCGCTGTTTCGGCGCATCGACGCGATCGCCCGCGGCGCGGTCGCCGGATCCGGCCAGGCGCGCAGCGCTGCCGCGGTCAGCACCGGTTGCGGGCCGACCTCCAGCAGCAGCTTGCAGCCCAAGTCGGCCAAAGTGGCGACGCTCTTGGCGAACTCGATCGGCTGTCGGGCGTGACGACGCCAGTACTGCCCGTCGAGTCGCACTTGCCTGCCCAGCGCCGCACCGGTCCGGTTGCACACCAGAATCCGCTGCGGCGAAGCGTATTCGAACCGGTTCGCGAACTCCTCGAACTCGTCGAGGGCCGGATCCAACAGCGCCGAATGGAACGCGTGGCTGGTGTCGAGCCGCTCGCAGCGAACACCGCCGGCCGTCAGCCCAGCCACCGCGCGATCCAGGTCGTCGGCAGGCCCCGACAGCACGGTGTTGGCGCCGTTGTAGGCGGCCACCGACAGGCGCGGAAACTCCCCGGTGAGACTTTCGACCCGCTCGCTGTCGGTGAAGACCGCCACCATCCGCCCGCCGGCAGGCAAATTTCCGAACAAGCGGCCACGCTCGGCGAGTAACAACGCCCCGTCTTCCAGACTGAACACGCCGGCCACACAGGCCGCCGCATACTGGCCGACACTGTGACCCAGCACCACGTCGGGTTCGAAACCCCACGACTGCCAGAGCCGGGCCAGGCCCATTTCCACCGCGAACAACGCGGGCTGCGCGTAGGCCGTCTGCCGCACCATGTCCTGGCCGTCCGGACTGGCCAGCTGCTCAGCGTCGAAAATGACACTTAACAACGGCCTTTCGAGCACGCCGTCGACCACCGCCGCACACCGGCTGACCGTCTCGGCGAACACCGGCTCGCGGTCGAACAACTCGCGCGCCATGCCCGGGAACTGGCTGCCCTGCCCCGGGAACAACCACGCTGTCTTCGGCGGATCAGCGCACTCGCCGCGCACCAGCCCCGGCGCCGGGCGATCGTCGGCGAGGGCAGCGAGGAGCTCACGCGCCGAATCCGTCGAATTGGCCACCAGCGCAGCGCGGTGCTCGAAATGGGATCGCTGCACTCCGGCCGAGAAGCTCACATCCGCCAGCTCCGCTTCGGGATGCTCGCTCAACCAGCTGCGGTAGCGCTCGGCGAGTTGGGTCAACGCGGCCGGCGTGCGCGCGGACAGCGGCAGCACGCTGAACCGTTGCCCGGCCGGATCGGGCCCCGCGTCAACCGCATTCAGCTCCGCGGGTGCTTCCTCGACGATCACGTGCGCGTTGGTCCCGGAGAACCCGAACGAGCTGACCCCGGCCAACCGCCGTCGGTCGTTACGTTCCCAGGGCGTGGCCTCCTTGACGACACGCACCGCGAGGCGGTCCCACGGGATGTGCGGGGACGGGTCGTGGAAATTCAGGTGCGGCGGCAACAGCTCGTGTTCGAGCGACAGCACGACCTTCATGATCCCGGCGATCCCGGCCGCGGCCTCCAAGTGGCCGATGTTGGTCTTCGCCGACCCGATCAGCAGCGGCGCGGTGTCGTCGCGTCCTGCTCCGAGCACGGCGCCGGCGGCCTGGACCTCGATAGGATCGCCCAGCGAGGTACCGGTCCCGTGCGCCTCCAAGTACCCGATGTCGGCAGGCGCGACGCCGGCCCGGTGCAGCGCCTCAGCGATGACCCGCTGCTGGGCGATACCGTTGGGCACCGTCAGACCGCCCGATGCGCCGTCCTGATTGATCGCGCTGCCCCGGATCACCGCGCGGATCCGGTCACCGTCCCGGAGCGCGTCCGCCAGCCGCTTCACGACGATGACGCCGCAACCCTCGCCGCGCACATAACCGTCCGCGGCGGCGTCGAATGTCTTGCACCGGCCGTCGGGCGCCAGCATGTGCGCCTGCGAGAAGGTGATCATGGTCGCCGGGCTGAGCAGGACGTTGGCGCCACCGGCCAGCGCCAGGTCACACTCGCCCAACCGCAGCGCCTGACAGGCCTGATGGATCGCCACCAGCGAAGAACTGCACGCGGTGTCCACCGTCACCGCCGGGCCCTGCAGACCCAGCCGGTAACTGATGCGGCCCGCCGCCGCGGCGGCCGCCGTCCCGATGGCCATGTAGGCCTCGATCTCCGGATAATCCAGTTCGTCGGAGGCCATGCCCAGGTAGTCGTGGGTGGAAAGGCCGATGAACACCCCGGTGTTGGTGTTCGCCAACGCGGTCGGCGCGGTACCTGAGTGCTCCACCGCGCGCCACGCCGTCTCCAGCAACAGCCGGTGCTGCGGGTCCATCAACCGGACCTCACGCGCCGACAGTCCGAAGAACGGAGCGTCGAAACCGGCGACGTCGTCGACGAAGCCCGCCCGGCGGGTCACCACCTTCCCGGGCGCATCCGGGTCCGGGTCGAAGAATTCGTCGGCGTCCCACCGGTCCCGGGGCACCTCCGACACGGCGTCGCGACCCTGACGCAACAGCTCCCAGAACTCGTCCGCGTCACCGGCGCCCGGGAAGCGCGCCGCGTAGCCGACAATCGCGAACCCGGTTGGCGGCGCCGTCACCTCTGCTTCGGCGGTTGCCATGCGCTGTCCTCTCTGCCTTGGCCGGCGAAGACTGGTTCCTCCTGCGCCACAGCCCGGTCAGGCAGCAGACGGATCTCCCCCTCCGCAATTATTACAAGCACGAATGCGCGGCGCGCCGACATCTGAAAATTACCAGGTAGTGCCGGCCGAGGTAGCGCTAGGTACCACTCGTTTACCATAGGCTCCAGGCGAATGCGAGTCGCGTAGTGTATTAGCCTGCCACCGCTAGAGTGATTGCCGATGCGGTTATCGTGATATCGGCCGACCGCGGCCAGCGAAAGGCGGCGCGACCCGGGAGGGAAAGATTTGCAGATCGGGAAAATCACAATCGGCTCACTCGAGGATTGGGCGGTGCGCCCCGGCACCGTCATTTCCTGGCACCCCACGCTGGCCGCTCAGGAAAAGGCACGGCAAGCGCCCGTCAGCACTGTTCCGGTCAGTTACATGCAAGGCCAGCATCTCCGGAATTATTATCAGAGAAAAGGTTCTGGCCTCGACTTTTCACGACTGCTGATCGCGACCTGCGAAGTACCGGGGCACTGCGACACGGTCATCATGAATCAGGCGCTCAACACATATCTGCGCCGGCACGATACGTACCGCAGCTGGTTCGAGTGCACCGACACCGGCGAATTCATCAGGCATACGATGACAGATCCGGCCGATATCGAATTAGCGCCCGTTGACCACGGCGAAATGACCGTCGAACAAATTCACGATCATGTGGTGGCGACACCGGATCCGCTGCAGTGGGGTTGCTTCTCGTTCGGGATCGTCCAGAGCGACGACCACTTCACCTTCTACGCCAGCATCGACCATGTCCACGGAGACGCGACGCTGATCGGCATCACCATGCTGGAATCCAACGCCGTGTACGCGTCGATGGTGGGCGGCGACGGGTCCCTGGCGCTGCCCGACAGCGGCAGCTATGACGAATACTGCGTCCGAGAGCGCGAGCGCACCTCCGAGTTGAGCCTGGATTCCCCGGGGGTCCGCAAATGGATCGAGTTCGCCGAGAATAACAATGGCAGCCTTCCCGAATTTCCGCTTCCGCTGGGCAACCCATTGGAGCCGACCAACAGCGACATGGTGACCGAAAACCTGATGGACGCCGAGCAGACCGAGCGATTCGATTCGGCCTGCAAGGCGGCCGGCGCGCGGTTCGTCGGCGGGCTGTTCGCATGCATGGCACTGGTGGACCACGAGTTCACCGGGGCGCCCACCTATTACGCGCTCACGCCGCGGGACGCGCGCAAGAGTGGTGAGAATTTCATGACCCAGGGCTGGTTTACCGGTCTGGTGCCGCTGACCATTCCTATCGCTGCGTCGTCTTTCAGCGAAGCAGCGTGGGCAGCTCAGGAGTCATTCGATTCGAGCCTCGATATGGCCAAGGTGCCTTACTACCGCGTGTTGGAATTAGCGCCATGGCTGAATTGGCCCCGACCCAACTTCCCAGTGTCGAACTTTCTGCACGGCGGCGCCGCTCCATTGAATGCCGTCATCGCCGCGGCCGAAATGAGTGCCGCCAACAGCATCGGAATCTATTCCGACCGCCGGTATTCCTATCAATTGACCATCTATATATTCCGATACGAGCAAGGGGCAGCTATGGCGGTCATGTTCCCGGACAACCCGGTGGCGCACAAATCGGTCGCCCGATATGTTGAGGCAATGAAATCAGTGTGCGCGCGGGTCGCTGATAGCGGGCATTGGGGACGCGTCACGTAGTCTGGGAGCACTTCCGACTTCTTCGGAGTTCTTCGGAGCTCATAATTTTTGAAAAAATACCCGAAGTCGCGGCGGGTGCGACACATAATCGAGCAGTGGGACCGGCGGTGGCCATCGGGCGTGGACCGCGAGAACCTGATGAGGTGGGGGCAATTTGCGACGGTTAGCCGATTTCGTGGTGCGGTGGCCCTGGGCGGTAATCGGGCTATGGGTCGCGATTGCGATCGCATTGCCGCTGACGCTGCCGTCGCTCAATGAGATGGCCCAGAAGCATCCGCTCGCGATCCTGCCCGACGACGCGCCCTCGGCCGTCACCGCCCGCAAGATGACCGAGGCTTTCCACGAGTCAGGCAGCGAAGACCTGCTGCTGGTCGTGCTGACCAACGAGAAGGGACTCGGGCCGGCCGACGAAGCCGCCTACCGCAAATTGGTGGCCGCACTGCGGCAGGACACCCGCAACGTCGTCATGTTGCAGGACTTCGTCAGCACACCGCCCCTGCGGTCGGTGCTGACCAGCAAGGACCGCAAATCCTGGGTGTTGCCGGTCGGCCTCGCCGGTGAGCTCGGCACTCCCCGCTCCTACGCTGCCTTCAACCAGGTCACCGGCGTGGTCAAGCAGAGCCTCGCCGGCAGCCCACTGACCGCGAACCTGACCGGACCGGCCGCCACCGTCGCCGATCTGACGGTGGCCGGCGAACACGACCGACTGCCGATCGAGCTCGCGATCGCCGTGCTGGTCCTGCTTGTGCTGCTCGCGGTCTACCGCAATCCGGTCACCATGCTGCTGCCGCTGCTGGCGATCGGGATCTCCATGGTGATCGCCCAGGCCGTGGTCGCCGGTTTCTCTCAGGCGAGCGGCCTGGGCGTGTCCAACCAGTCGATCGTGTTTCTGAGCGCGATGATCGCCGGGGCCGGAACCGACTACGCTGTCTTTCTGATCAGCCGGTATCACGACTATCTGCGGCGCGGCTCGGATCTCGACACAGATTACGACGAAGCCGTGCGACGGGCCCTCATGTCGATCGGCAAGGTGATAGCCGCATCCGCCGCCACGGTGGGACTGACGTTTCTGGGAATCAGTTTTGCCCGGATGGGGGTGTTCTCCTCGGTCGGGGTGTCCTCGGCGATCGGCGTCGGCGTGGCGTTCTTGGCGGCGGTCACCCTGCTGCCGGCCATCCTGGTGGTGGCCGGCCCGCGCGGTTGGGTCAAACCCAGACGCGAGCTGACCGCCGGGTTCTGGCGGCGTTCCGGGATACGCATCGTGCGCCGACCGAAGACCCACCTGGTAGCGAGCCTGCTGGTGCTGGCCGTCCTGGCAAGCTGCGCGGGGCTGGTGCGCTACAACTACGACGACCGCAAAGCGGTGCAGGCGTCCGCCCCGAGTTCGCTCGGCTATGCCGCCCTGGACCGGCATTTTCCGGTGAACCAGTCCATCCCCGAATACATCCTGGTCCAGTCCCCGCATGACCTGCGCACCCCCCGTGCCCTCGCGGACTTGGAGCAGATGGCCGACCGGGTCAGCCAACTGCCCGATATCGCCGCGGTCACTGGTATCACCCGGCCCACTGGGGTAGTGCCCGAAGAGTTCCGGGCCACCTATCAGGCGGGCGCCGTCGGCGCCCGGCTGGGTGAAGGGTCGACGGTGATCAGCGACCACAACGACGACCTGAACAGGCTGGTCAAAGGGGCCGACACGCTGGCCGACAATCTCGGCGACGTGCGGGGTCAGGTCAACCAGATGGTTTCGGGTATGCAGGGCCTGCTCGACTCCTTCTCGTCCATGCGGAGCCAGTACGGCGGCGACAAGCTGGTCAAGGAGGTCGCGACCGCTGCCAAGCTGGTCAATAGGATCAACGCGCTCGGCAACTCCATGGGGCTGAGCTTCACGGCGGTGAAGGACATGTTCGCGTGGGTGGCTCCGGTGCTGGTCGCACTGCAGGGCAACCCGGTCTGCGACCTGGACACCTCGTGCAGCGCCACCCGCGCGCAATTCGAACGGGTGGTCGCCGCTCGCAACGACGGAAGCCTCGACGAGATCAACGACCTGGCGCGTCAGCTGGAGACGTTCCAGGACCGGCAAACCCTCAACGCGACGGTGGACCGCCTGCGCAACGCGCTGAACAGCTTCACCAAGGCGATGCATGCTATGGGCCTGGACCAGCCGGGTGGCCTGCAGGCCGGCCTCAACAACCTCCAGCGCGGCGCCGACCGGGCCGCTGGGGGAAGCCGGCAAGTGGCCGACGGGGTGGAACAGCTCGTCGGCCAGGTCAAGGAGCTGGGTGCCGGTCTGGCCGAGGCGGCGGCGTTCCTGCTGTCGCTGCGAAAGGATGCGGCCGATCCGTCGATGGCGGGCTTCAATATTCCGGCTCAGCTGCTGCGTATGGACGAATTCAAGAAGGCGGCCAGGATTTTCATTTCGCCCGACGGCCACTCCGTGCGCTATGTGGTCCAGACCAAGCTCAACCCATTCAGCGCGGAAGCGATGGATCAGGTCAATGCCATCACCGCCACCGCACGCGGCGCCCAGCCGAACACCGCATTGTCGGATGCGTCAATTTCTATGGCGGGATATCCGGTTACTTTGCGCGACACCCGCGACTATTACCAGCACGATATTCGGTTCATCATCGCCGTCACGCTCTTCGTTGTGTTACTGACCCTGATGGCGCTACTGCGTGCGGTTGTCGCGCCGCTGTATTTGGTTGGATCCGTGGTCATTTCGTTCTTGTCCGCGGTGGGAATCGGCGTACTGGTCTTTCAATTCCTACTCGGCCAACAATTACATTGGAGTGTGCCACCGCTGGCCTTCGTGGTCTTGGTCGCGGTGGGAGCCGATTACAACATGCTGTTGATCTCACGAATGCGCGACGAGTCCCCGGGCAGCATGCGTTACGGCATTATCCGCACGCTCACCTCGACCGGCGGCGTGATCACCGCGGCGGGCCTGATCTTCGCGGCCTCGGTGGGCGGTCTGCTGTTCTCCAGCATCGGCACCGTGGTCCAGGGCGGTTTCGTGATCGGCGTCGGAATCCTGTTGGACACCTTCCTGGTACGAACGGTCACGGTGCCCGCGGTGGCCGCGTTGATCGGACGCGCGAGTTGGTGGCCGTCCCGGCTGAGTTGGCGGCGACCACTGCCCGGACGCGCCGGGTGACAGGCGAATTAGCGGGACCGGGTCAGGTGTGCGAGACTCGCGGAACCACGCCGATCAGGCCCCCGATCAGGCCCCGATCAGGTAAGGAGTGGGGATGAAGAAGCTACTCGCGGGAGTGTCCGCGGTGGGGATTGTCGCGGCCACAGGATGTTTCGGTGGTGCACCCGCATGGGCCGACGAAACGCCGGCCGAACCCGCGCCGGGAGCTGGCACGGCGTACGCGCTGGGGGGCGCGCACGTGCTGGGCATCCCGTATGACGAGTACATCCGCCGCGAAGGCGCCGAATGGTTTCCGGGCTTGCGGCGACAGATCGTCGACTATCCCGCCGGCCAGGTGCAGGGCCACGTGTTGGGGCGATTGTTTCCGGGCATCGGCCGGCTGGATGAGATGTTTCCCGGACTGGGCGCGGACGGACCCAGCGTCGGCGAATCGGTAGAGGTCGGCGCGGACAACCTGGATGCAGCGATCCGCCAGGGTGGTCCGGGCACGACGATCGGTCTGTCCGAGGGTGCGCTGGTGCTCAACGCCCTGCAGGCCCGGCTCGCCAATGACCCGACCGCTCCCCCGCCAGACCAACTGACCTTCGCCACGTTCGGCGACCCCGTTGCGCGCCATGCTTTCGGTCAGAGCTTCCTGACCGCCATGTTCCCGGTCGGCAGCGTCGTTCCCGCACTCGACTATCCGGTGCCGCCGCCCGTCGAGAGCCAGTACGACACCAAGATGTTCATCTCTGCCTACGACTCGATCGCCGACTTCCCGGACCGGCCGGACAACTGGATGTCGCTGGCCAACACTTTGGTGGGGCTGATGACCGGCCACACCGCGGTGGCGTTCACCAACCCGAGCATGGTGCCGCCGCAGAACATAAGGACGACGGTCAACTCACGGGGCGCCACGACGACCACGTACCTGATTCCCGAGCGGCACCTCCCGCTGGTGCTGCCGTTCCAATACGCCGGGGTGCCGGAGCAGACGCTGAACGAGCTCGACTCGGTGCTGCTGCCCATGGTCAACGCGGGCTACTCGCGCAACGACGATCCGGAGACCGCGCCCGTTCAGGTGGACCCGGTCAACGGCTATGACCCGGCGGCCGTCACGGCACCGGCCACCCAGGCCACCTTCGGCGGCGGTGCGGACCCCCTCTCGCAGATCCTGTCGGGTGCCATGTCGGTGCTGAACCGGGGTGCTCGCTGACGCCGAACGCCGACGGCGATAATGGCTCCCGTCAACCGGAGCAAAGGAGCTCCGATGAGCACAGCCAGCCCGGACCGTCCCCTGCGCGTCATCCAATGGACGACGGGAAACATCGGGCGCCGCTCCTTGCACGCCATCATCGGACGTCCGGACCTGGAACTAGTCGGCGGCTATGCCCACGGGACGGACAAGGTCGGTGTCGATGCCGCCGAGCTGGCGGGCTGGCCGGAGCCGACCGGGGTGCGGGCCACCAGCGACATCGCCGCGCTGATCGCGTTGGGTGCTGACGCGTGTTGCTATAACCCGTTGTGGCCCAACATCGATGAGCTGGTGCGGTTGCTGGAAGCAGGGGTCAACGTGTGCACCAGCGCGGCCTGGATCACCGGCGGCAAGCAGACGGCGCAGGACCGTGAGCGCATCGTCGCTGCCTGCGAACGCGGCAATTCGACCATCTTCGGCAGCGGCGCGCACCCGGGAATGACGAACATGGTCGGCATGGTGCTGTCCGCGTCCTGCGAGCGCGTCGACGAGATCCGGATCACCGAGTCGGTCGACTGCTCCACCTACGAGTCGGCGGGAACCCAGACGGCGATGGGCTTCTCGCAGGACCCCGACACGCCGGGACTGGCCGAGAGCGTGCGACGGGAAAGCGAAGTGTTCGCCGAGTCCGCCGCGATGATGGCCGATGCCATCGGTGCCCGACTGGACCGGATGACCTTCGACGTCACATTCACCGCCGCTACCGGAGACACCGATCTGGACTTCATGACGATCCCCGCCGGAACGGTCGGCGGCGTCTACGGATATCACCGCGGCTGGCAAGGTGACCGCAACGTCGTCAGCGTCGGATTCAACTGGACGATGGGCGATCACGTCGTCCCACCCAAGCCGCTCGAGCACGGGCACGTCATCCAGGTGTTCGGGTTGCCCAACATGCGCACGGTGCTGCACTGTCTGCCGCCGAAAGACTGGACCGAACCCGGCTTCATGGGCCTGGGCATGATCTACACGGCGATGCCGGTCACCAACGCCATCCCCGCGGTGGTAGCCGCCAGGCAGGGCATCGTGACGCTCGCGGACCTGCCGCCGGTTACCGGCCGGGTGGCGCGCTGATTGTGCCGCTGGGCATCCGAGCGCAACCCCGGGGAACGTTGGCGTCCACTAACGGTTAACATACTTAGCCGAGCAAACATTCTGCCGGATTTGTCGTGCCGGGGAAGCACGCTCTCCCGCGGGGTGTTGCAACCCTGAGTTGGGGCAGGAGACTCGTAAAGGGCGGTGGCGATGAAGGCTGGTGCGATCGCGGGTCCCACTACCCGCTTGCTGCGGAAGGCGTGGATACCTCTGGTTCTGGTGGTGGTGCTCGCCGTCGCGGGACTGGTGGTGTCCCGGCTGCACAAGATCTTCGGGTCCGAGGACCTCAACGCCAACGCCGGCGCGGGCATCGAGATCGTGCAGTTCAACCCCAAGATCGTCAAGTACGACATCTTCGGGCCCGCCGGAGCCATCGCGAACATCAACTACTGGGACGCCGACGCCAACACCCACCAGGTCAACGCCGCGCCGCTGCCGTGGTCGTTCACCATCTCGACGACGCTGCCCTCGGTGAGCGCCAACATCATGGCCCAGAGCGACGGCAGCCGGATCGGCTGCCGCATCACCGTCGACAACGTGGTGAAGGAAGAGAAACAGTCCGACGGCGTCAATCCCCAGACCTTCTGCCTGGTGAAGTCGGCATGAGCGACCTCAACCACAGATCTGCCGCCGACGACACCACGCCGATCGCCGTCCAACCCCCCGCCACCGAAGAGCGCCGCCACCGGCCCCTCATCCCTCACACCATCCGCATCTTCGCGGTGCCGATCATCATCGCGTGGGTGGTGCTGACCGTCCTGGTCAACGTCATCGTTCCGACGCTGGAAAAGGTCAGCGAACAACATTCGGCGCCGATGACGCCGGAGGACGCACCGTCCATGGTGGCGATGATGCGACTGGGCCACAATTTCAAGGAATTCGATTCCAACAGCACGGTGATGATCGTGCTGGAGAGCAAGCAGCCCCTCGGCGATGACGCACACCGCTACTACGACAACGTGATCCGCCAGCTGCGCCAGGATCACGAGCACATTCAGCACATCCAGGACTTCTGGGGTGACCGGCTGACCGCGGCGGGAGCCCAGAGCGCCGACGCCAAGGGCGCCTACGTGATGCTGAACCTCGCCGGCAACCAGGGCACCACGCTGGCCAACGATTCCGTGGAAGCCGTCCGAAAGGTGTTGGAGCACAACCCGCCACCACCCGGGGTGAAGTCCTACGTGACCGGGCCCGCGGCGCTGTCCGACGACATGCACATCATCGGCAACGCCAGTCTGGCCACCATTACGCTGTTCACCCTCGGTGCGATCGCGCTCATGCTGTTGCTGGTCTACCGATCGATCGTCACCACCCTGGTCCAGCTGTTCATGACCTTCGTCGCGCTGGCCTCGTCACGCGGAATCGTGGCAGTCCTGGGCTACCACAACGTCTTCGGCCTCACCACGTTCGCCGCCAACATCCTGACCATGCTGGCGATCGCCGCGGGCACCGACTACGGCATCTTCCTGATCGGACGCTATCAGGAGGCGCTGCGCGCGGGTGAGGATCGAGAAGGCGCTTACTACACCACCTTTCGCGGGGTGGCTCCGGTCGTCCTGGGCTCGGGCCTGACCATTGCCGGCGCCACGTACTGCCTGAGCTTCACCCGGCTGCCCTGGTTCAACACCATGGGCGCGCCGGTGGCGATCGGCATGTTGGTGGTGGTGCTGGCCGGCGTCACACTGGGGCCAGCGGTGGTGTTCGCGGGCAGTAGGTTCCATCTTTTCGAATCCAGGAGCACGGCCCGGCAGGGGCGGCTGTGGCGGCGTGTCGGCACCGCGGTGGTGCGTTGGCCCGCACCAGTTTTGGCAGTCAGCGCCGCGATCGTCCTGATCGGGATGGTGGCCCTGCCGAGCTACGTGACGAGCTACAACGACCGGTACTATCTCCCGGCCTCCGCCCCGTCCAACCTCGGCCAGCAGGCCGCGGACCGGCACTTCTCACAAGCGCGGATGGACCCGGACATGCTGATGGTCGAGGCCGACCACGACATGCGCAACCCCGCCGACATGCTGGTGCTGGACCGGGTGGCCAAGAACGTGATGCGCACCGTCGGCATCGCCATGGTGCAGGACATCACCCGGCCGCTGGGCATCCCGATTCAGCACAGCTCCATACCTTTTCAGAACAGCATGCAGAGCCAGACGACGATGCAGAACATGGCGTTCCTGCAGGACCGCATGAAGGACATCACCAAGATGGCCGACGAGATGCAGTTCATGATCGAAACCATGGAACGCATGTACAAGGTGACGACGGAGCTGTCCAACGCCGCCGACGACAGCGCCAGAACCACCGCGGAGACCGCCGAGATCACCAACCGGCTGCGGGACCACATCGCCGACTTCGACGATTTCTGGCGTCCGATCCGCAGCTACTTCTACTGGGAGAAGCACTGCTTCGACATTCCCATCTGCTGGTCGTTGCGGTCGCTGTTCGAGTCGTTGGACGGATTCGACCAATTGGCAGGGCAATTCGACTTGCTGACCAAGGACATCCAACGCACGGCGGATGCCACCCGCTCGATGCTGGTGCTGATCCCGCCGATGATCACCACGATGAAGACGACGAAATCCCTCACGCTGACCATGCAGGCGACGTTCTCGGCGATGCTGGACCAGATGAAGGCGCTGAGCGACACCGCCGTCGTCATGGGCCAGAGTTTCGACGCCGCCAAGAACGACGACTTCTTCTACCTGCCGCCCGAGGCGTTCGACAACCCGGATTTCCAGACGGGCCTGCGCATGTTCCTGTCGCCGGACGGCAAGTCAGCGCGATTCTTCATCACTCACCAGGGCGATCCGATGACGCCGGAAGGCATTTCCCGCGTCGACGCCGAACGGACCGCCGCGCAGGAGGGACTCAAGCAATCCTCCCTGTCCGACGCGAAGGTGTACCTGGGGGGCACCGCGGCGACGTTCAAGGACATGCACGACGGCGCCAAGTACGACCTGATGATCGCCGTGGTGTCGGCGCTGACGCTGATCTTCATGATCATGCTGCTGTTGACCCGCAGCGTGGTGGCGGCGCTGGTGATCGTGGGCACCGCGGCCAGCTCCATCGCCGCCTCGTTCGGGTTGTCGGTGCTGATCTGGCAGGACCTGTTCGGCATCAAGATCCACTGGATCGTGATGGCCCTGTCGGTGATCATCCTGTTGGCCGTCGGCTCCGACTACAACCTGTTGCTGGTGTCCCGGTTCAAAGAGGAAATCCATGCCGGGCTCAAGACGGGCATCATCCGGTCGATGGCCGGCACCGGCGGGGTGGTGACCGCTGCGGGCCTGGTGTTCGCCTTCACCATGGCGTCGATGCTCGGCAGTGACCTGCGGGTGCTCGGCCAATTCGGCTCCACCGTCTGTATCGGCCTGCTGCTGGACACCTTGATCGTGCGCACGCTGCTGATGCCCTCGATCGCGACGTTGCTGGGCCGGTGGTTCTGGTGGCCGCAGGTGGTGCATCCCAGGGGCAGCGACAATGTGTTCGTCCCGGCCAAGGCGGTACCCCGCTGACTCGGCCGGGCCACGCACCCTAGACCGGCACCAGCAGCCAGGGCACCGCGAGCTTCGTCACGTCGGCGATCAGCGCGTCCGAGGTGGGCGCCTCGGGGTCATTCGAGCGGGTTCGCGTCATCACCGCCAACAAAACTCGCTCGCCGTGCGGCCCGGAAGCGACCCCGATGTCATTGGTGCTCGCGTAGTCACCAGAACCGGTCTTGTCCGCGATTGACCATCCGGGCGGCAAGCCCGCGCGGATGCGGCGGTCCCCCGTGACGATGGTGCGCATCCACTCCTCCAGTTGGGCCCGGTGCGGTGCGTCCAGAACATCCCCGGTGAGCATGGTGAGGAAGCCGGTGCCCATCGCCCGGGGGCTGGTGGTGTCCCGTGGGTCGCCCGGATAGGCGGTGTTCAGCTCGGTTTCCCAGCGCACCATCGACGTCCGGTCATCGCCGACCGAACGGGCGAACGCGGTCACCGACGGCGGGCCGCCCAACATGGCGAGCATCAGGTTGGTTGCGGTGTTGTCGCTGTGCCGCACCGCCGCCGCACACAGCTCCGAAAGCGGCATTCGTTCGCCGATGTGGGCTTTGGTGACCGGTGAGGCGACGGGGACGGCAGCGGCGGGGTCGATGTAGACGGTGTCGGTGAGCCGCAGTTCACCGCGCTGATCTTGCTGCAAGATCTGGGCTGCCACATAGGCCTTGAACGTCGAGCAGGTGGCGAACATGTCGTCAGCGCGATAACCCAGCTCGCGTCCGGAAGCCGGATTCAGTCCGAACAGTCCGATCGAGGCGTTGGAGCTCGCCTCGAGCGCGGCGAGGCGGGCGTCGATCGGCGGCCACGGTTCCTCGGTGTCCAACAGGATCGGGGGGTCGGGCCGCCGCGGATTCCCGGCGGCCACCGCCGCCGTCAAGGCGGCAGCGGCCACGATCATTCGTCGGCGGGGAAGACCCATGATGCTCCTCGGGTGGGGGACAAAGCTCACCGACGTTACCGGCGACGGTGACGGAAGCCGGGGCCGGCGCGGCGAGCTGTGGCGAGCGTCACGCGGGATCGCCATTTGAATACAAAATTCGCGACTGGGCACATTGCACTGCGAAATAGGCATTCTGCACAGGTATTTTAGGCATTGTGCACAGATTCATTAAGCAGAATGCACAGCCACAGTAGGAATCTGGCCAGTCCCCTGACGTCACCCATATGCGCGTGTACAAATTATGTCGATACGCGGTGCAGGTACGGGTTGCGCAATAAACTTACCCCTAAATTGACGCTGCCGTCGATGGGGTTTCGGCGGCTTATGGTCTGAGCAAAGGGCGCACAGTTGAGCTTTTTCATTCTTCCGCCGGAGGTCAACTCCGCTTTGTTGCACGCTGGTGCGGGGCCAGAACCCATGCTGGCGGCCGCGACCGCCTGGGAGGGGTTGTCCGCCGAGCTGAGCACGGCGGCGACGGAGTTCTCGTCGGTGACCTCCGGGCTGGTGTCCGGGTCATGGCAGGGCGCCTCGGCCGCGGCAATGGCCGCGGCGGCGGCCCCGTACGCGGGGTGGTTGGACGCGGCGGCAGCCGCCGCCGAGTCGTCCGCAGCGCAGGCCAGGGCGGTGGTGGCCGCCTTCGAAGCGGTGCTGGCCGCCGCGGTGCGCCCGGAGGTCATTGCCGGGAACCGGTCGCAGTTCGTCGCGTTGGCGCTGTCCAATATCTTTGGCCAGAACACTCCGGCCATCGCGGCCACGGAGTTCGACTACGAGCTGATGTGGGCCCAGGACGTGGCCGCCATGGCCGGCTACCACCTCAATGCCTCTGCGGTGGCGTCGGCGTTGCAGACGTTCACCGAGCCGGCGCAGGCGCTTGGCGGGCTTCCGAACGTGGTGAGCGCCGCCAGTACTGCAGCTGCGGCGGCCCAAGGATTTCTCACCTCGGGTACCGCGAGCCTGGCTAGGGGTGCGCTCGGCGCGGCTAGCGGCCCGGCCTTACTCAATCCGGGCAGATTGCTTTCCGGTTTGCTCGGCGCGACCGGTGGTCCCTCCTTCGACCTCTTCCCGATCACCCTTCCCCTCGAACTGAACGTCGCAGGAGCCGTCGGCCCGATCACCATCGAACCGATTCAGATCCTTCCGACCATCCCACTGAACTTCCACCAGACCTTCCTGCTGGGACCGCTGACCGTTCCACCGATCCACGTCCCGGCAATCCCGTTGGTGGACTTCAGCATTCCGATCGACATCGGCCCCCTGAGGGTGTCGCCCATCACCCTGGTGCCGGCCATCGAGTTCCCCAGCCAGATCATCACAATTCCCGGATTCAACCTGGTGCCGGGCGGCATTCAAACGTCCGGGCTGTGGGCGGGGCCCCTCTTGCTGAGTCAGGGCGTCTTCATCAACCCGGGCGTCAATCCCATTGCCGCGCAACTGAGCTACACGACCCCTGCGCTCACCCTGTTTCCGGGCGGTTTGAGCATCCCCGATGCACCGCTGCACTTCGATGTCGGTATCAAGGCCGGCACCGGGGCCTTCACCATCCCCGGCTTCTCCCTGCCCGAGAATGCCATTCCGCTGACGATCAGCACGGCCGGCCAGATCGACGGCTTCAGCACGCCGAGAATCACTATCGACGCAATCCCTGCGTCATTGGACACCGTCGTCCGCGCCGATCGCGTGGTGCCCCTGTTCCCACTTCCGTCGATTCCGCTCACGATCACGGCCAACGGCACCGTGGGACCCGTCCACGTCGCACCCATCGCCATACCGCAGGCGCACGCCGCGATCACCAACGCGACCGTCAGCATCGGCAGCTTCACCGTTCCCGAGATCGCCATTCCGCAGATACCGCTGCATGCGACGGGCACCGTGGCCCTGGCCCAGAACACCATTTCCTCGGTCAACCTTCTCGACCCGCTCAGTTTCACCGGGCAGCTCCAGCTCGGCCCGATCAGCGGCCCGAACGCGCACATCGACATCGCCAGCATGAGTCTGGGCAGCGGCCTGCCCTCTCTTGTTCTGAGAAACATCAATGTCGCGGTCGACGCCCTTTTCTACGGCCCGCAGACTCTCGATCTGGCGACCACCCCACTGGCACTGCCCGACATCAGCATTCCCGCACAGAACATCCTCACTCTGGGCCTGGGCGGCGGCATCGATCCCATGACGTTGCTCCCGGGTGGCCTCACATTCCCGGAGAACTCGGTCAGCCTCACCAATTTCTCCGTCGGCTCAGATCCGTTCACCGTTTTTCCGGACGGCTTCCGCATCGATCAGTTCCCCTTCAAAATCAACGCCACGGTGCTCTCCCCGACCCCGGTGCCCACCACCGGCAGCGTCGGTCCCATCCATATTCCGGCGGCGCCGCTCATCCAGCCGATCCGTGCGGGCGGAACCGGCACCATCAACCTGAACCTCGGCTTACCCACTATTCCCACCCCCGCTATCGGCCTGGGCTTGAACGGCATCACGAACTATGGGTTCATCACGCACGAGCCCATTGTCATTCCGCCGTTCGGCACCTCCGGAACCTTTGCCACCGAACCAATCGGTATCAACGTCAACATCGGTTCCATACCGTTCACTCTCCGGGGCATACCGGTGATAGGCGGACAACTCGAAGGAAACGTTTTCGCCTTCGTCGTCAATCAGGGTATCGATGCAATGACGGTGCCGCTCGATTTCATGACGTCCTCCATCGCCATTCCGCCGCTTTCTCTGGGCGGGTCGATTCCAATCGATATTCCATTGGACATCGTCTCCGCCGCCACCATCCCGGGCATCGGCTATACACAGTCGATTCCACTCAACTTCGCGACAGAAATACCGCAGTTCACCATTCCCGAAACACTTATTCCCGCAATCCCGATCGGATCGAACCTCGCCCTGCCGGGGAGCATCGGGCCGCAACTGGGCGACGTGGTGACTTCCGGTGCGACCTGGCTCCAGCAGCAATTGATGAACGCGGGACTGGGCAACGTCGGTGTGTACAACTTCGGCAGCGGCAACCTGGGCAGCCTCAACCTCGGCAACGGCAACATCGGCAGCTACAACCTGGGTGGCGGCAATATCGGCGATGCCAACATCGGTTGGGGCAACGGTGCTTTAGGCGCCATGGTGGGCAAGAATGTCGGCCTCGGCAACGCCGGGTCGGGCAACTTCGGGTTCGGCAACGCCGGGTCGGGCAACATCGGTTTCGGCAATACCGGCACCGGCAACGTCGGCATCGGCCTGGTCGGCGACAACCAGAACGGTTTCGGCGGTTGGAACTCCGGGACCGGCAACATCGGCCTGTTCAACTCCGGCACCAACAACGTCGGATTCTTCAACTCGGGCAGCAACAACATCGGTATCGGCAACTCCGGCGTGGGCAGCACCGGCCTCTTCAACGCCGGCAACTTCAGCAGCGGATTGGGCAATGCGGGCGAGCGCAATCTCGGCTTCTTCAACGCGGGTAACGCCAACCTCGGCGCGCTGAACCCCGGCAATGTCAACTCCGGCCTGTTCAACAGCGGCGACGGCAACGTCGGGTTGGCCAATTCGGGTGACTTCAACGACGGGATATTGATCTCCGGCGACCACAGCATCGGCGCACTCTTTACCGGTGACTACCAGAATGTGGCCGACCCCAACCTGGGGATCACCCTTCTGGACATCAACCAGAACCTCGGTCCCGTCCACATCGACCCTATTCACGTTCCAGGGTTGCCGATCAACATCAACGAGACCATTTACATCAATTCCTTCACCGTGCCGCAGATCGACGTGCCAGCAATACCGGTGGAAATCCACCAGGGCGTGGCGCTTCCCGCCATCACCCTCTTCGAGGGCCTCAACATGCCGGCGCAGCAGATCGTGATTCCGCTCAACATCCCCGCCAGCACCGGATCGACGCTGCAGCTTCCGGCGATCGGCTTCAACGCCCAATACAAGCCCGACAACCTTCCCCCGTGGTCGTTCGGGCAATTCGCGATCAGCCAGCAACTGAACACCCTGGGACCGACCGCCGGCATCCTCGTCCAGACCGGCGCCACCGATGCCCGGACCGGTGCCGTCACGCTGAACCTTCCAGCGATCAATATTCCGCGAATCGCGACCTCCCCGATTCCGCTGACCATCGACACCCACGGCGGCATTCCCGCCTTCACCCTGTTCCCCGGCGGAATGTCCATCCCGCAGAACCCGATTCCGGTCACTTACACGCTGACCGGCGGCCTGCAGCCGTTCACGATCTTCCCCGATGGCTACACGATCGACCCCATTCCATTGCACCTGCACCTCGACGCCACCCTGCTCAATCCGATCGACGGTATTCCTCCGTCACTCAACCTGGTCGATTTCCAGTTCTCCGGCGGCATGGGCCCGGTGAAGATCCCGGACCTCCCGATTCCCACCATTCCCCTGGGCCTCAATTTCGGCCTGAGTCATGGGGCATTCACCATCCCGCCGATAGAGCTTCCGAACATCCCGATCGACATCACCGGCGACATCGGCCTGGGCCCGATCGGCATCCCGTCCCAAACCATTCCCGCGATCTTCAACGACCCGTTGGCAACCGTCCATTTCGACGCGTTCAAGACTGCGGTGACGAAGATATCGCCATTCGTCATATGGACCAGCGGCAATGCGCCCTGGGACCCGATCCCCGCCCCCACCGGCGCATACATTTCGATCGGTTCGCCACCGCTGACCGACCTGCTCTTCGTCAACCCCCTAGTCCTCGGCAGCGCGACCCAGGATCCGTATTCGATAGTCTTCAGCGGCGGGACGTACGCCTTCAACACGCCGGCCGTGATGATCGACAGGATCCCGCTGGGGTTCCGATTGCCGGGCGGTGTCGACGGCGCCACGATCTTCCCGAACGGGCTGACCTTCCCGGCCAACAACCTGGTGGACCTCAATCTCGCCGCCGGGCCCAAAGGCTTCACCATTCCCGCCCGAACCATCCCCGCCATCCAGGCCAGCTTGGACGCCATCGTCAAACTGGCCACCCCGGACAACCTGCTGCCGCCATACAAACTGCTCTACGTCACCGCCAACGGAGGCATCGGCCCCGCCGTACTCCCCTCGTTCCACATTCCGTCGATCCCGCTGGGCTTCGACCTCGGCGGCGGCATCGGTCCGATCACCATCCCGTCCTTCTCCACACCGCCCATTCACCTGGGACTCGACCCGAGCGCAACCGCGGGCCCGGTCTCGATGCAGCCCATCAGCATCCCCCGGCTGACCGCCGACGCGTTCCTGCATTTCGATCAGATCAAGACCGGGCTCGCGACCACCACCGGCGCGATCTATTTCAGTGGAGGCGTCGTCCCGCAGATCAATCTCGGGGGGTCCAGCACCAGCACGACTCCTGCATGGGAAATCCCCTGGTTCACGGTCTCGACCCCGCCAGGGGGAATCCCCGGATTCTCGATCCCGGTGGACCCGATCGAACTCGGCCTGCCGCTATCGGTGACCATCCCGTCGCTGACCTTCCCGGGTCTGACCATCCCGCGAATTCCGTTGGGACAGGCGCTGTCCGGCGCTTTACCCGCGTTCGATCTGCCGTCGATCACGATCGACCGGATTCCGATCAGTTTCGCCGGCCCGCTCACCCTGTTCTAGACGAGGCATCGATGATCCCCCATCCGATCAGCCGCACAGCCCACTTGCCCGCTTCCACCGAAGACTGATTCAGAGGTGCCGATGTCTTACGTCATTGCAACACCGGCGGCCCTGGCCGCGGCGTCAACGAACCTGTTCGAAATCGGCGAATCGATCCGCGCCGCCAGCGCGGCCGCGGCGTCGCCGACGACGGGCATCGCGGCGGCGGCCGCGGACGAGGTCTCATCGGCGATCGCGCGATTGTTCGGCACCTTCGGCCAGGAATACCAGGCGGCCAGCGCGCAGGCCGCTGCGGCGAACGACCAGTTTGTCCAGGCATTCCAGCGGGGCGCGGCGGCATATGAGCGCATTGAGTTCGGCAACGCCGGGCTGCTGCAACCGCTGTTGGACAGCCCGCTGGCGACGGGCCTGATGGGCCTCGTCAATGCCCCCAGCGAGCTGCTGACGGACCGGCCGATCATCGGCGATGGCGCCGACGGCAGGGCGGGCACAGGTGAGAACGGCGGAGACGGTGGCTGGGTGTCCGGCAACGGCGGCAGGGGTGGTTCCGGCGCGCCAGGCCAGCAGGGTGGCGCCGGCGGAAATGCCGGCGCCAACGGCAATGGGGGCGCCGGCGGCGTCGGCGGTGATGCAGTTACCCCGGGTGGGCGTGGCGGCGACGGTGGGCGCGGCGGCAACGGGGGAACAACGACCGGTTTCGCCGGCACCGGCGGCGCAGGTGGGGCCGGTGCGCCCGGCGCACCGGGGCAATCCGGCGGCGCTGGCGGAAACGGCGGGGTCGGCGGGGCCAGTCAGATGCTGGGCCTTGCCAGCGGCGGCGCCGGGGGCGCGGGCGGTATCGGCGGGGCGGGCGGCGCCGGCCTTCCGGGTGCTGCGGGCGGAGCAGGTGGAGCCGGCGGCGTCGGTGGCGCCGGCGGACCGGGAAGCATCGCAGGAAACTTGGGCGTCGCAGGGGTCGGCGGTGACGGCGGTGTCGGCGGCACGGGCGGAGCGGGCATCAGCACCCCCGGTGCCGGCGGCGATGGCGGGGCGGGTGGGCACGGCGGCGATGCCGGAGCCGGCGGCGCCGGCGTCGGAGGCGGTGGCTTCGGTCGCGGCGGCAACGGCGGGGGCGGCGGCGCCGGAGCCGACGGTGCCGGCGGCGCTGTGGGCGCGACCGGGTTCGCGGGCGGCCGCGGCGGCGCCGGCGGTGCGGGTGGCAGCTCCGGAGCGGGCGGCACCGCGGGCAGCGGTGGAGTCGGCGGCGCCGGCGGTCACGGCGGCAATGGGGGCATCGCCCCCACCGGCCCCGGTCTGCAAGGCGGCGGCGGTGGTCAGGGCGGCGACGGCGGCGCAGGCGGAGCCGGCGGCGCGGGTAACACCGGTATCGGCGGCAACGCCGGGAACGGCGGTGCCGGCGGTGACGGCGGCAAGGCCGGCACCAGTAACGGAGCCGGCAGCGCAGGCGGGGCCGGCGGAAACGGTGGCGCGGCGGGAGCAGCAGGTACCGGTGCCGCAACGGGCCACGGCGCCACCGGCGGTCGCGGCGGCAATGGCGGGGACGGAAGCAGCGGCGTCAACGGCGGGTCCGGCAAGGCCGGGTTCGCCGGTGGCAGCGGGGGTATCGGCGGCAACGGCGGCGATGGCGGCGCGACCGGAGTCGGCGGCAACGCCGGGAACGGCGGCGCCGGAGGTGCCGGCGGCAACGGCGGCTCGGATAACAGCGGCGGTGGGGGCTTCACCGCCCCGTCCGGCGGCAGCGGAGGCAATGGCGGCGACGCAGGCAAGGCCGGCACGGGTCTGATCGCGGGTCGCGGCGGCGTCGGAGGCAACGGCGGAGTCGGTGGCGATGGCGCTAAGGGCCACGCAGGCGCCACCGGCGGTAGTTCCGGCGACAATGGCGGCAACGGCGGCGCCGGCGGCAACGGTGGCAGCGGCGGTCTTACCGGTACCGGCGGCAACGCCGGGAACGGCGGCGCCGGCGGAAACGGCGGTTCCGGTGGAGGTAAAGCCAACTCCGGTATACCCGGCGGCAAGGGCGGCGCCGGAGGCAACGGTGGCAACGCCGGCGTCGCAGGTACCGGAGCCATCCAGGGCAGCGGTGCCACCGGCGGAAACGGCGGCACCGGCGGAAACGGCGGCACCGGCAGCAACGGCGCGGCCGGCGTCGGCGGAACCAGAGGCGGGAACGGCGGAGTTGGCGGTAACGGCGGGTCCGGCGGCGTCAGCGGCACTGGTGGCAATGCCGGAAATGGCGGCACGGGCGGCAACGGGGGTAGCGCCGGCAGTGACACGGGCACGGGTGGCGCGACGGCGCCGTCCGGCGGCGATGGCGGCCACGGGGGTGACGCCGGGCAGGCCGGCACCGGTGGCAAAGCCGCAGGGCATGGGGGCAACGGCGGCGACGGTGGAGCCGGCGGCAGCGGCGCCGACGGCAACGCGAGCACTGTCATCGGCGCTGCGGGCGACACCGGCGGCGACGGTGGGACCGGCGGTAACGGCGGGAGCGGCGGAGCCACCGGTATCGCCGGCAAAGCCGGAAGTGGTGGTGCCGGCGGCAATGGCGGCAACGGTCTCACCGCTGCCGGGGCACCCGGCAGCAATGGTGGTGCGGGCGGCAACGGCGGCGACGCGGGCGCGGGCGGCGGAGGCACCGGTGGCAGCGGAGGCAACGGCGGAAACGGCGGCAACGGCAATGCGGGCACGGCCGGCAGCGCTGGGACCGAAGGTGCCCGTGGCGGGGCCGGGGGTAACGGCGGCAACGCCGCCGGCACCGGCAGCATCGGCGGCAAAGCCGGCAACGGGGGGGCCGGCGGGACCGGTGGGGATGGCGGGGCCGACACCGGCACGGGCGGAGCCACTGCCCCGGCCGGCGGCAAAGGAGGCAACGGCGGCGACGCCGGCACCGGCGGCAGTGGCGACACCGTTGGCAGCGGCGGCGTCGGCGGCGCCGGCGGGGCCGGCGGCAAAGGTGCGAACGGCAACGCTGGTGGCGTCGGGACGACCGGTGATCACGGCGGCGCCGGCGGCGCCGGCGGAAATGGCGGCAACGCCGCGGGTAAGGGCAGCATCGGCGGAAAGGCCGGCAACGGCGGCGCCGGCGGGAATGGCGGCACCGGCTACTCCGCTGCGGGCAGCAGTGGCGGCACCGGGGGCAACGGCGGCACCGGGGGTAACGCCGGCACCGGCGGCACCGGAGTCGTCGCCGGCGGGGGCGGCACCGGCGGCAGCGGCGGCACTGGCGGCAACGGTGGCAAGGGCAGCGAGGGTGCGGCCGGCGCAGCCGGAACCGCCGGCGGCAACGGCGGCACCGGCGGCAACGGCGGCAATGCGACTGGCACCGGCAGCATCGGCGGCAAGGCCGGCGATGGGGGCAACGGCGGCCACGGCGGAAAGGGCGGTGCCGACATCGGCGGCGGCGGCGGGGCCACCGCGCCGGCGGGCGGTGCCGGTGGAAACGGCGGCAACGCCGGCACGGCGGGTACCGGGACCACAAAAGGCAGCGGCGGCATCGGCGGTAACGGCGGTGACGGCGGCAGCGGTGCCACCGGCAGAGGCGGAACCGATATCGCCGGAAAGACAGGCGATACCGGCGGTCTGGGTGGGGCCGGCGGTATCGGCGGCAACGCCTCGGGCGCCGGTGGAAAAGCGGGCAACGGCGGATCGGGCGGCAGTGGCGGCGACGGCGGAGTCGGGGGCACGGATACCGGGACCGGCGGCGCGACAGCCCCGGCCGGCGGCACGGGCGGCCGGGGCGGCGCGGGTGGCCGTCCGGGCGCGGCCAGCGGTGGTGCCGCCGGCGGTATCGGCGGCACCGGCGGCACCGGCGGCACCGGTGGCAACGGCGGCGTAGGCGCCGGCGGCGACCATGGCGGCGCGGGCGGTGCGGGCGGCATCGGCGGCAACGGCGGCAACGCCTCCGGTACCGGCGGTAAGGCCGGCAACGCCGGCAATGGCGGTGCCGGCGGCCGCGGCGGTGACGCCGGCGCCGACATCGGCTCCGGCGGCTCCGGCGCACCGTCCGGCGGCACCGGCGGTAAGGGCGGCAATGCCGGAGCAGCGGGCTCAGGCGGTACCGGCGCGGGCAAGGGCGGCGTAGGTGGTTCCGGTGGAGACGGCGGCAACGGTAGCGCCGGCACTGCCAACAGCGGCAGAGGCGGCGGTAACGGCGGTGCCGGCGGCGTCGGTGGCACCGCCGCCGGCACCGGCAGCGTGGGCGGCGCCGGCGGCAAGGGCGGCGCAGGCGGCACCGGCGGCACGGGCAGCGATGCGGCCCTCAACTCGGGCCTGGCCGGCGGCAACGGCGGCGTCGGCGGACTCGGCGGCAACGGCGGCAACGGCGGCACCGGCGGCACCACCGGCGGCAAGGGCGGCGGCGGCGGCAACGGCGGCACCGGCGGCGTCAGCGGCATCAGCGAAGGCAGCGGAGCCGTCGGCGGCGCCGGCGGCAGGGCCGGCAACGGCGGCAACGGCGGCAACGGCGGCACAACCGGTGGCAGCGCAGGCAGCGGTGGCGACGGCGGCAACGGCGGTAACGGCGGCGCTGACGCCGGTAAGGGCGGCGTGACGGCACCGTCGGGTGGGGCCGGTGGCAATGGCGGCGACGCGGGCAAGGCCGGCACCGGCGGTGCCGCCGCGGGCAGCGGAGCAGTCGGCGGCACCGGCGGTACTGGCGGCAAAGGCAGCCCTGGCAACAGCGGCGCGGCCGGCACGGTGGGAGACACCGGCGGGAACGGCGGCGCGGGCGGCAACGGCGGCAACGCCACCGGCGTCGGGAGCATCGGAGGCAAAGCCGGCAGCGGCGGCGCGGGCGGCAACGGCGGCAACGGCGGCACCGGTGTCACGGGCGCCGGTGCCGGTAACGCCGGGGGTGCCGGCGGTGCGGGCGGCAACGCCGGCGCCACCGGCACGGGCACCACGCAGGGCAGCGGTGGCCGAGGCGGCGACGGCGGCACCGGCGGTTCCGGCGGCAACGGCCTCGCCGGTGCGACTGGCAAAGCGGGCGACATCGGCGGTGACGGCGGCAAGGGCGGCAACGGCGGAAGCGCCACCGGCACCGGAGGTGTCAGCGGCAGCGGCGGCGCCGGCGGCAACGCCGGCCATGGCGGGAACGCCGGCACCGACAACGGCCCGGGCGGCGTGAGCGCCCCGGCCGGCGGTGCCGGCGGAGTCGGCGGCAACGGCGGCAGTGCCGGCGCTACCAGCAATGGCGCCACCGCCGGCAATGGTGGCGGCGGCGGCAAGGGCGGCGACGGCGGCAACGGCGCTCCGGGCATCAACGCGGGCGCGTCTTTCGCTGCTGACGCGGGCGGCAGCGGCGGCGCGGGCGGCAAGGGCGGCAACGGCGGTAACTCCGGCCCGGGCGGGACCAACGGCGCCAGCGGCAGCGGCGGCCACGGGGGCAACGGCGGCACCGGCGGCAACGGCGGACCTCTCGGCGACGACGTCGGCAGGGGCGGCAACGGCGGCAACGGCGGCGCCGCGGGCATCGCCGGCAAGGGTGGCGCTCTCAGCGCCGTCGGCGGGACCGGCGGCAACGGCGGCCCTGGCGGCAAGGGCGGCAACGGCAGCCCCGCCGCGCCGGGCGGAGCCGGCGGCAATGGCGGTTCCGGTGGCGAAGGCGGGATCGGCGACCTCACCGCGGCAGGCGGCAACGGTGGCGGCGGCGGCCAGGGTGGTAACGGCGGCAACAACACAACGTCGATTCCCGCCAAGGGCGGTGTCGGCGGGCGCGGCGGCGACGGCGGCGCCGGCGGCGCGAGCACAGGCGCCGTCACGACCAACACCGGCGGTACCGGAGGCGGCGGTGGCGCCGGCGGCAATGGCGGCACCGGCAGTTCGAGCAAAGGCACGACTGCCCCAACCGTGGGCGGTATTGGCGGAGGCGGCGGCAACGGCGGTAGGGGTGGTGACGCCGGCAGCTTCAATGGCTCGACTTTCGTCGGTGGCACAGCCGGCAGCGGCGGGACGGCCGGTAACGGCGGCACCGGCGGCACCGGCGGCGCGGGCCTGACCGGCTCGGGCTTCCCCGGCGCAAAGGGCGGTGACGGCGGCACGGCCGGCACGGGCGGTGACGGCGGCACCAGCGGGGTCGGGGGCACCAACGGCGCCGGCACCAACGGCGGCACCGGCGGCTCCGGCGGCACCGGAGGCGCCGGCAGTTCAGGCGGCAAAGGCACCGGCGGCGGCGACGGCGTCACGGGCGGCCCCGCTGTCGGCGCCACCGGCGGCACCGGCGGCAAGGGCGGAACCGGCGGCCCCGGCGGTGTCTGACCCGGCTCAGTACACCAGGTCAACATCGGAGCGCCCACTCCGGAGTTACAGTTCGAGCACTGTCGACGCAGACAGCGCGTAACGATTGGGGGCTGCCATGTCTTTTGTGTCGGTATCCCCGGAACAGTTGAAATCCGCTACGGCGAAGCTGCGGACCGTGGGGTCTGCCCTGCAGTCAATGAATATTTCGGCGGCGATTCCCACCGAGAACTTGGCGGCCGCCAGCGCCGATGAGATCTCCGAGGCGGTAGCCAGCCTCTTCGCCGAGCACGGCCAGCAGTATCAGCAAGCGGCCGAGCAATTCGCCGCGTCCTACGAGCAATTCCGGATCAGGTTGCTGGAGACGGCACACGAGTACGCGGTCGCCGAGGCCGCTCTCGCCAAATATGTGGCCTCCAACGTGTCACACCTGATCAACGACCCGGTCCTGCAGGCAACCGGGCGCCCCCTGTTCGGCGACGGCGCCGACGGTTACACCACCGCCGCAGGGATGGGAACACCCGGTGGCGCCGGTGGTTGGCTGTTCGGCAATGGGGGCACCGGTGGCGTCAGCGTCCGCTACGGGGCGCCCGGAGGCGCCGGAGGCGCCGGCGGTCTGCTGTGGGGCAACGGGGGCACCGGTGGCCGCAACCTCTACGGCGGCATGCCCGGCGGTGCCGGCGGCTCGGCCGGCCTGATCGGCATCGGCGGCACCGGCGGGGCCAGCGGCCCCGGCGGCGTGGGTGGCGTAGGCGGTCGCGGCGGCCTGCTCGGAGAGCCCGGCACCGCAGGAATCAGTACGGCGCTGGGTCCCAATCAGACGCTGATCTATCCCGGTCAGTACGGCAGACCGATGCTGAATATCGCGGTGGGTGGAGGACCGACGTCGCCCGTCATCGTCGACTCCGGCGCGTCTGGCCTGGTGGTACCGCCGCACTACGTCGACCTGGTCGCTCTCGGCACCCCAACCGGATCCAGCAGCGTAAGTTACGGCGGCTCGCTGTTGGTCAACTATCAGACCTATCAGACCACCCTGAACTTCGGGAACGGCATCGTTACGGAACCAACCACCATCGGCGTCGCCACCTCCGCTACGTTGAGCGGAAGGGCGGTGGATCTGTCGTCCCTGCCCGCCTATCTCGGCGTGGGCCAGAACAACGATTATCCGTTCCCCGTTTCGGTGATCGATGCTCTACCTGACCACTTGGACGATGGAGTGCTGGTCAACCTACCGCGCGGCACGATGCAGTTCGGCCCCAATCCGCTGCCGCCCTATGTCGGAATGGGCGGCTCTCCGAGAACCGTTGTGCAAGTTCAGATTAACAACGAACTACCGCAGACCGTCGGCGCGTTCATCGATACCGGGGGTGAACTCGGGGCCGTCCCGCAGTCGCTGGTGCCGGGTCTCAACATCGGTAACCACCTGCCGGCGGGAACGGTAATCACGGTCTCCACCATCAATGGCGTGCCCCTCTACACACAGACTGTCACAGCTGACCACACCCCATTTGTTGTCGCGTCGGCGACGGGCCCCATGTATGGGCCCGGATATTACGTGTTCAACACGGGGTCGTACCCGTTCTCATTGTTGCCCGTCTATTTTCAGAACACCGCCGACGGAATAGGCAGGACGGTCGTCGTCCAGCAGATCTGACCCGCCGGAGTCATTCGGCCAGCTGCAGGCATACGGCCAACGCCCCCTCGCCGACGTGCAATGCGAGCACCGGACCCAACGGCGTGACAATGGCGGGGTCGCATGCGGGCAGCCGGTCTGCCAGCGTGGCGGCCAGATCGCGCGCGCCGTCGGGATTGCCGACATGGTGCACCGCCAGTGCGGCGGGGCGCTCCCCCACAATCTCGCTGACCTGGTCGACCATCGCCGCGACCGCCCCTCTGATGGTCCTTATACGTTGCGCCAGAACGAGTTTGCCGTCAACGATGTGCAGCAGCGGCTTGAGCGCGAGCGCGGTGCCCAACCATGCCTTCGCGCCGCCGATGCGGCCGCTACGGCGCAGGTTGTCCAAGCGGTGCACCACCATGTAGGCGTGCGTGCGGCGCACCCCGGCTGCCACACCATCGGCGACGTTGTCCAGATCGACCCCGTCCGCGGCCGCCCGGGCTGCGGTCAATGCCAGGAAACCGGTACCCATCGCCGTCGACTTGGAGTCGATCACCCGCACCGAGGGTACGAGGTCGGCGGCGGCCAGTTCGGCGGCTCGGCAGGTTCCGGACAGCCCGGACGAAATATGCACGGCGACAACACCATCGCCGTCGCTGTCGGTCAACGCTTGTCGGTAGGCGGCATTGAGCTCGGCCGGGGTGGCGGCCGCGGTGGTGGCATGTCGCTTGTGGATGTCGGCCGGAACATCGTCCACGCCGTCGCGCAGGTCCGCGCCGTCGAGCAGGATATGCAGCGGCACTTCACGAATCCCCCACCGGTCTCGCAATTCGGCCGGGAGGCGCGATGCGCTGTCGGTGACGACTACGACAGACATGGCGCCGCTCCTCCTCATCGCTTCGCGCTGCATCGTCGCCGGCGCTGGCCAACAATCAGCGCGTTTTCTCGTTCGGAATTCCGGCTTCGGCGAGTGCTTTGAGCATCAACTCGGCGACGCATTGATGGGCTTCGAAGTTCCAGTGGATCCCGTCCGGATTTCCGCGCCCGCTCATAATTTCCTCGGCGACAGCCGCTTTCAGATCGACCAGTGGAATCCCCTGCTGATCGGCCCATTCGGTGATCGCCGCGACGGTAGCCGCGCGCCCGTGGTGTGCTTTGCCGTAGGTCTCGGCGATGTGCACGGAGGGTAACGACGCCACGACCGGGATCCCGGGACGGTTGAAATCTATTGCCCCGCGAGTGCGTTCGAGATAATACGCGGTCAGCTGCGGCGGCAGCGCGGACCTGGCCATCGGCGAGAGCCGCGGCTGCAACCAGCCATAGCCGTCGCGCACCCAGCGCCGCAACCAGGGCGGCCGGACGTATCGGATCAACTCCCGCACTGCGGTGGGCCACACCGATGGCAGCGAATCCATGCCGCTGGTGGCGAAGATCACCGCGCCGGCCTTCGGCAGCGCCGCCCAGGACCGCGGGTCCTGGGTGGCCGCCCACCATACATCCCGACAGGTCCAGCCAATCCGGCCGATCAGTTCAACGTTCCAATCAAGTTGAGCGCCAACAATATTAGGCCAGATACGCGGGTCGTCGGCGGGCAGGCCGCCAGTGGGACCGTAGTAGGACAGCGAGTCGGCGAAGATCAACAGGGTGGGCCTGGCCCCAGGGTCAGAGGACGTCATTGGACACCTGCGCCGAAGCGTTCCACACATCCAGTCGCCAGCGGATGTCCGCAAAACCGGCATCGTCCTCGGAATGACCGCTCAACTGGACCCAGCTGCAGTTACCCATGCCCCCCAGGATGGGCCAGTTGGCAACCGGGATCTTCAGCAGCGCGGCCGACAACGCGGCGATCAAACCACCGTGAGCCACCAGCACGATCGGGCGCTCGGGCTGGCCCGTGCCACCCCACTCCGGCGCGCCGGCAACCAGCTCGGCCACCAGCGGCACACTTCGGGCGGCGACGTCGACCCTGCTTTCACCGCCATGCGGCGCCCAGGCCGCATCCTCGCGCCACGCCAACCGAGCGCCCGGGACATCGGCGTCGATCTGGGTGTGCGTCATACCCTGCCAGTCACCCAGGTGGGTCTCCCGCAGCCGGGGGTCCACCTGGACGGGCATGCCGGTCTGCTCGCCGAGCTTGGTCGCGGTGTCGAACGCACGCCGAAGATCCGAAGACACGATCAGCAACGGCTGGAGTTTGCCCAGCACGTCGGCGGCGGCCACGGCCTGGGCGCGGCCCAACTCACTGAGGTCCGTGTCGAGCTGACCCTGCATCCGGCTGCCGAGGTTGTAGTCGGTCTGCCCGTGCCGCAGCATCACCAGCCGGCGCGCCCTCATTCCGCAGTTCCGTCCCGCTGCTCCCCCAGGTCGACCGCCACCAGCGGGCAGTCGCCCCACAACCGGTCCAGTGCGTAGAAGTCGCGGTCGTCCTGGTGCTGGATGTGCACGACGATGTCGCGGTAGTCCAGCAACGTCCAGCGGCCCTCGCGGGCGCCCTCGCGCCGGGCCGGCTTGTAGCCTGCTCGGCGCATCTTCTCCTCGACCTCGTCGACGATGGCGTTGACCTGCCGTTCGTTGGACGCCGAGGCGATGACGAAGCAGTCCGTGATGACCAGTTGGCCCGAGACATCGATGACGAGGACGTCGTCAGCCAACTTCGATGCCGCAGCGGCGGCGGCCACCGTTGCCATGTCGATCGCTTCCTGATTTGCGCTCATGTGCTGTTTCCGGCCGTCACGCTGGGGGCGGTCGGGTTCTCGCTCCTCTCGGGGGTGCGGTAGAGGCGTCGTTTGGTGACGTACTGCACGACGCCGTCGGGCATCAGGTACCACAGCGGCCGGCGCTCTAGGGCCCGCCGCCGGCAGTCGGTCGAAGAGATCGCCAGGGCGGGAATCTCCACCAGCGTCAACGCTTCGGTGGGCAGCTCACCCAGAACTTCGGTGATGTGATCGTGGCGCAGCTCGTAGCCGGGCCTGCTGACACCGATGAAACGCGCCAGCTCGAACATCTCTTCCCAGCCCTGCCAGGTCAGGATGGACGCCAGCGCGTCCGCTCCGGTGATGAAGTACAGCTCGGAGTCCGCGTTGAGGGTCTGCAGATCCCGCAGCGTGTCCTTGGTGTACGTGGGGCCACCTCGGTCGATGTCGACGCGGCTGACCGAGAAGCGGGGGTTGGAGGCGGTGGCGATCACGGTCATCAGGTACCGGTCCTCGGCCGCCGATACCCGGCGGTCCTTCTGCCACGGCTGCCCGCTCGGCACGAACACCACTTCGTCGAGCGAGAACTTGTGTGCGACCTCGCTGGCAGCAACCAGGTGGCCGTAATGGATGGGATCGAACGTCCCGCCCATCACCCCCAGCCTGCGCAGCCGCTTTTGCATGGTTTGCCAGCTTACTGGAGCAACGTCGCCGCAGTCGGGTTGGCGGTTGCGGCGCGAGCAGCAGAAACGCCGGTGTTCCGCGGGTCACGCCCGTTCAGTCACGCCTGTCCGGGAGTTCCGTTTGTTCCCGCGAGCAGGCCCCGGGTACCACCGCTGCCGCCGGCGCCGCCGTTGGTCCCGTTTCCGCCGGCTCCGCCGTTACCGATGAACTGTGCGTTGCCGCCGTTGCCCCCGATTGCAACAGTGGTTCCGAAAGCGGGTCCTCCGTCGCCGCCCCGCCCGCCGTCGCCAATGATTCCGCCGCGCCCGCCGTTGCCGCCGGTCCCACCGTTGCCGAGCATGCCGCCGAACCCGCCGGTGCCGCCGGCCCCACCGTTGCCGTAGAGCCCGGCATTACCGCCGTTACCACCGGCGAACCCGGGGTTGCTTCCGACGTTGTCGCCACCGTCGCCGCCGGCACCGCCGTTGCCCGACAGCCATCCGCCGGATCCGCCGTCGGCGCCGGCCCGACCGAACCCTGCGCCGCCGGCGCCGCCGTTTCCGAACAGCCCGGCATTTCCACCGGCCCCGGGCGCGACCGCGGTACTGATAGAGCCGCCGCCATCACCGCCGTCACCTGATAGCAGACCGCCATTGGCTCCGGGCAAACCGTTGCCCCCATTGCCGCCGTTGCCAATCAGCAGCCCCGCCCTGCCCGCGGCGCCGCCCGGGGTGCCGGTGCCGCCGTCACCGCCGTCGCCGAACAGGTAGGCGTTCCCGCCGGCACCGCCGTAACCAATTCCGGAGAGGCTGCCGCCGGCGTTTCCGCCGTTACCGTGCAGCAGCCCACCGTTGCCACCGCTACCGCCGCTGCCCCCGCCCATGCTGAAGGACAACCCACCGGCCCCGCCTGCCCCGCCGTTTCCGAACAGTCCGGCGGACCCGCCGTTGGCGCCGTTGCCGGCGGTAGCGGTGTTGGAGGTGCCGCCCGCGCCGCCGTTGCCGGCGTTGCCCCACAGCAGACCACCTCCGGCGCCAAGTCCACCGCTGCCCGCGTCGCCGGCCGCATTGTTGCCACCCCGTCCGCCGCTACCGCCGTTACCGAACAGCCCGGCCGCACCGCCGGCGCCGCCGTTCTGACCGATACCGCCGGAGCCGCCATTGCCGCCGTCGCCAACCAAGAATCCGCCGGGACGGCCCGCCTCGCCGGTGCCGTCGACGCCGTTGGCGCCGTTGCCGATCAGGGGGCGGTTGAACAGCGCCTGGGTAGGCGCGTTGATCGCAGTGAGCAAAGCCTGCTGGACATTGGTCGCCTCTGCCGCCGCGTACGCCTCAGCCCCACCGGTCATCATCCGCACGAACTGAGAATGAAAATCCGCGGCGTGGGCGCTCAGAGCCTGATAGGACTGTGCGTGAATGCCGAATAGCGCTGCGATGGCCGCCGACACTTCGTCAGCGCCCGCGGCAAGCACACCCGTTGTGGGAAACACCGCGGCCGCGTTGGCTGCGCTGATGGTCGATCCGATGCTTGCCAGATCCCCGGCCGCAGCGGTTACCCATTCCGGCGCTGCAATGACGTACGACACATCCAGCTCCCGTCGCTGGGTTTACCTGGCCCGATCGGCGGATCGTATCGCTACCGCCCGGCATTCTGGCCGTTTCGGCCAAACATCGGCGGTGTCGGTATTCGGCGTCCATTTGCGGTTCGGCGTCCAATTGCGTCGATGCCCCCCATCAGAGCGAACGATCGTGTAGAAGGAGTGCTGTGGAAAATTCGCTGCCAGCCGCCGTAGATCAGCAACAAGAGTGGAAAGACGCCATGACCCGGCGGTTCTTCAGCCGATCCGTGGTCACCGGCGAGATTTCGCTGCCGGCCGTACCGAGCCTGCTCGACGAGTACGTAGAGATGTGCAGCCGCATCTTCGCGGGCGTAGGCCGGCAATTCAACGACGAGGAACTCGCCCACCTGCGGACCGTGCTGCAGAACCAGTTGGCCGAGGCCTACTCGATTTCGCAGCGCTCCAACATCGTGATCAGCTACAACGCGCCGGTCGGCCCGACCCTGCACTACCAGGTCAACGCCCGGTGGTTCACCGTCGCCGAAGCCTACGAGAACTGGATCAGCACCCGGGAACCACCGCTGTTCGGCACCGAGCCCGACGCCCGGGTGTGGGCGCTGGCCAATGAAGCCGCCGACGTCCGCGCCCATCCGGTGCTCGACATCGGCGCGGGAACCGGGCGCAACGCCTTGCCCCTGGGCCGGCGCGGACACCCCGTCGACGTGGTGGAGCTGACGCCGAAGTTCGCCGAAATCATCCGGACGCAGGCCCGCCAGGAGGGTCTCGACGTGCGGGTCATCGTGCGCAACGTCTTCGAGACCACCGACGACCTGCGCCAGGATTACCAGTTGATCCTGCTCTCGGAAGTGGTGCCCGATTTCCGGTCGCCGCAGCAGCTGCGCAGACTGTTCGAACTGGCCGCCGCCTGCCTGGCGCCCGGGGGGCAGTTGGTGTTCAACACCTTCCTGCCGCGCTACGGCTACGAACTCGACGACGCGGCGCGGGAATTCGGGCAGCAGGCGTACACGGGCATGTTCTCGCGCCAAGAGATGGCAACCGGGGCCGAAGGCCTGCCGCTGGAACTGATTGCCGACGACTCGGTGTACGAATACGAGAGCACCAACTTGCCGTCCGGCGCTTGGCCACCCACCAGCTGGTACGCCGACTGGGTCAGCGGTCTCGACGTATTCCCCGTCGAACGCGACAAGAGCCCCATCGAGATGCGCTGGCTGGTGTTCCGCAAGACCCGCTGAACCTCGGCGAGCAGACGCAAAAGCCCCTTGGAACAAGCGTTCCGGGGGGCTTTTGCATCCGCTCGACCGGGAAAGGCTACACCGGCAATAGCGCGTCGATCACCGTGGCCAGTTGTTTGGCCGACCGGCACTCGTGCATCGTGATGACCTCCTCATACCGGGGCACCGCCGAATCCCCGCTGCCCCAGAGGTGTCTGGGCTCCGGGTTGAGCCAGTGCGCATGCCTGGAGGCGTTGACCATGTCGGCGAGCACGTCGACGGCCGGATTGCGGTAGTTGGTGCGCCCGTCGCCGAGCACCAGCAGTGAACTGCGCGGCGACAACACATTCGGGTTCGCCTGCACGAACGAGACGAACGCGTTGCCGTAGTCCGAGTGGCCGTCGCGGGCGTACACGCCGGCCTCCCGGGTAATCCGCTGAATGGCCACCGCCAGGTCGGCCTCCGGCCCGAACATGTGCGTCACCTCGTCGGTGGTGTCGATGAACGCGAAGACGCGAACCCGCGAAAACTGTTGTCGCAGCGCATGAACCAGCAGCAAAGTGAAGTGGCTGAAACCGGCGACCGAACCCGACACATCGCAGAGCACCACCAGCTCCGGCCGCGCCGGGCGCGGCTTCTTCAACACGACGTCGATCGGCACGCCGCCGGTGGACATCGACTTACGCAGGGTCTTGCGCAGGTCGATCGACCCGGCGCGGGAGCGGCGCCGCCGGGCGGCCAGCCGGGTGGCCAGCGTGCGGGCCAGCGGCGCCACCACGCGGCGCATCTGACGCAACTGCTCACCGGATGCCCGCAGGAATTCGACGTTCTCCGACAGCTGCGGAATGCCGTACATCTGAACGTGTTCGCGGCCCAGCTGTTCGGCGGTGCGACGCTTGGTCTCCGCGTCCACCATCTTCCGCAGCTGGGAAATCTTCTGCGCCGCAATTGCCTTGGCGATCTGCTCCTGGCTGGGCGTGGGCTCGTCGCCGTAGGGGGCGAGCAGCCCCGCCAGCAGCTTGCCTTCCAGTTCGTCCAACGCCATCGCCTTGAGCGCCTGATATGACGAGAACGACGGACCGCGAGAGGAGTTGTACTTGCCGTATGCCTCGACGATGCGGGCGATCATCCGGACCAGTCGCTCGTCCATGTCGGCCAGGTCGGGGTTGTCGGCCAGCAGGTCCAGCAGCATCTGCCGCATCGCCTCGACATCGTCGGGAGGCAGCCCTTCGGGATCGGACTCGCCGCCGTCTTCGGAAACCACCGCTCGGGCCCCCAGCGCCGCGGGGAACCACAGGTCGAACATCGCGTCGTAGGTCTCGCGGTGGTCCGGTCGGCGCAGCACCGCGCACGCCAGGCCCTCGCGGAGCACCATGCGGTCCTCCAGGCCCAGGGTGGCCATCACCCTGCCGGCGTCCACTGTCTCGGACGGACCTACCGAAATTCCGCTCGCCCGAAGCGCTTCCACGAAGCCGACCAGATGTCCGGGCAAGCCGTGCGGCGCCAGCGGCCGGGACGGACGGATGCGCCGACTGGCCATCAGTTCAGCCTCAGCTCACCGGTCGCCCGCTGCTGGTCGGACTGGTGTTTGAGGACCACGCCGAGTGTGGCGGCGACGACCGCGTCGTCGATGGTGTCCATGCCCAGCGCCAGCAACGTGCGTCCCCAGTCGATGGTCTCGGCGATCGACGGCACCTTCTTGAGCTGCATGCCGCGCAGCACGCCGATGATGCGCACAAGTTCCTCGGCCAGATGCTCGGGCAGTTCGGGCACCCTCGAGAGCAGGATGCGCCGTTCCAGCTCGGGGGTCGGGAAGTCGATGTGCAGGAACAGGCAGCGCCGTTTGAGCGCCTCGGACAGCTCGCGGGTGGCGTTGGAGGTCAACACGACCAGCGGTGTGCGGGTTGCGGTGATGGTGCCCAGTTCCGGAACCGTCACCGCGAAGTCGGACAGCACCTCCAGCAGCAGGCCTTCGATCTCGATGTCGGCCTTGTCGGTTTCGTCGATCAGCAGCACGGTCGGCTCGGTGCGCCGGATCGCGGTCAGCAACGGACGCTGCAGCAGGAATTCCTCGCTGAATACGTCGTCCTTGGTGGACTGCCAGTCTCCAGAGCCGGCCTGGATACGCAGGATCTGCTTGGCGTGATTCCACTCGTAGAGCGCTCGCGCCTCGTCGACGCCCTCGTAGCATTGCAATCGGACCAGGCCCGACCCGGTTGCCTGGGCGACGGCCCGGGCGAGTTCGGTCTTTCCGACGCCGGCGGGCCCTTCCACCAGCAGCGGTTTGCCGAGCCGGTCGGCCAGGAAGACCGCGGTCGCGGTGGCGGTGTCGGGCAGGTAGCCGGTTTCGGCGAGCCGGCGCGAGACGTCAGCGATGTCGGCGAACAGCGGCACGGGCCGCGCAGGGACGCTCATGGGGCTCCTTTGATTGAGACTTCAGGCCGGACGGGTGTGGCCGTCACCCCACACGATCCACTTGGTCGAGGTCAGTTCCGGCAACCCCATCGGGCCGCGAGCATGCAGTTTCTGGGTGGAGATGCCGATCTCGGCGCCGAAGCCGAACTGCTCGCCGTCGGTGAACGCGGTGGAGGCGTTGACCATCACGGCAGCCGCATCCACCTGCTGGGTAAACCGTTGCGCCGCAGCGAGATTGGTGGTGACAATGGCCTCGGTGTGGCCAGTGCCGTACTCGTTGACGTGCGCGATCGCGGCGTCCACCCCGTCGACGACCGCGACCGCGATGTCCATCGCCAGGTACTCGCGGCGCAGGTCGTCTTCCCCTGCGTCCAAGTGGACTGTGACGCCCGCGGTCTCCAGCGCGTTGAGCAACCGCGGCATCGCCTCCCCGGCGATCGCGGCGTCGACCAACAGCGTCTCGGCGGCGTTGCAGACGCTGGGCCGCCGCGTCTTGGAGTTCAGCAGGATGCGCTCGGCGACGTCGAGGTCGGCGGCTTCGTGCACATAGACGTGACAGTTGCCGACACCGGTCTCGATGGTGGGTATCTGCGCATCCCGCACGACGGCCTCGATCAGGCCCGCTCCCCCGCGCGGGATCGCCACGTCGACCAGACCCCGGGCCTGGATCAGGTGGGTGACGGTGGCGCGGTCGGCCGAGGACAGCAATTGGACGGCGTCCGCGGGCAGCTCCTGGCTCTCCAGGGCGCCGCGCAGCACCGTGACCAGCGCCTCGTTCGACCTGGCCGCCGACGAGCTGCCACGCAGCAGCGCTGCGTTACCGGACTTGAGGGTCAGCCCGAACGCGTCCACGGTCACGTTAGGGCGACCCTCGTAGATCATTCCGACCACGCCCAGCGGAACCCGCTGCTGGCGTAGCTGCAGCCCGTTGGGCAGGGTCGAGCCGCGCAGTACCTCACCGATCGGGTCGGGCAGTCCCGCGACCTGCCGCAAACCGGCGGCGATTCCGTCGATGCGCTGCGGGTTGAGCGCCAACCGATCGAGCATGGCGGCGGCGGTGCCGGCGGCGCGTGCCGCATCCAGGTCTTCGGCGTTGGCGGCCAGGACCTGATCCGCACGGGCCAGCAGCGCATCGGCGGCGGCGTGCAGCGCGCGGTCTTTGACCACTGTCGGGATCGACGCCAGGACGCGGGCGGCCACCCGGGCACGGCGGGCGGCGGCGTGCACCTCTTGGCGTAGATCGGGATTCTGCTGCTGGGTCGCGCCGCTGCGGGCCGGTGCTTGCAGACTCATTACCCCAGGGTATCGGGCTTTAGCCCACCGGGTGCGACCGCGGTCGTTGCCTTGGCACGTTCACGACGGGCCAATCGCGCCTTATTCTGTCGCTCGTCGATCAGCCGGCCCAGATCCTGCAGCAGCATCGGCTTGTCCATCACGATCTTTTCGAGGTGTTCGCGCTCGATCTCCAGCGCGGTGACTTCCTCGAGGGCATAGGCGCCGGCCAGGTTAGGTTGCCGTGTCAGAGCGGTGACCCCGATGAACGAGCCCTCGTTGAGGGTGGCGAAAGGCAGGGCAGCCCCGTCCGCGTCCGTCACTGTCATCTGCACCCTGCCGGCCACGATGAAGGTCATCGCAGTAGGCACCATTCCGGCGTACTGCACAATCTCGTCGGTGCCGTAGCGCACGACCCTGGCATACGGCGCAAGGAACTGTTGGTCAGCCAGGGTGAGGCGCAGTTCAGTGGCGACCACGGTGCGTAACGCTTTCATGACGCGGTCCGGAGTGGAGAAGTCATCGTCCGCTCCGTCCAGATGCAGTTCCCATCGGCGCGCGGCGTACCAGATCCAGCGCACGAAGGTGGACTGGGTGGGGCCCTCGTCGGCCGGCGAGCTGACCCTGATCGTGGTGCGGTACTCACCGCCTCCCAGCGCGACCGACGTCGGTGCGGTCCCAGGCATCATGAGCGGCAGTGCGCTGGCCACCAGGGTCAGCATCGCACAGACTTTGTCCGGCGAATCCCCCGCGGCGAACGTGGTGTTGACCGAGCATTTGTGCGGGCCGGGTGGGCGGCTGAGGTTGGTGAACGCGGTGGTCGCCAGCATCGAGTTCGGCATGATCCGCAGTCCGCCGCCGGTCTGGATGTGCACCGCGCGCCAGTTCACCTCGATGACGCGACCCCGGGCGTTCTGGGTGTCCAGCCAATCGTTGATCCGGAATGGCTGCTCGAAGAGCATGAACAGGCCGGAGACGATCTGGCCGACGGAATTCTGCAACATCAGGCCGATCACCACCGACGTGATGCCCAGCGCGGTGAACACCCCGCCGACCCGCACCCCCCAGATGACGGACAGGATCACTGCCAGTCCGACCCCGATCAGGGCGAAGCGGCCGACGTCCAAGAAGATCGTCGGGAGCCGTTTCCGCCAGCTGTCCTCCGGCGCTCCCTCGAACACCGTCGCGTTGAGCCCGGACAGCAACAGCACCAACACCAGGAAGCCGAACACGGTGGTGAGAATGCGCACCGGGACTTCACCCGCCGAGATCTGCGAGGCCTTGACCAGGATCAGTAACAGTGCCCCCAGCGGCAGCAGCCAGTTGCGGATCACCCCGACCTGGCGGGCCAGCCGGTTACCCCGGCGGGTGAGGATGTGGTGCAGCTCGGTGAGCAGGATCAGGCCGACCGGAAATCCGATCGCCACACCGATCGCCCAATAGAACCAATCCGAGTGGAAGAAGTTCACTATCGCTCCGACAAGCGGTAAATGGCCTGCTCTGCACCACCGACGGAAATCGTGCCGGCCGGCGTGAATTGGCGCGTGTCGCGCATCGCCTCATACACCTGCGATGCGACATAGATGCCGGGTTGCGGTGAGCCACTGTGCATCTGGTAGGCCAGGCTGACCGCGGCACCCCACATGTCGAAGACGAGTCCGGACTTGCCCACCAATCCACTGACCACATTGCCGGTGTTGATACCCACCCGCAGGCGCAACACGTGTCGGCTCTGGTTGTTGAAGCGCTCGATGATCCGCCGCATCTCGAGAGCGAACTCGACACTGCGGTGGATGCTGTCAAGGCGTGGTGTGACGACCCCGCAGCTGGCCAGATAGCCGTTGTGGAAGGTGCGAATTCGTTCCACCCCAAGGGCTTCGGCTGCCGAATCGAACTGGCGGAAGAGGTCGTCGACGATCCCGACCAGTTCGTCGCCCGCAACTTTGCTCGAGATCTCGTCGAGTCCGACGATGTCGGCGAAGATGATGGCGACGTCCTGATGCTGCTGCGCGATGGTGGCTTCACCCTCGCGGTACCGCTGTGCCACCGACTCCGGCATCAGCGCAAGCAGCAGCCGATCGTTTTCCCGGCGCTGCTCGTTCAGCAATTCTTCCTTGATCGCCAGGTTACGGCTCATCTCGTTGAATGCGCCTGTGAGATCCCCGATTTCGTCACGTGAAGTGATCGGGATATTGACCTCGTAGTCGCCGGAGCTGATTTTTTGGGCGCCCTTCTCCAGGCGGCGCAGCGGTCGCACCGCCGCCTGGGCGATGACCATGGCCGCCACAGAGATGACGAAGACCATCGCCGCGACAGCGACCGCAAGCGCTTTGGTGAATCTCCCGATTCGCGCGAAAGCATCGGAGTCGTCCCGGGTCGCCAGAATCGACCATTGCAGATCCGAATTCGCAACGACCAGCGGCGCGTAGGCCTCCAGCTCCTTGTTGCCGGTGTAGTCGGTGCCGATCGTCACTCCGGTCTCACCACGCTGCGCCGCCTTGAGACCGGCGCTGCGCACGGGTTGCACCAACGTCGTACCGCCCAGCCGAATGGCCCGGTCCGCCACATCGGGGGCGGTGCCGGCCGCGACCACCTCGCGCCGGTACTGCTTCGGGTCCTCCAAGAAAAGCCTTGAATTGGAACGCATCAGACCGTCCGGGCCGGCCAGGTATGTCTCGGTCGCAGCGCCCATGCCGGCGGCTTTCCACTGCTTGTTGGCGGTCATGACGTAGTTGATCTTCGCGATCGGCACCGGCAGTGCCATCACGCCGTCGAACCTGCCGTCCAGACCGATCGGCGAAACCACCCACGCGGTCGGCACGTCGAGCTGGGGCTGGTACGGCTCGAAGTCGGTGATCCAGACGAACTCAACGTCGTTGGAGCGCAACGCCTTCAGGTATGCCTCGCGCAGATTCGATTCACGGTAGGGCCCGGTCAGGATGTTGGTGCCGAGGTCAGGCCCTTTGTCCACGGTGTAGACGACATTGCCGTCCATGTCGAACAGCAGGGCGTCCCGGTAATTGAATCGGTTGACGATACTGCGCATGTAGTAATCGAAGCGGACATTGGCGGCCGACCAGGCGCTACCGTCACCCGGATCCACCGGCGGGTCGGTGTTGGGCCTGGTCGCGGCGGTGTAGTTGGCCTGAAGGTACTTCTCGGCGTTGGTTTTCGGCAGCAGCGCGTTGAGATCGAGCTCTTCCCCCGTTACCCGCTGAATAGGCTTGATCATCTGTTCTTGGTAGTAGTTTGCGAGCGCCTGTTGTTGCGGCCCGCTGATCGTCGCGTTGTTCAGTTGATTGAAGCCCGCGGTCAGCGCGATGACGGCCTGGTCGACGCTGAAGCCGCCGCTGTAGACGATCAGCGAACTCGTCACCTCGCGGAACAACGCCTCGATCTGCCGCTTCTGGGACTCGCGCAACTCGATGAGTCGCTCGGACTCGACCTCGCGCAAGGCGTTGCGTCCGGAGATGGCGCCGATGTAGCCGATGACCGCGATGGACAGGATGCTCGACAACAGGAGCGCGACGAGGATCTTGGACTGGATGCTGATCCGGAAACGGAAGCCTGGTAGAAGACGGCGGACGCGCTTCTTCCCCGGAGCGCGTGGTGCCTCCGGTTCCGATTCTGTTGGCTCACCCGACGTCAATCGGCTTCCCTCCTGCCACCGGTCTGTCACGGGGTCCCCGATCACGGTGCAGAGTAGCGCTCAGACCGGCCGATATCGGCGTTTTGCTGAAAAGCGACGCCGGTGCGTGTCCGAGAATTCACCGATCGGTGATGGCCGGCGCGATGGCATTCAGTGGACGGCCCGCTCCCAGTCCACGACGAACCGATGTGCGGGATCGGAAGGATCGACCGCACACGGGAGTTCGAGCCCGGCCGCCAGATAGGGCACGTGCTCGTCTGGTATCGATTGGACGCTTCGCCCGACGATCGGCGCCAGATTCGGGAACCTGAACTCCATCTCGATGACGTACTGCGGGGCGTCGAGAAGCTCGGGCATGGCGGTTGCCTCTCGGCCTAAGCCCCGCAACGTATTTCCCGTCGCGGCGAATGACCGCAGGACGCCCGGTATCCGCTGACCCGATGTCAGCAAGTGCACTGCCGACGCCCAGCGTCCCGACGCACCGCCGTGCCGTTGCTTGTGCTCGTTGTACGCCGCGGCCAGGGCTGCGACGCTCGGCGGCCCGGTGATCGCCGTCCGGCGTACCGGCCCGCCGGGCTCGATCCGGACCTGCCGCGGTCTGCTGGAATCGACTCGAACTCCGACGATCGAGCCCGGCTGGATCGCGGCCATCGAGATCGGGTGAACCGCCTGCCTGACCGTCGCCTCGTACCGATCGCGGCCGGGAATTTCGACGCTGAGGATGATCTTGCAGACGTCCCGGTCGTCGATCATCGTGCCGGTCGAGTGCACCGACACCACCCGCGCCGTTGCGGTCAGCTCCGCACCGGCGAGCCGCGGCTTCTTGATCCGGTAGCAGCTCACGGCGACGAACACCGTGGCGACGGCTGGGATGCCCCAGCTCAGCACGGGGATCAACGACTGCATGGCGGCACCGTAGCCGGGGCCGCGCGGCTACCGTGCCCAAGTTTCTCCGTTGACAACTAACCTCGACGACATGTCTACGCGGGTCTGCGTGGTGGGCAGCATCAACTGGGATCTGACGCTGGACGTCGCGGGTCTGCCGCGTCCGGGTGAGACGGTGCTGGCGTCGTCGCTGGCGTACGCACCCGGCGGCAAGGGCGGAAATCAGGCGGTCGCGGCGGCACGCGCCGGCGCGCACGTGCGGTTCGTCGGAGCGGTCGGTGACGACTCCGCCGGCGAGCGGTTGCTGGCCCACCTGCGGGCTGCGGGGGTCGGGGTGGACGGCGTCGTCCGTCGGCACGGGCCCAGCGGCACGGCGATCATCGTGGTCGATGCGGACGGGGAAAACACCATCGTGGTGGCTCCGGGCGCCAACGCGGCGCTGTCGGTGTCCTCGACTGCGATCGACGACTGCGATGTGTTGTTGACTCAGTTGGAGATTCCCGTGTCGACGGCACTGGCGGCCGCACGGCACGCGAAGTCAGCCGGCGCGGTTGTGATGGTCAACGTCTCGCCCGCCGGGCAGGGCGGTGACGCGCTGTCCGAGCTGGCCGGCGTCGCCGACGTCGTGATCGCCAACGAGCACGAGGCCAGACTGTGGCGTTGGCGGCCTGCGCATTTGGTGGTCACCTTGGGGGCGCGCGGTGCCCGCTATGTCGGCACCGATGGCGAGTTCGAGGTGCCGGCCCCGGGTGTGGCTGCGGTGGACACCACGGGCGCCGGCGACGTCTTCACGGGTGTCCTGGCCGCGAGTTGGCCCGCTCGTTCCGGGTCCCCCGGCACCCGGCGCGCGGCGCTAGTACGGGCCTGCGCAGCCGGTGCGTTGGCGACCCTGGTGCGCGGTGCCGGTGATTGCGCACCGGACGCTGCCGCTATCGAGGCCGCAGTCTCGGGGTTGTCACGTCAGTAACGGGACCCAGGTGATGCTCGGCGCCGGAACTCGATTCACTCTCGATAGCAACAAGATTCGGCCTTCGCAGCAATCCGAACTTGTCGGTGCCCGATCGTAGAATTGGGGTATGGCAGCGAGCACGCGTGAGGAGATCGTGGAGGTCTTCAACGCACTCGATGCTGAGTTAGATCGATTGTGTGGCCTGACTTTTGATGCGTTCACCACCCCGGAGTGGATGCGCGGCATGGAGCGCCTGGAAAAGGTGGCCCGCCGGCTACGGACCCCGCAGCACGCGCTGATCACCCACCTTGGCGCCGCCACTATAGAAGAACTCGGCGCCGCACTGCCGGCCGCCCTGGCTGATCGGCTGCGCATCACCAAAGCCGAAGCCAACCGCCGCATCGCCGAAGCCGAAGAGCTCGGGCAGCGCCGCACGCTCACCGGGGAGCCGCTGGCACCCAAGCTGGCCGCGACCGCCGCCGCCCAACGCGAGGGCCGGATCGGCGACGGACACGTGAAGGTGATCCGCTCCTTCATCGCCCACCTGCCTAGCACCATCGACATGGGCACCTGGGAGGCGGCCGAAAAAGACCTCGCCGGCAAAGCCTGCGACTTCCGCCCCGACCAAGTCGCCAAATACGCCCACGAACTCATGGAGCTGCTGCACCCCGACGGCGACTACACCGAGGAAGAACGCGCCCGCACACGTGGCCTGGCCCTGGGCCCCCAGCAATACGACGGCATGTCACGCATCAGCGGCCTGATCACCCCCGAACTGCGCGCCCTGATCGAAGCCGCCTGGGCCAAACTCGCCGCCCCCGGCACCGCCAACCCCGACGGCGAGCGCGCGCCCGACACCCGCAGCCAACCCCAACGCAACCACGACGGCATGGTCACCGCGATCCGGGAACTGTTCGCCTCCGGCGAGCTGGGCACCCACAAAGGGCTACCCGTCTCCATCATCGTCACCACCACCCTCAAAGACCTCGAAGCCGGAGCCGGCAAGGTCCGCACCGCCGGCGGCACCCGGGTCCCCGTCACAGACCTGATCCGCTGGGCCGCCACCTCACACCACTACCTGGCCGTCTTCGACCAGGCCAAGCCTTTGGCGCTGTTTCACACCAAGCGGTTTGCCAACCTGGCCCAGCGAATGATGTTGATCGCCAAGGAGGGTGGCTGTACCCGCCCGGGCTGCACCGCACCCGCCTACCACGCCGAAGTGCACCACGTCTCCGGGTGGACCCACTCCTTCTACACCGACATCCACGACCTCACCCTCGCCTGTGGACCGGATAATCGCCTCGCCGAGAAGGGCTGGACCACCCGCAAAAACGCCCAAGGCGACACCCAATGGATCCCACCCGCCCACCTCGATCACGGCCAACCGAGAGTGAACACGTTCCACCACCCGGAGAAACTCTTCGCACCCGAAGACGACGAACCGGTTTGACCGCGCGAAAGCCGGTCAGCCTTCGGGCACCTCGCGCTCGATCTCATCGAGCCATATCCGCGCGCACATGTCCGACGGGGCGCGCCAGTCCCCGCGTGGCGACAGCGAACCGCCATGAGAAACCTTGGGACCGTTGGGCAGTGCCGATCTCTTGAATTGGCTGAACGAGTAGAACCGCTGCACGAAAACCTGCAACCAGTGCCGGATCTCCGACAGCGAATACGTCGGCCGGTTGCTCTCAGGAAAGCCGGGCGGCCACTCGCCGCGGTCCGGGTCACTCCAGGCATGCCACGCGAGGAACGCGATCTTGGACGGCCGGAAACCATGCCGCAACACCTGATACAGCGAAAAATCCTGCAGCGCATATGGACCGACCTTGGCCTCACTGCTCTGCAGCTCCTCTTCCTCCCCGGCCGGGACCAGCTCAGGGGTGATTTCGGTATCCACCACCGACTGCAGCACGTCGGTGACGTCCTTTTCGAACTGGTCCGAGGAGATGACCCACCGAATCAGGTGCTGGATGAGTGTCTTGGGCACACCGCCGTTGACGTTGTAGTGCGACATCTGGTCGCCGACGCCGTAGGTGGACCAGCCCAGCGCGAGCTCGGAGAGATCCCCGGTCCCCAGCACGATGCCGCCCCGCTGGTTCGCCAACCTGAACAGGTAATCGGTACGCAGGCCGGCCTGCACATTCTCGAAAGTGACGTCGTACACTTTCTCGCCACGCGCGAACGGATGGCCCATCTCGGCGAACATCCGCGCGGCGGTCTCGCGGATGTCGATCTCATCGAACGTGATACCCAGCGCCTTGCCCAGCTTGATGGCGTTGTTCTTGGTGTGGTCACCGGTGGCGAATCCCGGCAGGGTGAACCCCAGAATGTCGCTACGCGGCCGGCCCTCCCGATCCATCGCCTTGGCCGCGACGATCAACGCGTGCGTCGAATCCAGTCCCCCGGAGACGCCGATGATCAGCTTCGGATAGTCGAGCGCCCGCAACCGCTGCTCCAGCCCCGCAACCTGGATGTTGTAGGCCTCGTAGCAATCCTGTTCCAGCCGTTCACGATTGGACGGTACGAACGGGAAGCGTTCGATAGTGCGCCGGAGACCGATGTCGCCCGTCGGCGGGTCGAGGCGAAACACAACCCGGCGAAAGCCATCCGTGGACGCTCGATGGTGGCGCCGATTGTCGTCGAAGGTGCCCATCCGCAACCGCTCGGAGCGCAGCCGTCCCGTGTCGACATCGGCGACCGAACGGCGCTCCCCCTTGGGGAAGCGCTCCGAGGAGGCGAGTTCGGTGCCGTTCTCCCAGATCATGGTCTGGCCGTCCCAGGCCAGGTCGGTCGTCGACTCGCCCTCACCCGCGGCGGCATACACGTAGGCGGCCAGACACCGTGCCGACGCCGAGCGGGCGAGCAGCGACCGGTCTTCTGCCCTGCCGATGGTGATCGGGCTGCCGGACAGGTTCGCCAGCACGGTCGCCCCGGCCAGGGCCGCTTCGGCGCTGGGTGGCACGGGCACGAACATGTCCTCGCAGATCTCGACGTGGAGCACGAAATCCGGCAGGTCCGAGGCGCTGAACAACAGGTCGGGTCCGAACGGAACGTCGCTGTCGGCGATCCGGATGGTGCCGCGCTCGCCGTCTCCGGGTGCGATTTGCCGACTCTCGTAGAACTCCCGGTAAGTCGGCAGGTAGGACTTGGGCACTACGCCGAGCACGGCTCCGCGATGAATGACCACGGCGGTGTTGTAGATGCGGTGCAGGTGCCGCAGCGGGGCGCCGACGACCAGCACCGGCAGCAAATCCGCGGACGCGGTGACAACCTCGGTAAGCGCCTCCACGACAGCATCGAGGAGCGCGTCTTGCAGCAGGATGTCCTCGATGGAGTACCCGCTCAAGGTGAGTTCCGGAAACACCGCCAGGGCCACGCCGTCGTCGTGGCACTGGCGGGCCAAACCCAGAACCGATGCCGCGTTAGCCGCCGGGTCCCCGATCGAGGTGTGCTGCGTGCACGCGGCGACGCGCACGAACCCGTGCCGGTATGCGGAGTAGAAGCTCATCACCCTCCATTCTCGCGTTACTGTCGCATTGCCCACGTCGAGGTCGGATGACGGGGTGTCAACTAGTGCTTAGGCTCGGTGGAGTGGAGTCTCCCGAGCTCGTCGCGTTGCTGTCCGGCCGCCGGATCGCAGTGCTCACGGGCGCGGGCCTGTCCACGGATTCGGGCATACCCGATTACCGGGGACCTAACTCGCCGCCCAGCAACCCGATGACCATCCGCCAGTTCACCTCCGACCCCGTGTTCCGGCAGCGCTACTGGGCGCGCAACCATCTCGGTTGGCGGCACATGGACGACACCCAGCCCAACGCCGGACACCGGGCGCTGGCCGCGATGGAACGGGCCGGAGTGGTGACCGGCGTGATCACCCAGAATGTCGACCTGCTGCACACCAAGGCCGGCAGCACCAACGTCGTCAATCTGCACGGCACCTATGCCCAGGTGGCCTGCCTTGATTGCGGCCATCGCATGAGTCGCGCCGCGCTGGCCGAACAACTCGAGGCGCTCAACCCGGGATTCATCGAGCGCTCCGAAGCGGTCGGCGGTCTGGCGGTGGCTCCGGACGCCGACGCCGTGGTCGCCGACACCTCCGCGTTTCGTTACCTCGACTGCCCGCACTGCGACGGCATGCTCAAGCCCGACATCGTCTACTTCGGTGAGAGCGTGCCCAAACACATTGTCGATCAGGCATATTCGCTCGTCGATCAGGCTGAGGCGCTGCTGGTGGCGGGCTCGTCGCTCACGGTCTTCTCCGGGTACCGGTTCGTGCGTCACGCCGTCGCCCACAACATTCCCGTGGCGATCGTCAACCGCGGCCGCACCCGGGGTGACGACTTGGCCACCGTGGCGGTCGATGGCGGTTGTTCGGAGATGCTGACGCTGCTGGCCGGCGAGCTGACCGGGTTGCCGATCCGTGCGGTCCGAGCGCCGTTCTAGAACCGGAATTCGCTGCGCCACAAAAACTATGGGTTCTTACCAGCTACCACCCGGCTGCGGTTAGAATCATTCTCCCGGGGGACGACGGCAAGGAGTGCGATGTCGTACCTGGTGGCCATCCCCGCCGAGTTCCGTTCGGCACAACGAGGTTTGGAAAGCCTTGGCGAGACCCTGAACGCCGCGGGTGCCGCGGCTGCCCCGACCACGCGGGTGCTGGCCGCCGGGGCTGACGAGGTCTCCGGCGCGATCGCGCAGTTATTCTCCGAGCACGGTCAGGCATACCAGACGCTCAGCAAGCAGTGGTCGGCCTTTCATGCGGAGTTTGCACAGCTTCTGGGCGGCGCCGCCGGAGCCTACGCCGGCGCCGAAGCGGCCAACGCCTCGCCACTGCAAGCCGTGGAGCAGGGCGTGCTGGGCGTGGTGAACGCGCCCGCCCAGGCGCTGCTGGGCCGTCCACTGATCGGCAACGGCGCGGACGGCGCGCCAGGACAGTCCGGTGGCGCCGGCGGCTTGCTGTTCGGCAACGGAGGCAACGGCGGCAACGGCGTGGCCGGCCAGGCCGGTGGAAACGGCGGCAGCGCCGGATTGTTCGGCAGCGGCGGAAACGGCGGCGCCGGCGGGGCCGGAGCGGCCGGCGGTAACGGCGGCAACGGCGGGTTGCTGTTCGGCAATGGCGGAACCGGCGGAATGGGCGGCCTCGGTGCCGCCGGCGGCAGCGGTGGCAACGCCCTGCTGTTCGGCGACGGCGGTGCCGGCGGCCAGGGTGGCACCGGCGTGACGGGGGCCAACGGTGTCAACCCCACCATCAACGGTCAGGCGGCGACCGGTACCAAAGGCGTCAGCGTGACGGCCACCGGCGATGCCATCGCCACCAGCGGGCAGGGCGGTGCCGATGGTGCCTTCGCCGCCGTTGGCGGTACCGGCGGTCTCGGTGGCAATGCTGAGTCCACCCAAACCGGGGATGCCACGGCCGGCAACGGCGGCAACGGCGGCGTCGGCGGCATCGGTGGCGCAGGTGGTGATGGCGGGAACGCCCTTGCCATCTTCGGCGCCGCTACCGGGGGTTCGGGCGGTGACGGGACGGTAGGGATCGCATTCGGCGGTGCGGGCGGCGCCGGCGGTCAAGGTGGCGAGGCGTTCACCAAAGGTCTGGTTCCGGTCTTCAACAACGGAGGTGACGGCGGTTCTGGCGGGGACGGCGGCACCGGCGCGTCAGGTGGCACAGCAGGCACCGGAGGCGCCGGCGGAAACGGCGGTCATGGTGGCTTCCTGGTCGGCAACGGCGGTAGCGGCGGAGCGGGAGGCACCGGCGGGGTAGGGGGTACCGGCGCGCTCGGCGGCCACGGTGCCATTGGCGGCAACGGCGGAAATGCCGTCGGTCCCGTCACGGAGGCGACCGGCGGTGACGGCGGCAGTGGCGGTGACGGCGGAAATGGCGGCACCGGCGGCACCGGGGGCACCGGGGGTGCAGGCGGAGCCGGTGGCGCCGCTGGTTTGATCGGCAACGGTGGTCACGGCGGCAACGCCGGTATCGGAGGTTCCGGTGGCACCGGTGGCATCGGCGGCGCCGCAGGTAACGCCGGAGCAGGAGGTGAAGGCAATGCCATTGGAAACGGTATCGGTGGCGACGGGGGCCGTGGCGGCGACGGCGGCACGGGAGGCACGGGCGGCAACGGCGGACTCAGCGGCGCCAGCGGCTTAGGTGGTTCGGGCGGCTTCCTGCTTGGCCAGGCCGGCGCCAGCGGTGGTCCAGCTCAAGGCGGCACCGGGGGTGGCGGCGGAGGCGGCGGAGCATTCGGATCCGGCGGCGTGGGCGGCTTCGGATTCACCACCCCGGGCTCAGACGGTCTAGACGGCAACGCCGGCGGCACCGGCAGCGCCGGGCAGCCCGGTTAGGCTCAGCGCGCCCTTCTGACCTCGGCGACGAACTGGCGTCCCCGATTGTCGACCACCTGCCACGAGGACGGGCCGATGAGCCGCGGGTGACCCAGCATGTAAACGGCCTGCCGGGCGTCCTGCTCACGCTCGATGTTGTCGACGCGCATGCCGTGAGATGTTGTCAAAGCCCACATGGTTCTCTCCGAGTCTGAGTGACTTCGCTGATGCAAAGAGCTTTTCGGAGGCGCCTGTGCGGATCCTCGGGAGATCCTCAACGATTTCTCCAGCGACCGCCGGCGCACAGTGCGCCACGAGCGTCCGCGACTGTAGTCCTCTTGGAGCCAGATGTCAGAAAGTGCAGGGCATGCTGCGGATCGCGTGGATGAAATTGCCCGGGACATAGACGGGTTCACCCGCCGCGAGGTCAGGCAGCTGGCTGAGCAGTTCGCCGAAGATGGCGCGCAACTGGGCGCGGGCGACGTGAGCGCCGAGGCAGAAGTGTACGCCGCCGCCGCCGAACCCGAGGTGCGGATTGGGGCTGCGGCTCAGGTCGAAACGGCCTGGCTCGTCGAACGCCTCGGCGTCCCGGTTCCCGGATGCGTAGAACATGACCACCTTGTCCCCCGTCCGGATCTGCTGCTCGCCGAGCTCGAAATCCGTTGCCGCGGTTCGCCGAAACGTCATCACCGGAGTGGCCCACCGGATGAACTCTTCGACTGCCGTTCCAATCCGGTCCTCGAAATCGGCTTGCAGCCAAGCTCTTTGGCCCGGAAAGTCGGTGAGCGCCTTCAGGGCGTGGCTGGTGGTCTGGCGGGTGGTGTCGTTGCCGGCCACGGCCAGCAGCACGAAAAAAGCCGAGACGTCGGCATCGGAGAGCCGGTCGCCGTCGACCTCGGCGTTTACCAGCGCGCTGAACAGATCTTCGCCCGGATTCTCCCGGCGCTGCGCGGCCAATTGTCCGGCGACCTGGTGCAGGTACACCTGGTTTTCGAACAACACCTGCAGCGGTTCGCGACCGTCGAGATACTCCGGGTCGGACCAGGACACCAGCGCGTCGGCCGCGCGCGCCACCTGCAGCCGCTCGGATTCGGGGATTCCGACCATGTCCGACAGCGTCCGCATCGGCAGTTCCTTGGCGCAGTACTCGACGAAATCAACGCCGCTGCCGGCATCCCGCAACTCCGCGACGATGGTCTTGGCGTTGGCCTGGATGGATTGCTCGATTCGGCGGACCTGTCTGGGCGTGAAGGCAGCGCTGACCAGCTTGCGCAGCGTGGTGTGCCGCGGCGGGTCCATCGCTAGGAACGACTGCGACGCCTCGAGCAGTTCCTCGGGAATGCTGGCGAACATCACCCCTTTGCCGGACCGGAATACCTCGTTGTTGCGACTGACCGCGACGATGTCGGCGCGGCGGGTGACCGCCCAGTACCCCGGGTCGTCGGGATCATCCATCAGCGTGTCTTTGACCGGCGAATGCCAGCTCACCGGGCGCTCGGCACGCAGCACCGCGAACGAGCGTTCCCGGTCGTCGGCGGTGGTCGCCCAGAAGTGGGGCGAAGACAGGTCGATCGCATCATAAGTACGGCCGCTTGCGCGTGTCGCTGTCATGCGCCCGACTTTATGACTAGACATATTGTCTAGTCAATATGTCTCCGGCTTCGATATGCTCGTCGAATGCCGTCGGTCACCAGGAAGTCGCAGGCACGCCAGGACCGCCGGCAGCGGCGCGAACACATGGAGAGCCGGCTGCTCGAGGCCACCGAACGATTGATGGGCGACGGCGCCAGCTTCACCGAACTCAGCGTCGATCGCCTGGCCGGCGAGGCCGGGATCTCCCGAGCCAGCTTCTACATCTACTTCGAAGACAAGGGCCACCTGCTGCGCCGCCTGGCGGCCGCGGTGTTCGACGACCTCGCCGCCGCCGGCGAGCGGTGGTGGTCAGTGGCCGACCAACGCGATCCCGGGGATCTCAGGGCGGCGATCGCCGGCATCGTCGCCACTTACCGCCACCACCAGCCGGTGCTGGTCGCGCTCAGCGAAATGGCCGGCTATGACCCCGCAACGGCCCAGACCTACCGCGACCTGCTGACCGCAATCTCGCAACGGGTACACCGCGTCATCGACAGCGGCCAGGCCGACGGATCGATCCGGCGCGGCCTCCCGGCCGCCGCCACCGCCAGTGCCCTCACCCTGATGGTGGAACGGGCCTGCCAGCTGAACCTGCCCGGCCAGCCGGCGGAATACGACGCTGAGCTCACCGACACGTTGGTCGAAATAATCTGGGCCGCGCTGTACCTCAAGTCGGTGCAGTGAGTCAGACGGCTACCAGGTCGTCGGCGTGCACCGCGGGCCGGCGCAGCTCTCCCGGCAGGTCCGACGTGGAGCGACCCATGATCGTCGCCAACTCGGCGGCGTCGTACGCGACAACGCCGCGCGCCACCACGGTGGCATCCGGTCCGCATAGTTCGACCACGTCACCGCCGAAAAACTTGCCCGACACCGCGGTGATCCCCGCGGGCAACAGCGAGCGGCGACTGCCGATGACGGCGCGGACCGCGCCCTCATCCAGCGACAGAGATCCGGTGGAATCGGCGGCGTAGCGCACCCAGAACCGGCGCGCCGACATGCGTTCGGCCCGTGGTGCGAACACCGTGCCCACCGAGGCGTCGGTGAGGGCCGTCGCGGCATCGGAGGCGGGTGCCAGCAGGACCGGCACCCCGGCGTCGGCGGCCAGCAGCGCCGATGACATTTTCGAGGCCATGCCGCCGGTGCCCAGGTGGCTGCTCTGCCCAGCAACCACGCCGTCCAGGTCGGCCGGACCCGTCACCTCGGCAATAAACCTGGCGCCCTGATACTTTCGCGGATCGGAGTCGTAGAGCCCGTCGATGTCGGAGAGCAGCACCAGCGCGTCCGCGCCGACGAGGTGCGCCACCAAAGCCGACAACCGGTCGTTGTCACCGAAGCGGATCTCGTTGGTGGCCACCGTGTCGTTCTCGTTGACGATCGCGATCGCCCGCAATGCGCGCAGCCGGTCCAACGTGCGTTGAGCGTTGTTGTGCTGGACGCGCATCGCGATGTCGTGCGCGGTCAACAACACCTGGCCCACCGTGCGGCCATACCGGGCGAATGCGCTGCTCCAGGAGTTCACCAAGGCAACCTGCCCGACGCTGGCAGCGGCCTGCTTGGTAGCCAAATCCTTTGGCTTACGCGGCAATCCGAGTGGGTCCAGGCCGGCGGCGATGGCACCCGAGGAGACGATGACGACGTCGCTGCCCGCCTGCATCCGTGCCTCGATCGCATCGGCGAGGTCGGCCAGCCGGCCGGCGTCGAACATGCCCGATTCGGTGGTGAGCGCGGTGGTACCCACCTTGACGACGATGCTGCGCGCCGTCCGGATGGCGTCCCGGTACGGACTGGTCATCAGCCGTCTTCGCGTTCGCGACGTTGCCGCCGAGCGGCTTTGCGCTCGGCGGCGCCGATCCGGTCGGAGCGTTCCAGACGCACGTCGGTACCGCGGCCGGTCAACGGAACCTGGCCCCCCGCAGGGGTTTGCGGCTCCCAGTCGAACGTCATCTCACCGATGGTGACCGCGCAGCCGGGACGGGCGCCCAGCCGCAGCAGTTCGTCCTCCACACCGAGACGGGCCAACCGGTCGGCGAGGTAGCCGACCGCCTCGTCGTTGTCGAAGTTGGTCTGGCCGACCCAGCGCTCGGGCCGCGCACCGGCGACCACGAAGCCACCCTCTCCATCGGGCTCCACGGTGAAGCCGCTGTCGTCCACCGGCACCGGGCGGATCACCGGTCGCCGGGGTACCACCGCGGGCCGGGCGGCGTTGTATTCCGACACCATCTGCCAGAGGCCGAAAATCAACGGCTGCAACCCTTCCCGGGTGACCGTCGACACCAGGAACACCGGCCAGCCGCGCTGGGCGATCTCGTCACGGACGAACTCGGCGAGCTCGCGGGCTTCGGGTACGTCAATCTTGTTGAGCACCACCGCCCGTGGCCGCTCGGCGAGGTCACCCAGCACGGCGTCACCCTGCAATGTCGGGGTGTAGGCCGCGAGTTCAGCCTCGAGTGCGTCGATGTCGGAGATCGGGTCGCGTCCGGGTTCGGCGGTCGCACAGTCCACCACGTGAACCAGCACCGCGCAGCGCTCGATGTGACGCAGAAAGTCCAGGCCCAGACCGCGGCCTTCGGAGGCGCCCGGAATCAGGCCCGGCACGTCGGCGACAGTGAAGGAATGCTCGCCGGCCGACACCACACCAAGGTTGGGAACCAGCGTGGTGAACGGGTAGTCGGCGATCTTGGGCTTGGCCGCCGAGATCACCGACACCAGCGATGACTTTCCGGCCGAGGGAAACCCGACCAGGCCGACGTCGGCGACGGTCTTGAGTTCAAGGGTGAGATCGCGTTCCTGCCCCGCCTCCCCGAGCAGCGCGAAGCCGGGGGCCTTGCGGGCACGCGAGGCCAGAGCCGCGTTGCCCAGACCGCCGCGGCCACCGGCGGCGGCCTCGAAGCGGGTGCCGGCGCCGACCAGGTCGGCCAGCAGCCGGCCGTTCTCGTCCAGAACCACCGTGCCGTCGGGAACCTTGACTTCCAGGTCGGCACCGGCGGCACCGTCGCGGTTGTTGCCCATCCCCTGCTTGCCGGACGGCGCGGTGACATGCGGCCGGAAATGGAAGTCCAGCAGCGTATGGACCTGGGGGTCGACGACGAAGACGATGCTGCCGCCACGGCCGCCGTTGCCGCCGTCAGGCCCGCCCAGCGGCTTGAACTTCTCGCGGTGGACCGAGGCGCAGCCGTTGCCGCCGGAACCCGCGCGCGTGTGAATCACCACCCGATCGACGAATCGAGGCATCGGGCTTCCCCTCAATAGGCCACGGGCGTGCCAGGGCGGGCACACCCCGCCCCATCAGCCCGAGCTCAGTCGGCGCTCTGTCCGGCTGGAACGATGTTGACGGTCTTGCGGCCGCCCTTGACGCCGAACTGGACCGCGCCGGCAGCCTTCGCGAACAGCGTGTCGTCGCCGCCGCGGCCGACGTCGACGCCCGGGTGGAACTTGGTGCCGCGCTGACGGACCAGGATCTCGCCGGCCTTGACCACCTGGCCGCCGAAGCGCTTGACGCCGAGCCGCTGGGCGGCTGAATCACGACCGTTACGCGAGCTGGAAGCGCCCTTTTTGTGTGCCATGTCTGCCGCTCCCTACTTGATGCCAGTGACCTTGAGGACCGTCAGCTGCTGACGGTGTCCCTGCCGCTTGTGGTAGCCGGTCTTGTTCTTGAACTTGTGGATGCGGATCTTGGGGCCCTTGGTGTGCTCGAGCACCTCACCGGTGACAGCCACCTTGGCCAGCGCCTGCGCATCGGTGGTGACGTTGGCGCCGTCGACGACCAGCGCAACCGGCAGCGACACGTTCGCGCCGGGCTCGGACTCCAGCTTCTCGACCTTGACCACGTCGCCGACGGCAACCTTGTACTGCTTACCGCCGGTCTTGACGATTGCGTAGGTCGCCATCGTTGCTCCTGCCTCTTCTCGTCTGTCTGCGTCATACTCGCGCGCGGGCAAACCCGGCGCGGGTGGTGGTCTGGGGTGCGGGCTCGGTGTCGGCCCGCTGTCGTCGGTCACATCCAATGCCTAGAGCCCTGACGACAACTGTCCAAGGGTACGTGACCAGCACCTACAGGGTCAAACCGGCCCCTGGTTCCTCAGTCGACGTGGATCGGCGGACCGGCCGGCCGGCCGGCCGCGCGCCGCCGGCGCGGCGGGGCCGGAACCTGCGCGATCACCACGGACGGAACCTCGCCCACGGCCTCGGCATCGTCGTCATCGGCGTCGCTCACACCCGCAACGGCGCTGTCGTCCTCGTCGCTGTCGTCTTCGTCGTCGTCTTCGTCGTCGTCTTCGTCGTCGTTGTCTTCGTCGTCGTTGTCTTCGTCGTCGTTGAGGTCCTCGTCGTCGAGTTCGTCCACGTCTTCGTCGTCGTCGTCGAGATCCTCGTCGTCGAGTTCGTCGGCCGCCTCGTCGACGTCCTCGTCGTCGTCTTCGTCGGTGTCTTCGTCGTCGTCTTCGTCGTCGTCTTCGTCGTCCTCGTCGTCGTCGACGGCGTCCTCGTCGTCGTCTTCGTCGGCGTCTTCGAACTCGTCGCCCGCCGGCACCGCCAGGGATTCTGTCTGCTCGTCGGTCTCGACGGTCAATTCCTCATCTGACTCGAGGTCGGTTTCGCCGTCGTCGTCCTCGTCGCGCGACGACGCGGCCATCGCCTTGAACATCGGGTGCTCGCCCGGCGCGTGCGCCGGGACCTTGGCCACGACGCTATTGTCGACGGGTTGTTCGGATCGCGGCTTCTTCGACCGCCTGCTGCGGCGTCCGCCGCCGGACTCGGGTTTGCGTCCCGTCGCCGGCGCCGAGTCGACCGGATCGGCATGCATCACGATCCCGCGGCCCGCACAGTGCGGGCACGACGTCGAGAACGCCTCGATGAGGCCGGTTCCCAGTCGCTTGCGGGTCAGTTGCACCAGGCCGAGTGAGGTCACCTCGGAGACCTGATGGCGGGTGCGGTCGCGGGCCAGCGCCTCGGTGAGGCGGCGCAGCACCAGGTCGCGGTTGGACTCGAGCACCATGTCGATGAAGTCGATGACCACGATGCCGCCGATATCGCGCAGCCGCAGTTGCCGCACGATCTCCTCGGCCGCTTCCAGGTTGTTCTTGGTGACCGTCTGTTCCAGGTTGCCGCCGGACCCGGTGAACTTGCCGGTGTTGACGTCGACCACCGTCATGGCTTCGGTGCGGTCGATCACCAACGTCCCGCCCGAGGGCAGCCACACCTTGCGGTCCATGGCCTTGGCCAGTTGCTCGTCGATTCGGTGCACGGCGAACACGTCCGGGCCCGACTGACCTTCCTGACCCGCCGGCTCGTACTTCGTCAGCTTCGAGACCAGATCTGGGGCAACAGAATTCACGTATTCGTTGATCGTGGTCCAGGCCTCGTCGCCGGAGACGATCAGCTGGGAGAAGTCCTCGTTGAACAGGTCGCGGATCACCTTGACCAGCACGTCGGGCTCTTCGTAGAGCGCCACCGCGGCGCCGGCTGCCTTCTGCTTGGTCTCGGCAGCCTTGGCGTCGATCTGGTTCCAGCGCTCCTGCAGCCGGGTGACGTCGCCGCGGATGTCTTCCTCTTTGACGCCTTCGGATGCGGTGCGGATGATCACGCCCGCGTCGGACGGCACCACCTCGCGCAGGATTTCCTTGAGGCGTTGACGTTCGGTGTCGGGCAGCTTGCGGCTGATGCCGGTCGACGAGGCACCGGGCACATACACCAGGTAACGGCCGGCCAGCGACACCTGTGTGGTGAGCCGGGCGCCCTTGTGCCCGACCGGATCCTTGCTGACCTGTACGACGACATAGTCGCCGGGTTTGAGCGCCTGCTCGATCTTGCGGTCGGCTCCGCCCAGACCGGCGGCCTCCCAGTTGACCTCACCGGCGTAGAGGACACCGTTGCGGCCGCGACCGATGTCCACGAACGCGGCCTCCATCGAGGGCAGCACGTTCTGCACGATGCCGAGGTAGATGTTGCCGACCAAAGAGGCAGAGGCCGCCGACGTCACGAAGTGTTCGACCACGATGCCGTCTTCCAGCACCGCGATCTGGGTGTAGCGCGCGCCGGGGTGCGGTGGTTCGGTGCGTACCCGGTCGCGGACCACCATCACCCGCTCTACGGCCTCGCGCCGGGCCAGGAACTCGGCCTCGGTCAGCACCGGTGGGCGGCGCCGGCCGGCGTCGCGACCGTCGCGGCGGCGCTGGCGTTTGGCCTCCAGCCTGGTCGAGCCGTCGATCCCCTTGATCTCACCGGCAGCGGAGTCGTCGGACCCGGACTTACCGCCGTTGCGCGGCGCGCGCTCGTGCACGACGGTGTTGGGCGGGTCGTCGGGTGACGGACTGTCGTCGTTGTCGTCGCCCGAGCCGGACTTGCGGCGCCTGCGGCGGCGGCGACGGCGGGTGGCGCCTTCACCCGAACCGTTGTCCTCGTCGCCGTTGTCGGTGTCGTCGGTGTCGTCGTCGGAATCCTGGCTTTCGGCCGACTCGTCACCTTGCTCGGCCGTGTCGCCGGGCTGATTGTCCCCTTCGGCGCCGTTCTGTTCACCGCGTCCGCGCCCGCGGCCCCGGCGGCCACGGCGGCGGCGTTTGTTGGCGGGGCGGTCTGACTGGTCCTCGTCGTCGTCCGCCCCGGCGCTGGGCACGTCGGCGTCGTCTGCGTAGTCCGAGTCGTCGGCCGCACTCTCGTCGCCGGCGTCGTCGTCGGCCTGAACCCGCTCAGGCAGCGGCTGAGGCGCGACGAACAGCGGCATGTAGTGCGGACGCTCGATTACCTCGTGGGTCTCGCGAATCTCCCGGATTTCGACCGTTTCCAGCATCAGCCGGGATTCGGGTTCGGTCGGCGACTGGTCGTCGGCGACTTCCGGCGATTCGGCGTCGCTTTCCGGAGCGTCGGGCTGGGCCGCCAGCAGATCGCGTACTCGCACCGCGTCGACGTGATCGACACTGGAGTGTGCGCTGCGGATCCGCCCGTCCAGAGCGGCCAAGGCGTCCAGCACCCGCCTGCTGGTCGTTCCCAGGGTCCGGGCGAGTGAATGCACCCTCAAGCGGTCGGGCAGGTCCTCACGCTCGGTCGGCTCGCTTGCTGAGTCTGAAGTTGGGGCATCGTCTACCACGTATTCTCCTCAAGCCCCCGGGCGCGTCGTCCTGTCGACGCGGCCACTCGAGGGCTTCGCTATGGGTCCGGGTCACTTCTCCCGGACTTGTGATGGTCTCGCCCCGAGCAGCCCAGGATGGGCCCACTCGGTGCCGTACTGAATGACGGCTCGACATGCTGCGCCGCATCGCGGACTGGCGATGGTCGCGCTTGTTCAAGTCTTCATTCGAGTGTCCGACGCCAGTTCGACGACGTTCACCCGGAGTCAGTATCCCACATCACTTCGACGAATCACGCTCCCCTTCGGAGCGGCCCGATCAGATGCCGGGAAACCAGAGCTCGATCTCGCGCTGGGCCGATTCCGGAGAATCGGACCCGTGCACCAGGTTGAACTGGGTTTCCAGGCCGAAATCGCCGCGAATGGTCCCGGGCGTGGCCTTTTCCACTGGGTCGGTGCCGCCGGCGAGCTGCCGGAACGCGGCGATCGCGCGCGTCCCCACCACGACGGCCGCCACGACGGGCCCGGAGGTGATGAATTCCAGCAACGAACCGAAGAACGGCTTGCCGTCGTGTTCGGCGTAATGACGGCGGGCCAGTTCTTCACCGACGGTCCTGAGTTCCAGCGCCGCGATGGTGAGGCCTTTGCGCTCGATGCGGCTGAGTATCTCGCCTATCAACTGGCGCTCGACGCCGTCGGGCTTGATCAATACGAGGGTCCGTTCGGTCACGGTGCACAAGAGTAGAGGGCGCGCGAGCCAGACCCAAGCCGGGCTCACCCAGTGAGCCTGCGGTAGCGGCATCGATCCTGCACTCAGTGCCCGCCAGCCGCCCTTGGCCCCGCCCTGGACACAGTTTCAGCGAAGCCGGCGAACAGCTCGGATCAGGACGGCGGCGGCGCCCAGCGTTCCTGGCGCCGCCGGACCTCGGCGCGCAGATAGGCGATCAGCCCCCACACCGCGGTGAACAGCAGGCCCACGAATCCGACGGCCGGGTACAGCAGGAAGCCGGCGACCAGGACCAACTGTGCGCCCAGGTTCACCCAGATCGCCCACGGCCGGCGCTGCAACCCGGTCAACGCGACGAGCAGCACGGCGAATCCGATCAGGTACCCCAGTGACGCGCCGCTCAGGCCGCCTCCGACGACGCCCACCACCGGTATCGCCAGCAACACCACGATCACCTCGAGGATAAGGGTGCCGGCCATCACCCCGGCGAAGCTCTTCCACGGGTCGGGCGGCGGCGTGACATCGCCGGTCATTGCGGATCACGTCCGAACAACGTCCGGGCTGCTCCGGCGGTGACGACCGAGCCGGTAATGACAATGCCGGTACCGGAGTACATTTCATCCTCCTGATCGGCCGCGTCGACCAGCGCGGTGGCGGTGTCGATGGCGTCGCGCAGGTTGTCGGCCGGGATCACCCGGTCGGGCCCGAACCGTTGCTGGGCCGCCAATGCCAGCGTCTCGACATCCAGCGCCCGGGGTGACCCATTGTGGGTGACGACGACGGAATCGAACACCGGTTCCAGCGCGGCGAGGATGCCGTCCACGTCCTTGTCGGACAGCACCGCGACCACGCCCACCAGGGTGCGGAAATCGAACTCGTCGGTCAGCGTCTGCGCCAGGGCGGCCGCGCCGGCGGGGTTGTGCGCGGCGTCGATGAAGACGGTCGGGGCGCTGCGCATGCGCTCCAGCCGTCCGGGACTGGTGACCGCGGCGAAGCCGGCCCGCACGGCCTCCACATCCAGCTGCCGCTGCGCGCCTGCGCCGAAGAACGCCTCGACCGCGGCCAGCGCCAGCGCCGCGTTGTGCGCCTGATGCTCGCCGTGCAGCGGCAGAAAGATGTCCGGGTACACCCCACCGAGGCCCTGCAGTTGCAGCAGTTGTCCCCCGATGGCCACCTGCCGGTCCAGCACCGTGAACTCCGAATCCTGGCGGGCAACCGCGGCGTCGGCGCGCACCGCCTGGGCCAGCAACACCTCCATCGCCTCGGGAACCTGTCGCCCGAGCACCGCGACGGTGTCCGGCGCCCCTTCGGGCGCCCGGGTGATGATGCCCGCCTTTTCCCCGGCGATGCTTGCAACGTCGCCGCCAAGGTACTCGACATGGTCGAGGCTTACCGGGGTGATGACCGCTACCGGCGCATTGACAACGTTCGTCGCATCCCAGCTGCCACCCATGCCGACCTCCACCACCGCGACGTCGACGGGCGCATCCGCGAACGCCGCGAATGCCATGGCGGTGAGGACCTCGAACTTGCTCATCGCCGGCCCCCCGTCGGCCTGCGACTGCTGGTCGACCATCTGAACGAACGGTTCGATCTCCCGGTAGATGTCGACATACTGTGCCGGCGTGATCGGCTCGCCGTCGATCGAGATGCGTTCGATCGCCGACTGCAGGTGCGGGCTGGTGGTTCGGCCGGTGCGCTGCGCCAGCGCGGTCACGAGCGCGTCGATCATCCGCGCGACCGACGTCTTGCCGTTGGTGCCGGCGATATGGATCGACGGGTAGCTGCGTTGCGGCGACCCGAGCAGGTCCATCAGGGCGGTGATCCGGGTCAGGCTCGGCTCGATGCGGGTCTCCGGCCAGCGCTGGTCCAGCAGATGTTCGACCTGCAGCAGGGCCGCGATCTCGTCCGGGGTGGGTGCCAGCCGGGTGCTCGACTCCCAATCCTGCGACTCAGACGTCATTGCAGCGCTGCCAATTTGGCGGAGATCCGGTCCGTCTCTTCCTGGGCAACCTGCTGCCGGGCGCGGATCTTGTCGACGACAGCTTCGGGCGCCTTGGCCAAAAAGTCCGCGTTGCCGAGTTTGGCCGCGGTGGATGCCAGTTCTTTCTGCGCCGCGGCCAAATCCTTTTCCAGGCGCCGGCGCTCAGCGGCCACGTCGATGGTGCCCGACGTGTCGAGTTCCACGACCACCGTAGCGCTATGCAGTCGCACCTCCAGCGTCGCCGCCGCGCGGAAGTCGTCGCCCGGCGCGGTAAGCCAGGCCAGCGAAGTCACGGCATGAACCTGATTGCTCAGATCGGCTTCGTCGACACCGACCAGGCGGGCCGGCACCTTCTGCCGGTCGGCCAGGCCCTGGTCGCTGCGGAACCTGCGCACTTCGGTCACCAGTTTCTGCATATCGGTGATCCGTTGTGTCGCAACTGGATCCAGCGCGATGCCGGACGGCTCGGGCCAGTCGGCGATCACCAGCGACTCCTGGCCGGTGAGCGCCTGCCACAGCGCTTCGCTGATGAACGGGATCACCGGGTGCAGCAGCCGCAGCAAGGTGTCCAGGCCAGCGGCCAGCACCGCGGTGGTGTGTGAAATTCCCTGCGCGAGTTGTGTTTTGGCCAGCTCGACATACCAGTCGCAGAATTCGTCCCAGGCGAAGTGGTAAAGCGCTTCGCAGGCGCGGCTGAACTCGTAGCTGTCGAAAGCCGCGTCGACTTCGGCGCGAACCTCTTCCAGCCGGCCCAGCACCCAGCGGTCGGCGTCGGTCAGCTGCTGCAACGGGGGCAGCGGGGCCAGGGCGGCGCCGTTCATCAGCGCGTACCTGGTGGCGTTGAACAGTTTGGTGCCGAAGTTGCGCGACGCCCGCACGGCGTCCTCGCCGATGGCCAGGTCGCCGCCGGGACTGGCGCCACGGGCCAAAGTGAACCGCAGGGCATCCGCACCGAACTCGTCCATCCAGTCCAGTGGGTCGATGACGTTGCCCTTGGACTTGCTCATCTTGCGGCCGAACTCGTCGCGGATCAGTCCGTGCAGGAACACATCGGTGAACGGCACCTGCGGGCCGCGGCTGCCATCGAGCGTGATGGCGTCGTCACCGCCGACATAGGTGCCGAACATCATCATCCGGGCCACCCAGAAGAACAGAATGTCGTAGCCGGTGACGAGAACGCTTGTCGGGTAGAACTTTTCCAGCGCCGGGGTCTTCGACGGCCAGCCCAGGGTGGAAAACGGCCACAACGCCGAGGAGAACCAGGTGTCCAGCACGTCGCTGTCCTGCTCCCAGCCTTCCGGCGGCGTGTCGTCGGGACCGACGCACACCATTTCACCGTTGGGCCCATACCAGATCGGGATGCGGTGGCCCCACCACAGCTGGCGCGAGATGCACCAGTCGTGCATGTCGTCCACCCAGGCGAACCAGCGCGGCTCCAGACTGGACGGGTGAATCACGGTGTCGCCGTTGCGAACCGCGTCACCGGCGGCCTTGGCCAGCGATTCCACCCTTACCCACCATTGCAGGGACAGCCGCGGTTCGATGGGCTCCCCGCTGCGTTCGGAGTGCCCGACGCTGTGCAGGTACGGCCGCTTCTCCTCGACGACTCGGCCCTGGGCGGCAAGCGCCTCGCGAACTTTGACCCGGGCCTCGAACCGGTCCAGGCCGTCGAATTGCGTGCCGGTCCCGGAAATCCGGCCCTTGGTGTCCAGGATCGAGGGCATCGGCAGCTGATGGCGCAATCCGATCTCGAAGTCGTTGGGATCGTGTGCGGGAGTGACTTTGACCGCGCCGGTGCCGAATTCGGGATCGACATGCTCGTCCGCCACGACGATCATCGCGCGGTCGATGAACGGGTGCGGCAGGCTGGTCCCCACCAGGTGGCGGTAGCGGTCGTCGTCGGGGTGCACCGCGATGGCGGTGTCGCCCAGCATCGTCTCCACCCGCGTGGTCGCAACCACGATGTGGGGCCCGGAGTCGTCGAGCGAGCCGTAGCGGAACGACACCAGTTCGCCCTCGACGTCCTGGTAGTTGACCTCGAGGTCGGAGATCGCCGTCTCGAGCACCGGTGACCAGTTGACCAGTCGTTCGGCCTGGTAGATCAGGCCGTCGTCGTAGAGGCGTTTGAAGATCGTCCGCACGGCACGCGACAGGCCCTCGTCCATGGTGAAGCGGTCCCGGCTCCAGTCCACACCGTCGCCGAGCCGGCGCATCTGGCCACCGATCGCCCCGCCGGACTCACGCTTCCAATCCCAAACCTTGTCGACGAAACGCTCGCGACCGAGGTCTTCTTTGGTCTTGCCGTCGACAGCCAACTGCTTCTCGACCACGCTCTGGGTGGCGATGCCGGCGTGGTCCATGCCCGGCTGCCAGAGCACCTCGTAGCCCTGCATGCGCTTACGTCGGGTCAGCGCATCCATCATGGTGTGTTCCAGCGCGTGCCCCATGTGCAGGCTGCCGGTCACGTTCGGCGGCGGGAGCACGATGCAGTACGCGGGTTTGGTGCTGTGCGGGTCCGCGGTGAAGTAGCCGGCATTCACCCATTTCTGGTAGATCGCGCCCTCCATCGCGGCCGGATCCCAAGACTTGGGCAGCTGGTCGTCGGCAGGGCGGGGGCTGGCGGTCACCGGTCAATTCTAGGAACCGCCAGCCGCGCCCGTGTAAGGGCCTGAAACCGCAGGTCGAGCGGACCAGGTGGTTACGGGATGGTGAGCACCTGTCCCGGGTGGATCAGGTCGGGGTTCGGGATTCCGCTGGCGTCGGCGATGACTTGGTACTTGCTGCCGTCGCCGTAGAACCGCTCCGCGATCGCCCACAAGGTGTCGCCGGACTCGACGGTGTAGGTGCGCGCGGCCGGCGGCTCAGGTTCGGCCGGCGGTGCTTCGGCCGGCGGTTCGGCGACGGCGTTCTCAGCGGGCGCCGGCTCGTCCTGCGAAATGCCTTTGTCGTCGAGATCGGCCGCGGCCGCCTCCGCGGCAGGGTTCGGCGGCGGCGGGGCGTCGGTCTCGGTCTTGGTGGACCAGGCCGGCCCGTCGGCAGCATAGAGCACCAGATTGCGGTCGTCCTGCAGGACGAGTTGGACGCGTTTCTTGCCCTTGGTGTCGCTGTGCCACACCGGCTTGTCGGCGGTGTAGAGCACGAAGTTGCCGTCGGTCTGCACCTCGGCGCGCACCACGTCCTGACCATTCGTGGCGGTGGCCCAGATCGGCTTACCCCAGACGGCCAACACCAGGTTGCCGTCGTCCTGCAACGTCAAGGTGTAGGCGCCGTTGCTGGAGACCAGCGACTCTCCCTTAACCAGCTTCTGTCCTTCGGTGAGCCTGTCTGACATGCGTTTCCCTCTCCATCTTTTGCTGGATCTCGAAAATACTTGACCGCGACGCGCCCGAAACAGACTTGCGCTCAGCGCAATCTTGTTGTGGCGCAGACTATTTCTTGCCGCCGAGCAGGCCACCGAGAATGTCGCCGAGGCCACCGCCCTTATTGCCCAGCACACTGCCGAGAATGCCGCCCAGGGACTTGTCGTTGCCACCGCCCAGGATGCTGCCCAGGATGTCACCCAGCCCGCCGCCGGAGCTGCGCTGCTGGGGAGCTTCGGCCTGGCCGCCGGAATTGAGCTGTTTTCCGATGTACGCCAAGACAATCGGCAAGATGACGGGCAACAGTTGCTTGAGCAGATCGCTGTTGCCGGCCCCACCGCCAGCCAGTGCGGCGGCGACTTCGTTGGTGTCCTTGCCGCCGAAGAGCGTCGCGACCGCCTGGTGCCCGCCCTCCTCGTCGACGTGCTCGACCCCGCCACCTGCGTCGAGCAGCCCACGCGCGGCGTGACCGCTGGCGGCGTCCTCGATCTTGCTGGCGTGCTCCGGGTCCTGCGAATTGTGTTGCAGGCCACTGAGCAACACCGGCACCAGGGTGTGCACCGCTTTATCGACCTCACCCTGGTCGGCCCCCAGTTTCGACGCGATGTCCGAGGTGGGGATCTGCGCGTAAAGATCGTCGAGACCGGCCATCAGGATCCACCTTCGTCGCTGGGATGGGAGGCGAGCAGCTACGACACTAGACCCACCAGATCCGGATCAAAACCCTTTCATCAGGCGGATTTCAACTAGCGCGTCAATTTAACCGTTCGGTCCGCAATTCGATACCTGCGTGTGGGAACCGGGCCAGCAAGGCGTCGCCCATGGCCGCCGCCGGGGTCAGCACACCGTGCAGGTCGGAAAGCTTGTCGCGGTCTTTGGCCAGCGCAAGGCCGCACTCCCCCAACATCACCGAGGTGGCCTTGTAGCCGGGGTCGCCGCGTTGTTCCATGCGCGCCACATAGCGGGCTCCGGAGGTGGTGGTGGTGTACGTCTCCACCTTGTAGTAGCCGCGCTCGCGGGCTTTGGCGCTCGGCCCAGTGCCGGGCTTAGGGGCGACGCGTTCCACCAATTTCCGCGGAAGCAGGCGGAAGTAGCGGCTGCCCAGTCCGAACGCCACATTGCTCAATCCGGTGACCACGGCCGCCGCCACCGGCGCGACGGGCGACGACCCGAGATTCACCGACTCGCTGTAGCGAAAGCTGCGGCCGTAGGCCCAGTCCAGCAGGGCGTTGCTGCGTCGCACGATACGGGTGTTGTACGGGGCCATCACAAACCCGGCGGTCCACAGCTCGCGAAGTTCCGGCGCCAGCGTCCGGCCCCGACGCAACGGAAGATCGGGTTGCGGGCCGAGTTCGGGTTCGGCGCCTCGGTCGGTGGTCAAGGTGTAGGGGTCGCTGAGCTGATTGCGCACCTCGGGGTCGTTTGAGGCCAGACGCAGGATCTCGGTCATCGACGCGAAAGTGCCGCCGGACAAGCCGCCCCGGAAGGAGCGAACCACGAAGTTGGTCTCGCCCAGTTCGCCCGCGCCGTCCTCGTGCGCGGCACGAAACAGCGCGTAGACGGTCAGGTCCGAGGGGACGGAGTCGAACCCGCACGCATGCACGATCCGGGCCCCGGTGTCGACGGCCTGTTTGTGATAAAGGTCGATGCTCTCGCGCACGAAATTCGCCTCGCCGGTCAAGTCGGCATAATCAGTGCCGGCCGCGGCACACGCCGCCACCAGGGGCAGTCCGTAACGGGTGTACGGACCCACGGTGGTGATGACGACCCGCGTGCGGGCGGCCATCTCTTTGAGCGACGACTCGGAGGTGGCGTCGGCGGCGATCAGCGGCCAGTCCTGCGCGGTCGGCCCGAGCGTCTTGCGTACCGCTTCGAGGCGCTCTGTCGACCTGCCGGCCAGCGCAATTCGCGCGTCTCCCCCGGCCCGGGCTAGGTACTCGGCGGTCAGCTTTCCCACGAAGCCTGTTGCCCCATAGACGATGATGTCGAATTCACGTGGCGTCTTGGTCACCCACCTGACGCTACCCCGGCCACCGCTGGGCCCCGCCAGGCAGCCGGTTCTTGAACGGTCTTTGTCGCCGGCGGTAATTTCCGCGGGATGACGCTACGAATCGTCGTCGTCGGAGCGGGCATCGCCGGTTTGGCCTGTGCCGTGGCTTTGCGGCGTTGCGGCCACCAAGTGAGCATCGTCGAGGAGCGCACCGACACGACGCCCGGTGCGGCGATCAGCATCTGGCCCAACGCGCTGGCCGCCCTGGACGAGCTCGGACAAGGAGATGAGGTGCGCGCCGCCGGCGCCCGCGTCGCGACCGGCGCCCTTCGCTGGCGCGACGGTTCCTGGTTGCGTCGGCCCGCTACCGAATCGTTGATCAGCGCGCTGGGCGAGTCATTGGTGGTGGTGCGGCGCGCGGCACTGCGCGACATCCTGACCGCCGCGGTGGGTGACACCACCATCGAATACGGGCTGGCGGCGGTGAAGCTTTCAGTCGACGGTGACGGAGTCCGGATCACGCTGTCGGACGGGACGATCCGGTATGCGGACGGCGTTATCGGCGCCGACGGCATCGGTTCGACGGTGGCTCGCCACCTCAACGGTGCGTTGCGCTACCACTACGCCGGCTACACCGCCTGGCGCGGCATCGCCGGTTGCGCCATGGATCCCGAGCTGGCCGGCGCGACGCTAGGTCCTGGCGTGGAGGCCGGCCACATTCCCTGCGGGCCAGACCTCACGTATTGGTACACCACCGAGCGCGCCCCGGAGGGCGGCTCGGCGACCGTAGCTGACCTGCCCCGCCTGCGAACCAGACTGGCCGGCTGGCCGGATCCGATTCCCGCCATGCTGGCCGCCACAGACCCGGCAGATGTGCTGCGCAACGACCTCTATGACCGTGAAGCGGGCGAGTGCTGGGCCCGTGGGCCGGTGCTGGTCGTCGGCGACGCGGCCCATCCGATGCGTCCGCACCTAGGCCAGGGGGGCTGCCAAGGTTTGGCGGATGCTGCGATCCTGCGGGCGTTCGTCGAGCGCTGCCCCGACCTGCCGACAGCCTTCGCCAGGTTCGCCGACTTTCGCCGGCCGCGAACAACTGCGGTGGTTCGTGAGTCGGCGATGCTCGGGCGCGTCATCAACCTGCGTCCGGCGTTCCTCAGCGCCGTCCTCACCCGTACCAGCGCGCTGATCCCTGACGCCGTGTTCACTCGGCACATCGCATCCGTGGCCGGGCGGGCGGCGTTCGAGATGCCGGCCGCCCGGGACATCGACCGGGCCTGAGAACGACGAATGCCGGGCCCGAAGGCCCGGCATCCGCTCGGCGCGGCAGCGCCTGATGGTCTAACTGATCAGCCGCGGCGGCCGCAGACCGGCCACGCGCCGATACCCTGCGAATGCAAGACGTTCTCGGCCACGCGGATCTGCTCCTCACGGCTGGCGCCGGCCGGTGAGCCGCTGCCACCGTTGGCACGCCAGGTGCCGGGCGTGAACTGCAGGCCACCGGAGTAGCCGTTGCCGGTGCTGATCGCCCAATTGCCACCGGACTCGCACTGCGCAATGGCGTCCCAGTTGACGCTGTACGCCTTGACCGGTGCGGGCGCCGGGACCTCGTCCACCGGCGGCGCGTCGGGGGCCGGCAGGTTGGGGTCGAAGCCGGCCGGCTCCGGCGCCGGCGGCGCGTCGGCGGGCGGCGCGTCAGGCGCCGGCAAGTTCGGGTCGAAGCCCACGAACTCCGGGGCCGGCGGCGCGTCAGGCGCCGGCTGGCCCGGATCGAAGCCGGGAGCGACATTGGGGTCCACGCCCTGGACATCCGCATGAGCGATGCCGGTGGTCGGCACGGTCACGAGGGTCCCGGTAATCGCGGCGACAATGAGCGTCTTGCGGACGTTCTTCACACTGTTCCTTTCGTTGCGCGCGCGCTGAAGCCAACCCACCGAGGTGGGTTGGGTGTTGCTTTGGTGCGACAAGGTGCTGTGATCGCTGCTTCAGGGCGTGCCGTCTCTGTTCGGCACGACAGCGGAGGGCCTGATCTGCCCGGCGCGGCTGCTGGCCGACGCCCGCGGGGCGGCTCCGACATTCAGTGCCGTCTCCCACATCCGCTCACACGCGGGTCCGTGGATTCAATTTTCATAGTTACTTTTTGGTGCCCATTTTTGGGCTAGAAGGACCGTACGATAACGATTTGGATTCGTCACCTCAGACGAATGGGCGTACCGGGCCGATAACGGGTTGATCACGGACCGACATCACAATGGTCTGTGCAGGTCAGAAGATTCTTTCGGGTTGCGGTCAATCCGCTGCGGCAGCACAGCTTTCGTGAGCCGAATCACGCGCATATTGTGAGCTGGGCCACCGCATTTCACTATGTGACGCACGACCAACAACACGGGTGGATAACGAGCGGACGTGATGTCGCACACAATTCAGGGGTCAACTAATTCGGCGTCACGGTATTCGACATCGCGGTCGATCGCGCCGTCGATGAATCGAGTTAGTTGTGGAATCTCTCGGAATTCGGATCGTGCGCGCCGTGGCGGCACCGATCACCGGCGCGCGCCGGCGTCAGCCACCGAAAAGAAGGTGCAGAGGTGCCCTAGCGTCCCGGACGAACCGGCGCCCGCAAGTCGTCCTCTGTGTTGACGTTGGCCAGCGCGTCGGAGTCGGTCAGCACGATCTGCTGGGAATCCGAGGCGTCGATGAGGTCACTCATCTTGCGTGCGCCGCCGGCCACCAGCGCATCGATGCGGTCGGCGAGATCCGTGCGGTAGACCGCGGCCAGATAGTGACTGCGACCGTCCCACGGCATCACCACTTCGGCATCGGTCTCGACGGCGAGGCGGAACAGTTCCTCGATCAAATCGATTGTCAGCGAAGGCATGTCGACCGCAGCAACAAACGCGTAGCGCGCGCCGGCCGCCGCGGCGGCACGCAATCCGCGTCCGGTAGCCGGCAACGGACCCAGCCCACGCACCTCGTCGCGCAGGATCGGGACCGACAGCGCGGGCAGCGGCTGGCCCGGGGCGGCCATCACGTACACCGGCGAACAGCGTTGCGACACAACGTCAACCACGCGCTCCACCATCGTGCCCGACCCGCCGGGCAGCGGCAGGGTGGCCTTATCACGGCCCATCCGGCGCGATTCGCCGCCGGCGACGACGACGCCGGCCAGTGCAACGTCTTCAGCCACTTGTGCTGCCCCTCAGTCCACGGTCCAGGTGTCACGTCCGCGCAGCAGCGACTGCAGCGCGGCTTCATCCGATGGGATCGAATTCTGGGCGGACTCTACCTGCGAGCGGGCGGCGTCGTCGTAGGTGGGTCGGCTGATGTCGCGGAAGATGCCCATCACCATGTGGTCGAGGTTCTGATCCGACAAGCGCGACAACGCGAATGCGTACGCCGAATCATCGCCATGCGCGTCGTGCACCACGATTTCCTCGTGAGCCACGTCGGCGGTCTTGGCCACGTCGAGACCGAAGCCCGACTTCACCACGCAGTACTCGCCGTTGGCGCCGAACACGATCGGTTCGCCGTGGCGGACCTTGATCACCCGCTCCTCGGCGCCTTCCTTGCGCAGCGCGTCGAACGAGCCGTCGTTGAAGATCGGGCAGTCCTGCATGATTTCGACCAGCGCGGCGCCACGGTGCTCGGCCGCGGCCCGTAGCACCTCCGTCAGGCCGGCGCGATCTGAATCCAGGGCTCGCCCAACGAATGTCGCCTCGGCACCCAACGCCAGCGACACCGGGTTGAACGGGTGGTCCAGCGAGCCCATCGGGGTCGACTTGGTGACCTTGCCGACCTCTGACGTCGGCGAGTACTGGCCCTTGGTGAGCCCGTAGATGCGGTTGTTGAACAACAGGATGGTGATGTTCACATTGCGGCGCAGCGCGTGGATGAGGTGGTTGCCACCGATAGACAGCGCGTCACCGTCGCCGGTGACCACCCACACGGACAGATCTTCCCGAGCCAGCGCCAGGCCGGTGGCGATGGCGGGCGCGCGGCCGTGGATCGAGTGGAATCCGTAGGTCTCCAGATAGTACGGGAACCGGCTCGAGCAGCCGATACCGCTGATGAACACGATGTTCTCGCGACGCAGCCCGAGTTCGGGCAGGAAGTTGCGGATGGTGTTGAGGATGACGTAGTCACCGCATCCCGGGCACCAGCGCACCTCCTGGTCGCTGGTGAAGTCCTTGCCCTTCTGCGGCTGATCGGTGGTAGGCACCCCGTCGTTCTTGGTCAACCGTTCCCTTTTTGTCGACTCTGGGGTCACACCAAGGTCGGTACCGATCAGGCTGGTCATAAGCGCCGCGTCCTCCTCATCGCTTCGCATCGACCATCATGCGCTGACCCCCGCTTCGACGTGGGCCGCCGACAATCTGGCGATTATGGTCTTGTCCTGCTCGAGCTCGTTCAACCTGCCGGCCAGTGCTGCCCGAATGAATCGGCCGATCTCGTCGGCCAGGAACGAGACACCCTTGACTTTGGTCACCGACTTCACGTCGACCAGGTACTTGGCGCGCAACAACATCGCCAGCTGGCCCATGTTCATCTCTGGGCACACCACTTTGGGATAGCGGTGCAACACATCGCCCAGATTGGCCGGGAACGGGTTGAGGTATCGCAGGTGGGCATGCGCCACCTTGGTGCCCCTGCGACGCGCCCGCCGACACGCTTCGCCGATCGGACCGTAGGAGCTTCCCCAGCCGAGCAGCAGCAACTCGGCGTCACCGGTGGGGTCGTCGACATCGAGGTCCGGAACGCTGATGCCGTCGATCTTGGCCTTCCGAATCCGAACCATCAGGTCGTGGTTGGTGGGGTCGTAGGAGATGTCTCCGGATCCGTTGGCGGCTTCCAGCCCGCCGATGCGGTGCTCGAGGCCCGGGGTCCCGGGCACCGCGAACTGGCGGGCCAGAGTGTCCCGGTGCCGGGCGTAGGGCTCGAAGGGCTCACCCGGTTTGGCGAAGATGTGCTTGATCGGCTTGAGGGAGCTGACATCCGGGATGCGCCACGGCTCAGAGCCGTTGGCGATGGCGCCGTCGGACAGCAGGATCACCGGGGTGTGGTACGACACCGCGATCCGGACCGCCTCCAGGGCGGTGTCGAAGCAGTCGGAGGGAGAGCGCGGCGCCAACACCGCCACCGGCGATTCTCCGTTCCGGCCGAACAGGGCCTGCAACAGGTCGGCCTGCTCGGTCTTGGTGGGCAGACCGGTGGACGGCCCGCCACGCTGGACGTCGATGACGATCAGCGGGAGCTCGGTCATCACGGCCAGGCCCATCGCTTCGGATTTCAGCGAGATACCCGGCCCGGAGGTGCTGGTGACGCCGAGGGCGCCCCCGTAGGAAGCGCCGATAGCGGCACAGATGCCGCCGATCTCGTCCTCGGCCTGGAAGGTGATGACGTCGAAGTTCTTGTGCTTGGACAGCTCGTGCAGGATGTCCGAAGCCGGGGTGATCGGGTAGCTGCCCAGCACCACCTGCTTGCTGGCGAGTTGGCCGGCCGCGACGATGCCGTAGGCCAGCGCGGTGTTGCCGGAGATCTGCCGGTATTCACCGGCCGGCAGCGTGGCCTTGGACACCTCGTAGGTGGTGCCGAACGCCTCGGTGGTTTCGCCGTAGTTCCAACCCGCTTTCAGCGCCAGCACGTTGGCCTCTGCGATGTCGGGTTTGCGGGCGAACTTCTCCCTGATGAAAGTCTCGCTGGTGCGGACCGGCCGCCCATACATCCACGAGAGCAGCCCCAGGGCGAACATGTTCTTGGCGCGCTGGCCGTCCTTCTTCGTGGCGCCGATCGATTCGACGGCCCCCAGGGTCAATGTGGTCATCGGCACCGCGTGCACGACGTATTCTTCGAGCTCGTCGGACTCCAGCGGGTTGGTCACGTAACCGACTTTGGTGAGATTGCGCTTGGTGAACTCGTCGGAATTCGCGATCACCATTCCGCCGCGGGGTAAGTCACCGATATTCGCCTTCAAGGCGGCGGGGTTCATGGCTACCAGGACGTCCGGCCGATCCCCGGCGGTCAGGATGTCGTAGTCGGCGATCTGGATCTGGAAGGACGAGACGCCGGGCAATGTTCCTGCGGGAGCGCGGATCTCGGCCGGGTAGTTCGGCTGGGTGGCCAGGTCGTTGCCGAAAAGTGCCGCTTCCGAGGTGAATCGGTCGCCCGTCAGCTGCATGCCGTCGCCGGAGTCTCCCGCGAATCGGATCACGACGTTTTCCAGGCGTTGCCGACTGGACCCGTCCTGAGACTCTTCCCCGGCGCCGTTGCCGCTCGGATTCACGTCTCCGCCTTCCAACTTGCTGTCCGGACAGGCACTCCGGCTGCAGCTTCCAGATTACGCGCGCCGGAGTGCCGTCTCCGCTGTCACGTTGTATGTCACTGGAAGTACCAATTATGACACTTCTCTAAGGGTGTACAGCCGTCCTCTTAGACTTGTTACCGGCGAGTATGCAGGTAAAAGCCGATGTCAGGCTGGCGCAGCACAGGGGAAGACCCAAAACTGTGGTGTTGGTCACGTTATCGGCGTTGGCGGTGTTCGGTCGCGATCCGGGCCCGTTTCCGGCATGGCGATCAGGTACCGGGCGACCATTCAGGCCGGCCTATGGCAACCCGTACAACCCGTCCCGCCCGAGCAGCAGACCTCCGGGGCCGGCCGCGCCTGCCGTGCCGGCGGGCGTGCCGGCCCCGCCGGCACCACCATTGCCGCCGTTGCCGATCAGCACCGCAGCTCCCGCAGCTCCGCCTGGCCCGCCGGCGCTGCCCGCGCCCTCTGCGCCGGCACCACCATCACCACCATTACCGAGCAACCCGGCCTTGCCGCCGGTGCCGCCGGCCCCGCCGGCCGCGGTGCCCGACGCGCCGCCGGCTCCACCGGACCCCCCGGAGCCGGTGAGCAGGCCGGCGGCGCCTCCGGCTCCGCCGCGACCCCCTCCCCCGCTGCCGCCGAACCCACCGAGACCTCCCGCGCCGCCCAAGCCGGCAATCATGCTCGCGCTGCCTCCGATTCCGCCGGCCCCGCCGCTGGCAAAACCTCCCCCACCACTACCACCAACGCCACCTGCTGCACCGAGTGCGAGCATGCCGGCGTTACCGCCGGAGCCACCTTGCCCGCCAACCAGAGATCCGCCCGCGCCAAATCCGCCGGAACCACCGGCGCCGCCGGCCCCGAACAGCCCTCCGCTGCCGCCCTGTCCGCCGGCCCCTCCGGTTCCGGTCAAGCCTGTCCCACCGGCGCCGCCGACTCCGCCGGCGCCGAATAGCCCACCGACCCCACCGGCCCCGCCGCCAACAGCATGGCTTCCGGCGCCGCGTTCATATAAGACATCTGACACCTCCCGCTTGAGCAACGAGTAGAGCGTCAAGCTGGGCCGGCGATGATTAGGTCACCAGCGAAGAATGGCAGGCAGCATCGTATCGCCAGAAGAGAGCACAGCACCGAGGTTTTCTGGATTCGCTGGCCAAGCCCGCGGCTCTTTCCTCGGGTCACCGGTCACGAAGTCAAGCCGCCGCAGGCCAACCCGCAGGAGTCGGCCCCAAGCTTGCGGCGGTCAGGCGCTCTTGTCGCGGCGCTCCGAGCGAGACGGCTTGCGGGGCACGATGGTCGGCAGCACGTTGTCCTGCACCGTCTCCTTGGTGACGACTACCTTGGCGACGTCGTCGCGGCTGGGGATGTCGTACATCACCGGCAGCAGGACTTCCTCCATGATGGCGCGCAGCCCGCGGGCACCGGTGCCGCGGTGGATGGCCTGGTCGGCGATCGCCTCTAGCGCATCGTCGGCGAACTCCAGCTCCACACCATCCATCTCGAACAGCCTGGTGTACTGCTTGACCAGGGCGTTCTTCGGTTCCGACAAAATCTTGACCAACGACTCCTTGTCGAGGTTGGTCACCGAGGCGACGACCGGAAGGCGTCCGATGAACTCCGGGATCAGACCGAACTTGATCAGGTCCTCGGGCATCACTTCGGCGAAATGGTCGGTCGTGTCGATTTCGGCCTTCGAGCGGACCTCGGCACCGAAGCCCAGACCGCGCTTGCCGACCCGCTCGTAGATGATCTTCTCCAGACCGGCGAACGCACCCGCCACGATGAACAGCACGTTCGTGGTGTCGATCTGGATGAACTCCTGGTGCGGATGCTTGCGACCGCCCTGCGGGGGAACCGAGGCCTGGGTGCCTTCCAGGATTTTCAGCAGTGCCTGCTGAACGCCTTCGCCGGACACGTCGCGGGTGATCGACGGGTTCTCGCTCTTGCGGGCGATCTTGTCGACCTCGTCGATGTAGATGATGCCGGTCTCGGCGCGCTTGACGTCGTAGTCCGCAGCCTGGATCAGCTTGAGCAGGATGTTCTCGACGTCTTCACCGACGTAACCGGCCTCGGTCAGTGCGGTGGCGTCAGCGATCGCGAACGGCACGTTGAGCATCTTGGCCAGCGTCTGGGCCAGGTAGGTCTTCCCGCAGCCCGTCGGGCCGAGCATCAGGATGTTGGACTTGGTCAGCTCAACCGGCTCGTACCGGGAGTCGCGGCCCTTCTCGCCGGCCTGGATGCGCTTGTAGTGGTTGTAGACCGCGACAGCCAGCGTTCGCTTGGCGGTGTCCTGTCCGATGACGTAGCCCTCGAGGAAATCGCGGATCTCTATAGGCTTGGGGAGCTCGTCGAGCTTGACGTCGTCGGCGTCGGCGAGTTCCTCTTCGATGATCTCGTTGCACAGGTCGATGCACTCGTCGCAGATGTACACCCCGGGACCCGCGATGAGTTTCTTGACCTGCTTTTGGCTCTTTCCGCAGAACGAGCACTTCAGCAAGTCACCGCCGTCTCCGATGCGCGCCATGATGCCTCAGGGCCTACTTCCTGTGTCGCCGTTCGTCTTGCCTGCCGCGTGTATCCCACGACGCTACCCGTTTGTCACGGCCTGTCGCGACCGATAATGCCGAATAGCTTCCTTGGTATTTGCTGGTGCTCACTGCGTTGCGTACTTCTCGTGTGAATGCAACATATCCTCCGACGGCGTCCGCCACTCGTTGAGACGCGCAATACGTGTCTCTGGCGTGTCGCGGTCGTTACGCCATCGACGCTGCCACCAGGCATCAACCCTACCGCGGCCCCGGCTGGCCGGCAGACACAAAGCACCCGTCTCTTCGTGGAGACGGGTGCTTTGTGTCTGCTCGCGAACGAAGACGCGTCAGGCGTTCTGCGCTGAGAGCTTCCGGTACTCGAGCACGGTGTCGATGATGCCGTAGTCCTTGGCGTCCTCCGCGGTGAGGATCTTGTCGCGGTCGGTGTCCTTGCGGATCGTGGCGGCGTCCTTGCCGGTGTGGCGGGCCAGGGTGGTCTCCATCAACGTGCGCATCCGCTCGATCTCCGCGGCCTGGATCTCCAGGTCGGAGAACTGACCCTGAATCACCCCCGACAGCGAGGGCTGGTGAATGAGCACCCGCGCGTTGGGCAACGCCATCCGCTTACCCGGGGTTCCGGCGGCCAGCAGCACCGCGGCCGCCGAGGCGGCCTGACCCAGGCACACCGTCTGAATGTCGGCCCGCACGTATTGCATGGTGTCGTAGATGGCCATCAGCGAGGTGAAGCCGCCGCCGGGCGAGTTGATGTACATGGTGATGTCGCGGTCGGGATCCAGCGACTCCAAGACGAGCAGTTGGGCCATGATGTCGTTCGCCGACGCGTCGTCAACCTGGACGCCGAGGAAGATGATGCGTTCCTCGAACAGCTTGTTGTACGGGTTGGACTCCTTGACGCCAAAGCTGGAGTGTTCGATGAACGACGGCAGGATGTAGCGCGCCTGCGGCTGGGTCTGCGGGTTCAGAGGGTTCACTGGGCTTCTCCGTTGCTGATGTGGGCGGCGCGAGTGATGATGTGGTCGACGAAGCCGTACTCCAGGGCTTCCTGGGCGGTGAACCAGCGGTCGCGGTCGGAGTCGGCCTCGATACGCTCGATCGGCTGGCCGGTGAATTCAGCGTTGAGCCGGAACATCTCTTTCTTGATGACGGCGAACTGCTCGGCCTGGATGGCGATGTCGGCCGCGCTGCCCGTCACACCGCCCAACGGCTGGTGCATCAGGATGCGAGCGTGCGGCAGGGCATAGCGCTTGCCCTTGGTGCCGGCGGCCAACAAGAACTCGCCCATCGAGGCAGCCATGCCCATCGCGTAGGTGGCGACGTCGCAGGGCGCCAGCACCATGGTGTCGTAGATGGCCATGCCGGCGCTGATAGATCCGCCCGGTGAGTTGATGTAGAGCGAGATGTCCTTGTCCCCGTCTTCGGCGGCGAGCAACAGGATCTGCGCACACAACCGGTTGGCGACTTCGTCATTCACCTCCGACCCCAGGAAGATGATGCGCTCGGAGAGCAAGCGCTCATAGACGGAGTCGGTGAGGTTGAGACCCAACGAGTTCGAACGCATGTCAGTCACCCTGCTCACAGTGGGGACACCTACTTTCTGTGTTGCTTGTTGCACCGACACTAACCAACCGGACCCACCCTTTGACCCCCCGAAACGGGCGCGTTCGCTCACAGCGTCATGTGGTGGGTTCATCGGCCGTGTCGGCCTTCTCTGATTCGGCGTCTGATTCGACGTCTGATTCGTCGAGGTCATCGCCCTCGTCGACGTCGTCGACGTCGTCGACGTCATCGGCCTCGTCGTCGTCGTCGACGTAATCGGCCTCGTCGTCGTCGTGATCGTGGTCGTCGTGGTCCGCGTGCCGCTTACCGAAGAACTCGCTGGTGTCGATGGCGTTGCCGTCGGTGTCGGTGACCGTGGCCTTCTCGATTACCGCCGCGACGGCCAAACCGCGCCGGACGTCGGCGAACATGGCAGCGAGCTGGTTGTTCTCCTGCAGGTAGGCGAACAGCTGCTGCGGCTCGATGCCGTACTGCCGCGATGTCAGCACGAGTCGCTCGGTCAGGTCTTCCTGCCCGACCTGGACATCGAGCTGGTCGGCGATGGCGTCCAGCAGCAGCTGACGCTTGACGTTGTTCTCAGCGGCGGCGCGCGCTTCGGCGTCGAACTCCGCACGCGAGGACCCCTGCTGTTCGAGCACCTCGTTGAACTTGGTCTGGTCCTGATTCAGACCGGTCATCGCGGCCTGCAGCGTCTCCTCGATCTGGGAGCGCACGATGGCGTCCGGCACCGGGACGTCGACCTGCTCGAGCAGCGCGTCCAGGGCAGAGTTGCGGATCTGGTCGGCCTGTTGGGCGCGCTTGGTCTTGCGCACCTGCTCGCCGAGACTCTCCCTCAGCTCGTCGACGGTGTCGAACTCGCTGGCGAGCTGAGCGAACTCGTCGTCCGGCTCGGGCAGTTCCCGTTCCTTGATCGATTTGACCGTGACGGTGACCTCAGCATCCTGGCCGGCGTGTTCCCCGGTCGCCAGCTTGGCGGTGAACATCTTGGACTCGTCGACGGCCAGCCCGACCAGAGCGTCGTCCAGGCCCACGATCAGGCGGCCGGAACCCACCTCGTGCGACAACCCCTCGGCGGCGGCATTGGGCACGTCCTCGCCGTCGACGGTCGCGGACAGATCGATCGAGACGAAGTCGCCCGTTTGCACTGGCCGGTCCACTCCGGTCAGGGTGCCGAAGCGGGCGCGCAATGACTGAAGTTCGGCATCCACCTCCTCGTCGCTCACTTCGACCGGGTCGACGGAGACACTCAGCGCGTCCAGGTCGGGGATCTCCAGCTTGGGGCGGACGTCGACCTCGGCGAAGAACTGCAGCTCCTCGCCGTATTCCTTGTGGGTGACCTGGATGTTGGGCCGGCCGATCGGCTGCACGTCGGACTCGGTGAGCGCTTGGCCGTAGCGGCTGGGCACGGCGTCCTCGATGACCTGGTCGAGCAGGGCCTCCCGGCCGAACCGCGCCTCGAGCAGCCGGGCCGGCGCCTTGCCCGGCCGGAACCCGGGCAGCCGAACCTGCTTGGCCAGCTCCTTGTAGGCCCGCTGGAAATCGGGTTCAAGCTCAGGGAACGGCACCTCCACGTTGATGCGAACCCGGGTCGGGCTCAACTGCGTCACGGTGCTCTTCACGGCGTGCTCCTCGGTGTGTCGTTTGTGCGTGCTGCGGTGCGCCTGGCGGTCTGGTCGGGGTGACAGGATTTGAACCTGCGGCCTTCCGCTCCCAAAGCGGATGCGCTACCAAGCTGCGCTACACCCCGCGCTGACCACGCGATCCTACGGCCCGGCAGCGCCGGGCCCGCAGAGACCTCCGGGGACCTGACAGCTCACGGAGCGGTCACATGACTGCGTCGATTAGATTTGATCTTCGCCACCACGTACCATCTCGGTCGACTAATACATGCGGGCGTAGCTCAATGGTAGAGCCCTAGTCTTCCAAACTAGCTACGCGGGTTCGATTCCCGTCGCCCGCTCTGAGCTGATGGTTTTGTTCGACAGAAAGGCGCAATGAGCGACCTTGAGAGCGCGATGATCCATGGCTCTTGCGCGCCGGACTTCGTCGGAGTGAGCGACGCGTTCGAGCGCAATTTTTCGCTGCGCGACGAGGCGGGCGCGGCGGTCGCCGTCTGGGTCGACGGGAACCTCGTGGTCAATCTGTGGGGCGGCCACGCCGATGCCGCTGGCCAGCGCCCTTGGCAAGAAGACACGCTGACCACGGTGCTGTCCGGCACCAAGGGCCTGACGTCCACCTGCGTGCACCAGCTCGCCGACCGCGGCGAGCTGGACCTGGATGCTCCGGTCTCCCGGTACTGGCCCGAGTTCGGCCAGGCCGGCAAGGAAGACGTCACGCTGGCCATGGTGATGAGCCACCGCTCCGGCGTGATCGGCCCGCGCACCCGGGTGACCACAGAGCAACTGTGTGACTGGGACTACGTCTGCGGGCGGCTGGCCATCGCCGAACCCTGGTGGAAGCCGGGCACCGCGCAGGGCTATCACATGACCACTTTCGGCTTCATCCTCGGCGAAGTGTTCCGGCGTGTCACCGGGCGCACCATCGGTCAGTATCTGCGGACCGAGATCGCCGAGCCGATCGGCGCCGAGATCCACATCGGCTTGAAACCTTCCGAGCAACTGCGCTGCGCCGAGCGGGTGAACAAGCCGACCGGCCGCCAGTTGCTGGCCGAACTGCAGGCCCCGAGTGACCCGACCAGCCTGGACGACCATCCGAAGGCCGGCATGTCGATTTCGATGGGGTTCCTGGCCGACGACGACCTGGACACAGAGAACCTGCACCTGTGGCGGCAGCTGGAGTTCCCGGGCACCAACGCCCAGGTGTCCGCGCTGGGGATGGCGACGTTCTACAACGCGCTGGCTCAGGAGAAACTGCTCAGCCGCGAGCACATGGATCGGGTCCGGGTGTGCCAGGGCGGTTTCGAGCCCGACCTGGTGCTGGGACCGCGCGTGGCCGACCACGGCTGGGGGCTGGGTTACATGCTCAATCAGCGCTGCATCAACGGACCGAATCCGCGCATGTTCGGACACGGCGGGCTGGGCGGTTCGTTCGCGTTCGTCGACCTCGAGCACCGGATCGGCTATGGGTATGTGTCGAACCGCTTCGACGCCAGCAAGGCCAACGCCGACCCGCGCAGTGTCTCGTTGAGCAACGAGGTCTACCGCGCGCTCGGGGTCAAAATCGACTGACCGCGCCTCTCCCTCGCGCCAAATGTGAGGTGCCCGACACCACCGCGGCGCGTCGCGTCGCGCGATTCACGGTCGCCGTGGCGTCACCTCTGACAGGTCGGGCACCAGAACACGTTGCGGCCCTCCAGCACCGCCGTCCGTACCGTCTCGCCGCAGACCCGGCACGGATCGCCCGCCCGCCGGTACACGTAGGTGCGCGGGCGCCCGGGCGCGTACGACGGCGCGCCCTGGTCGTGTTCGGGACGGACGACGACGATCTTGCCGCGCCGTAGCCCGACCTTCATCAGCGCCACCAGGTCGGTCCAGGCTTCTGCGAACTCCGCTTCGGAAATCTTCTGACCCGGCCGGTACGGGTCGATGTGGTGACGGAACAGCAGCTCGCTGCGGTAGACGTTGCCGACCCCGGCCATCACGCTCTGGTCCATCAGAAGTGCGCCAATCGGCCTGCGGGACTTGGCAATTCGCGCCCACGGCCAGGCCTGGTCGGCGTCGGAGCGTAACGGGTCGGGCCCCAGCCGGGCGATCACGTCGTCCACCTGGCCGGCGTCGAGCACTTCGCACACCGTCGCGCCGCGGAGGTCGGTGCCGTACTCGGCGCCGACCATGCGCATCCGGACCTGCCCGACCGGTTCCGGGTCCGGCTCGCCGCCGGGTCGCTCCCAGTCGGTGAACTTGCCGTAGAGCCCGAGGTGCACGTGCACCACCGGCCCATGGGCGTAGTGGTGGAAGAGGTGTTTACCCCAGGCGCTGGCACGGCGCAGCACCGCGCCGTCCACAGCGGCGGCATCGGTGAACCGGCCCTGCGGGCTGGACACCGCCACCGGACCGCCGGCAAAGCGCTTCTGATGTAACCGGGCCAACCGGTGCAGCGTATGGCCTTCGGGCACGGGCTCTCAGCCCTGCGCGCCGGGCACCGGTGGCGCTTGGTGGGTGCGTTCGTACTCGGCGAGAATGTCGATACGACGTTGGTGGCGTTCGGCTTTCGACCACGGTGTGGCAAGGAAGGCGTCCACGATGGCCAGCGCCTCGTCGAGGGAGTGCATGCGGCCGCCGATCCCGATCAACTGGGCGTTGTTGTGTTCGCGGGCCAGCGACGCAGTCTGCACGCTCCACGCCAGGGCGCACCGCGCGCCGGGCACCTTGTTGGCCGCTATCTGCTCGCCGTTGCCGGAACCGCCCAGCACAATGCCCAGGCTGTCCGGGTCGGCGACGGTACGCTGCGCCGCGGCGATGCAGAACGCCGGATAGTCGTCCTCGGCGTCGTAGGCGAAGGCGCCGCAGTCGATAGGCTCGTGACCGGTGTTCTTCAGATGCTCGATGATCTTTTGCTTGAGCTCGAAGCCGGCGTGATCGGCACCCAGGTAGACGCGCATGCCGGACATTGTGCACGAGCGAGGCTAGTCGAACTGCGGAGGCTCCGTGCGAGTCCGCTTGAGCTCGAAGAAGTGCGGATAGGACGCGAACGTCACCGAGGCGTCCCACAGCTTGCCGGCTTCCTCGCCGCGCGGGATCTTCGAAATCACCGGTCCGAAGAAGGCCACGCCGTTCACGTGGATGGTCGGCGTGCCCACATCGGGGCCCACGGCATCCATACCGGCGTGGTGGCTCTCGCGCAGCGCTTCGTCGTATTCCGTGCTGGTGGCGGCTTGAGCGAGTTCGGCGGGCAGGCCGGCATCGGCCAGCGAAAGCTTGACCACCTCGTCGAGATCCTTATTGCCCTCGTTGTGAATCCGAGTGCCCATCGCGGTGTACAGCGGGTCGAGGACCTTGGCACCGTGGGCCTGCTCGGCGGCGATCGCCACCCGCACCGGCCCCCACGCCCTGGTCATCGCCTCCTTGTACTGCTCGGGAAGGTCTTCCCGCTTCTCGTTGAGCACCGCGAGGCTCATCACGTGGAAGTTGACCTCGATGTCGCGGACCTTCTCCACTTCGAGAATCCAGCGCGAAGTGATCCAGCACCACGGACACAGCGGGTCGAACCAGAAGTCGGCTCGGCTTTTCGTGGGCGCATTCTCCGGCATTTCTGCGGTCCTCTCCTAGAAGGTGGGACGGGACGGTCCGCTCACACACAACCGTAGCGGTGCCGTGACTGTTCCCGGCGCGTCGAGCGTCGCGCCGTACCGGCCGATATGTTGGAGCGCGTGGCTCTTCCCAACCTCACCCGGGATCAGGCGGTCGAACGCGCCGCACTGCTCACCGTGCACAGTTATCAGATCAACCTCGACGTCACCGACGGGTCGGGAGCGCCGGGCGAGCGCACCTTCCGCTCCACCACCACCGTGGTGTTTGACGCCCTCGCCGGTGCTGACACGTTCCTCGACCTCGCCGCGGACACCGTTCACAGCGCCAGCCTCAACGGCCAGGATCTCGACGTCTCCTGTTACGACGAATCGACCGGCATTGCGCTGCGGGGACTGGCCGACCGCAACGTCGTCGTGGTGGACGCCGACTGCCGTTACTCCAACACCGGCGAAGGGTTGCATCGCTTCGTCGACCCGGTCGACGAGGAGACGTACCTGTACTCCCAGTTCGAAACCGCCGATGCCAAGCGGATGTTCGCCTGCTTCGACCAGCCGGACCTCAAGGCCACGTTCGACCTCACGGTGACCGCGCCCAGCCACTGGAAAGTGGTGTCCAACGGGGCTCCGCTCAGTGTCGAGAACGGCGTCCACACCTTCGCCACCACACCACGGATGAGCACCTACCTGGTGGCACTGGTCGCCGGCCCCTATGCCGTCTGGAACGACACCTACAGCGACGAACACGGCGAGATACCGCTGGGAATCTACTGCCGGAGTTCGCTGGCGCCGCACATGGACGCCGAGCGGTTGTTCACCGAGACCAAACAGGGATTCGGGTTCTATCACAACAACTTCGGCGTGCCGTATGCGTTCGGTAAGTACGACCAGCTGTTCGTTCCCGAATTCAACGCCGGCGCAATGGAAAACGCCGGCGCCGTGACGTTCCTCGAGGACTACGTGTTCCGCAGCAAGGTCACCCGCGCCTCCTACGAGCGCCGCGCGGAGACGGTGCTGCACGAGATGGCGCACATGTGGTTCGGCGACCTGGTCACCATGACGTGGTGGGATGACCTCTGGCTCAACGAGTCGTTCGCCACCTTTGCCTCGGTGTTGTGCCAGGCCGAGTCCACCGAATACACCGAGGCGTGGACGACGTTCGCGACCGTGGAAAAATCGTGGGCCTACCGGCAGGACCAGATGCCCTCCACCCACCCGATCGCCGCCGACATCCCGGATTTACAGGCGGTTGAGGTCAACTTCGACGGAATCACTTACGCCAAGGGAGCTTCGGTACTCAAGCAGCTCGTCGCCTATGTGGGTCTCGATCACTTCCTGGCCGGTCTGCGGGACTACTTCCGCACCCACGCATTCGGCAACGCCACGTTCAGCGACCTGCTTTCGGCACTGGAGAAAGCGTCCGGTCGCGACCTGTCGAACTGGGGACAGCAGTGGCTGAAAACCACCGGGCTCAACACCCTGCGCGCCGATTTCGACGTCGACGACGGTAAGTTCACCAGGTTCGCCGTGCTGCAGAGCGGTGCGGCGCCCGGTAAGGGTGAGACCAGAGTGCACCGGATAGCGGTCGGGATCTACGACGACGACGAGTCCGGCAAGCTGGTCCGCGTCCACCGACACGAGCTCGACGTCGACGGACCGACCACCGAAGTTCCTGAGCTGGTTGGCCTTTCGCGCGGCAAGCTGATCCTGGTCAACGACGACGACCTGACCTACTGCTCACTGCGGCTGGACCCGGAGTCGCTGCAGACCGCACTGGACCGCATCGCCGACATCGCCGAGCCGCTGCCCCGTTCGTTGGCGTGGTCGGCGGCCTGGGAGATGACCCGCGAGGCCGAACTGCGCGCCCGCGACTTCGTCGCGCTGGTATCGGGCGGCATTCAGGCCGAAACCGCGGTCACAGTGCTGCAGCGGCTGCTCCTGCAGGCACAGACGGCGGTGGGGTCCTACGGCGAGCCGGGCTGGGCGCGCGAACACGGCTGGCCGCAATTCGCCGATCGGTTGCTGGAACTGGCGCGCGGCGCCGAGCCAGGGTCTGACCATCAGCTCGCGTTCGTCAACGCGCTGTGCACGTCGGTGTTGTCGCCGCGACACGTGGAGGTGCTGGCGGCCCTCCTTGACGGCGATCCGGCCGAGCAGGGATTGCCGGGACTGGGCGTCGACGCCGACCTGCGCTGGCGGGTGGTGATCGCACTGGCGACCGCCGGCGCGATCGACGCCGACGGTCTGGAGTCGCCGCGCATCAATGCTGAGGCAGGACAGGACCGGACGGCCGCCGGCAAGCGGCACGCAGCACAAGCTGCGGCGGCGCGGCCGCAGCTAGCGGTCAAGGAGCAGGCCTTCACGACGGTGGTCGAGGACGACACCCTGGCCAACGCGATGGGACGCGCCATCATCGGCGGGATCGGCGCGCCGGGCCAAGGTGAGCTGCTCAAGCCGTTCACCGCGCGCTACTTCGCGGCGATCCGGGGCGTCTGGGAGCGACGGTCCAGCGAAGTCGCACAATCGGTGGTGATCGGCCTGTACCCGTACTGGGACATCAGCGAAGAGGCGATCGAGGCCGCCGACTCGTTCCTGGCCGACCCCGACGTGCCGCCGTCACTGCGCCGGCTCGTGCTGGAGGGGCAGGCCGCCGTGAAGCGCTCGCTGCGGGCCCGGAAGTTCGACGCTCAGCAATAGCCGCCGTCGCGCAGGCCTGCGTCCAGCTCGAGCCGGTTGGTCTTGCGAAGGATCAACTCGCGCAACAGTTCCCAGCCGTAGGCCCGGAGCATGCCTCCGTAGCCGAGCGCGGCCCATTGCGCGCAGTGCCGCTCCTCGTGGTGCAGCAGCCGATCCAGTTCGGGCCGCATCCGCGACTGGATGACCGCGCGAAGCCGCTGGGCCGGATCGTCGACACGGGGCGTGTTGACCATGAAGATGTCGCCCCAGGTGGTGCCGCCACGCTGGCTGAACAGGCGCTGGATCCAGTTGCCGCCCAAGCCCATCAGGATGCCGTGCGGAGTGGCGACCAAGCGTCCGCCGTTGCGGTGGACGAACTTCACGTCGCGCTGATAGCTCCAGTTATTGGCATGCTGGCGGTCCATGATCCGCTTCACCTCGGCGGCGGAGTACGGGGTTTGGGCGAAGTCCCCCCCGGCGTAGTCGGTGCCGGCGTTGAAGACATACGCCAGCAGCACCGCCATCCGCGCGTCCACCCCACTGGCTCCCGGCGGAAGGAGAAAGTACGATTTGCCGCGCCTGTCGGTGATCTCCTCGCATCCCTGCAGCAGCTGCAGGGAGAAGACGAGACCCGTTCGTGCGACGTCGACCACGACGTCCGGCCCCACCGAGCGGCGCCCGGCGTTGCCCAGCCATCTACTGATGTAACCCGTCGGAAGTGGGCCGGTCAGCAGATCAGCCCGCCGCAGCGCGCGCTCGTACGGATTCACGCAGCGCGCGACCCCCAGGCCTCGTCGAGCGTGGTCTCAGGGCGAGAATCCGCCTGATATTTCGCCGTGGCGTCACGTTCGGCGCGCAGGGACCCGGCGCGTCGATCGACCTCCACTAGGCCGGCGAGATCCCCGCGCTGAGCACCCGGATCGCGCTGACCAGACCGTCGATCAGGTTGCCCTGCTCGAACGCGGACGAGGCGGCAGCGACACCGAGCGGTGCCGCCGATTCGGCGCCACGCCCCCGCACCTCGGAGCCGTACACCACCTCGATGGCGCTCTGGTCGGGCGACACCGCCAGCAACACGGCGTTGTTGGGTGTCGGCACCCTGGCCAGAATCTCGCGGGCCCGCGCCGCGGTGTCGGCACCCAAATCACCCAGGTAGATGGCGAACCGCGCCTTGGACGCCCGGGACGCGTACTTCAGCGCGTCATCCACGGCCACCAGGTCGTTGATGGGGAACGGGTAATGCACCGAGAGCTCGCCGGGCTCGGTGACCCCGGAGACCCGTCCGCTCGTGGTGAGAACCCAACCCCGGGGCAGGTCCGCCGGGTCGACCGTCGCGACTTCACCATGTGCCACTTGCGCCACCTCCAACCGTGAACTCCGACCCGTGCCCGCCGTGGTGACCGCCAACGGCCTCATCCGTGGCGGCCCACAACACCGGCTCGTGGGTCCACTTCTGAGACAGGTCGTAGGTCGCCGGGTGCGGGCTCTTGCGGGTCAGGAAGATCAGCCCGAGGACGATCGCCAGCCCCAACGGGATGCCGACAAAGATGAGGTGAATCTCCATCATGCTCACGACGCAAACCGTATCCCACGACGGGTTCGACCGGCGAGGTTAGACCCCACAAATTCAGGCCGCGCCCTCACCGAGGTACCGTGCCCACGACGGGTCGAGCTCCTTGACCGTGGACAGCAGCCGCCAGTGCTGTCCGGTGGGCGGTAGCGGGGTGCGACGCAGCGACCAGCCCAGCTCGGCGAGCAGTTTGTCGCCCTTGCGGTGATTGCACGAAGAGCAGCACGCGACACAGTTCTCCCACGAGTGGTCGCCGCCGCGACTGCGCGGGATGACGTGGTCGACGGTGTCGGCCTTGGCCCCGCAATAGGCGCAGCAGAAGCGGTCGCGGTGCATGAGCGCAGCCCGGGTCATCGGGACCCGAGCGCGGTAGGGCACCCGCACGAAGGAGCGCAGCTGGATCACCGAGGGCACCACGATCGACCGGGTCGCGGAGTGGATGACGGCCGCGCTCGGGTCGTCGTGCACCACGTCGGCCTTGCCGCAGATCACCATGACGATGGCGCGCCGCATCGGCAATGCGGTCAGCGGCTCGTAGGTGGAGTTCAGCAGCAACACCCGCCGACGGCTCCAGATCGACGTGGTCTCCGAGCGGGAAGGGGGATGGGTGTCAACGCTGTGCAGACACGACGCGGTCGCAGGCCCGGGTCCATTTGCCGCGGCACCGGAACTTCGGTGGCTGCGGCGTTTGTTGCGCTGCGCCATAAATCCTCCGCCGACAGTCCACCATGATTTGCTGCAGATCGCACGCCAATTGTCCTAAGCCACCCCGTGTCGATCCGGTGAACACCGGGCGCGATCGCGCCCCGCCCCGGCGGTGGACCACAATGGAGCGTGATGGATCAAACACCTGAATCTTTCTACGACGCCGTCGGCGGCGCCAAGACCTTCGACGCGATCGTGGCCCGCTTCTATGAACAGGTCGCCGAGGACGAGATATTGCGGCCGCTGTATCCGGAGGAGGACCTCAGCGGTGCAGAGGAACGGCTACGGATGTTCCTCGAGCAGTACTGGGGCGGTCCGCGGACCTACTCGGATCGGCGCGGACATCCGCGCCTTCGGATGCGGCACGTGCCCTTCCGGATCACCCCCATCGAGCGCGATGCCTGGTTGCGGTGCATGCACACCGCGGTCGCCTCGGTCGATGCACAGACACTCGACGACGAGCACCGTCGCCAATTACTGCAGTACCTGGAAATGGCCGCCCACTCCCTGGTCAACTCGGCGCTGTGATGGGCGACGACACAGCACAGTGGTGGCAGTCCGCGGTGTTCTACCAGGTCTATCCGCGCTCGTTCGCCGACAGCGATGGCGACGGCGTCGGTGACCTCGACGGCCTGGCCGACCGACTGGATCACCTGGAACAACTTGGGGTGGAAGGCATTTGGCTCAACCCGGTCACGGTGTCACCGATGGCCGACCATGGGTATGACGTCGCCGACCCGCGAGACATCGACCCGCTGTTCGGCGGCACCGCCGCCTTCGAGCGGCTCATCACCGCGGCCCACGCACGAGGCATCAAGGTCACCATGGACGTGGTGCCTAACCACTCCAGCTCGCAGCATCCGTGGTTTCAGGACGCGTTGGCCGCCGGGCCGGGTAGCGCCGAGCGCGACCGATACTTCTTCCGCGACGGTCGGGGGCCCGAGGGGCAGTTGCCGCCCAACAACTGGGAGTCGGTGTTCGGCGGGCCGGCGTGGACCCGGGTGAACGAACCGGACGGCAAGCCAGGCCAGTGGTATCTGCACCTGTTCGATTCCGAACAGCCCGACCTCAACTGGGACAACCCGGAGATCTTCGACGACTTCGAGAAGACGCTGCGGTTCTGGCTGGAGCGTGGCGTGGACGGATTCCGCATCGACGTGGCGCACGGCATGGCCAAGCCACCGGGCCTGCCGGACGCGCCCGAAGCGCACGTCGAGATCCTGCGCCACACTGACGACGACCCGCGGTTCAACAGGCCGCACGTGCACGCGATCCACCGCGATATCCGTGCGGTCATGGACGACTACCCCGCGGCGGTCACCGTCGGAGAGGTGTGGGTCCACGACAACGCGCAATGGGCCGAGTACGTGCGACCCGACGAACTGCACCTGGGCTTCAACTTCCGGCTCACCCGCACCGAATTCGACGCCGCGGAGATCCGCGAGGCCGTGCAGAACTCGCTGGCCGCCGCCGCGCTGGAGAACGCCACGCCCACGTGGACGCTGTCCAACCACGATGTCGGCCGCGAAGTCACCCGCTACGGCGGCGGCGAGATCGGGCTGCGGCGGGCGAAGGCCATGCTGATGCTCATGCTCGCCCTGCCCGGCGCGGTGTTCCTCTACAACGGTGAAGAGCTCGGCTTGCCCGACGTGGATCTGCCCGACGAGGTGCTGCAAGACCCGACATGGGAACGCTCGGGACACACCGAGCGCGGCCGCGACCGGTGCCGGGTTCCGTTGCCCTGGTCGGGCGAGGCTCCCCCATTCGGCTTCTCCCGCAATGCGGAAACCTGGTTGCCGATGCCGGCCGACTGGGCGGCACTGACCGTGGAAAAGCAGCGCGCCGACCCCGATTCGACGCTGTCGTTCTTTCGGACCGCGCTCGGATTGCGAAGGAGCCGTGCCGAATTCGACGGCGGACACGACTGGATCTCCGGCCCAGAGAACACGTTGGCGTTCCGGCGTGGCGCCGGCCTGGTGTGCATGTTGAACGCCGGTGATCGGCCGGTGGCGCTACCGGCCGGCGAACCGATCCTCTCGAGTGCGCGGGTCGAGTCCGGGCTGTTGTTGCCGGACAGCGCGGTCTGGCTGCTCTGAGCGGCGCCGCGGTCACAGCGATCTGCCCGCGACGACCAACCCGCCCCCGTGCGGCTGCGTGTCCCTGCCTCCTGAACACCGGTGATCACGGGAGCGGGTGCGGCGTTCCGAATAGTATTGTGTCGAGCGCATACACCATCACAATGGCTTGAAAGCCGCTGGCGAGTGTGATCAGGCCGACGTCCGCGGCAATTGGATAGCCGATTGCGTTGATCAACCCTTCTATCGGTTGACCATTCAAGACCTGCAACATGCCATTCAGGAACAGGTTCACGTTATAGCTGGGGAGAGTGAAAGCGATCTCGCTGGCGATATCCGCGGTCGGCAGCAATGTTGCGTACGCGGTTGAGTACGCTTTCACAAATGCGCCACTCAATGCGCTATTGGTCGCCTGCAGCTCCAAGATCAACTCTTTTGCCACCGAGACCGGCGATTTCGTCGTGAGTGACGCCAGATCGCTTGACCATGTCGAACCGGACTGCAGCGCGTTCACGATGTCCGATGGCCCGATGTTGGGCAGCGGTGGCGGCCCCTGGGCCTGAATCTCGTTGGCAGCATTGACAATGCCTTGTTGGGTGCCGACGGCCAGGTGGTCCAGCACCGTCAGTGGGCTCACCGGCGGGAACAGCCCGAACGGTGTGGGCACGTTGGCCGGGCCGATGTCGTAGCCATACCCCGGGTGGCCATAGCCCAGGTTCACCAGCACTCTGAGGTTTGGCTCCACCAGCTCTGCGAGCGGATTACCGACGTAAGGAATGAAACGCACCGGTTCCAGCAACGGCAGATGTTTGGTCGGGATCATGTAGTAGGTACTCTGCGTGGGCCCCTCTGTCGGCAATTGGATTGCGGTGTCGATCTGCGCCTGAGTCAGGTGTTGGTAGTCGCCGTGCACGAACGGTATTCCCATGACCGCGTTGAGATCGGCGAGCAGGTTGATCGGGTACCTCGGGAAGTCGGCGAAGCCGTCATACTCCAGCGTGTAATTGACGGTCGGGAAGACGTTATCCGGAGTGGCGCCGTAGAACGTGAAACCCAGACTGGGCAACGTAAGTCCCGCGAAGCGCGCGGCCACACCGCCGTTGGGATTCATCGGGTTACCCAGCAACACGAAGTTGACCTGGGAGTTGGTGATGCCTTCGGCCACCAGCCGGGGCATCACGACCGAGGACAACACCGCACTCTGCGAGTAACCCAGCACGGCGATAGAACCGTCGGGGGGAAGGGCAGCGAGTTGCTGCACAATCGCGTCCGTCAAGATCGTCGACCCGCGGGCGATGGATATGTCCAGGGTCAAGTCCTTGATGCCGGTGAACGGATACAGGCCGTTGGGGGTCGACACACCTTGCGGCGGGCTGGCGGAAGGAAAGTGTGGCGCAACGTATTTGGTGTAAACATCCTGGATGTACGCTGCCGGCGGCGTCGGCACGCCGCTTTCGCTCAAGATCAGGGCAGCGTCCACAGGCACCGGCGGCGGGGCTGCCACCAGCGCCTCCGTGGCGGCCGTCACGTTCCCGGCGAGCGGCGCCAGCAGCGCGTGTGTTGACTTGATGAGCGTGGTGAGCGACAGCGAAGCCGCCACCTCGGCCTGTGCGTAAGAGTCGCCGGCGGCTTTCAATACAGTCGCCACCGCGTCGTGAAACGCCGCCGCATGGCGGCTCAACGCCTGATAACTACGACCGTAGTCGCTGAAAAATGCCGCGATCGCTGCAGAGACTTCGTCTGCTGCGGCCACCGCCACACCGGCAGTCGGACCCACAGCGGCGAGTTCGGCGCGTCGTACCGAGGTACCGATCTCTGCGATGCTGGCCGCTGTCGCGGACACCGATTCGGGTCTCACCAACAGATCCGTCATTGCCCTTCCTTCCTCACCACGTCCGCGCCAACCGGGCCCGCCCGACGTCAACGACCCATGCCGATCGCCAGACGGTGGCGCCGGGGCCCGGACACGAAGCCGGCGCGCGACTTTGGCGTCCGGCGGCGAACACACGCTGATCCTACGATTCGACCGTCGGGTCGCCGGGTCGAATCGTCGAAAAGACGCGTGCCGTCGACAACGGCTGATTGATCGACTCGCGATCATTGTCGCGCGTAGTGGAATGGTGTCCCGCTCTGATAGATTCCGCCCGAAGACGACACGTGCGTTGCGGGACTCGAGCGACCCCGCACCAGCGGCTCACCACGGTCATGTCACCGTGACCCGAGCCCTGACATCTCGAAAACCTTTACAACTTCGTCGATTGAACGCCTGAGCCACGTAGGCCGGTTTGGCCCACGCCGCCCGCTCGGCTATAGGTAGTGCATGACGCCGTACGCATGGACAGTGATCGGAGCGGGACCGGCGGGCATCGCCGCGGTGGGACGACTGCTCGACCACGGAGTGCCCGAGGACCGCATCGCCTGGATCGATCCGGCTTTCGCCGCGGGAGATCTCGGCACGAAGTGGCGCGCGGTGTCGAGCAACACCATCGCTAGTACCTTCCTGGAATACCTGAACGGCGCCAAAGCATTTCGCTTCTCTGAAGCTCCCCCATCGGCGCTGCACGAGGTCGATCCCGACGAGACGTGCGCGCTGGGCCTGGTGGCCGATCCGCTGCAGTGGGTCACCGGGCACCTGCGAGAACGGGTCCAGATCTTGCAGACGACCGCAACCACCCTGACGCTGACGCAACGACGGTGGCGGATCGAGACCGGGCTGGGCGAAGTGGGCTCGCAGAACGTGATTCTCGCGGTGGGCGCAGTGCCGAAGAGCCTGTCGTACCCGCATCTCCAGGAGATTCCGGTCGAGGTGGCACTCGACCCCGAACGCCTTGCCGATCAGCCGTTGGAGGGGGCCACCGTCGCGGTGTTCGGCTCCTCGCACTCGACCATGATCGCCTTGCCGCATCTGTTGCGGCTACCGGTGGCCAGGGTGCTCAATTTTTACCGCAGCCCGCTTAAATACGCTGTTTACCTTGATAATTGGATTCTATTCGATGACACCGGACTCAAAGGCCGGGCGGCCGACTGGGCGCGGGAGAACATCGATGGCGTCAATCCCGACCGGTTGGAGCGGTACTTGGTGTCCAGTCCCGAATTCGAGGACAGGCTGCAGGAGTGTGACCACGCTGTCTATACGGTCGGCTTCGAGCCCAGGACGCTGCCCGCCACGCCGCAATGGGGGTCGCTGCACTACAACCCGCAGAATGGGATCATCGCCCCCGGACTGTTCGGCCTGGGCATCGCATTCCCGGAATACGCCGAGGACCCCTACGGCTATGGTCAGCACCGCGTGGGTCTGAAGAAATTCATGGACTATCTGAACTGGGTACTGCCGCTGTGGATGGTCTACGGCACGTAATACTCCGCCAGATTTCAACAGCTCACAGCATTGACAGCGCCGCGTGGGCGCGTCGTCGGTACACCGAACCGAACCGGGCGTCGATGCGCAACCAGGTCGGGGAGATCCGGACCCGGACCATCTCGTCATCGCTGATCGCCTCAGCCGATTGCGGGAGGAAACCCATTGCGGTCATAGCGAATACGCAACGCATGGGCATGCCCACCACGACGTCGCCGGAGCTGACCTCGACGACCTCCTGGTCCAGCAACGAGACCGGCGGTCCGTGCGCACCGCCGTGCTCTTTGGCCAGGTCGGCTCCCTGTTGTGCCAGATCCAGCATCAGCTTCGCGGGAATGTCATCAAGGTGGGTGAAGCCGGATTCGGGCGGCAGGGCGCCCCGCCACGCCGAATCCATCGTGAAGCCCGGATCGACGTAGCCCGTGGAATCGCAGGCAGTCAGCCCGCGAGCCAACGCGTCCGCGGCGACCGACATATCGTGCGGTTTGACTTTGCCCACTACCACCCGACTGGCCAGCACGTCGAAACCCGTTGCCACCCAGGCCGTCAGCAGCCCCGCCGACCGGGCCCGGATGCGGATGACCGCGGCCTCGTCGAGCCGCAGTGCGTGGTCGACGAACGCCGCCAGGTCCGCACGGTGTGCCGGATCGGCCAGCCACAGCCCACGTTCGATTACCGAATCCACCGTTGCAGGTACTCCCGATGATGAGGCGACAAGCGCACCAGACGCTGCTCCTCGATATGAACGGCCGCCAGCTGTGACTCGGCGATGACGGCCGGTTTGGACTCCGGGTCGGCGTTGACCGAGCGCACTTCGTAGCCCAGCGTGAAGTCGACCGCCCGCAACCGTTTCGTCCAGATGGTTACTTGCAGCGGCGAATCCACCAGGCGCAACTGATCTTTGTAGGTGACCCGGACGTCGGCGATCAGCAGCCCGATGGTGGTGATGTCGGCGCCGAACGGTTCTTTGAGGAACGGGACGCGCGACTCTTCGAGAATCGTGACCATGGTGGCGTGGTTGACGTGCTGGTACATGTCGATGTCCGACCACCGCACCGGCACCGCTGCGACGTAGCCGATGCTCATCCCGACGACGCCCGTCCGCTGGTGCGTGTCATGCGGCGGATTTGCCGTGCTGCCACCGACAGTGTGGCGAGATCTGTTGCACCGCTTTCCCGTATCTCGTTGAGGGTGCGACGGGCACGCTCCACCCGGGAGGCACTGATGTGTTCCCACTCGGCAATTTTCTGTTCACCACTTTCGTCGGGCTCGCCGGCCGCGAGAACGTCGAAACACAACGAGCGCACCGACGAGTAGATGTCGTCTCGGATCGCCAACCGCGCCAACGAGTGCCAGCGATCGGTGCGCGGCAGCTCCGACACCGCCGTCAGCAGCGAGTCGGTGCCCAGCCGGTCCATCAACGCGAAATAGGTGTCGGCGACCTCGGCCGTCTCGATCTCGGTGATGTCGGCGATATCGATGATGTCCAGCAGGCTGTAGCGGTACAGGCCGGCCGCGACCCGGTAGGCCAGGTCCGGCGGCGCGCCCTGGGCGGTGAACTCCGCGGCCTCCTTCTCGACGATGGCCTTGTCGTCACCGCGCAGCCACTCCGACATCCGCGGCGTGAGCGCCTTGACCTTTGCGGCGAACCGGTTGATCTCCGCGCCGACGGCCAGCGGCTGCGGCCGGTAGTTCAGCAGCCAGCGCCCGGCGCGGTCGATGAGCCGCCGGGTGTCCAGCGTCAGCCGGTCGGAGAGGGCGACCGGCAGATTGGCGGCCCGGATGCGGTGCCAGATGTGGTCGATTCCGAAGATCGCGTCGGTCGCGGCGAACGTGCGCACCGCGTGGATCTGGGGCACACCGACGTCTTCGGCCAACCGGAAGGCATAGCTGATGCCGGCCGTGTCGACCATGTCGTTGATCAGCATGGTGGTGACGATCTCGCGGCGCAGCTGGTGTGTCCGGATCTCCGGCGTGAACCGCTCTCGCAGCGGCTTCGGGAAGTAGGCCGGCAGCCTGGATGCGAACACGTCCTGGTCGGGCAGCTCGGTGTTGAGCAAGTCCTCCTTGAGCGCCAGCTTGACGTGCGCCATCAGCGTCGCCAACTCCGGTGAGGTGAGTCCCAGGCCCGCCTCGGTGCGCCGGACGATCTCCTTCTCCGAAGGCAGGGCCTCGAGTTCGCGGTTGACGCCGCGCTCGGCCACCAGGTACTTGATCTGGTCGGCGTGCACCGGAAGCAGGCTGGCCGCGTTGGCCCGGCTGGTGCCCATCAGATCGTTCTGGTCTTCGTTGTCCTTGAGCACCAGCGTGCCGACCTCGTCGGTCATGGACTCGAGCAGCGGCGTGCGTTCGTCTGCGTTGACCTTGCCGGCGGTGACCAACGAGTCGATCAGAATCTTGATGTTGACTTCGTGGTCCGAACAGTCCACGCCGGCTGAGTTGTCCATCGCGTCGGTGTTGATCCGGCCACCCGACAGGTCGAACTCCACCCGACCGCGTGCGGTCACGCCGAGGTTGCCGCCTTCACCGATCACCTTGGCACGCACCTGGTGCCCGTTCACCCGCACCGGGTCGTTGGCGCGGTCGCCGACATCGGCGTCGGACTCGGATTCGGCCTTGATGTAGGTGCCGATCCCACCGTTGAACAGCAGATCGACCGGCGCCTGCAGGATCGCCCGCATCAGGTTCGGCGGGGCCATCTCGGTGACGTCACCGTCGATACCCAGTGCGTCGCGCACCTGGGCGCTGATCGGGATCGTCTTCTGGTCACGGCTGTAGACCCCGCCGCCCTCGCTGATCAGTGACTTGTCGTAGTCGTCCCAGCTAGAGCGGGGCAGGTCGAACATCCGTTGCCGCTCCACCCAGGAGGTCGCCGAGTCGGGGTTGGGATCCAGGAAGATGTGCCGATGGTCGAAGGCGGCGACCAGCCTGATGTGCTTGCTCAGCAGCATGCCGTTGCCGAAAACGTCGCCACTCATGTCGCCGACGCCGACGACGGTGAAGTCCTCGGTCTGGGTATCGACGCCAATCTCCCGGAAGTGCCGCTTGACCGCCTCCCACGCTCCCTTGGCGGTGATGCCCATGGCCTTGTGGTCGTAGCCCACCGATCCGCCGGAGGCGAACGCGTCACCGAGCCAGAAGCCATAAGACTTGGCGACTTCGTTGGCGATGTCGGAGAACGTGGCGGTGCCCTTGTCCGCGGCAACGACGAGATAGGCGTCGTCGCCGTCGCGGCGCACCACCTGCGGTGGCGGGTTCACGGCTTTGGTGGCGTGGTCGACGTTGTCGGTGACGTCGAGCAGTCCCGAGATGAACAGCTGGTAGCAGGCGACGCCTTCGGCGCGGGCGGCGTCGCGGTCCGCGGCAGGGTCGCCGATGGGTAGCGGCGGCCGCTTGACGACGAAGCCGCCCTTGGCTCCGACCGGGACGATCACGGCGTTCTTCACCGCCTGCGCCTTGACCAGGCCCAAAATCTCGGTGCGGAAATCGTCGCGGCGGTCCGACCAGCGCAGCCCGCCGCGGGCGACCGGTCCGAACCGCAGGTGCACGCCTTCGACGCGGGGCGAGTAGATGAAGATCTCGAACTTGGGCCGCGGCAGCGGCAGCTCGTCGATCAGCTGCGCATTGAGCTTGACCGACAGCACGTCGCGACTGCGGGCCGAACCTTCTTGTGTCACAAAGTAATTGGTGCGCAGGGTGGCCTGCACCAGCGAGGCGAAGGCGCGCAGAATGCGGTCGGTGTCCAGGCTCACCAGCGCGTCGATGTCGGCGGCGACGGCCGCGGCCGCGGTTTGGGCGTCGCGGCCGCTGCCCGCCGATTTCGGGTGGAACAGCGCTTCGAACAGGGCGACCAGTGAGCGTGCCGTCGAGGGATGCTCGTTGAGCACCGACTCGATATAGGACTGGCTGTAGGGGAAGTTGGCCTGCCGCAGGTACTTCGCGTAGGCACGCAGCAGCACCACCTGCTGCCAGGTCAACCCGGCGCGCATCACCAGCTCGTTGAACCGGTCGATCTCGACGCGGCCGTGCCAGATCGCAGTGACGGCGTCGGCGAAACGTTGCGCGCCCGCCTCGCGTTCCTCCTCGGTCGCCGCCTGCGGAATGGTCGGGTGCGGCTGGATCTTGAACTGGTAGATCCACACCGGCAGTCCGTCGGGGCGGATGACGGTGAACGGCCGCTCTTCGAGCACCACCACCCCCATGCTCTGCAGCATGGGCAGCAGCTGGCTCAGGGATGCGGTGCGACCGCCGAGGAACCAGGTCAGTTGCGCGAGCCCGTGCTCGTCGCCTTCGGAGAACACCAGCTTGACCGAGTCGTCGCTGAGTTCCTTGATGACGGCGATGTCGTTGATGGCCTCGGCGGGAGTGACGGCCTGCTTGTATGCCTCGGAGAAGGCGGTCGCATAGTGCTCGGCGTCGGCAAAGCTGACATCGGCGGTCGGGGCCGCGGCGGTCAACCGGTCGGCCCAGGTGCGGGCGGCCTCGCTCAGCAGCGCCTGAATGCGGTTGCGATTGGCGTCGGAGACATCGACGGAGCCCGGCTGCGAGTCTTCGGGCAGCCGGACCATGAAATGCATCAGGGCCCAAGGGGATTCGCTGACCCGGGCGGTGAATTCGAGCCGGGTGCCGCCGAACTCACGGACCAGGATGTCCTCGATCTGCAGGCGCACCGGGGTGGTGTACCGGTCGCGCGGCAGGTACACCAGACAGGAGACGAAGAACTGGAGACGGTCGGCACGCAGGAACAACAGTGCGCGGCGCTGGGAACCCATGTCGACGACGGCCTTCGCCATGGCCAGCAGCTGTTCGGCGCTCAGGGTGAACAACTCCGGGCGCGGCACGGTCTGAATGACGTCGAGCAGCAACTGGCCCGGGTGGCTCGGGTCGCTCCCCGCCAGGGTGAGCGCGTCGCGGACCCGGTGTGAGATCGTCGGGATCTCCAGCACGTCGGCGTTCATGGCGGCGACGGTGAACAGCCCGACAAAGCGATGCTCGTAGACGTCGCCGCCTGCGGCGTACTCCCGGACCGCGATGGCATATGGGTAGGCGCCGTAACGCAGGTAACTGCCCACAGCGGCCTGCGCCAGCACCAGCAGCTTCGACTCGTCGGTGAGCCGGGGCCGGGTGCCTGAGCGGGCCCGCAGCACCCCGAGACCGCTGGAGCCGTCACCGGCGACCAAACCGTCCTGCACCTGGGTCCGCTGGTACCCCAGCAGCAGGAAATTCCCCCTGTTGAGCCAGCGCAGTAGCGCCGCCACTTCCTGGCGGTCGGGTGCTTCGTAGCGGCCTTCGGGATCGTCGTCGACGGCCGCAGCCACCTCGCTGAGCGTGTCGATCAACGCGGCCGCGTCGGTGGCGACGCGCTGTACGTCGGCGAGCACCTTGGGCAGCAACCGCTCGACCTCCGCGAGGGCCTTGCGGTCGACCGATGCCGACAACTGGACGTGGATCCACGCTTCGCCGACGTAGGGCGACGCGTCGTCAGCTTTGGGTTCGACGCGCTGCAGCTCCCCTGACGGGTCGCGGCGCACCTCGAACACCGGCGTCATGATCGCCGTGTAGCCCAGCCCGAGGCGGTGCAGCAGCACGGTGACCGAATCCATCAGCATGCTGCCCTGGTCGGTGACCACCTGCAGCGCCGGGCCGAAGCCGGCCGCATCGTCGGCCAGGTAGACGGCGACCGCGCTTTCGCCGGCCGGCCGGTGCTGAGCCAGTCGGCAATGCGCATCCACCACGCTGGGGGCGACGACCGAGGCCGGCTCACTCGATTGGTGAGGTCCGTCGTCGCGCGGGCCCCGATAACTGTCTCGGTAGGCCTTCGACACCCAGTCAGGGATTTCGGCGTCGTGCGTGAACGTGGTCCACGCCGCGACGTCTTCTTTGGCCCCGGGATCGATCGTCATTCCGATTGCTCCCCACTCGCGACGGATACCGCTTGGTTTATGGCCCACTCCTCAGCGGTTTCTACCGGCCGCATCGTCGCGGGTAAAGCTCGACTCCCCCACTCGGGTGCGGCCGTGCCGGTCCGCATCGTCGGGTGGCGAGACTGACATTAGTCCCGTGTCAGCTTGCGGTGGGTCACCCTGTGCGGACGCGCGGCTTCGGCGCCGAGTCGCTCGACTTTGTTTTCCTCGTATGCGCCGAAGTTGCCCTCGAACCAGAACCATTTGGCCTCGTTGTCGGTGTCGCCTTCCCACGCCAGGATGTGGGTGCAGGTCCGGTCCAGGAACCACCGGTCGTGGGAGATCACCACCGCGCAGCCGGGAAAGTTGACCAGCGCGTTCTCCAGCGAACTCAGCGTTTCCACGTCCAGGTCGTTGGTCGGTTCGTCGAGCAGGATCAGGTTGCCACCCTGCTTGAGGGTGAGTGCCAGGTTCAGCCGGTTGCGCTCACCACCGGACAGCACTCCCGCAGGTTTCTGCTGGTCGGGGCCCTTGAACCCGAAGGCGGATACGTAGGCCCGCGACGGCACTTCGGTCTGGCCGACCTGGATGTAGTCCAGCCCGTCGGAGACCACCTGCCACACCGTCTTCTTCGGGTCGATGCCCGCGCGGGTCTGGTCGACATAGCTCAGCTTGACGGTGTCGCCGACCTTGACGGTGCCGCTGTCGGGTTGTTCGAGGCCGACGATGGTCTTGAACAGCGTGGTCTTGCCGACACCGTTGGGGCCGATGACCCCGACGATGCCGTTGCGCGGCAGGGTGAAGGACAGATCCTTGATCAGGGTCCGGCCTTCGAAGCCCTTGTCGAGGTGCTCGACCTCGACCACCACCGAGCCCAGCCGCGGCCCGACCGGGATCTGAATCTCCTCGAAGTCGAGTTTGCGCGACTTCTCGGCCTCAGCTGCCATCTCCTCGTAGCGCTGCAACCGCGCCTTGCTCTTGGCCTGACGTGCCTTGGCGCCCGAGCGGACCCAGGCCAGCTCCTCCTGCAACCGCTTCTGCAACTTGGCGTCCTTGCGGCCCTGCACCGCGATCCGCTCGGCCTTCTTCTCCAGGTAGGTGGAGTAGTTGCCTTCATAGGGATAGGCGCGGCCGCGGTCGAGTTCCAGAATCCATTCGGCCACGTTGTCCAGGAAGTAGCGGTCATGGGTGACCGCCAGGATCGCCCCGGCGTAGCTGGCCAAGTGCTGCTCGAGCCACTGCACGCTTTCGGCGTCCAAGTGGTTGGTCGGCTCGTCAAGCAGCAGCAGGTCGGGCTTGGACAGCAGCAACTTGCACAGCGCCACGCGGCGACGCTCGCCCCCAGAGAGGTTGGTGACCGGTTCGTCCGGCGGCGGGCAGCGCAGCGCATCCATGGCCTGCTCCAGCTGAGAGTCCAGGTCCCACGCGTCGGCGTGGTCCAGGTCCTCCTGCAGCCGGCCCATCTCCTCCATCAGCTCGTCGGAGTAGTCGGTGGCCATCAGCTCGGCGACCTCGTTGAAGCGGTCCAGCTTCACCTTGATCTCGCCCAGGCCCTCCTCCACGTTGCCGCGGACCGTCTTCTCCTCGTTCAGTGGTGGCTCCTGTTGCAGGATGCCAACCGTCGCACCGGTTGCCAGGAAGGCGTCGCCGTTGTTCGGCTTGTCCAGCCCGGCCATGATCCGCAAGACGCTCGACTTGCCCGCCCCGTTGGGGCCGACGACGCCGATCTTGGCGCCCGGATAGAAGCTCAACGTCACATCGTCGAGAATCACCTTGTCGCCGTGCGCCTTGCGGACCTTCTTCATCGTGTAGATGAACTCAGCCATGCCGCGGTGTTGCCTTTCTGGTCTTTGGATATCCGCGGACCATCCTATGCACCACCCGGAACCACTAGGCCGACAGTGGCAGCGCTGCGGCCCCCTCGGTGCCGTCGGCGGTGCTGCAGGGGGCCGCGGCTTCGCTCGAGTCGGCAGCGACGCCGGCTTCTTGGGCGGCCAATTTGTCGACCGGCTGAGGACCGGTGTAGCTCGGCTTCTCGATACGCACGATGGCGCGTGCCAGGTCCGGCCCGACCGCGGTCGCCCGCATCTCCGTCGACGAGCGGCGGTTGCCGTCGCGGTCCTCGTACTCGCTGGTGTAGACGTGGCCTACCGCGATCACAGGAGCACCCTTACTCAGCGCGGCACCCACCCCGGTGACCAGCCGGCCCCAGCAGTTGACGGTGATGAACAGCGAATTGCCCGGCTCCCAGCCGCCGTCGCCGGTGCGTCGGCGTGAGTTGCTGGCCACCCGGAACTTGATCAGTTCTTCGTTCCCCACGCGCCGGCGCTGAGGGTCATTGACGATGTGGCCGACGACGGTCATCCATGTTTCGAACATTGGCGCAACTTTCTCTCGGGTCCTGCTGGTGTTGGACCCATTGAGCCCGCCGGCACCGACGAAACGCGGGGCGGCGCCGGAGGTGATCGGTGTGCTTGTGGAAAAAGCACCGACTGTGCACAATCGCCGCGGCGTTGCCTTGGGGGCTAGTCGTCCCGATGCTCGTCCGAGCGCCGCTGCCTCATCGTGAACTCGCGAGCGACGAACTGGTTGCGGGCGATCTGCTCGACGTAGGCGAAATCCCGGAGGACGTCTCGCAGTTCACGCCGAAAGGCGACCCGGCGTTCGGCCAGGTCGGGGGCCGGCGCGATCAGATCCTGGTCGGCGACCACCTGCCGGGCGGTGGCGAACAACAGCGTCGACACCGATTCGCTGCTGCGAACCCGGCCCTGCGCCACGTACTGCCGGCCGAGCCCCAACGCGAGATCGGTCAGCTCCTTCTGGCTGATGTCCGGCGGGGCGTCGCGCAGCACGTCGGCCACGATCTCGTAGGCCTCAAAGAACACCCGCAGCATGGCATCTGACATCAAGGGCCGCTTGGCGTACAGCATCTTCTCGACGGCCTCTCCCCCGGCGGCCAGCTGGGCTTCCCAATCCTGGTGCCAGGCCAGCTCTTCGGCGATATTGGCCCGAAAGGCCGCCGAGTCGGCGAAGTAGAAATCGAACTTCAGCAGATCGCGTAATCGCAGTGCCTGAGCCCAGAACGCCTCGACCCGGTCACCGGAGGCGTCGCGGGCGTGGGCGAGCGCCAGCTCCACGATCGAGGTCTCCAGGAATGCGTGGATCACCGAGTTCCGGTAGAAGGCCGCGGCGTGTTCGTCGGCAGGGGCGATGTACCACACCGGTTGCCGGCCGCTGTCGACACGAGTGACCGGGTGCCCGTTGGAGAGTGCGTCGACCGCGGCACGCACCCCTTCGCGCGACCGCAGCCGCAGTGCACTCGTCGACACCGGCGTGTGCTTGCGGTCGAGGTAGTCCAGCGAGTCCTGCAGTGTGTGATGCAACTGATCGAGCGTCAAGGCCATCCCGCGGGTGGTGAGCAGCAGCGCGGACACCAGGCCCGTAGCGGTCACCGGCGTGCACTGCAGGATCCGCCAGGCAACCTCGAACGACATCTTCTGCAGCGCAAGGCGTTTGGCGGCGGGATCGGCGGCCAGCGGACCGTTGGGCGGTCCGAGATACTGTCGCATCGACACCGCTTCGGGAAAGCGGACGTAGATCTTGCCGTAGTTGCGTTCGCCCTGTGCCTTGATGAAGTTGTAAAGCCAGCTGAAGCCCTCCGGCGTCTTCTCGGCGCCCTGGGCGTAGGCCGCGTATTCGGCGATCTCGTGCAACTGGTCGAAACAGATCGAAACACCTTGCAGCAGAATGTCTTCGCTGCGGCCGTCCAGGTAGGCGTCGGCCACGTAGCTCATCAGACCGAGCTTGGGCGGCAACATCTTCCCGGTCCGCGAGCGGGTGCCTTCGATCGACCAGCTCAGATTGAACCGCTTCTCGACGATATAGCCCACGTACTCCTTGAGCACGTACTTGTACAACGGGTTGTCGCCGATGTTGCGGCGGATGAATATCGTCCCGGAGCGGCGCATCAGGGGGCCCATCACACCGAACGACAAGTTGATCCCGCCGAACATGTGCACCGGCGGTAACCGGTTGTCCTGCATGGCAACCGGTACCACGGCGCCGTCGATGTAGGACCGGTGCGAGAACAGCAACACCGCCGGATGAGATTCCAACTCGGCGCGCATGGCCGCGACCTGGTACTCGTCGTAGTCGAAGTCCGGGTCGAATCCGCGGCTGAGCATCTTGCCCAGCACCGAGATCACGTCCACCGATGCCTGGCTCCATCCGGTCGCCAGTTCGTCGAGCATGCGGCCGGCTTCCTCGACCGTGGCGCCGGGGATCTTCTCCAGCCCGGCCCGGAATCGCGCCGAGGCCAACATCTCCGGTTTGACCAGGCGCGGCGATTTGTACTGCGGCCCCAGGATCCGGTACTCCGCGCGTGCCAGAGCCAGCAACGCGCGGCGAGTCACGAATTCCGCGAATTCCTGGGTGTTCTCGCCGACGGTCGTGTCACGCCATTGTCGGCGGAGTTCGGACACGCTGGCCGACTCACCGGCAACCACCCGCGCCCGCCACGGCTCGGTGCGAAGTATGCGCCGCTGCTGACGTTGGTTGGGATGGTAGGGGTCCCGGCCCGGAAGCAAGGCGGCCACCTTGGCCACCTTGCCCCGGTCTGCGGCGGGCAGCCAGAAGACGCGCACCGGCACGATGGACCGGTCGTCACAGGATTCGAGTTTCTCGACCAGCGCGGTCAGCGCGCCCCGCGGCGCACTGCGAGGCGGCAGCTTGAGAACGTCGAACTTGGTCCCGGGCAGGCGGCCACGCTGCTGGCCGAGCCAGTCCATGACCAGTTCCATTTCCACGGGAGTGTCCATGGACGCGAGTACCAGCGAATCTTCGGCAGTCAGGACTGCGCTGGTGTCGGCGGCCGGTTTGGTCACTGGGGGCCTCAATCAGGTCGTCGAGGTCGACGAGTCGGACTGGTCCGGGTTTTCCTGTCGCCTCTCGGTTACCGACGTCGGGTCCACGCTGGATTCGTGCGGAGTCTTGTTCGGTGTCGGCTCTGGCGCCCTCGTGACGACGGCGCTTTTCGCCGGCGCCTTCTTCGCAGCTGCCTTCTTGCCGGCCGCCTTTTTGCCGGCGGCCTTTTTGGCGGGAGCTTTCTGGGCGGCGGCCTTCTTCGCCGGTGCCTTCTTCGCTGCCGGAGCCTTCTTCGTCGGCGCCTTCTTCGCTGCCGGAGCCGCGGGCTTCTGCTGGTACAGGTCCACCTCGGGCAGCCCGTCATACGGCCAGTCCGCCAGGGTGTCGAGGTAGAGCTGACGGACCTCGGCGATGCGTTCGGACAACGTGTCCAACGTCCAGTCCTGGACCGAAATCGGCGGGAACACCGCGACATCCACGGTGCCGGGGTTCAGCGTGGTGGAGTTGCGCGACGCGACGATCTCGGCATTGCGGATCACGATGGGGACGATGGGAATTCCCGCCGCCATCGCGATCCGGAACGGCCCCTTCTTGAACGGGCCGACCTCGGTGGTGTCCAGCCGGGTGCCCTCGGGGGCGATGACGATGGACAGGCCGTTGCGGGCGCGGTCTTCGACGGTGTGCAGCATCTCCACCGCGGAGTCCGGGTCGTCGCGGTCGATGAACACCCCGTCGAGCAACTTGCCCATGGTGCCCATGATCGGGTCGCGTTGTAGTTCCTTCTTACCCACGCCCACCCAGTTGTCCTTCACCAGGGCACCGGAGATGATCGGGTCGACCTGGTTGCGGTGATTGAAGATGAAGACCGCCGGCCGCTGGGCGGTCAGGTTCTCCTCGCCGACGACTTTCAGGTGTACCCCGCAGGTGGCCAGCAGCAACGACGAGAAGTTCGAGGTGAAAAAATTCACGCCCCGGCGCCGGTTGCGAGTCAACAGGCCCAGTCCCACCGCGCCGGCCGCTACCGGAACCATCGAGCCGAAGCCGGCCAGGGTACGGATCTGGCGACGCAACCCGACGCCGCCCCGGCTGTCGAACTTCAGGATTGGCCAGCCGCGGCGCTTGGCCACCGCGGCCATCTTGCCCTCGGGGTTGGTCGGGCGCGGATTGCCGACCAGATACATCAACGCGACGTCCTCGTCACCGTCGGCGTAGAAGTAACTGTCCTTCAAATCGATGTCATGCTCGGCCGCAAAACGTTGCACCGCAGCGGCTTTGCCCGGACCCCACAGGATCGGCTTGACCACGCCGCCAGTGAGCAGCCCGTCCTCGTTCGTCTCGAATTTGTTGGTGAGCGTGTTCGAGATGCCCAGGAATCGCGCCACCGGGTTGACCTGGATGGTCAGTGCGGACGAGCTGAGCACCACGGTATGGCCGCGCGCCACATGCGCGCGCACCAATTCCCGCATCTCGGGATAGATCCGGGATTCGATCCGCTGATTAAACAGCCGCTCCCCGATCTCGTCCAGGTCGTCCAACAACCGCCCGGCCAGCGCCATGGACGCCTTGCCAATCAGCTCCTCGAACTCGATGCGACCCAACGTGTGGTTGAGCGCACCCTGGATCATGCTCAGCAACTCCCCCACACCCATGTCACGGCGACGCAGCCGCTCCTGGGTGAGGATGACGGCGGTGAAGCCGGCCACCAAGGTGCCGTCGAGGTCGAAAAAGGCACCGACCTTCGGACCCGGTGGGCTGGCCATGATCTCGGCAACCGAACCGGGCAGTCGCAGATCCCTGGCCGGCGCTGCCGCGTCCTTCTGGTCGCCGGCGCTCATGAGCCCGACCCTGCCCGTGCGGAGGCGATCTGCTCGCCCTCGAACGATGCCGCCAGCGCGTGCGGTGGCGGATCACCGGCCAGTGCGAGGATCTCGTCGAAGGCCTCCAGCAGGCACTGCGCCCACAGCGCGTCGTTTTGCACGGCGGCCCGGTCGTAGCGCACGGTGATAGTGCACCATCCACCCCGGGAGATCAGCACGACCATCATCGCCACGCCGGGCAACGGGCCGATGCCGTACTGCCGCGTAATCTTTGCGCCGGCGATGTAGGTGTCGCCCGGATAGACCGGGACGTTGCTGGCCTGGACGTCGTTGCCGATCACCGAACTGCTGATCCCCTCCAGCACCGCGGTCGGCAGCACGCTGAGCACCGGCGCCATGGACCCGATGATGTTCATCGCGGGCTCTTCGCGGCGTTGAGTCATTTGCGCCCGGATCTTCTTGATCCGGGCCACCGGATCGACGGTGCCGACCGGGGCCGCGAGGTTGACTCCGGTGAACTGGTTACCGCCGGCCGCATCGCCTTCGGCGCGCAGGTTCACCGGAACCGCCATCGGCAGCGTGCTGATCGGCACACCGAGGGCGACGTGATAGCGCCGCAGCGCTCCGCACAGACCGGCGAGATATGCGTCGTTGATGGATCCTCCACCGGCCTTTGCCGCCTTGTGTAGGTCGGACAGCCGGATGTCGATCGCTTCGGTACGACTGGCGAGGCTGCGCCGGCGTAGCAGCGGCGACGGTTCGGCGGCCCGGTTCAACACCCGCGCGCCCGAGGTGGCATAGCCCAGGATCCCGGACACCGTGGACAACGGATCGAGCACCGCTTTTCCGGCCACTGACACGGCTCCGGTCAACGCGCCGAGTGCGCCGCCGACGATCGCCATGGGTAGGTGGTTGATGCCTTGGCGCATCAGGTCGTTGGGGCTCAGATCCTGCGGAATGGGTTGCGGGGGAAGCGGTCTGGGCTCCGGATCGCGCTCCAAGTCATAGATTTCGGCGAACATCTCGACACTGCCGACCCCATCGGTGATCGCATGGCTGAGGTGCAGCAGCGTCGCCGCCTTCCCGTCGGCCAGCCCTTCGACCAGGGTGGCCGTCCACAGCGGCCGGGAAATGTCCAGCGGAGACTGCAACATCACTTCGGCGAGATCGAACACCTCGCGCAGCGTGCCGGGTTCGGACACCCGGACCCGTCGCACATGGAAGTCGAGATTGAAGTCGGGGTCAACGACCCAGCGGGGCGCCGCCGTCGGCAGCGTCGGCACCACGACCTTCTGCCGTAACCGCAGCATCTTGCGGGAAGCACTCTCGAAGCGGGACCGGAAACGGTTCCAATCCGGCGTGGTGTCGAGCAGCTCCAGCGCCATGATCCCCGAGCGCGTCCGCGGATTGGCTTCACCGCGGTGCAGCAGATAGTCAACCGGTCCGAGCTCGTCTGACAACCCCACGGCTTCAGCCATGCTCACGATCCCCCGCCAGCCGAGCAACCCGACACGTCAACCCTGTCACCGCTGTTCAAACCTCCTGCTAACAGGCCCCGCCACCAGAATGCCCACCCAACGCTAGTCCGGTCGCGGCGGTGGTGAAAGTGAGGGTGCGCACAGCACGGCGCCGCTGAGGCACCGCACATTCGGTGGCGTCCCGGGCTCGCGGCGTCGGGTCAGCTGGCGGGTGAAGCAGACAGCGCCAACGAACCCATCAGCGCGCTTTCCCGCCGTCCGTAGACGACACCCAGGAAGTCGGACACAGCCTCGGCGGCCAGCCGGGACCGCACCGTCGGGGTGATGTCGAAGGCGTGGTGCGCGTTGGCCAGTTCGGCATAGGCGACCGTGCCGGCACCGGCCCCCTGCAACGCCGCGCAGAAGGCCCGCGCCTGGCCGATGGGAGCCAGCTGGTCCCGGTCTCCGTGCAGCAGGAAGAACGGTGGAGCGTCGCGATGAACGTAGGAGATCGGCGATGCCGCGGAGAAGTGTTCCGGCTCGTCGGCGAACCTGGCGTTCATCACGAAGTGCTCCAGGAACGGCATCATCATCTCGTGCATGTTGTCCAGGTCGGTGAAGTCGTAGACGCCGTAATACGGCGCCGCGGCCTGCACCGTGGTGTCGGCACGTTCGAACCCCGGCTGGAACCTCGGGTCGTTCGGGGTGAGCGCCGCCAGGGAAGCCAGGTGACCGCCCGCTGACCCGCCGGTGATCGCAATGAAGTCGGAGTCGCCGCCGTAGTCGCCGATGTTCTCCCGGACCCAGGCGATCGCGCGCTTGACGTCGATGATGTGAGCGGGGAACTTGGCGCGCGGGCTCTTGCTGTAGTTGATCGACACACAGATCCAGCCGAGTTCGACCATCCGGCTCATCAGGGTGTACGCCTGCGGACGCTTGCCGTTGACGCTCCATGCGCCGCCGGGAACCTGGATCAGCACCGGGGCCCGGTGCCCAGGAGCCAGGTCGGGACGACGCCAGATGTCGAGCAGATGCTCGGTGCCCCCCGGACCGTAGGAGATGTCCGACGTCTTCGCCGCGTAGCGGCGGTGCGGACCCGGCTTGGGCTTGGGCAGTATGCCGCGGCGCACGCCCAACGCCGGGTTGGTGGTCGGGTGGAACACCTGCTCACGGAAGTCCGACCCGAACGACGCTTCGAGCGCGGCGGACAGCGCACGGTCCGCACGCTGCGCGGCCCACGTGGTGCCGACGCGGTTGATCGCCGTCGGCGCCACCCGGGACAACGCGTGCCCAGTCAGCACGTGCGGCGGGAACTCGGTGGCCAGCCATCCGGCGATCCAACCCACGGCGAAAGGCGAGCCACGCAGCAGTACCGCGCCGGCCCGGGAGATACCCCGGGCGTCGGCCGCGAGCTGCGCACCCTGGCGCAACGCCTCGGCACCCGCTTGCGAGCACCGCGCGGTCACACTTGCAATACACATTGCTAAGCACACCCCTCGACTTCAGGCACACGCCTCGTTGCGGTTAACGGCCGATTACCGGCCGGTGTTGTACGTGTGTCGAGGCTCACACCATAGCTGATTTTTCGCTCAGACAAACCCTTTTCGGGCGCGATGTGTCGCCTGCGGCCGTTGATTTTTCGACCTTGGATAGACTGACCTGCGCATTGCCTCCGTAGCTCAGGTGGATAGAGCAAGGGCCTTCTAATCCCTAGGTCGCACGTTCGAGTCGTGCCGGGGGCGCTGGGTTCGGGGTGGTCGGCGCGCTAACGACCGCGCGCCGCCCAGGGCGTTGGTGATCCAACCCGGCGTTACCCCGGCGGCGGACGACGCCCTGCGTGCGTCCCAACCTCAAAAGCACCATGTGGAGGATGCCAGCGCCCCGGTGGTCATTCCCAAGGATCCCAGCCCGACCCTCGGCAAGGTGAACCAGCGCATCGAGCAGGGTGGGCAATTCAGCCTTCCGCATCTTCGTGAGGAGCCGGGCGGCACGACATCGCACCACGTACTGCTCAACAACCTGAAGCAGCTTTGGTGGGGGCAGTACGACCGACACGGCGGATTGCCAGCGTCACCCCTGCCGGATGACGTCACCCAGGAAGAAGCCGAGACGGCGGTGTTGCTCGCGGTGACGCTCGTCGGCTGGTCGAGACCGGGAAAGTGCAGCCGTAGCTAACTTCTACCCGACTAAACTGACCACGTTCGTCGCGGGGGCGGTGGGCCGCGGCGGCTCCGGCAACGTATTCGCGGCGCGCTCCTCTGGGATGTAGTCCGCCTACACCGCCATCGTCACCGCGAGGTCCGCGTGGCCGAGCCACCGACTAAACTGCCACGGGCTTTCTCCGTGTGTAATCTGTTGCGCCGCAATAGTATGCCGCAAGTCCTGGAGCCGCACTCCCCTAGTCGCCGCGCTAGCGGGCGCGGCTTCCGTTGCGGGGGTGGCTGGTTCGCTCGCCGTGAGCCCCGCCGCGATGAGCGGGCCGGAACACGCGCCGATAGAACGTTGGCATGTCCACCGGCTCGTCCCAGCCGTGGGCGGCCCGCCGGCGCTTAGCGACGTGGGCTATTACATCTGCGCTACGCCCCGGCCGCAGCGGCGCCGTGTCGTCGCTGCCACGTGGGTGCATTCCGGCGAGGTGGCAGTCCATCTTCTCCGCGAGCCAGCCCGGTAGCGGCACCGTGCGTCGGGACTTGCTGGACTTCAACGTCCCGGTCCCCCACCCGCCGCCTTTGCGTTCTTTGGTTCTGGGGGACTCAGGCTCTGTCCGCCGCGGACGCCGGATGGGCGGTTGACGAGCGCGGCGCGGAACTTCCGGCACCGGGCCGCGTTGATCGCCGCAACCGGCGTACCGCCCGGCTCCGGCAACACATAGAACTCCAAGCAGCCGCTTGTACTTCGCGGCGGTCGCTACTTTGAGGCCGCCGTTGCCGACTGCGGCCGCTTGTGCGTCGAGCCAACTTTCGGCGTCGTGAACCATCCCGCGTTTGATGCGCATGAGGGTGCATGAAACCCGGGACGGTTCATCTTCCGTTGCGGATTACAACTGACACCGCAACAAGGGAGCCATCTTGACCGCCGCCGGCACCAAACCGAGTGTCTTCGCCGCGGGGCTGCCGACGTTGACCTACGACCTCACCGACACGCCGCAACAGATCGATCCGCAATTCCGGGATCCCGCCGGGGATTCACCTGTCCGCACACGGCATCACCGCGGGTCCTTGGGTGAGTTCGACGACTACATCGACGAGATGGCCGCCGACAGACGTCGACACCTGACCGATGATCTTCTCTCCGAGCTGATCCGCATAGAGGATGCGGGCGACCGACTTGATGCCGCTGAACTGCGCATGCCGGCGTTCAGCATCCTGATCGCCGGGACCGACACCACGCTTAGTCAGTTAAGTACATCGATGCAGGTTCTGGGCGATCGCCCCGACCAGTGGGCGCTGTTGCGCGATCAACTCAAGATCCTGTCCCAGCGCCTGCCGAACCCGCGACGGACGGGGTCACCGCCATGGAAACCCTTGCTGGTGATGAGCGGAACGACCAGCCTGTCCATCGATTTCGACGCCGAGTAGCGCCACGAGAGACCGAGGAGAGCCCCATGCCCTACTAAATCGATCCCGACGTGTTGGCCCAAGTCGCCAAGAGGTTGTCGGCACACCAGTGCAAGGCGGCGAACTCGTCCATCGAGCTGTCGGCATGCTGGCCGAAGCGTATCCCGGACTGATCGATGGCGCTCCGGGTAACTGGGTGGGCAGTAAGGCGGGCGGCATCCTCGGCAAGGTCCACTTTCTCTACTTCAGTCCTCGTGAGTATGTCGTGATCTTCGGTTCGCCCACGGGGACACAGGGGTTCTCCGGTCGCTACCAGCGCGTCGAGATACACAAATTCCTACTCGCCGGCCAGATCGATTCCTACGACGTCGAATCCGACGCCCTGCTTCCGTTGCCTCCGCTTCAGATAGCCGGCCAGATCGACTCCTATCGATGTGCCCGGAGCCGGGATGGATGGTCAGCCCCCGGGCGTGTCCTCTCTTCCCGGCGAGCACACCTGCCTCGAGAGAGTACGGCCGTGGCGCAGTCGTTTCCACGCTGCCTTTCGCGATGGTCGACACGCTGCTCTTGTCCCTGGAGGTCGAATCTGTCCGCAGATCGAGTGTTGAATTCGCAAAGTTGGTCTCAAGACGGTTCCGGCGACGACGCGCTGGTCGAGATGATCGCCGCTACCTGGCCAGCATGTGCCGCATGGCCGCACCGGTCACCGGCGGCGAGTACAGAAACCCTTGTCCGCGGTAGCACTGATGATCGATGAGCACCTGTGCGGCTTCCGCGGTTTCGACACCCTCGGCCACCACGTTGAGGTTGAAGCCACGGGCGAGAACCATGATCCCGCGCACGATGACCAGATCGCTGGCCTCGGCGCCGAGCCGCCGCACGAACCCCCTGTCGATCTTGAGCGTGTCGATAGGAAGCGTTTGCAGCAGCGACATAGCGCTGTATCCGGTGCCGAAGTCGTCGATCGCGATCCCGACTCCGATGGCTTTGAGTCCGGCCAGGGTGGCGCGGGCCGCTTGTAGGTCTTGGACGATGACGTTCTCGGTGATTTCCAGACACACCGAGGAGGCGCCCAGACCATGCTGGCTGATGGTGTCCGCGACGAAGTCCACAAATCCCCCGGTCACCAGCTGACCGGGCGAGACATTGATTCGCAGCACCAGATCACGGCCCAGTCCGGCGGACCGCCAGCCCGCGAATTCCTGACAGGCCGAACGCAACACCCATCTATCCAATTCGCCTGCGAGATTGACGGATTCGGCGACCGGAATGAACAGATCGGGTGGCAGCAAGCCACGGGTCGGGTGCTGCCAGCGGACCAGGGCTTCCACCCCGATGATCGAGCGGGTCCGCAGGTCCACCTCGGGCAGATAGACCAGCCGCAATGCGTCGGATTCGATACCGCTGCGCAGGTGCAACTCGATATCGTTGCGCAGTTCGCTTCGTTGGGACATGTCCGCTGTGAAGGCCGCGACGCCGTCGCCGCCGGCGTGCTTGGCCGCCAGGACGGCTTGATCCGCCCGGCGGATGAGGTTCGACGGCGTGTCTATTCCGGGCGTGGCGCACGCGGTGCCGATGCTGACGGTACGGGTGAGCACTTCGCCACCGATGGACACGTGTTCCTTGAACTGGTCGCTGAGTCGCTCGGCGAAGCGCACCGCGGCATCGGGGCTCATCGGGGGCGGTGGCACTATGACGAATTCGTCGCCGCCCAGTCGTGCGATCAGGCTGTCACTGACGCACGCCGAACGAAGTCGCTGGGCGAACACCTGGATGAACTGGTCTCCGGCGGCGTGGCCCAGGTAATCGTTGATGGTCTTCAGGCGGTCGAGGTCGAGGAACAACGCGGCGACGGGGCCGCGTTGGCCGGCAGCCAGTCGCTGGTCAAGATGGCGTAGCAGCGCCCGACGATTGTGGAGGCCGGTCAGATCGTCGTGGTCGGCGAGGTGGCGGAGCTGCGTTTCGGCGGCCACCCGAGCCTGCACTTGGGCGAACAGGCTGCCGATCGCCATCAGTGCGTTCAGTTCGGCCTGGTGCCACTCCCGATCGCCGTACTTGACGAACCCCAGCACGCCGGTCGTGACCTCCGCCGAGATCAGCGGCACGGCGGCCAGGGACGTTTCCATGATCTGGCGGCCTTCCCGGATGCGTTGTTGGTAGTCGTCGGAGGCCGGATCCGGCCGAAGGACCAGCGGCTCCTTGGCGTACTTGGCCGACGCGAACACCGGGTCAGCATCGGCGAAATAGATCAGCGCAAGCGGATCGGGGTCCGGTATGTCATGGCGCGGCGGCCATTCGGCCACCAGCCTCGTCGCGTCGATGTCGTGATCGTTGTGACGCAGGAAGCTGACATCGACGCCCAACTGGTCCACCAGATAGGCCAGCACCCGCCGGCTGACCTCGACCGACGTGCCGGCGTCGGCAGCGATGAGTTGGTTGGCGACGGCGGTGACGATCTGGTCGAGCCGATGCGGTATGGCGTAATCCTGCATTTTACGAAGTCTGTGACTCTCAGTGAGTTCCAAGCCGGCGCCGGCGGCTGCGCACCGACGGTGGCGGCGCGTGAAAAAGCCTGAAAACAAGCACCTCATGCTCATTCTCTGCGGGTTCGGCCAGGGCACGCAGCTCACGCTGCAGGCGGAGCAGCTCGGCGGCGAACAGTGGTGACGCCTTCTGCAGATCTTCTCTTGTGCAGCCGTAGAGAAAGATCGGCGACACTGGCTGGACGGCCAGCCCGCATTGTTGGGCGGCGATCCATACCGCCTGCATCGCCGACCCGCCCCGGGCGAAATCGACGAGGCGGGTGCCCTCGACGTAAACGATGGCAATCGCCGAACTCGTCGACACCCGCTCGGCCATGTTCGTCCCGAGTGCGGCACCGGCATCCCATTCGGCCAGCCGCGCAATGACATCCGACCGGCGCAACACCTCAAGGACACCCATTCCGCCGGGATCGAGTTCCAGGCTGCGGACGTCGATGCCGGTGTCCGCCGAGGGATCCCCGGGCCAACGCAGCTCGGAGATCATCTCTGCATGAAGCCTCGGGGTCAGATAGCGGATGCGATCCGCCGCGGCCAAAATCTCTGCCGCCCGGTCGATCTCGCCGCGCTCCGACAGCAACCGCAACCGCGCGCCTTCGGTCGCGGCGGCACCTTCGAGCAACTCCACCGTCCCAGGGTCGATCGGAGTCGGGGTGCCGCAGTAGCGGTTGGTGGCCCGCAGCAGCATGGCTTCATAGAGGGCGGCCAGGCTCGGTTCATCGGCCCGGCCGAAGCGCAGAGTCGCCTGCAATGGTGAGTTCGGCTGCGTCGTATCGAATTCGACGGGTCCCAGCACCTGGTGAACCGCGGCCGCGATCCGCGCATTGAACATCGCCGCACCGAGCGCCACCGCGCTGCCCCGGAACGCGATGTCCATCATCGAGGTGTGTTCCGGCGCCAGTCGCACGGTGAGCGAGTCCGCCTCGGCGACAACATGCCAAGGCTGCGCATTGCCGCCGGACGGCGCGCAGATCGCTGCCTCGGCCACGACCTCGCTGACCCGTCGTTGCACGTCCGGCGCATCGGTCGGCGCCAACTCCGGTGTCGCTGCGGCCCCGTCATCCACCGCGGCGGGCTCCGCCAAGCGATCCAGCGCGGCGTTGACATCGACGCGCACCCTCCCGGAATCGAGTGGCTCCCCCAGACCGATCCGACGCACGGCGTTCGTCACCGTCGCGGCGCCGATCCAGATGTCCCCGGCCAGCTGAGGCCAACCCGATATCGTCTGGCCGACCTCTACCAACGAAGCCGCGCCACGTGTGGAAAGCTGTTTGCCGTCAAGGATATTGAGAACATAGGGCACCTTGTCTCGGGTCGTCAGCCCACTCAGCGTGCCCGCGTCGATATCGCCGAGCAGGCCGTGCAGTATCGGCCGCCCCGGGTCGATGTCGTAGCGCTCGACGTCCACCAGGCCACGGTCACTGGTCGCCATCAGCACCGGCACGCACTGGGCGCGCGCCGATTGCCGCAACAACACTTTCATGTCCAGCGAGTCACACTCTTCTACAACGACATCGAGGCCGTCGAGGAACTCTCCAATCGACTGATGCGAGAGGCCGGCGGTCACCACCTCGACGACCAGGTATGGATCCAACTCCGCGATCCGGCGGGCGGCGACGGTCGCTTTGTTGAGGCCGATGTCGAGCACAGTGGCGGGCACCCGGTTCAGATTCGACAGCTCGAGCTCATCGAAATCGGCCAGTCGTATTGTGCCACAGGCTCCTTCGGCGGCGAGCGTGTAGGCAACCGCGTGGCCGGCGCTGACGCCGACGACACCGACCCGCAGGTCGTTCAACACGTCCTGCTCCTCGGCGGTGATGAGATGCCTGTTCCGGTCCAGCCGCGCGGCGCGGAAAGCCCGAGGACCGAGTACGGCAACCGCCGTACGCCGCCAGGGGTAGTACGCCCACCGTTTGGTTTCACCGAGCAGATCCGGGTCGGCCCGCGGCAACGAGCGCCGTGCGGTGTCGAGCTGATCTGCAAACCGGTCGATCCACCGGATGTCCGGATCTGACCGGAGCCGATCGAGCGCAAGACGATCCCCGGAGTCATCTTCAGACAGCACGAGGGCTTGGCAGGTCTCGCAGTCGGGCGCCTCGTTCACCGGCCGGTGCCTGCACTCGCAATGGCGACGCCACTCGACGCCTCCGCGTACCTCATCAGTTCGCTCGTCTCCGTAAACATTCTCGAGAGTTGTTTGGGATCAGCATGGTTAGCGATGGTGCTGCGGTCCCACCACATCATCTTGGTCCGGTAACGCTCGTCCGGGTAAGCCACCGCTGGGATCGTCGTTGCCACAACTCCCCCCGAAGCACGCCACCGGTCCAACACGTGCGCCGCGGCCGTCGCCATCACGAACTGAACCCCTAACAGGGCCATGATCGGTAACGCCGTACGGGCCAGGGCTGTCGCTATGGCATCGCGGTGAGGAGACTCACTGTCAGCCCATGCCGACTTCACCTCGACGACGCCGAACGGCACCCGATCATTGATCATCTTGCGAACCGCAACCGCACCCGGACTACCTTCCCATTCGATCACAGCATGCGAGTCATCGGCTGACCACAGCGGCCCCACGACCCGGGCGCCCCCGACGACGCGGTCCCGATTATCTACCGCCGCGAAAAATAACTCGGTGTCGGCACCATCCCGGATTGCGTCAATATTCAAAGTACGTTCCACACCGTGTTTGGCATAGCTGAGAACTGCGCCAGCTAGGTATTCAGTCCATAAAGTAGGATCGAGTCCAGGATTCGATGCGACGAGTCTGCAATTTGCGTCGGGAAGCCGAAAACTCAGGTTTTCCCGAAAAGGCAACCTCGGCGGCGCAAAGGAATCGCATGCGGCGGTGGTCATTATTCTCCAATCTGTCGAACCGTGGGGCAGTTTGAATTACCGGTAAGAAGGTTTACCCGAAATTCAACTGTGTCCCGCGGTTTGGGCCTCGCAGCCCGTCAGCGGATCCGCTGGTCGGACCCTTGTTGCACACCCCAGACATTTCAAAATAACCGGGAAGAAAACCCGGCGCGCACTTTCCGGCCGCGGAACGGGATCTCATCGTGAGTCACAGTGGGTGGGGCGGCGAAAATGTCAGAATGCGGCACCGGAGGCAGTCGAGGTCTGCGTTATAGCGCTTTGTCACTGTCTTGCCTGTGGATGATCCGGCCACTAGCGATTGACGTGATCATGAGAGGCCGGTTCGCTCCGGATTGCACGACGTCCGCAAGGCCACCAACGATGAGATATTCGCGGCGACCCAGCGCTACCCGGCGCGCAGCTCCTGCGCCACCGCGTCGAAGGCCCGCAAGGTATCCAACATGTGTGGCTCGTGCGAATGCGACTGGGTGGAGAGCTTGGCGGCGACCATCTCCGCCGAGCGGTCGACGTAGATCATCTGGCCGCACATGCCCAAGCACAACACGACGTTGCTGCCCGGGCAGGGAAACCACATCTGGTTGCGGTACATGCCACCGGGCATCTCATCGTTGTCCGGGTTCGCGGCGAACGCCTGCCGCGAGTCGGGACCGCCCGCGAAGGTGTCGGCCAGCCACGCCGCCGGCACGACCTGCTCCCCGGTCAACGAGACACCCTCGCGCAGGAAAAGCGAGCCGAACCGGATCATGTCGGCCAGACATCCGCTGATCCCGCCGTCGAACAACCCGGTGCCCGCCGAGTCGACGCCGATCGTGGCGTCGCACTGGGCGCCGATGCGGCCCCACAGCAATTCCGACATCAGTTCGGGCATCCGCTGGGCGCCGGCGACCTCGCAGATCCAGCCGAGCACATCGGTTTCGCAGGAACGGTATTCGAAGGGTCCGCCGTGCGGTGACTTGCGTCGCAGGGTCAGCAGGAAATCCTGCAGCGTGGCGGGTGCGTCCGGACGGTTCCGGGGCGCCCAGCCCATCGCCTGGTCGAGGAGATGAATCTCCGCGGCCGGGTCGTCGTAGTTCTCGGAAAACGCGATGCCGGAACGCATATCCAGCAGGTGGCGTACCGTCGCTCCCGCGTAACCGCAATCCGCAAGAGCGGGAACGAAATTCGTGACCGGCGCGTCGAGCCGGATCGCACCGTCCTCGTGCAGCACGCCGACTACGGCGGCGACCAGTGATTTGCTCACCGAGAACAGCAGGTGCCTTGTCTGAGCCTGCATACCGTCCAGGTATTCCTCGGTCATCATCGATCCACGGCAGGCGACGGCCCACCCGTCGGTCGCGGTGGCGGCCATCACCGCGCCCACCGTGGTCACCGCCCCACCGGTGCTGGCCACCGGGATGTCCGCCAAAGCGGCCCCGGTTGCGGGTAAGGCGGCGACCGGGCCCGACCTCCGCGAGATCACCGCGGTGGGCACGAAATCTTCGACGTGCTGGAATGACCACTTCGCGTAGGGCGCCGACAACCAGTTGTCCAGCGAGATGCCGGCCGGGGCGCTCACGCTCGTGCGACGAGCCGAGAGACGATCGGCGCGGCGGGCGTAAGAGGCGTTGAGCTGAACTTCGCCTTCATACCTTTGACCCAGCGCTGGCAGCGCTCGCTCAGCTGATAGTCGTCGGTCTGCAGGTGTCCACGGGTGACGAGCACACCGAGTTGAGCGCCCTCGGAACGTAGGTCGCCGGGCGCCGCGACCCGCATGTAAAAGGCTTCGGAGCCGTCGAGCAGGGTGGCCCAGTCGTTGGCGGTGCGCGCGAAGGAGACACGACCGTCGTCATCGATACGCCATACCCCGGTGCGTGGCGTCGCGGTGAAGATCTCGATTTCCGGCGAGGTCTCCGTGATGATCACCTGGCCCCAGACCTCGTCCTCGCCATAGCCCCGCTCCCACCGCGCGTTGATCTCGTCGATGTCGAGCTCGTACTCCACGTCCATGTACTCGAGCAGATGGAAGAGGAACAGCGGCATGTCGGCGTAGGCCTCGGTGGTCAAATTCGTCATCGGGCTGGCGCCGGACAGGCGCGGATTCACCTCGCCGAGGTAGAGCTCATCGGAGTCGAGGTCGTGGAGCAGGTCCACTTCGAAGTAGCCGAGGTAACCCTCGCGACGCATGACGTCGCCCAGCTTCGTCACCATTTCTCGCGCGGCGCGGGTCTGGGCCGGCGGCAACACCTCGTGCCAGATGTCATTGCCGCACCAGCTGCCCCGGCTCGGCGTCAGCTCCGCATATCCGACCAGACTCGTCATCGCTGGGCCGACCACGGTGCCGTGGCGGGTCACTGCACCCTCTAGGCACACCTCGACATTGCGGATGCGCTTCATGACTTTGAGTTCCTGCCCGACCAGGTCACCGGCGTGCTGGTCCCAGTCGCGCTGGCCGTGCACGAAGAACGTCCCACTGCCGGCGTTGCCGTACGCGATCGAGATGACGAGATCATCGCCTAAACCGGCGTCCTGCGCGAGCGTCAGCAATTCGTCGTAGGAACCGGCCCGTCCGATCGTGTTGGGCACGCTCGGGATGCCCGCATCGGTGGCCAGCCGCGTCATGACGATCTTGGAGCCCAGGCGCTCGCGCAGCTCGATCGCCGGATGCATGACCTCTAGGCCCGCCGACCGCGCCAATGCCTGGATCTCCTCATTCATCATCACAAAGCAACACTTGCCACCGGGGCCTTTGCCCGCGATGAAGTCGAGCGTCTCGGGATCCGACAGCAGGTGGCTGCACACCTCGTCCATGGAGTCGAAATCACGGCGGTCTCGTCGCCGGGGCACGAACACGCGGGAATGTGTGCCCTCAAAAGCGTCGTAGTACGTCAGATAGAAGAAGTTCCGTATCCAGCGATCGACGCCCAGCAGATTGAACGGGGTCGGCGAGATGAAGTACAGCGGTCTGGTGTTGGTGTGGAAGAACGCGCGGATGTCCGAGAGGCCGTTCAGGGGACGCGGTGCGGGCCCATTGAGGGACGCCGTCACGCGAGCCGCGCTGACATCGGCGGGTGGGCGGCGGGGGTGAAGTCACTTAGCTCCATTTCTAAAGTTTGGACCCGCCCATCGCAGCGCGATCGTGTGGGGTGTCCACCCACCCGGTCGAAGGGCGCGCACGGTCAGGTCGCAGCACGTCTGGTCGACGGCACCGGCACGCATTGTCCAAGGCGGTGCGACTAACGTTCGACACTCAATTCCGCGGCCGAGACGAGGATGGGCGGTTCGGGGTCTATCAACGTCACCGGCCCCATTGCCGAGGTGAAGTCCGACCACAACCGGGTCGCCCGAAGAAGGCGCTGCGAGATCATGATCGCGGACCGATCGACGGAATCCACGAAATCAGCTGCTGCCAGTCTGACCGCGTTCGGCCACAGCTCGTTTCGTATCTCGGCCGCAGTCGGTTCGAAGGTGACGCCGACCGGCTCGGCGACCGGAACATCCGCCAGGCCGGCTTCGGGGTGCGGGCGCCGATGCCAGCGAGTCGACCCGTGGGTATGGGCGAGAACCAGTTCTCCGGCGTCGGTTCCGACAGTGATGGCGTGCATCAGGCGGGCGTAATTGTCGGGGTCGCTGGCGCAGAGTTCGTTCTGTATCAGCAGGTCGACGGTGACGTCGGCGAGCATCAGGCGCCCGGCGACGAACGGGCTAGGTCCGCCGTGCTTGGGCACCATGACCTGCGCAGGCGCCAGGGCGCCGACGACACTGCCGAGGATGGTGAACAAGGGGTAGGCGACATGGATGGCAGACCGGGCGTGAACGTAACGGATCCGCGCCACTTTGTCGAGCACCTTTGCAGCGCAGATGAATTGACGCATCGGCGCGACGCGGCTGTAGAAGTCGTTGACCGCGTAAAGCACTCGATTCATCTTGGCAACCCGCAACAGGGACAGCATCTCGTCCGGGTGTACGGGCTGTTCCTGCATCACATGGATGCCCCGGGCTAGCAACCGTTCACAAATCTGAACGCCGTCACCGCCCACCACCCCCGAGCGCACCACCACGAACGCCACGTCGACGTGCGGCAGGTCGTCCAGGTCCGTGTACAAGGCGATGCCGAGCCGGTCGGCCAACGCCGCCGACGCCGCCGATCCCGTGGAGACCAAACCGATCAACTCCACTGGGGAATCGGGCGCCGCCAACGCCTCGGCGTAGATTGCACCGAACGTCGCTCCGACCACGATGGCCTGCGGACGGCGCCGTGCACTCACAGCGAGCCTTCCTCAATCATCGGCGGCACCGAGTCTTCGACACACGCTATCTCGGCCTCCGGCACCACCGAGGTCAGATAGTTCATCACCGTGTGGGGCTCGTCGACCCGCCAGAACGGCCACACGCCTGCCGGTAGCTTTGCGATGTGTTCAGCCGCGAACGCCGCCGCCGCACCGGTGATGCGGTAACTGTCCGGACAGCGAAACGCGACGGTCGTGGCGCCGACGCTGCCGACGATCGCGAAGTAGGGCCGGCGACCGAACAAGTCCAGTTTGCCCGCGGCCAGCACGGCATCGAGGTCGGTGGTGTGCCGCCGTTCATCGTCGAGTGCCAGTAGCTGCATGGCCCGGGTGGTGCGCACACCGTCAAGTACGTTCAGCCACAACACCTCTGCGATGCTCAGATGTGCTGCCACCGAGATGGTCTCGGCGTCAAGATGGGGGTGTACGGTGACTGATTCCGAAAAGTATCGCGCCGGGGCGGGGTGGCTGTCGGAGCGACCGACGCGGTGAATCATGCCCTGGCGCAATGCCGCACCGGGATGACTGCTCGGATCCCCGAGGGCGGCCAGGTATTCCAGCACCGACGCAGACGTCAGGTGCTGCAGCCCACCGCACCATACGGTGATGCCGTCGTTCTCAGCGGTTCGGTGCACCGCGAGCATACGCAGCACAAGTCCTGAGACGCCGGGTTGCACACCGGCTTGCAGCACGACGGGAACGTCAGGCGCCGCGGCAGTGAGGCGGTCCAACAACGCCTGGTCGCCGCCGGGGTCGACGTACGGCACCCCGGCAGCGATGGCCACGCCGGCAACCACCTCGCTGAGACGGTGTGAGGGGCCCGCACAGTTGATCACGACGTCGTAGCCCGGCACCGCGGCGGCGACCGCTGCGGCATCGGTCAGGTCGAGGCAGGCGACCCCGACCGTGCCCGGCCCCGAACCCGTGGCGGCCGTGGCGACCTCATGCAGCGACCTCTCGTCGCGCCCGGCGATCACCAGCGATGTATCCGGACGTCGGGTCAGAACGTCGAGGCAGCTTCTTCCCACGGCACCGGTGGCGCCGAACAACAACACGTTCACGCGTCCGCGGCCCAGCAATCCACCAGCATCTTGGCGACGGATTGCGCGTTCTCGCCAGCCAGGCAATCGAAGTGGGTGCCGTCGATATCGCTGATCGTCAATTCTCCGAGGCAGTAGTCGGCCCAGAACGCGGTCATGTCTTCCTGCAGCGTCGGCAGGAAGTGGATGTCGCCGCGTTGCCGGAGGAAATGGATGTCGCCGAGGAACGGCTCGGCCGCACCATGCACCACGGCACGCAGGCTGTGAATGAAGATCGACCTGAGTTCGGTGAGCGACTCGACGTCCCATCCCGGACCCAGGACCCCTGACTCGGCCAGTAGCTTCATCCGTGGTTCCACGGCGTCCACGCTGCGCTCCAGGCTCGCCGCCAGCACGGGTTCTGCAGCACTGCGCAGGGCTCCCGCCGGAATCACGTCGACGTAGCGTGCCCTGGCTCGGGTGAACGCTCCGCGCACCGCGTCGTCGTCTACCTGCATTCCGAGGATCTCGGGTGAGACACCCAGTATCTGGGCGAAGCAGTAGTCGAGGATGTCATCGTCTTCGACGTCCATCGGAACCCGGTACGAGCTGACCACCGTCACCGTGCCGACGTCAATGGCGGCCTCTTCCAGCCGTTTCGCGATCTCGGCCGCCAGCAACCCTCCCATGCAGTAACCGAGCAGGTGCACCTTCTTCGGCGCGAGGGCGATGATCGGTTCGCTGTAACGGGCGGCCAGGGTGGTGAACAACTCCGCCGGCGCGATCTGCGAATAGCCGTCACCCGGCACCCGGCGCAACCCGTAAAGATCGGGGACTCGGTCTGCGGCCGCGAGCAGGTGCGGGGCCAGCTGGTCGTAGGGAGCCAGCCCCCCGCTTCCGTCGTGCACACAGATGGAGATCTCGGTTCCTGTGGTGAAGCCCTCCCCCGCACCGAGATACACCAGCGGCGACGCCGACTCACCGACCGCCTGCTCGGTTCGGTCGGCCGGGGATTTCAGCGCAGGCCGGCGCACCGCGTCGGCCGCCGCGACCAACGTGGGGTTGGACACCATCGCGCGAAGCAGATCGTCCCAGGCCAGACCGGAGGCTTCGGTGATCTCACGGCGAATCCGGCCGATCGCTTGAGCCATCAGCAGCGAGTCACCGCCGAGTGCGAAAAAGTCCGAGGTGGGCGAGATCCGGCTCGCATCCAAACCCAGCACCGATGCCCAGATTTCGGCGATACGAGTCTGCATGTTGTCCAGAACACCCGGCTGAGCAGCCGCCTCGCTGCCACCCGCGCGGGCCGCGGAGCGCAGCGCTTCCAGTTCGGCGGTGACCGCGCTCCGATCGATCTTGCCGTTGGGCGTCAGCGGCAGCGTCGCCAGCGAGATCAGTTGCTGGGGAACCATATAACCCGGCAGGACTTCCCGGGCACCCTCGATCAGCTCCGCGGGCCGCAGCGCGTGCGCCGGGGATGCCGAATCACACCAGAACACATGCTGGCCCAGCAGGGCCAACGGATGTTCCGGCGGCGGAAAGCTGTGGACCGCGCCGAACGGTGACCGCCCAAGAACATCGTGCCACTGCGCGTAGGTGAGAAAAGCTGAGTTGGTGCCCAGGCGCGCGTCGGTGAAGCCGTGCAAGCCTTCCTTGAATTCCATCGAGATCATCAGGGGATGGTTGACGGCCGTGGCGTCGATGAAAGCCAATGACCCGCCGGGTGCCAGGAGCCGGTGCAACGCACCGAGCGCGTCGTCGATGTTGACCGCATTGTGCAATACGTTGGCACAGACGATGGCGTCGAACGAGGCGGGGGCAAGACCCTGTTCGGCAGGCTGCCGATTGATGTCAAAGATTCGGTAGTCGATGAAGTCGTATTCCGCGAACAGGTTTCGCGCCCGCGCCAGGAAGAAGTTCGACACGTCGGTGAAGGTGTAGCGCACCGGGTAGGGCGCAAGGGCGGTGATCAGCCCCACGCTGGTGCCGCCCACGCCCGCCCCCACCTCCAAAACCCGCAGGGGCCGTGCGGCAGTCACCTGGCCGGCCCGGGCGGCTCGCGCCGTGAGACCGGACACCACCAGTTGGTTGGTATACCTACTGACCAGGTTGTCCCGGTAGGCCGCGGTTGCGGTGTCTACGGTGCCTTCGGGAAACAGGAGCTGAAGGGGATCGACGGCGCCTGCCAGCAGGCCGGGCAGCTGGTGGATGCATTCGCCGACATACGCCAGCAGGTCGTCACCGTAGTCGACCTCCGCGCCCAGCTCACGTACCCGCTGCCACTGAGCCGCACAATCGGAAAGTTCATATCGTTCAGCGAGTTCCAGGCTTGAACCCGGGTGCCTCATCACCCGGCCGTCATCGACCAGTGCGTCAAGCCAGCGGCGGAGCAGACGCTGCAACCGGTCGGGAAGCGACAAGCGCTCGGCCAACTCGTCGACGGTGAGGTGTTCGCCGGGGTGTACCGCCGGACCCAACGCCGCGCACATGCTCATCAGCGCGACTTCACGGGCGGCCGAGGCGAAGGCGAGCAGCTTCTCTACCTCCAGGCCCTCGGTCTGGTTCCGGTGGGTCTTGCCCAGGTCGCGCAGAACTTCGGCTGCGCTGCAACGGCGCTCGGCCTGCTCCTCGGGACCGGCGGCATCGGAGACCACCGCAGCTACCAGGATTCGATCTTGACGCGTGTCACCGATGGCGGCGCTCACCGCGGTCCGCACACCGGGCAGCTGGGACAGTGCCGAATCCACTTCTGCCAGTTCGATGCGGTGACCACGAATCTTGACCTGGTTGTCGCGGCGGCCGAGCAACTCGATCACGCCCTCGTCGATGACCCGGCCGTAATCGCCGGTTCGGTACAGCCGCTCACCTGAGACGGGGTGGGTGATGAATGCGGCCCTGGTGCGCAGCGGGTCGCCGAGATACCCCTGCGCCAGACCCACTCCCCCGATGTGTATCTCGCCCACTTGCCACCTGGCAGCCGGTTCACCGCGGTGGGTCAGGACGTGCACGCTCTGGTTGCGCATCGCCGTGCCGTACGGGACGCTGCGCGCATACCGGCGTACTTCCATGGGGTGGCAGATCGACCAGATGGCCGCCTCGGTCGCACCGCCGAGGCTCAGCATCGAAGCTCCGGGCGCCAGAGCGGCGATCTGTTTCGGCTGGGCCACTGGAATCCAGTCACCGGACAACATGATCCATCGCAGCGTCGGCAGGGTGTGGCCCTGACCGGCCTGGTCGAGCAGCAATTGCATCTGCGCTGGAACCGAATTCCAGAGCGTGACGCGATGTCTGGCGATCGCTTCGAGCCAGGACTGCGGATTGCTGCGGCCGCCGCCCGCGGCGAACACGATAGCGCCGCCGACAGCCAGCAGGCCGAAGATGTTGTACACCGACAGATCGAAGGTGTGCTGCGATACCGCGAGCACCGAGTCGGTCGCACCGACGCCGAGGCGGTCGTTCACATCGTCCAGGGTGTTCACCGCGGCGCGGTGACTTATCATGACGCCCTTGGGGATTCCCGTCGAGCCGGACGTGAAGATCACATATGCCGTGTCATCCGGCGTCGCCGGTGTGCGCTGCGGCTCAGGAGCGCTCCGGGGGAGCCAGGCCGCCGGGTCGGCGAGCAGATCGTCGATCCGCCCGCCCGGTTCACACAGTGCGGCCAGCGAACATTGCTCGGCAATCTGAGCGACCCGGTGATCCGGCCACAGCACGTCGAGCGGCACGTACGCCGCGCCGACCAGAACGGTGCCCAGGATCGCCGCCACCTGACGTGGCCCTTCCGGCAAGCGAATTCCGACATAGTCGCCGACACCCACACCGGACAACTCCGCGGCGACCGCGCGGGCGGCGGCCAACAGCTGGGCATATGTGGTGGCCTGATCGCCGTGCCAGATGGCCACCGCATCCGGCGTGCGTGCCGCCTGACGACAAAAACCGTTGTGCAGCAACGCGTTCTCGTCACACTCGGGCATGATCGCGGGCTCGGGGGCCACCACCGGTAGCACCGGAAGGTTCCAGGCCGCGGGATCGGTGCTCAGTGTCTGCAGCACCTGGCAAAAATCGGCGAAGGCACGGTCGAGCACCTCCTCGCTGATTCCCTCATCGCGGGTGTCCCAGTTGATCTCGCACGCGCCGTCGACCTCGAATATCTGGCAGTCCAACAGCACCTGGGGTGTCTGGCTCAGGCCCCGGCCTGGTATCGGGCGCAGGAAGGATGCCTTGGCCCCGACGTCCTGCCTGGTCGCGACACCCAGTGTCGAAGTCAGTACAACGGGCGAGTGTTCGCCCCGGTTCTCGTCGCTGCGGGCGAGCATGCGGGCGACCTCCACGCCACCGACGCTCGCGTGATCCATGTCCTCGAAGAGGCGGCCCCCGATCGTCCGAAGCGACTCACCGAAGGTGCGTTGTCCACGCACGTCGACTTCCAGCGCGCTGGTGCCGGTGAAGTCGCCGACCAGCCGACCGACCGCGGCGGAGAACGGGAAGCGGGCCATCGTCGTCAAGGTCAACAAGAAATGGTCGCGGTCGCCGTAGCGGCCCAGGACGGTGCTGAATGCCGCCGTCATCGCCACGCTCGCGGTGGCTCCGTGTTCAGTGGCGCGCCTGGTGAAAGTGGCGAATTGCTCCGGCGTCAACCGCATCGAGCGCCGCGTGAAGCTGGGTACGAGCGTTCCCGGCGAGTCGGTGTCGACCGGCGGCATCGGCAGCGCAATCGGTGGCGGAAGCTGCTCGAGCCGAGCTTGCCAATAATCCAGGTCCCGTTGCCGGCGCGTCGATCCGGCGAGCGAGTTGCGGTGCCGCGTGACATTCAACAGATAGTCGCGAAAGCTGAAATCGACAGGGGGCAAACAGTATTCGGGTTCGAGAAGGCATTGTCCGAAGTCGGTCATCAGGATGAAGATGCTGACGAAATCGGCGATCAGCAGATCGACCGACACGTGCACAACGGTGTCGTGCGCGCCGATGGTGACCACGATGTCGTACATCGGACCTGCACCGAGCGGGTAGGTACGATTCCTGAGTTCCTGGGAGATACGGGTGCGTTCGGCGGCGATGTGCTGCTCGTCTGAGCTTTCACAAACTGTCAGCCCATCGGGAAGGTCCGGGCAGACGACCTGGTAGCCGTCCGGATGCACCACGCAACGCAGCATGTCGTGGGTGTCGACTACCTTGCGCCACGCCGCCCGATACGCCTGCGCGTCCGGCCTGGCGATGCTGTGGTCGACCGCGAACTCCGCATAGCCGTGACAGCCGACACCGCCCCAGCGAAATGCCGAGGTGCGGCCGAGCAAATATGCGGCCTGCACGTCGGTCAGCGGGAACGGTTCGAACCGGTCCTGGGGCGCCCGCAATAGCGCTGTCTCACGAGTCAACTCAGCGATGACGGCTACTTTGGCGGCGGCCAACTGAGCCTTGAGTTCGGCATCCAGCACACCGTGTGGTGCCCGGTAACGCAGGTTCTCACCGTCCACCCACAGCTGCACGCCGCTGCCGCGCACCCGGGCTATCAGCTCCGCCGCGCTCATAGCACACCCTCTTCGATTTCGGCTTCGGTATCCACATGACTCGCGGTCTCCCCAGCAGGGGCGACGGTGGCCAGTTGGGCCGCGAATTCCCCGAGGACAGGGTGCTCGAACAGCAGCCGCAACGTCGCGGTGGCCGACACGTCCCGGCTGAGCTGCTCCACCACTCGGGTAGCCGTGGCGGAATCGCCACCGAGCAAGAAGAAATTGTCGCTCGCTTCGACCCGGGGCAGATTCAAGGCGGTGGCGCAGATCCGCAAGACCCGGTCGACGAACTCGTCACCGGTGCCCGGATCGTGCGGCTGGGCCGCCGCGGCCGGCGCAGCCCCGGCAGCGACCATGCCGGCTACCATCAGGTCGAGGTAACGGCGCGCGTCCGACGCCGAAACCGCTTGCGTAACAAAGTCCCACGACAACGACAGTGCCCCGGCGCGCTCCCACATCTGGAAATCCAGCACCGTCTGTGGAGTTTGCGAGAGTCCGAACACCAATTCACCGAAGTCGAAGGCCGACCGGCCCGACGTGTCCACTAGGCCGAGCCCACTGGTGAACACCACGGGAAACACCGCCTGCCCCGGAATCCCGTGGTGACGCAGTAATTCGCGCTGCAGCCAGACCGCGTCCGCGGCGCGATGCGGCAGATCGGTCAGCAGTTGCCGCTGCAGACGACGGGCCTGTTCCCAGAGCGACTCGGTCGCATCGACTTGGCACTCCAACAACAGCAGCGAGGTGAAATCGCCTATCACCTCGTCTATTCCGGGAACACCGTGGTCGCGGTCGAAGAGGGTGACATTGACGCAGAAATGTGTGGTGCCGGCCCACTGGGACAACACCCGCGCATAGCCGGCCAGCAGGAACGAGGCCGCCGTCACCCGCTCGACGCGGCAACGCTGGGTGATGTTTCGCCAATCATCCTGCTCGATAACGGCAGTTGCTCGTTCGAACACCGGCTTGTCGATATCCAGGAGCAGACCCAGGTCGGCCAGCTCCGGGGCCCGCGGCAATGACGGTAGGCGCGAACGCCAATAGTCGCGGCTGGACGCCAGCGCGGGCAGGTCCGCCTCGTCAGCGTCGGGCCACAACTCGGGGTGGCTGCCGACGTATTGTGCGAAAGACGTACGCAACGGTGGCAGTCCGTCGGCGCTGCCGCTGCGGTAGAGATGGTCGAGCTGCCCGAGCGCGATCATCATGCTGGTGCCATCCAGCATGATGTTGTCCATGCTGATCCCGACGATGGTTCTGCCGTCATCGGTGCTCTGGATCCCGAAATCGATGCCGGGTCGCGTCACGACGTCGATGACCTGGTCGCGCATCCGCGTCCGCACGTCGTCATAGTCGGATATCACGGGTTCGATCGGGGCCGGATGCACGACAGCGCACCGGGGCGAGGGCTCGCCGGGGGTCTCGGCGGTCACCGTGGTACGCAGCCCTGGGTGATAGGAAATGAGTTGCCGTACTGCCGTTTCGAACCTCGGGCGGTCGAAATCCGTCGCCTCGAACTCGAAGTAGCAGTGGGCCGCCACGCCGCTGAGCAAGAAACCGCCGTCCCGCCCGGCCAGATACGCGTGCTGGACGACGGTGAGGGGAACCTGTCCCTCGTCGAGTACCTGGCCCGCCTCCACCGACGCGGGGTGCGGGGCACTCGGGGCGCCGGCTTTCGCGACAAGCTGCGCGAGAACCGGGTAGTTGAACAGGTCGACCAGAGCCAGCCTGGTGAAACCGGCGGCCCGCAGGTCGGCATAGACGCGGGTCGCGACCAGACTATCCGCGCCGAGCAGGAAGAAGTCGTCGTCAGCGGTTGGCGTCGGAATGTTCAAATGGCGCTGCCAGATGCCGGCGATCGTGCCGAGCACCGACTCCTCGAGCGGGTATGCCGGCAACACCGATGTCGGTGCGACGTGAGCGCGTGGGGCCGGCCGGGAGCGCGTCCTGCGATGACGGCGGGCGACGATGGTCAGGCCGGGACCGTCCTGTGTCATCTGCTCCGGCTGCCAATGGTGTTGGGCTATGAATCGCCACCATTGGTCGGCCGCCCGCACTGACTCCGCTTCAGGCGCAAGCAGATCGGGATTCAGGACAGCCGCGCTGGCCAGGGTCGCCGACGTGATCTCACAGTTCTCGGCGACCCAGAGCCATCCGCCGTCCGCCACAGTGAGGACGTCGAGGACCGGCCCCGCGTCGGGCAGCTGGTGCAGCGATCCGCAACAGATCACCACATCCGCCTCTGCCCTCGTCAGCTGCTCAGCCGACTCCAGCTGGCGGATAGCCGTGTCGAAATGCCGACCAGAGGCGATCTCGGCCAGCACCGCATTGGGCTCGAAACACACATACTCGTCGACTACGGCGCCGACCAGCTGCGTAATGCGTTGGGATATCAATCCGGTACGGGAACCCACTTCCACGATCCGCAGGCGCCGGCCCAGGTGGCGGGCCTGCGCAAAGATGCGTTCGGCCAGATCGTCGAGCGCCTCCTGCAACCGGTCCTCGGCGAGCAGCATCGCTTCGGGCGCCAACTGCGGGTCGCCGACCAGGGTGTGCGGCGACGCCGCTCCGGTGACGATGTCAGCCAATCTGCGCGCCGCGCGCTCGATGTTTTGGCCCGCCGTCGCAACCTCTCCCCGTTGCTGCCAGCTCCGCAACAGGGGTGCGTACTGCGGACGGACCCGCTCGGCGTCGCAGAGACTGGCGGCCAGGCCGATCACTGCGCTCGCCCACCCGCCGTCAGACAGCTCGGATCGGGGACACGTCGAGGACGTGTACGACACGTCGCCGCTGCCCCCCGCGTGCCGGCGTACCGCCTGTTCGAACCGCAGGAACGCGACGGCCAGCGGTTCGTCGGCGACGATGCCGCCGGCTGTGTCCCAGCTGACCCGAATGCCGCCCATGTCGTCCTCGACCTGACAGTCCAACCACACTCCGGGAGTCTGGGTCAGTGTGGCGAAATTCAACAATTGGGCGCCCGAGTGCGGCGCGAGCCCGAGCGTGCTGGTGAATACCACCGGATAGCCGGGTGACCCGGCAGTACGCAGCGCGGCGAGCAGGCCGGTGGCGTCGCCGTCATCGGCGATGGCGCGCCACAGTTCGCGCTGTGCGGCGGTGACCGCGTCCAGCGAGCCGGGCTGGACGTCGCTGTAGTCGACCTCACACAGCGCAAGCCGGGTGAAGTTGCCCAGCACTTCACGGTCGACGGGTGCGTAGTCCGGTCGGTGGGTCTTGGGGACCACCACCGCAAATCGCTCCCCGGCGCCGATCGAGTGGAGCGCATCGGTGAATGCCTCGAAAACCAGCGCGGTCGGCGCGACCCTCTGCTGCGCTGCCCGGTCACGCAGTGCGGCCGACTCCAGCGGGCCCAGGTTGAAGGTCATCCGCTCGAATTCCACCCGCGCCCGCGAGCCGAGTGGCCGGCCAGCCAACGGCAGCACCGGCGCCGGCGCGCTGGCCTGCGGGTTGGCTGCCAGGCCGGCGTCCTGATTGTCGGCGGCGAAACGCGCGAAAACGTCTGCGTCGCAATCAACGTGACGCAACCGAGGGGTCTGCTGGTAGTCAGCGATGATGGTCGCGATGACGGTCGCCAGGCTGCGGGCGTCCAGGCTCAGGTAGTTGATCAGCAGGCCGACATAGCGCGAGGAGCCGGACAGGGCGAAACACCGGACGACCGGGACCGCCCGCGGATCGAACACCGCGCCGGCCATGTGCTTCATCAGCGACTCGGGACAGGTGCCGGCGACGACGTCCACCGGCACCGGCGGGGCGTCATGCACGCGTTGACTGGTGTCGTCGTCCAGGACACAGCGCAGTACCGCGAATTCAGCGACACAGTGGCTGACGACGGCACCGAAGCGGTCCAGGTCGACACTGTCTCCTGGCTCCTCGACTGCCAGCACGATCGAGAAAAATGTTGGCGCACGCGATGTTCCGTGCAGCCCGGCGCTGCCGAGCACATAAGCCTGCTGCAGCCGGGTGAGCGGAAAGGCACTGTTCTGCTGCACGCGAGGATGATCAGGCCCGGAGTCATGCGGTCGCGCACCGACGAGGCAGACCGAGCTGAATTCGCCGAGGGTCTGGTGCCCCAGAAGTTGCCCGACGTCAGCGCCGATCACTCCCCTGTTCTTCAGTTGCGCGACCACCTGCGTCGCTCGCAGGCTGTCACCGCCATGGGCGAAGAAGTTGTCGCCGCGGCGGGTGATCGCGGCACCGAGTACCTCCGACCAGACCCCGGCGACCACGCGTTCGACCGTGGTGAGATCGGTGGCCGACTGTCCGTCCCGCGCGGCCCGGGCGAATTCCTCCAATTCCTCGGCTACCCAACGGCGATCAACCTTGCCGTTACCCGTGAGCGGCAGCTCGGCGCCGGGCATGATCAGCCGCGGAATCATATACTGCGGCAATCGTTCTGCCAGGTAGCGCCGCAGCTCAACCTCCGTTGCATCGGTGAAACCCGCGATATCGCCGTTGCAGACGAGGATGGCACCTAGCGCCTTATTGCTTTGGATCGGCACCACCGCCGCGTTCTCCACCGACGGATACTCACGCAGCACGTGCTCGATCTCACCGCACTCCACCCGGTGGCCACCGATCTTGACCTGCGAGTCGATCCGCCCGAGGAACTGCAGGGTTCCGTCGTGCCAGTAACAGCCCAGGTCGCCGGTGCGGTACCACCGAATTCCGTTCTCGTCCAGCACGAATCGCTCGGCGGTCAGCTCCGGGGCGTTGTGATAACCCTGCGCGACGCCCGCTCCGCCGATCCACAACTCACCCGCTACGTAGTCAGGACGGTCGCGGCCGAAGTCGTCGACAACGCGGAACATCTGGTTGCACAGCGGGTACCCGTAAGGCACCGACACCCAGTCGGGATCGAGGTCAGCGGCCGGGGCCAGGACGAACTCGTTCGACCAGATCGCGGCCTCGGTGGCGCCCCCCATGGCGACCAGGCGTGCCCGGGGCGCCGCGTGATGCAGTCGTTTCGGCATGTCAAGCGGAATCCAGTCACCGGAAAGAAACACCGACCGAAGGCTGGGCAGCATGTCGCAGCCGCTACCCGCGGCGATCAACAACATGTCGAGCAGCGCCGGAACCGAATTCCACACCGTGACCGCGAACTCGTTGACCAGCGCATTCCAGTGGAAGGCATCCCGGCGGGACTGTTCGGAGATCATCACCAGGCTCGCACCGCAGCTGAGCGGGCCGAAAATGTCGTAGACGCTGAGGTCGAAGTCCAGCGCGGAGACCGCCAGCACGACGTCCGCCGCGCCCACCTCGTTACGGCGATTGACGTCCACTATCGTGTTCAACGCGGCCGCATGGGACACCAGTACGCCTTTCGGTTCACCGGTGGAGCCCGAGGTATAGATGACGTACGCGGTGTCCTCCGGGTCGATCCGAACCGGCTCCACCGCAACACATTCGATCATCGATTCGACGTCGTGTATCAGCGGTCCCGCGGCCGCGAGCTCGTATTGCCTCTCTTTCGAGCGGATCAATCCCGACATCCCGGAGATGGCGCAGATGCGGGCGAATCGATCCGCGGGCTGGTCAACTCCCACCGGGAGGTAACTGCAGCCGGCCATCAGCACCCCGAGTGCGGCGACGACCTGAGACGGGCCCTTGAGTAGCTGTATCCCGATGATGGAGCCCGGGGCGTGGCGTTGAACCAGGACTCCGGCTACGCGACGTGCGTGGTCGTCGAGCGCGCCGTAGGTCAGCTGTGGGTAGCGGGCCGCGATCGGATCGTGATCGGCGTCGGCTTCGAATTCGCCTGCGGTCCAGCGCAACGCGACTCTGCCCGGATCGTTGGTGGCCTGCTCGCGGAATGCGTCGAAGAGCAGTCCTTCCGGTCGCGCCGCCGATGTGGCGTTGCGCCGCTGACGTGTCGATCGGGAACGCTGGGGAAGCTCGATGACCGCCGGCGTCGACCAGTCATGGCCGCCAAAGCCTTCCAGCAGGCCGATATAGGCGTCGAACATGTCCGCAACGACACCGGTCGGGAAACAGCCCGCGCGGTAATCCCAGGACACGACCAGGTTGTCCCCCACGACGCCCACCTGGTTGTCGATGAGCACCTGCGGAGTCATCGAGGACACGTGGCCGACGGCACCGAGTGTGTCGACGTCGCGCGGGGGCAGGATCGTCGTGTCTCCCGCATAGGTGAACACCACGGGCGCGATGCCACTGTGGCCGGTGCCGGCCCGCAGCTGGGCGGCGAGCAGGTCGGTGGATTCGGGTCCGGCCAGCGCGGTACGCAGGCCGCGCTGTGCGCCGCGGACCCAGTCCGCCACGGTGGTCGGCTCCTGCTGCGCGCAGCGGTAAAGGTGGGTCCGGGTGAAATCGCCGATCACGTCCGAGATGCCGGGCGGGCGTCCGAAAGTGGTGACATTGACCAAGAAGTCCTCGGCACCGCTCCAGTGCCGCAGCACCAGCGAGTAGGCGGCCAGGAACACCGCGGCGCGGGTGACGCCGTGAGTCCGGCAGTGTTCGTCCAGCCCCACCATCGCGGCGGTGTCCAGCGTGTGTTGCCGGCGCCGGAAGACGATGTCGCGCTCTTCGGCCCACGGCAGTTGAGGGCATTCGGGCAGTGCTTCGATCGAGTCCGACTGCGGCGCCGAAGGAGGCCGGACGGTGGCCCACCCATCACCGAATTCGGTTGATAGCGAGGGCAATTGATCACCACGATACAACGCCGCCAGATCACGGAGGAGTATACCGATACTGCTCAGGTCGGCAATGATCAGATTGATCGCGAAGTGCAGGACGCAACGATCGGGCAGCCGGGTCAGTTCGACTCGCCATGTGTCACCGGTCTCGATGTCGAATCGATGAGCACGCAGCCTGGTGCGGACCTCATCGAGATGAAGTCGTCGCCTCGCGTCGCCACAGTCGGTCAGGTCGTGTACCGGCACTGGAACATGGCGGTTCTCTGGGTCGATGCAACAGCGGTCCGGGTCGGGAAACATGCTGCGCAGCATGGGATGCCGGCGCGCGAGGGTATCGAGAGCGGTGTTGAGGCGTCCCGGATCGATCGTGGCGCCGTCCAGTTCGAAGTACGTCTGGCAACCCACGCCGCCGAGTGGTTGCTCGGTACTGCGTCCGACCCAGTAGGCGCGCTGCAGCGCGGTGGTCGCGAAGGGGTCCGGGACGTCGTCGTGCGGAAGGTGGACCGGACTCCGCTGCGCGCCATCGTAGAGTTGTTGCCAGTGGCGCAGTGTGGGTTCGGCGTATAGCGCAGCGAAGTCCAGATGCCGTGACCGGGTGACGGCCCACTCGACAACCTGAGCGGTCATCACCGACGTCAGGCCAAGCGCGATGAGATCGGTGTCGCCGTCGAGGTCGTGCACGTGAACGCCGAGCAGGGCCGAAACGCATTCGGCAAGTTCGGTCACCGGCGGCTGCGGGCGCGATCGGTCCGACTTGACCGACGCCTCATAGAGGACGTCGAAGTGTCCGGCCTCGAGCATGCTCAGCGCCTTGCGCCGTCTGATCTTGCCGGACGTCGTTCTGGGTAGCACGCGTGGACGCACCCAGATGATGCGTTCCGGCGCGGTCTGGTGCGCCGACAGGATCCGGCGTCGTAGCACTCGGCTGATATCGCCGAGATCTTCGGCGGGATCGGCGGTTTCGACGATCAGCCACCAGCTGTCGGAGGTCTCGGGTTGCACTGCGCACGCCCCGCCGCTGTCGACTCCGCAGCGCGCTTCTTCGACGGTCGACTCGATGTCATTGGGGAAGTAGTTGCCGCCGCCCACGATGATCAGGTCGCGGTAGCGACCGCAGATAAACAGCTCACCACCGCTGAAGAAGCCCGCGTCCCCCGTCCTCAAATAGGGTCCGGCGCCGGCTACGGTGGTGGCCCCGAAGATTTCGGCCGTCACCTCGGGTCGACGCCAGTAGCCGTCCGGCAGTCCCTCTCCACCTACCCAGATCTCGCCCACTTCGCCGTCCGGCACGACGGTGCGGCGCTCCGGGTCGACGATGCGCACATCCCAACCCAGAGTGCTGTCACCACAACTGACCAACGTCCGGGTGCGGCGAGCCTCCGCAGACGACGAAACCTCGACCGCGCGGCCGCGATTGAGGTGCTCGGAATCAAAGCTTGCCTGCACCCAGCGGCGAGGCTTGACGGTTCCCGCTACGCCGAGACCCGCCTCGGCGAGACCATACTGGGGCACCAAGACGTCGTCTCGCAGTCCGGCCGACCGAAACTTCTCCACGAAGCCGCTCAACGTGGACGGGCGCACCGGTTCTGCGCCGTTGGTGGCCAAGTGCAGGCAGGAGAGATCTAGATCGGCCACCGCTGCGTCATCGAACGCATCAATGCAGAGCCGGTAGGCGAAATCAGGGCCGGCAATCCAGTTGCCGCGCACGCGATCGACGGTTTCCAGCCAGATTCTCGGGCTGCGGACGAAATCGAAGGGGGGATGAGCGTCGCGCTGCCGCCGGTCGTGAGCGCGAGCATCACCCCCCAGAAAATGCCCATGTCGTGATAGAGCGGCAGCCAGCTGACGGTGTGGATGTCCTCATTGCGGTTCCACATCGCCTCACCGCAAGTCCGTTGGTACATCACCGACTCATGGGTGTTGACAATGCCCTTCGGCTCACCCGTGGAACCCGACGTGTACTGCAAGAACGCGATGTGCCGCATCGGTGACGCCGGGTCGGCCGGTGGCCGCTGTGCGGCCACGGCCGGCGAGTCCGGCGTCCGCAGGGTAAGCCCACCCAAGGCAGGATCGGCTCCGATCACATCGACGAGTTCGGGGCTGGTGTAGACCGCGGCCGGCTCGCAGTCCTGCAAGATGTGATGAGCCCGACGCAGAAACCGTTCGGGCGCGTCCGCCGCGGGCAGATACAACGGAACCGGAATGAGCCCGGCTTCGAGGGCGGCGAGGAATCCAGCGACGTAGTCGCCATCGCCGGCCTGTGCCATCACTACCCGCGAGCCGCACGGCAGGTCAGCGAAGGCACCATCGCGGATCTGGCTGACCCGCTCCCACAGCCGTTGATAGGACCACACGTCCGGTGCGGCCGCCCGCACCATGCGAACCGCGACCGCATCCGGGCGTCGCTCGACCCAATCGGCGATTACCTCGTTGATGCGCAGGGCGCCGATCGGCGCGCTTAGCCGGTTATGCACGAACTGAGCCCTTTCGGTTCCAGGCGTCGCCATCCATCCCAGTCGCCGTGGACCCGACCCAAATATATTGAATATATTGCTCCGGTCCTGGGCGATCCGGTTACTGCTCTGGGGCTATCTGCTGCAGACGGTTGTTCGCTATGACACTGAGACCCCTTCCCACTGGTGGACTCCGCGACGCGGCTCCGCAAGGTTTGACAAACCTAAGTCCCGCAGGCAATTTATAACATGAAAATCATGTTCAACAAGGACGCTCCTGCAAACGATGTGCAACAAGGCTGCTTCAGACTAGCGCTGCCTGCTAGCCCGGCGGCAACCCTCGACGGACCACAGCAACGTCGCTGAACGTCCCTGCATCAATGCGTGACGACCTTTGAGACCCATGTTGGAAATCGCGGTTGGCCGGCGGGCCCATCGTCCCGAAGAGTCGAGGAGAGTGCGACATGTCGTTCGTCATCGCGGTACCTGAACTGGTGCAGGGCGCAGCCCAGGATTTGGCCGGCATCGGTTCATCGCTGGCCGAGGCATCGGCGAGCGCATCCGGATCCACGACGGCAGTTGTGGCCGCGGCGCAAGACGAGGTCTCGATCGCGATCGCTGAGCTGTTCGGTGACTTAGGCCAGCAGTTTCAGGCCGTCAACGCCCACGCGCAGAGTTTTCATTCGCAGTTCGTCAACGCCGTGAACTCCGGCGCAGGGGCCTATGTCAGCGCCGAAATCGCCAACGCCCAAAGGACTTTGATGGGCGGCGCCTCCGGTGCACCAGCTGCCGCAGCCGCCGGCATCGACCCCATCACCCGCTGGGAGCAGGTCCTCACGACGACATCCCAGAATGCCCAGAAGGTATTCGGCGCCTGGGACGCCGGCATAGCTACGCTGGCCGGTGGCGTCTCAACCGGGTTGAACCAGCTTGTCACCAACCCGGCCGGGTTCTTGGCGAACCTGCAGGTCGCAGCCCAGTCGGTGCCTCTGGTCGGCGCGCCCAACGAGGTCGCGGCGGCGGTCGTGCAAAACACCTTGGGTGGCATCACGCAGTCGAGCGGCACCGAGATCGTTGACGTTTTCGACGTACACGTCCAGTTGTACGACGGTCTCATGGAGGGGTTCCTCAGCAGCGGACCGGCGGGCGGGTTACTCGCTGGCGCCTTGAATCTCACTGCTTCGCCGTTGAGTGGGCTGCTCATAGGCGCGGTGGGTCCGTTCGTCAGCCCGGGCGTCGCGGCGCTCAACAGCGCGGGCGGCATCCTGGCCGATATCACCGGCGGCAATCCGATGGGGGCGCTCAACGGCTTGATCAACACGCCGGCCAACGTCGTCGACGGGTTCTTCAACGGCGCCACGCTGAACCTCAACCCGCTCGCACCATTGGTTAACCAACTCTTCGCCGGCCCCGGCTCCGAGGAACAAGTCACTGGCGTGAGCCTCGGCTTCGGCGGCTTGTTCAGCCCGGGACAGGTGGTTACCGGTGCCAGCGGGCCGCTGTATGAAGGGGTTGGCGGCTCTTTGCTGAACTCGGTGGGTCTGCAGCTTGCCGTCAACTCGGACGACTTTGTGGGCGTATTGCCGATTCCCGCCCTCGGAGTGGGTCCCATTGCCGCCACAGCTAACCTGTTCAACGTTGTCGGGCGGGCGTTGGGCGGTACGCTGCTCGGCTAGTTTGGTCGATGCCGGCAACGGATCTCGGGTTGGTCGAATCTGTTGCCGGCATCGCCGCCGAACGTTGCGGGCAGCGGCGGACGGTTGACTACCCACACCGAGCGCTGGCACGGAAGGCGACTTGATGAGCAATACGGCGCCCGAACTGGGCGACGTCCAGGAGACGTTGCTGATTCCGCTGTACGCGCGGGCCTGTGACGCGACCGCGCGGCGTTCGGTGCTTGCCGACCTCCGTGCGCGCGAACTCGTCGATGCCATCGACTACGACTTCACCAAGTTCCGCGGCTCGTCATTGTCCGGATCGGTGTCCCGATCATCCATATTCGACGGCTGGGGGGCGCAGTTCTTGCGCGAGCATCCCGCTGGAACGGTCGTCGAACTCGGGACCGGCCTGAACACCCGGTTCGACCGCCTCGACAACAAACAGGTGCACTGGTTCGACCTGGACCTGCCCGACGTGATCGAGCTGCGCCGCCACTTCTTCAGTGACAGCGAGCGCTGCACGATGATTGCCGGTTCTGTGCTCGACACCGATTGGTTCGACACTGTGGCGGCCGCGCCGGGGCCCTACCTGTTCCTGTGCGAAGCCGTGCTGATCTATCTCAGTGGCGAGGAAGTACGCCGCGTCCTGACTCAACTTGGTCAACGGTTCCCGGGTGCGTTGATCGGCTTCGACACCGCCGGCCGGCGGATGGTGGACAACCAGGATCGCAATCGCTCGCTGGCGCAGGTGAGCGCTCGGCTGCAGTGGGTGTGTGACGATCCTCGGGAGATCGAGGGCTGGGGCCCGCAGCTGATCGACACCCGGACCCTGGCCAAACCGCAACCGGAGATCGCCAAAACCTGGCCGCCCCAACGCCGCTACGGCATGCCGCTGCTGGCGCGACTGGCGCCGTCGATGGTCAACACCTACAAGTTCAACTTGTTCAGACTCCCGACAACGCCTTGATCTCTGCACCTCCGGGCTTGTCACTCCGGGTGGTGAGCTGATGCTTGCCCTCATGATGACGCTGTCGGGACTGGCGCTCGTCGAATCGCTCAACGTCCTCAACCTCGGTGCCACTTCGGCGATCATCTACGACAGCCGACTGCATCGCCGCTCTCCGCTGCCTGGCGGTCTCAGTTTCATCGCCGGCCTGTTCGCCGCGACCGCGGCCCTCGGCATCGCCGTGGTATTCGGTGTCGACGTGCTGACTCGGCTGTCCTCGTTCGAACTGACCCCTACGCTGCGCTACCGCAGCGAGCTGGTCGTCGGTGCGCTGCTTGTCGGTGTGGCGTGTTATCCCGCGGCGGCCCGAAAAGCCGCGCCGCACTGGGCATTCACCGTGATGCGACAACGGCCGTGGCTGCTCGGGTGCGTCGGATCTGCGCTGGGTTTCGGCCAGGCGGCGACCGACGTGGTCTATCTGGGCGCGCTGGCGATGCTGAGTGCCCATCACCCCCGGCCGTGGTTCTGGCCACTATTGGTGATTGGGTACTGCGCTGTCGAACTCGCACCACCGGTGCTGGTGCTCCTGCTGGCGACCAGACCCACACCACGAGCGCAACGCGTGCAACGCACGGTGACGCGCGTGATCACCCGATACGGGCCACGTCTGGTGCGAGCGATGTGTGTGGTGGCCGGGGCTGCTCTCGTCGCCGACGCGTTCCGGCACAGTCAGCACCTCTGGTAACGCGTCCCGAGCCGCTCGTCACCGACGGTCACGTTGGGTCCGAGGTGGACAGCGGTTCGGGCCGAAGCTGCCAGCCCAGCGCACCCAGGCGTTCCTCCCAGAACCGGGCGTAAGTTCCACCGGCGCCGAGCAATTCGTCGTGACGTCCCCGTGCAGTTATTCGCCCGCTTTCCAGAACCAGGATCTGGTCGGCATCCATGACGGTCGAAAGCCGATGTGCCACAACAACAACAGTTCGATCCCGCGCCAACTCGTAAATCGCGTCGGCCACCGCGGCCTCGTTGACGGCATCCAATGCCGCGGTGGCTTCGTCCAGCAACACCACCGGAGCATTCTTGAGCAAGGCACGGGCGATGGCCACCCGCTGTCTTTCCCCACCGGAGAGGGCCGATCCCCCTTCGCCGACCCGTGCGTCCCAGCCGTCAGGCAATCGGTCGATCACCTCGTCGAGGCGCGCGATCGCGGCCACCCGACGCAGTTCGGAGTCGGCGGCGTCAGCATTGGCCATCCTCAAGTTGTCGGCGATGCTGCCATCGAAGAGGTACGCATCGTCGAAGACCTGCGCGGTCATCCGCGCGACCTTACCGGTGCCCAGTTCGCGCACATCGTGGCCGCCGAGCATGATGCTGCCGTCGTCGACCTCGAAGAATCGGCTGATCAGCCGAAGCACCGTCGTCTTCCCCGAACCCGAGGGGCCCACGATCGCGGTGAGGCTGCCACTGGGGATCGTGGCATCGATACCCTTGATCACGACCTCATCCGGCCGGTAGCCGAAACGCACTTCGCGCAGGGCGATGTCGGCGCCGGCAGGCGAGACGTCACCATCGGGTTCCGGAAGGGCCGGCACCGCCAGCAGCTCGCGCACCCGCACGATCGCGTCGGCGGTGACCTGGACATGGCCGGACAGATCGCCCAGTTGCGCCAGTGGATCGATCATCCGCAGCGTGATGATCAGCAATCCGATCATCGTCGGTAAGGCCATTTCACCGCGCAGCGTCAGCCAGACCGCGAGCGCGATAACCATCGTCACGACCAACTGCATGGTGCCGAAGCATCCGATCAGACCCCAGGCCCCGCGGATGGTCAGCCGGGACTGCGAATGTTGTTGGCGGGTAAGGGACTCTTCCAGTGTGCCGAGTTCCCGGCGGTTGAGAACGCCATAGGCACGCAGGGTCGGCTGCAGCCGGGCGTATTCCACGATCCGCGAAGCTGTGGCACCGATGTCGTGTTCGTACTGACCGTCGTTGCGCGCCACGATGCCCATGTACATCCGCAGCGACAGCGCGCACAGCAACGCACCGACCGTCAGGGCCGTCCCGATGCGCCAGTCGAACAGATAGCTACCGATGATCAGGGTGAGCGGAGCAGTGACACCGACGATCACGTGCCGAAGCAGATGAGCGGGGAAGTCCGCGACATCCACCGCGTCTTTGGCGACCAGTCGTCCCACCGGTCCGGTCCGATCGGCACCGAACCAGCCGATCGGCAAGGTAGCCAGATGGTTTCCGATTCGGGTGTGGAAGCCCGTAAGCACGCCGGTGCCGACCACATATGCGAGCGATGTGCTCCACGCCAACAATCCGTGATGGACAGCGACCGTCACGGTGATCGCCGCGATGCAGCGCCACAACTGGTCCTGATCGGCAGGTCGGTCGAAGACAATCTCGATTAGAGCAACGACGAACAGAAAACCGAGCCCCTGCAAGATCCCCTGGGCGGCCTGCAATGCCAGCATCGTGCGCAGCTGACGTCGTCCACGGGCATCAAGCAGATCGAGCAGGTAGCGGATGATGATGGTCATCGGCCCAACTCCAGTCGCTCGGCGACACCGTGTTCGGCGCCGCGTTCCCGCTCCCATAACCCCGCATAGATTCCGCTGCGCGCCAGGAGTTCTGCATGCGTACCGTGTTCGGCGACCCGTCCGCCCTCCAGCACGACGACGGCATCGACTCCCCGAATCGTGTTGAGCCGGTGGGCGATTACCAGCACGGTCCGTCCTCGTGCGACTTCGCTGAGCGCCTCCTGGATGCGGGCCTCGTTTTCCGGATCGGCGCTGGCGGTAGCCTCGTCGAGGACCAGGATCGGCCGGTCGGCCAGAATCGCCCGCGCGATGCACACGCGCTGGCGTTCGCCCGCCGACAGCGCCGCGTCTTCGCCGACCACCGAGTCCAGCCCGCGCGGCAGGTTGTCGAGCCTGGCCAAAATCTGGGCTTTCGCCGCAGCGTCACGCACCGCCGCGTCGTCCACCTCCGGGCGACCGAGGCGGATGTTGTCACGAACGCTCATCGCCGACACCAGGTGCGAGTCCTGAAAGACGAAGGCGACGTGCTCGTACAACTGCGTGGGGTCGATGCTGCGCAGATCGACTCCGTACAGTTCAACCGCACCTTCGCACGGGTCGTCGAACCGGGGCAGCAGCTTGGCCAAGGTGGACTTGCCGGCACCCGACGGGCCGACCAACGCGGTGATGGTGCCACGTTCGAGGCACAGGTCGATCCCGTCGAGCGCGACGGTGTCACCGTAGGTGACCCGCACGCCGCGCATCCGCACCACCGGCCCCTCCGACCGCGGGTTGAGCTGCACGGGATGGTCCGGTGTCGGCAACTCCGGGGTGGACAGCAGGTCAGTGATCCCGCGGTACACCTTCAGGGCGGTGACCAACGGGTGCACGGACATCAGCAGGGTCATCCACCCGGCGGTGATGACGGTGCCGAAAACCAGGAATGCCACGAAGTTCACTCCCGACAGCTCCCCGTCGACGGTCAGGATCCCGCCCGTCGCCGCAACGACCAACAGAATGCTCGGGGGCGACAGCAAGATCTCGGCAATGACTCCGGCGACACTCGTGGATTTGGCCCAGTCGTAGAAGAAGTGCGCGAACGCCCGGGATGTCTCCTGGAACCGGCGACTGGCCGCGCCGGGCGTGCCGAATGCCTTCACCACACCGATGCCGTTCACGAATTCCACCGCAGCGCTGTTCAGTCGCACCAGCCAGTCCATGAACTCCGGATACTTCGTTCCAGCACTGGCCATCGCACGTTGGTAAGCGATGATTCCGGCGAACACCGGAAGCAGGGTCGCCAGTGCCATCCGCCAGTCCAGCACGCAGAGGTAGATGATCGCTGCCAGCGGCGGTACCGCCGCCGCGCTGAGTTCGACGATGGAATGCGCGACAAGCCGGTGCAGGGCCGCAACGTCGTCTTCTACGGCCTTCTTGACGATGCCGGAGTTGCGTTCGCTGAACCAGCTCAGGGGCAGCCTGCTCAGTTTGACCAGCAGTTCGCGACGGACGCGAAACGATATCTGGATGTCGGCCAGATGCGTCATCACTCCGGCGGACAGGACACCTAGTTGCTTTACGGCGAGCGCGACGACGGCTACGACGATGACGGGCCAGACATCGGTATCACCCGCCAGCAGACGTCGGGTCACTTCCACGACCGCGATCAGCGGCGCCATCCCGGCCAGGGAGCTGACCGCCGACAACACAGCGCAGGCAGTCAGTGTCACCCAGGCTGACTTGAGAATCGAGGGCGGCCGTCCAGATGTCGATGATCCCCTTCGTCGTTGCACGCTCATCCTCCATCGCACCTGTCGTGTAGCGGTCCGGCCTGGCAATAACTCGACAAGCCAGTTGCGGCAGGTTCACACCCCGGTTGTACGGTCGCACGGCCATTCCGCCAGGGCGCGTGACACGTCCAGATACCCATCACTGTCGTAGCTCCTCGCACCGGATCGGTGCCGTTGGCGACCGGCCTTCGGTCAACTGTCCCAACCTGGGAACTGCCTGCGCACCCCGACGCAGTAGTTGACAGGCAGTGGTCCCGGGTGCAAATTACTATATGAAAATCATTTCCAATACCGGTCGTCGGGGCGACGAATCCGGGGATGCCTCGGACGAGGCGGCAAGCTGCCGCCCCGCAAACCCAGAACTAGTCGAAAGTGCAATTCTGCCAATGTGTTTTGCCTCACCAAGCAACGACGTTGTCGACCGATGAGCGACCGGATGAGCGGGTGCCGCGGTACAGCTTCAGAGAGCCGAACGGACTTGGATTGGTCGTTTGTGGTCCAAATAGCTGAGGCGGGGCGGGCCATCGGCGCTTGGCAATTGATCGCGCCCGATCGGCGGTGACCGCGCCGGTTTGGATGGCGCTTCCACCGGAGGTTCATTCGGCATTGCTGAGCAGTGGCCCCGGGCCCGGTCCGCTACTGGCGGCGGCGGGGGCGTGGACGTCCTTGAGCGTCACATACGCCGAAGTGGCCGAAGAACTATCGGCCCTGATGGCAGCGGTGGTGGCGGCAGACTGGGAAGGTCCCAGCGCGGAGTCGTATGCGGCCGCCAACGCACCCTTTGCGGCTTGGCTGCTGCAGGCGGCGGCCAACGCTGCCGCGGCAGCCGCCCAGCTCGAGACCCAGGCCAGCACTTACACCGCCGCGCTGGCCGCTATGCCCACCCTCGGTGAGCTGGCAGCAAACCACGCAATCCACGCGGCTCTGGTAGCAACGAACTTCTTCGGAATCAACACCATTCCCATCGCAATCAACGAGGCTGACTATGTGCGGATGTGGATAGCGGCCGCCACCACCATGACGGTCTACCAAACGGTATCTGCCGAGGCCCTGACAGCGGTACCCAGCACGCCACCTGCCCCACCAGTGCTGCGGTCCGAAAACTCTGCTGCCGCCGGCTTCAATCCGTTCAACATTCTCGCCGACTGGGAAAAGATCGTCGAGGAAATCATGAACGCCATCTTTGGTGTGAAGGTCCCGCCCTCGGTCCTTGAGGCGATAGAGGCGTTCTTGGAAAATCCGTCGCTGGCCACGCTTGGTTATCTGGTGCTGGTGGCACTGCCCTACGAGGTCGCTTTCGACACCGTGTTCTTCGCACCCGCGGCGCTATTGGCTACTCCGTTCCTGCCGCTGGCTGGTCTCGGCGGCCTTGGCGGTCTCGGCGGTCTGGCGGCCCTGGGGCGGCCCAGCCTTGAGCCCACCGTCGGCGACGATTTCCCACCACAGATGACCAGCACACGGCCGCAACTCGGGTACGGGTCAGGGATCGCAGCGCCGGCGCCGCCGGCGCCGGCATCGGCGGCGGCAGCCGGACCGGCACCCGGATCGACTCCTGCGCCAGCCCCCGCATCGGCCCCGTCGGCCGGTATGGCCCCTTTCGACTACCTGGTTTTCGGCGGACCTCCGGACCCAGGAGAAGGCCCGACGCTGATTGACCGCGGTAAGGCCTCAGCACCGGCGTCCGACATCGCGGCGGCAGCCGCGGCCCCGGCACGAACACCGGCACAGCAACGCTCGCGACGCCGACGGCGAACCGTGATGAAAGACAACGCCGACGAATTCATGGACCTCAGCTCGGGACCGGACGCGTCCCCGGACAGTCCGCCCAGTGGCACAACCGCCTCCGACCGCGGTGCGGGCTCGCTGGGATTCTCGGGGACGGCCAACTGGGGTGACGACATACGCCCCGCCGGGTTGTTAGCTGTGAGCGATGACTTCGGCAACAAGCCGACCGCGCCGATGCTGCCCCATACCTGGGGCAGCGAACGTGGCGGAGGGCCAACGCAGTTCACGGGTCATCGCGAGACAGGGCATACCGGGGCCCACACCGATGACCTGCCGCCGCAATGAGGAGCGTAATGCCAACCGCGGACCTGATGCAGGAGTTGACAGACGATGTCCCCGGGTGCAAATTAGTACATGAAAATCGTTTCCAATAACCGTTCCCCGAGGTGACAGGATGAGGGCAGCCTCGGATGGGCTTAACTCTGCCACCACGGCAGCGATTTGGGTGGCGTTCGACGCAACCTTGCGGCCCGGCGGCTCGCGCCGCCTGGACTGTGCGCGTGATTGTTTTGGACAGCGGGGGTGACCTACGGTCATCGCCTTCAGGGGAGCCAAGGAGGCTTGGACGTGTCGTCTGTAATCGCGATTGCTGAGTCGGTGCAGGGCATCGGCGCTCGGCCATCGATCGCGCCCGGTCGGCGGTGACCGCCCCGGTCTGGATGGCACTTCCCCCCGAGGTTCATTCGGCCTTGCTGAACAGCGGCCCCGGGCCTGGTCCGCTACTGGCGGCGGCGGGGGCGTGGACTTCCTTGAGCATCACATACACCGAAGTAGCCGATGAACTCTCAGCGGTGGTGGCACAGACACAGTCGATGGCCTGGGAGGGCCCCAGCGCGGAGTCGTATGTCGCTGCCAATGCCCCGTATGTGGCGTGGCTGCTTTTGTTGGCGGCCAATGCTGCCACTACGGCCGCCCGGCACGAGACCGAAGCCACTGCTTACACCGCCGCGCTGGCCGCCATGCCCACCCTGGGTGAGCTGGCAGCAAACCACGCCATCCACGCGGCCCTGATGGCAACGAACTTCTTTGGCATCAACACGATTCCGATCGCACTCAACGAGGCCGACTATGTGCGAATGTGGGTGCAAGCCGCTACCACCATGACCGTCTACCAAACGGTGTCCGCCGAGGCGGTCACGGCGATACCCACCACGCCGCCGGCCCCACCGGTGCTGAGATCCGGTGCCCCTGCCGCCGCCGACTTCAACCCTCTCAACATCCTCACCGAGTGGGAAAAGATCGTCGCGTACATCCTGGATGAATTGTTCGGCGTCGATAGCCCGCCTTACATTCTTCCGCTGCTAGAGGCTCTCCTGCAAAACCCTTCCCCCGAGCTCCTCGCCACTCTCCTATTCGTGGCACTGCCCTACGAGGTCATCTTCAACACCCTGTTCTTCGCGCCCGCCGCCCTTTTGGCGACGCCATTCCTACCCCTCGTCGGCCTTGCCGGACTGAGTGGCCTGGCCGGACTCGCGGCCATTCCCCAGCCGGGCCAGGATCCCGGAGTGAGCAGCGAAAGCCGGGCACCCACTACGGCTAGGGGCGACGCCGTTTTCGGATCCGCGGGCTCCTCAGCTCCGATGTCTCCGGCTCCCGCCGCGACGACGGGGTCAACGCCTGCGTCGACACCAGCATCAGCGCCGGCATCCGCCCCGGCCGGCGGGACCCCGTCGTTCGGCTACCTGGTGTTGGGCGGCGGAAGCGATGGAGGGCAGGGGCCGACATTGATCGACCGTGGCAAGGCCTCGGCACCCGCCGCGGACATCGCCGCGGCGGCCGCGGCGTCGTCACGAGCACCTGCACAACAGCGATCCAAGCGCCGACGACGGATAGTGATGAGAGACAACGCCGACGAATTTCTGGACTTGGATTCAGGGACGGACGCCGGCCCGGACGCCCCGCCCGATGACACAACTGCTTCCAGTCGGGGTGCTGGATCGCTGGGATTTTCCGGAACGGCAACGAAGCCCGATGCCGTTCGCCCCGAAGGATTGCTCACCCTGGGTGATGACTTCGGTAGCAGGCCGACCGCGCCGATGTTGCCCCACACTTGGGGTAACGGCTCCAGCGGAGAGTCGCCGGAGCCCGCCGGCCCGCAATCGTCGGGCCAAACCGAAGAACCGTATACCTGAAATGCCCATGCCGATGAGGAGCCTCGAATGTTCGACCGTACATCCGCGCTACCGGGTTCGGCGCAGCCCTGATCATGGCGGGCACCCGGCTTTCGACACTCGATCCCGCGATCACGTCTGTGTCGGCTAAGGCGCAGGAGGCACCATGTCGTTTCTTGCCGTAACTCCCGAGTTCTTGGCTTCGGCGGCAGCGGATCTACAGACTCTCCGTTCGGCGCTAGATGAAGTGCAGGCGGCGACCGCTGTGCCAACCACCGGACTGATAGCTGCCGGTGCGGACGAGGTGTCTGCGGCGGTCGCAGCGCTATTCGCCAACTATGGTCAGGAATTCCAGGCGATCAGCGCACAGGTCAGCGCGTTTCACCAGCAGTTCGTTCAAGCGCTCAGCGCGGGGGCCAAAGCGTATGCGGCCGCCGAGGTGCTCAATGCGTCACCACTGCAGGCGGTCCAGGGCGAATTGGTCGCTGCACTCAATGCACCCTGGCGAGCGTTGTTGGGCAATCCACTGGTCGGCACGGCCGGTCCGACCCCAGCCATGCTGGCCCTCGACTACGCCACTCTCATCATGGGAGGTACCGGCAACCCCGTCCCAGACAGCACCTATCTGAACAACGTCTACAACGCCTACATTGCGCCCCGCATCGCTCCACACACGGCCGTCCCCACCGGATTGGTCACTCCCGAACAAGGCTGGCCGCTCACCGGATTGCACAGCCTGACCTTCGACACGTCGGTTGCTCGGGGAGTCGAGATACTCAAGCAGGCGATCGCAGCCCAACCACCGGACACCAACACCACTGTTTTCGGTTTCTCCCAGAGTTCGACCATCATTACCGAGTACCTGCAGGGAATCGCGACCGGCACCATCCCCAACCCACCTGACCCGGCCAATGTGCGATTCGTACTCACGGGAAATCCCAATAATCCCAACGGCGGCCAGTTCGAACGGTTCGTCGGGCTTTACCTGCCCGGTTTCAACCAGACATTCAGTGGCGCGACACCGGATTTGGCCTACCCTACGGATATTTACACTATCCAATACGACGGTTTCGCCCACTTTCCCCGCTACCCGATCAACCTCTTGTCCGTCGCGAATGCTTATGCCGGCTTGTATTACGACCACCTGGGCCCGAGTCCGACATATCCGAACATCACGCCCGAACAACTCGCGACCGCGATCGTCGCGCCGGTCTCGCCCGGATCTACCGGCAACACCACCTATTACTTCATCCCGACCCAGGATCTGCCGCTGCTAAGACCGCTGAACTTGCCACAACCGCTGCACAACATGATCCAACCGCCATTGCGGGTGCTGGTCGATCTGGGTTACGGCGACATCGGCGGCCCGAACACGGAATACGCCAATCTTCCTACCCCCGCCAGCCTGTTTCCGGTAGTGAATCCGATAAACGTCGGCACCTATTTGCTCAAGGGAACCGTGCAGGGCGTGCAGGCCAACTTGGTGTGGGCCGGAGTGCTTCCCCCCTCAGCGATGCCCGACACCTATCCCTTCGTGGCATCCCCGAATCCGGGTCTCACGATCAACCTCGGACAACCGAGTGTGACGGTGGTGTCCGCTACGACGACCATCGCCGGCTCACTGCTGCGCGCCCTGAATATTCCTCCATTCGGGGCCGGTTGATCGCGGAGCGCCTTCGGCAGATGACCCCCGCACTTGACGAATGGATGATCAGACGCGCGGTTGCCGCACGTCAGTGCTCGTCGTAGTGCTCGCCGTGAGCAGCGTGCCGGCATCCATCGTGGACATAGTCCACGTGATCGCCGTGGGGGACGGCAACATGACCACAACCCTCGCCGTGAACGTGGTCATGGTGCTCATGAACGGTGTGACTGGCCGGCTCGCATTCGTCGTAATGGCTGCCGTGCTGCCGATGAACGTGACCATCGTGCAGATAGTCGACGTGGTCGTTGTGCGGAATCGCTACGTGGCCACACCCGTCTCCATGTACGTGGTCATGGCCGAGGTGTTCGTTGTGAAGCGTGTCAGACATGGTTCCCACCGCCCGTTTCTGTTGATGCCCTGCTGACACTGTGCAACACGGCGCTTGCTACCGCCACACCGGTGGTGGGCGATGAAATTCTCTGCCGCGCCGGCTTCCGTCGAACTAACCGCGACGGTGCTGGTTGGCGAGCTCCATCATCTGCATCGTGTGCTACCAGACTGCGGCCCGCCAGCGGAATCTCGCGGACTGCATTCCTACGGCTGAGTTGCCTCAGATATCGCCGCTCTTACTTTTGCGTGAGAACGCGACCGAACACTTATTTAATGTAGCCTTGCTTCAGCTTAGGAAAAGCTGATCTTAATAAGCACTACCTTCGTTGCGCAGCGCTCTCACCTCGGCTAATGTCATCGCTATCAGCGAAATCTGAATGACCGCACAGCGCGGCAGTGTCTGACGGAATTCGGCAAGACAACCCTACAAACGGTCAGGAATGACGATGCAAAGCGACCCCGACATATTAAAACTGCTCAATGAGCAATTGACTAGTGAACTCACCGCGATAAACCAATACTTCCTGCATTCCAAGATGCAAGCCAACTGGGGGTTCACCGAGTTGGCCGCCCATACACGCAGCGAGTCCTTCGAAGAAATGCGGCACGCCGAAGAGATCACCGATCGAATCCTCTTGCTCGACGGCTTGCCCAATTATCAGCGCATCGGCACGCTGCGCGTGGGCCAGACACTGCGCGAACAGTTCGAAAGCGATCTGGCGCTTGAATTCCAGGTGATCAACCGTCTCAAGCCCGCGATCATCCTGTGTCGGGAGAAGCAAGACAGCACCACCGCGAACATTTTCGAGAAAATCGTCGCCGACGAGGAAGATCACATCGACTATCTGCAAACCCAGCTGGAGCTGATGGACAAGCTCGGCGAGGCGCTCTACGCCGCGCAGTGCGTCAGCCGACCGCCGGGTCACCTCTGACGGCCCTCGTCGCTTGGTGTTCGACGGCGGCTGCGATTGCGACGAGCGCCGCCGCCGCACCAGGGCTGGCGCATCCAGCGGATGTTTCTCCCGCCTAGTTGCACCGACTAGCGCGACCTGCCCAGCGCGTATGCCTGCTGAGTTGCCCTGGCAGAGGAGCGTTTTCCCATCGACCGAGTTCCAGCCAGTCCCTCAGCAACGCCGCCTCAGCGTTGTTGGTGATCGGGCCCACCCATTGGGGTGGTCCGAAAGGTAGCCGGTCGGTGGTGCATGGCTGGACCATCGCCATGACACCGCACCCCGCCGGCCGAGATGCGCACGTGACCGGCCCGAGGATGCAGGGCGCGGAAACCAGCATGGCGTGCGGGCAGCAACGGATGGTCGGACGCAATTCCTCGATCACAGACACTTGCTGTTCGGTTGCGCAAGCGTTACAGACCACGACGGTGAACGGGCGCGCGGTCCCCCGCCGCGCGTTCAACGGTTCCCGCCCCGACCGGTCAGGCCACGAGAGGCATGAACCGTCATTGTTTGAATCCCTTCGGTTCCCGGCGATCTGACCGCTTGTCAGAAGGCGCAAATTCAGCGACCGGCGGCGGACCCGGGATAGGGCAACAACGCCATCTCGCGCGCATTCTTGATGGCGGTGGCAACTTGCCGTTGTTGTTGGACACTGAGGCCGGTGACACTGCGAGAACGGATCTTTCCCCGTTCAGAGATGAAGAGTCGCAGCGCAGCCGTGTCCTTGTAATCAACCGCGCTGACCCCGAGGCTGTCGAGCAGGTTCTTCTTGGCCGATCTGCCGGTCGGTGGCCCACCCCGAGTCTGGCGCCGTTTCTTTGCGGTTTTCATGAGGCTCACCAACTGGACTTCCGCACCCCGGGCAGTTGCCCGTCATGCGCCAACTGCCTTACCCGCACTCTTGACAGACCGAATTTGCGCAGATGCCCGCGCGGCCGCCCGTCGATCGCGTCACGGTTTCGCACCCGCACTGCGCTGGCATCTCGTGGCTGGCGCATCAGTTCACGTTGCGCTGCGGCCCGCTGCTCGCTCGAACTCGATGGCAACCGAATGATTTCCTTCAGTTCGGCGCGGCGCTCGGCGTACCGAGCCACCGTGGCGCGACGACGCTCATTCTTGACAATCTTGGATTTCTTGGCCATGGCTCAGCGCTCCTCTCGAAAATCGACGTGGCGCCGGATGATTGGGTCATACTTGCGCAGCACCATCCGGTCCGGGTCGTTGCGCCGGTTCTTGCGGGTGACGTAGGTGTACCCCGTGCCGGCCGTCGATCGCAGTTTGACGATCGGGCGGATCTCGTTGCGTGCCATCAGATCCGCTGACCTTCGTTGCGCAACCGGGCCACAACGGCCTCGATTCCGTCCCGATCGATGACCTTGATTCCCTTGGCACTCACCCTGAGCCTGATCCGTCGGCCCTCAGACGGGAGGTAGTACGTCTTGAGTTGGATGTTGGGCGACCATCGACGCCGAGTTCTGCGGTGCGAGTGCGAAACGGCGTTGCCGAATCCCGGCTCCCGACCCGTGACTTGACAGCGAGCAGACATCCAGCAGCCTTCCCTATCAGGTGACCTTAATGACAATCGTTTTCGACAAGCTCTCCGCCAGACGCTACCGTAAGACCGCAGTTAATGAAAATGATTTCCAATAGGGGCTGCATGAGAACACCGGTCGTCGTCGTCGCGGGCCAGGAAGGCACCGAGGCGATCGCGCACGCGATGCTGGGCACGCCCGGAAGTCTCGTGGTACGACACCATTTCACCGGCCACGTGGTCCTGCGGACAGTGGTGTCGCGGCAAAATGGGCTGTTGACCAGCGCGGATGTCGCACTCGAACTCATTCACGGTTGCGTTTCATGCACCATCCGCGACGACCTGCTGTTGCTGTTGCGCCGGCTACATCGCCGCGACGATGTGCGCCGCGTGGTGGTGCACCTGGCGCCATGGCTGGAGCCCGAACCAATCTGCTGGGATATCAACCATGTTCGGGTCCAGATGGGACCGGGCTATGTGGACGGTCCTGCCGCTCTCGATGTGTCGATCGCGGCGGTCGTGACGTGTATCGATTCATCGGTGTGGCTGCGCCAAGCGCTTTCAGATGCGGAGCTTGACGACGGGCGCACCGAGGCGCAGGTCGTCGTCGGTCAGGCCGAATTTGCCGACGTGGCCGTGCTGGCCCCCGCCGACCCGGTGGTGAAGAGCGTCGTGCGCCGCCTTGCCCCGCGCGCCCGGATCGGTGTCGAAAGCGCCGATATCGAGCAACTTCTGGCTGAGGTGAGGCCCGACGCGCGGCAAGGCCGAAGCGACGATCCACACGGACCGCTTCTTGCCGGACAGCCATCCCTGGAGGCCCAAGGAGCTGTCAAACTGCTCGAATTCGCCGCCCAGCGCCCCTTCCACCCGCAGCGCCTGGAAGCCGCCGTCGACGTTCTGCTAGACGGTGTGATCCGATCCCGAGGGCGGCTGTGGCTTGCCAGTCAACCACAGCAAGCCATGTGGTTGGAATCCGCCGGGGGCGGACTACACGTCAGTTCGGCCGGCAAGTGGTTGGCCGTCATGACAGAGGCTGAACTAGCCGCCACCGACGCCGAAAGACGCGCCTTCGGACAGTTGAGATGGCATGGCGCACATGGTGACCGGCACACCGCCATGACTGTCCTGACGTATGGCACGAACACCGACGAAATCATCGGCGCGTTGCACGGGGCACTTCTCTCCGACGCCGAATTGCGTTGTCCACAGGAATGGGCCCACTATCACGATCCGTTCGGTGATTGGCATAAGCAGACCTGCGACTTGCCGGTCGAGGCGACCACCGACACTCCGGCACACCACAACGACACAAGTGACCGCTGATGGATGCCCGACGCGGCAGTCCGCGGAAATCTGCCCCGCTTCTCCCCACCGTCAGTGGGTGTGAGCTACTTCCCACTTCGGCAATGGATCGGGAAACGTCGTCCAGTGTTCTTGTCCCGCTGCAAATTCGAGATCAGTGAGGAGGGCGGAAACCAGCAGCCGCCGCACGGAAGCATGATCGAGCCGAACACCGATGAACACGATTTCCTGTCCGGGACTCATGTCTGTCGACGACCAGTATTGCGCCGGTTCGATGACCAGATTCGGGCCGGCCTGTGACCAGATCGCCACGATCTGCGGGCGGCTGGCAATCCAGCAGAATCCCTTGCTGCGCAGCAGACCACGAACCTGACCCAACGCCGCGTCCAACCGCTGCGGATGGAAAGGGCGGTCCGCGCGGAAAGTCAGACTGCTGATGCCGTATTCCTCCGTCTCGGGAATGTGACCGCCGGCGATCTCTTCGTCCCAGCCAGGTACCTCCTCTGCGGCCAGCGGGTTGAAGAGACCGGTGTCCAGCACGTCACTCAGTTCCACTCGGCCGTTGACGGTCCGCACGATCTTCGCTGACGGATTCAGTCGACGCAGCGTCGTTTCGACCCTGTTCACAGTGTCCTGGCCCACTAAATCAGTCTTGTTGAGCAGCAGGACATCGGCGAACTCCACCTGGTCGACGAGCAGGTCCGCGATGCTTCGGTAATCACCGTCGGCGGCCGCTAACTGCCTGTCGGCCAATGCCTCACCACGAATAAGTTCGGACAGAAACGTTGCGGCATCGACGAGCGTGACCATGGTGTCGAGGGTCGCGACCTGAGACAGGCTGGACCCGTCCTCGAACTCCCAGGCAAAAGTCGCGGCGACCGGCATCGGCTCGGAGATGCCGGTCGATTCAATGATCAAGTTGTCGAATCGGTTCTGGCGGGCCAACAGCCCCACCGTGTCGAGCAGGTCTTGACGCAATGTGCAGCAGATGCACCCGTTGGTCAATTCGACCAGCGTTTCGTCAGTGCGATCCAGGTGGCCCTGCCCGGCGATCAGGGCGGCATCGATGTTGACCTCGCTCATGTCGTTGACGATCACCGCTACCCGGCGGCCGTCCCGGTTGGCCAGAATGTGGTTGAGCAGTGTGGTCTTGCCGGCACCGAGGAAGCCGGACAATACGGTGACCGGCAGAGGTAGGGGCGCCGCAGCAGCCATAGCTCATCGACTCCCGTAGCGGCGGCGGAATTTTTCCACCTGACCAGCCGAATCGAGCAAGCGCCGGGTGCCCGTCCAGAACGGATGAGAATCGCAGGTCACTTCCACCACGACAAGCGGATACGTCTGGATGCCCTCGGGCGTCTCGATGTCGATTGTTCGTGAACTGGTGACAGTCGACCGCGTCAGAAAAGTCTTTCCGGTAGTCGCATCTTGAAAAACCACCGGGCGGTAGTCCGGGTGGATGCCACTTCTCATCTTTCTCCTTCAGATCTAGCCGCTGCACACGAAGAGTCGGAGGCCTCCGACGAGCGCGGCGGCATACGACCGACCGCCCTCGCCGACTCGCGGGGCCAACTCACGGGGTGAGCTACCTCGCTCGCCTTATTGAAAACGATTTTCAATAAATCGCACTCTACATCCCTCGCGTTGGCCTGTCGAAGCCGTCGATAGCCCCGTGCATTCGCTGGAAGCTGGACACCAGCCATCAGCCTCGCCATCCCGGCGAACCCGCGTGACTCGACCCCCCGATGTCACCGTGTCGGGTGTCGCATGCCGCTGCGGTCACCGAGATTCAACGTCTGATCGATCGGTATCTTTCCCCGTCGCAGCAGCTCGGCCCTACGGTGTAGCGCGTGGCACACACGCATTCACACTCACTCGGCGCCGGCTCGAGCCGAGCCGCGCTCGGGCCGACATCGGCGAAGATCGTCGTTGGACTACTGGCAGCAATCGCCGCGTCGGTGGTGGCCGGCCTGGCGTGGCTGTGGCCGCACCAGCAGCATGTCGACATTCCGATGCCTTTCCAGAATTCGTCGGGTGGCGCTGTCACCACGGAGGCCGGACACGTGCTATCCAGCCAGCTGGGCGACTGTGGGAGCCCCTCAGCAAGTCAGGTGCTCACCACTTCGGCCCAGCCCGGCATGCCCGGTTCCGGACGGTGTGTGCTGACCATGGTCACAATCGATTCCGGACCAAACGCGGGCGCTTACACGGCATTTGAGTTCACCCCGGGTCCCGGTCAGCCCCACCTCACAGCGGGCGACCATATCCGGATCACGCGACAGGTCGACGCCGGAGGTGCGACCACTTATGCGTTCTACGACTACGAACGTGGCTGGCCGTTGGCGGCCCTGGCGATTGCGTTTGCGCTGGTCGTCGTCGTGGTCGCTCGCTGGCGGGGGCTACTGGCGCTGGTCGGTATCGTGGTGGCTTTCGCTGTGCTGGTGGCATTTCTGCTTCCGGCACTCCGAGAAGGCGCACCCGCAGTACCCGTAGCGGTGGTGGCGTCAGCGGTAATTCTCTACGCGGTGATCTATCTCGCGCATGGGGTGAGTCTGCGAACGAGCGCGGCCCTGCTGGGGACCCTGTCGTCGTTGTTCCTTGCCGCATTATTGTCCTGGGCCGCCATCGATCTGACCCACCTCACCGGCCTGTCCGACGAGCAGAACTCCGACGTCGCCGCCTATCTGGGCAACGTGTCGATCCGCGGATTACTGTTGGCCGGGTTCATCATCGGATCACTGGGCGTGCTCAACGACGTGACGGTCACCCAATCGTCGACGGTCTTCGAACTCGCACACCTGGGTGGAGACTCGTCGCGCCGCGCCATCTTCCTGGGCGCCATTCGAGTGGGCCGCGACCACATCGCCAGCACGGTGTACACGCTGGTGCTGGCCTACGCCGGGAGCTCGCTACCCCTGCTGCTGTTGTTCAGCGTCGCCAACAGATCATTGGGTGACGTGATGATGAGCGAGAGCATCGCCATCGAATTGGCCCGCTCTGCCGTGGGCGGGATCGCTCTGGCGCTCTCGGTGCCGCTGACCACGGCCATTGCGGTGATGCTAGCCAAACCCGGCGATCCTGCATCGGCCACGCCCGCTCCATCCGCCCGACCCGGCAGCAAATAGGTTGTGCTGCAGCGATATAGCCAGCCGACGCCCGTCCCCGCCCGCCACGAAGCCAATCGATCCCCGCGGGGCCGACCCACGCGGGTCACGTCGCGAGCCAACATATGCGAAAGCTACGATTTGAAAATGATTTTCAATAACGTTTAACTTGGCCTGTGCCTGGGCCTCTGCACGGACTACTGGCGGGCGGCGGTGATGACCTCGGCGCGCACGACGCGCGCCGACGGTCGCATGCCATCCACCTCGCCGAACATGTTCGCACCGTCCTTCAGCTGCCCGACGATATCGCCGTCACCGTACAACAGCTGACGTGCCGCGAGACCGATTGTCCGCCAATCGAGACGGCCATCGCCGTGCTCGCCTCACCGCCTCGGCGCTGGAACCTCCATCAACCCCTGCTCGAAATCACAGCTGACGTCGTGACCCGGCTCATCAGCGAACACCCGACCGGAGGCCGACATGACGACCACTGACGGACGTATTCCAGTCACGGTACTCACCGGATTCCTGGGATCTGGCAAGACAACTCTGCTCAACCGCATACTGCGAGAACGGCACGGCAGGCGTATCGCGGTGATCGAGAACGAATTCGGCGAGGTTGGGGTCGACGACGCCTTGGTGCTCGACGCGGAGGAGGAGGTGTTCGAGATGAACAACGGCTGCATCTGTTGCACTGTGCGCGGTGACCTCATTCGAATCCTCGGTGCACTCATGCGACGCAAGGACCGCTTCGACGCCATCATCATCGAGACCACGGGCCTCGCAGATCCCGCGCCTGTTGCACAGACCTTCTTCATGGACGACGTGCTGCGCGCACAGCTGCGCCTCGACGCGATCGTGACGGTTGTCGACGCGAAACATGTGCTGATCCACCTGGATGAGGTGAAGCCGGACGGAGTCGAAAATGAAGCGGTCGAACAGATCGCTTTCGCCGACCGGGTCGTACTTAACAAGCAGGACCTGGTCGACCCCGGGCAGATCGCCACCGTCACCGAGCGTATCCGCAGCATCAACGCCGCCGTGGTGGTGCTGCCCGCGGTGCAGTGTGACGTCGACCTGGCTGACGTACTCGACGTGCACGCGTTCGACCTGGAGCACGTCTTGGCGGCCGAGCCTGACTTCCTCGACCCCGACAACGAGCATCAGCATGACGCCTCCGTCAGCAGCGTAGGCATCGACATCGATGGCACAGTGAACGTCGAAAAGCTCAACGAATGGCTCGGAAAGCTGCTCGCCGAACGCGGCCCAGACTTGTTCCGCAGCAAGGGAGTATTGAATCTGGCCGGCACCGATCAGCGTTATGTGTTCCAAGGCGTGCACATGCTGCACGACGGTCAGCTTGGGGCGCCATGGCGGCAGGGTGAGTCCCGGCGCAACCGAATGATTTTCATCGGGCGAGATCTTGATCGCGTGGAGCTCCAAGAAAGTTTTCGCGCCTGCCTCTTGGATGCTCCCTTGCCGGCAGCGCGATGACGACAACGTCGGGCGCCGCGGTGAAAGAGGTGCTATGGCAGGCCGAACTGGGCGAGCCGGTACTGGGAATCGGCCCACTTGCCGACACCGTGATCGTCGGGGGATCTGAGGGCAACATTCTCGTTTCAGATGCCGACGGCCGCGAGCGGCTGCGTCTGGCGTGTGATGACTTTCTCCTGGCCATGGCCACCAGCCCAGACGGGTCACGGCTCGCGGTCGGTGGCGGCCAACGTCTTGTGTTGTTCGACCTTTCGAGCGGGTCAGTGCTGGCCGACATACCCCATCAGTGGTGCGGCTGCCTGGCCTGGGCCACCAAGACCGGCGACCTCGCCGCCAACGACGGACGATCGGTGCGGGTGTACACCCGCGACGGCCAACTCCGCTGGACTTCCCCGCCGCTGCAGAGCACGGTGGCCGGAGTGGCCTGGATGCGCGCGGACGGCCGAAGGCTGGCGGCTGCCGCATACCAGGGCGTCACGATCTTCGAGCCAGGTACCAATCGGACAATTGCCGAGCTGGCCGCGCCGGGAGCAATCGCCGGGATAGCGGTCGAGCCCAGGGGGCGCTGGGTGGTCGGCGGCAGCCAGGACGCCACACTGCATGGCTGGAATGTGCGTGACCGCAGCGACTTTCAGATGAGCGGATTTCCCAGACGGGTGTCTCGGCTTGCGTTCGAATCCGCAGGCCGGTGGATGTGCTGCGACAGTGGCGACACTGTCGTCTTCTGGGATTTCTCCGGTCGCGGCCCCACCGGGCGGCATGGGCTCGTCGCCGAGTGGCACAACGCGGATGTCACCGCCCTGGCCTGGTTACCGACGGACGGTCTCAACCCGGTCCTGATCTCAGGTGACGCTGGCGGCGGCGTTGCCTTGTGGCGGCTTCGGCCGAAAAGTCAGCCAGGTGGGCGGATCGGCCCTTTCTGGAAAACGGCTACCGGTGACCCGGTCGAAGCGGTGGCGGCCGCCGGCAATCGCATCTTCTCCGGCCACCGCTCCGGAGTGGTGCGCTGCTATGACTCCGGCTCCTCGGCGGGAAGCCGCTAAGCCTGGCCACCGCCACGGACATCGCTCGCGGAGCAACTACAGCGATCCGGACCGCCCATCTCACCAAAGGTGATTGCGTCCAACGCATCACACTGCTGTGGCCGGCAATATCTGCCGAGTTCTCAAGCCTCGCGGCATCCCGGGCACGTCCCGTAGAAATTGATGTAGTGAGCGATGTCGGCGAAGTGATACTGAGACGCGAATTCATCGGTGTGTTCTTCCAGAGATTTGGGGCTGAATGCCACCGCATGTCCGCAACGCCGACAGAGCAGGTAATGCGCGTGCTCGGTGCCGTCGTGCAGACGGTAGAGAACTTCCCCATCCTCGGCACGTTGGGTGGCGGCGATCTGCTCCTCGGCCAACGCGTGAAGGATCCGGTAAACCGTAGTCAACGCAACCAAGTCCGCCTGGCGCTGGCAGATTTCGAGGTAGAGCTGTCGGGCGCTGCGGAACTTGTCGCAGGCGCTCAGCGCATCCAGAACCGCTTGGCGTTTTGCCGTGCTTCGACGTCGTTGTCTTAACGGTGGCGCGGACATCGGGGCGCTCCTTCTGTGTTGCCTGGCGGGAACCGGTCCGGCGCACACGTCGATCTACCACCCCTGGATCACTGCGGCGGCCGCCTCATGATGAGCACGTCGGGGCCTTGCCTGATCCTTTCGCGTAGAACTGGTGCCGGTCATGTTACGGTAACCTTAATGAAGATGATTGTCATTATCGACCGAGGATGCCGATGACTCGTAGCACAGACTCGTCCACAATCGCCAGCGGCCATGCCGATGCGTACGCGCAGTCCGCGGAGTTCTACGAGGTGATGGCACTGCCGCACTGGGAGCCCAAGCGCGCCGTGCTGCAGTCGGCCCTGTCCGAAGCCGGCGAGATCACCGAGCCGATCGTTGATATCGGTTCTGGCACCGGACTTTCGACGATGGCGGTCGCAGAATCGGTGCCAGCTGTTCCAATCCACGCCGTCGAGCCTTCGCCTGCAATGCGCGCCGTGTTGATGTCGCGCATTCTCACCCGAGAAGACATAACCAACAGGGTGACCGTCCATGCAGAGACTGCTGAGCGCTTCACCCTGCCGGACCGAATCGGTGCCGCCGTGTTATTCGGGGTGATCGGTTTTCTCGACCCGCAAGCGCGAGAACACTTCTGGCAGAATCTGCGGCCACGACTGACGCCGCAGGCCCCAGTTCTCGTGGAGGTCATGGCCCTTGAGCAGCCCATGGAGATACCCGAGTTGATGATCGCTCAGCAGCAAGTCGGCAACCGCCGCAACGAGATACTGATTTCCGGCGAGCCTGCTGGTGTCGACGCAGAACTGTGGACCATGCGTTACGTGGTACGCGAAGGCGACTCGATCGTCAGGGAGTTCACCTCGAACTACACGTGGCACACCGTCGGTCTGGCCGCGCTCGCACGCGAAGCCAAAGCACACGACATGACCTTCCAACAGGTGCATCCCCTCATCGGCGTGATGCACCCGCGATGAGCGTGTTCAACGGCGGACTGAGCTGACCGGCTGACCAGAACCGCAGGTGGACTTGTCCTTGGGCACCTGAAAGACATCTCACGAAGTTAAAGGTCAAGCCGCGAGCTGGAGAGGAGGTGGGAACGCAACATGTTCGTCGTAGAGCTGGCCGGTGTGCAGGCAGTGGTGGAGTTGGCCGAGGAATTTGTTGAACAGGTGTCGTTGGGCTTGATGGTTCCAGTCTCCGGCTGCGCGGCGGGCGTCGAAGTGCCTGCGGGCTCCCGGGGAGGCGCGCAGCGATGCCAGGGCCCAGATCGGGCCGACAGCGTTGAGGCGACGGTTTTTGATATGGCGTTGCAGGACAGCGGTTTTCTTGCCGCTAGCACGGGTGATCGGCGCCGATCCGGCGAACGCTTTGAGTCCGCGGGCATCGGCGAAACGGGTGCGGTCGTCACCGATCTCGGCGAGCACCCGGGCACCGGCGAGCATCCCCAGTCCGGGGAAACTGGTGATGATCTTGGCGTCCGGGTGTTGGTCAAAATGGGCGATCGCCGCCTCGGCGAGTGCGTCGGCGGCAGCGCAGGCCGCGTCGAACTGGCTCAGCAGCGCGGTCAGGTGAATGCCCATCGCGTTCTCCACCACCGGTGGCTGGTGCAGGTAGGTGTCGGTGAAGATGTCGCGCAGCCGCTCGACGTCACGGTCGAGGTAGCGTTTGCGGCCGGCTTTGATCAGCAGCCGCCGCAACCGGGCCGGCGTCAGGTTGGCGGCCTGAGTGGGCGTCGGCGCGGCGGTCAGGACGGTGCGGGCATCGGCGCGGGCCAGTCCGCCTTCGGGCAGGCCGGCGAACGCGACCAGCGCGGCCGGGTAGAAGTCTTTGAGGAGATCGCGGATCTGATTGCCGACCTGCTGACGCGCCCAGACCGCGTCCTGCTGGGCCCGGGCCAACACCCGGATCGCTTGGGCCAGATCGGTATCGGCCGGCAACGGGCGGTGCGCGTCTGGGTCGGTGCGCACGATGTTGGCGAGCAGCACCGCGTCGGTGGCATCGGATTTGGCGCCGGAGACCGAGTACCGGGCCCGGTAGCGGGAGGCAGCCAGTGGGTTGATCGGATAGATCACCCGGCCGGTTTCGCGCAACGCCGCGACGAACAGGCCACGGTCGGTTTCGATCCCGATCGGGATCGGATCCTCGGCGGTGTCGCCGGCTTCGGCCAGCAGCGTCAGCAGTGCGGCGAATCCGGCGGCGTCGTTACTGACCCGGCCGCGGGCCACCACTTTGCCATCGTCATTGATCACCGCGACATCGTGATGGGCTGTAGCCCAATCAATTCCGCAATACTGTCTCAATGTTCCTTGACTCCTTCGGTTGATCATCGTGCTGTTACCGGTGGACTCACGCGGCGCCCTAATCGTGGGACTCAAAGGTCCGTCATCTCACTAGCCGTCCGTGACTCCAGCGCACCGCAGGACTTCGTTCTGTCGAAGAGCTCAAGGCTCGGGAACAACCATCGGGAAGTCAACCCTGCGGCAGGCTCGGGCAACGGAATCCCACCACCTCACCGGGAGGTCTGCCGCCAGGCGCGCCGTTCTTTCAGAAGTCGTCGAACGACGGGACAACTCAGGCGTCACCTGGCAGCAGACCGATCAGAAATAGTCCCGGTCATTTCGACCGATCAACCCATCCCTACAAACGATTAGGATGTGCGCGACGCGGGCGAGGCCGAGACCAGTTAGCGAGGACATGAGCGCAGAGTCAGACGTCGGCAGCACAGGTTCGGACCAGGAGTCTGGCGAAGGTGGACCACCTGCATTGCGTTTGAGCAATATCGGCAAGACCTACGGGTCTGATCCCAACCTGGTTGTGGCACTGCGTGACGTGAATCTGGATGTCCGAGCCGGCGAACTCGTCGTACTACTAGGCCCGTCGGGCTCGGGAAAGACGACGCTGCTCAACATTATTGGCGGCATCGACCAGGCATCGGCGGGCACGATGGAGGTCAACGGCCGCGACATCGGGACACTCAGCCGCAAGCTGCGCACGGAGTATCGCCGCGACCTGGTTGGGTTCGTATTTCAGTTCTTCAACCTCGTGCCCACGCTGACCGCACTCGAAAACGTGGAGTTGCTCGCCGAACTGACCGGACCGGACGCGCGAGCCCGCAGTCGGTCGGCGTTGGAACGGGTCGGCCTCGACGCGGTCGCAGACCGCTTCCCCGCCCAGCTTTCCGGCGGTCAGCAACAGCGAGTGGCGGTAGCCCGAGCGATCGTCAAGCAGCCACCGCTGCTGTTGTGTGACGAACCGACCGGAAGCCTCGACCTGGTCACCGGCCGTCAGGTATTGAGCGCGTTGGGCGACCTGGCACGCAACAGTCGCCAGACCGTGCTCATCGTGACCCACAACTCGGAGATCGCGCGGATGGCGGACCGCGTGCTGTGGCTGCACTCCGGAACGATAAGCAGGACCGAGACGAACGAAAACCCGCTAAGTGCATCGGAATTGGACTGGTGAGTCAGGCGCTGCGCCGCAAGCTGCGCCGCGACATGTGGCGGGACCGCTGGCGGTTCGCTGCGATCTCGATCGTCATGGCCATCGGCGTAGCCATCTTCGTCGCCGCCACCGACGGCTACCGCAATCTCGACCAATCCTTCGAGCGGTCCTACACCACCCAGCGGTTGCCGGACGCGATCCTCTCCGGACCCGGTGCCGCAAACCTGCGCGACGCCCTCACCATGATGCCGGGCAGCCCCCTGGTGGAGATACGCCATCAGGCCGATATCGGGATCCGGGTGAACGGGCACGCGCTATACGGCCGCGCCGTAGGCGTACCCGACTCTCGGCAGCCGGCCGTGTCGCTTCTGGACATGCACGCCGGAACGCTGCCGGCGTCCGGACAGCTCGTGCTCGAACAGCACCTGGCCGATCACTACCACCTCCGTCCCGGCGACATCGTCGAACTGCTGGGACGGGCAGGCTGGCAACCTTTTACGGTCGCAGGCTCGGCCCTGTCGACCGAGTACTTGTGGCCGGCCCGTTCCCCGCAGGAGATCTTGACGACCCCGGAGGATTTCGGCGTCGTTTTTCTCCCTGACGCTGAAGTTCAACGGGATTCCGCGCAGCCCGTGGAACAGAGCGTGGTCTACGCGGCTGACCGCGCCGCGGCGAGCGCCTTGACCACCGCAGCGGGTGAACTCGCGCACAAGAACGGGCTCCAATTCCTTCCCCGCGAAGAGCAACCGTCTTTCCACACACTTCGCGACGACGTCAAGCAGTTCAGGAGCCTCGCCGGGGTACTGCCGTGGCTGTTCCTCGCAGCTGTCGCACTCGGCACCTATGTGCTGCTCGCCCGCATCGTCTCCGCTCAGCGGGCGGTGATCGGCACACTGGTAGCCAACGGAGTGGCCCCGAAAATCGTACGCCGACACTATCTCGGCTACGGACTCGCCTGTGCCGCAACGGGACTGCCGCCAGGGCTGCTGGGAGGATACCTGCTGGGACAGTGGATCACGGCCAAGTACACCGAGGCCATCGCACTCCCGATGCACCTCACGTCGGCGCACCTGACGACGTACCTGCTCGCCGCCTTCACCGCCGCATCCGTAGCACTGCTGGCCGCGGCGGCACCGGCGAATGCTGCGGCCCGAATGCAGCCGGCCGAAGCCATGAGGGTGGCCCCACCCATGGACCGTGGGCGGCGCAGCATCGCGGAACGGTTGGCTCCGGCGGTGAGACGCGCTCCTGCTCGATGGCGGATGACGCTACGGGCTTTCTCTCGGAACCGCCGCCGAACTGCGTTCACCGCGACCGGAGTCGCAGCCGCGGTCATCTTGGTGATGGTGTTCGCGGGTATGCGCGACACCGTCCCGGGCATGGTCAACCGACAATTCGGGCAGATCGAGCGACAAGACGGGGAAGTCGTCGTGTCCGGCTCAGTCGATGGGGTCCTGGACAAGTTGCACGTCGACCCCGATGTGGCCGCCGCCGAAGCCTACGGCTCCTACGGCATCACCGCTTCGGCAGGCAACCACCGATACGAAACCATGATGATCGCTCTGACGCCCCAGAGCCGAATGCACGTATTCCCAGCCGAAACGGGAGCTGACCGGCTCACCGGGACGGCGTGTTGCTCGGCGTCGGCCTGCGCGACCTGCTGTCGGTCAGGCTGGGCGATCGCATCGTTGTGACAGTGCCGCAGTCGGGGCTTCGACTCGACGAACGCGTGGTGGGATTTGTCGACGAACCGTTTTCACCGGTCGTCTACATCTCCCTCGATCAGCTTCACCAACAGGCGGGTTCGCTACCGGTCAATGGAGTTCTGGTCAAGCTCAAGCCGGGCACCGAGGGACGCGCGGCCGGTGACCGGATTGCGGCGATGCCCGGCGTGGTGGCATACCGATCGACGACAGCGCTGGCATCGACGATGCGTAAGACCTTCAGCCTCTATGACACCCTGGTCACTCTCATGCTCGCGTTTGCCGCGGTCATGGCGGCCGCCATGTTGTACAACGCGATGTCTGCCAACGTTTCTGAACGCCTCACCGAGATCGGCGCGCTGCATGCTCAGGGAATGGGGGCCGGCATGCTTTCCCGGTCGATCGCCGCCGAGAACTTCGGCGTCGCTCTGCTCGCGCTTCCAGTCGGAGTCGTCGGGGGCCTTATTCTTGCCGACCGACTCCTGTCCACCTACCACAGCGCTGGCTATCACCTACGACTCGAGATGCAGGCGACGACACCATTGGTCGTGGCATGCGGCATCCTCCTCGGCGCCGCTTTGGCCCAGATGCCGGTTCTCCCGAGGATCAACGGCATAGATCTGGCGCGGACCGTCAGAGAACGCGCTCTCTGACCAGCCCCGGTAATTCCGGTCGTTGACCTCTCCTGCGATAGGAGTCGCAGAGTTTCAGTTCTGCCGCGGCTACTTGCAAATCATTTGCTTGATACATGCGAACGATATGCAGTACGGTTTTTCCTGCACGGCGCTGGAAGTGAGTGGGATCGGCCCCTGGCAGCGCCGTCGCGAACCTGCTGAGTGGCTCGGGGTCGGTTTTTGGGGCGGTCCGAGTCTTGGCGCCCGAGGAGGCTGGGTATGTCGTCGGTGATTGCTACGCCCGAGTTGGTGCGCGGAGCTGCTGAGAAATTGACGGCAATTCGCTCCTCGTTGGACGGCGTCGCGGCCACCGTCTCAGGTCCTACGGTCGGCATTGTTGCTGCGGCGCAGGACGAGGTCTCGACTGCGCTGGCTTCGATGTTCGGCGGCTTCGGCCGGGAATTCCAGGCGGTCAACGCCCACACGGAGGCGTTCCACGCCCGATTCGTCCAGCTGCTGAACGCGAGCGCTGCGGGATACGCGAACGCCGAGATCGCCAGCGCTCGAACGCTTCTCGCGGGAGGGCTCGGCCTGGACGCCCCGGGCCGCGCACTGGCGGCCGCTTCCGACGTCAACCCGATGGCTCGGTGGACTGAAGTCCTTGACACCACAGCCCGCAATGCCCAATCCTCGTTCGGCGCAACACGGGCGAGCCTGACCACCCTGATCGGCGGCGTATCCACGGGGCTCCGACAGCTTGGAACCGACCCCGCAGCGTTCGTCGGCAACCTCCAGACCGCCGCGCAGTCGGTGTTCCTGGTCGGCGCGCCCCAGGATGTCGCGTCGGCTGTCGTGCAACACACTCTCGGCGGCGTCACTCAGGCGACCAACCCGGGAGCCATACCGCCGGAGCCGACGGTCGTTCCCCTCAATGATGTCCACGTCGAGTTGTACAAGGGCCTGGCCGGTCTCGGCGATTTCCAGACGGGATCGTCCAGTCTAGAGACGGCTCTGGTCGCGGGTCTCACCAACTTCGCCGCCTCCCCGGCCAGCGGTGTACTCCTCGGCGCGGTAGGGCCGTTCGTCAGTCCCGCTGTCGCATTGTGGAATAGCGCGGGCACGGTTTTCGCCGACCTCACCGGCGGGTCGCCGGGGGCGGCGCTCGGTCACCTGATCGAAACACCCGCCAACGTCGTTGATGCGTTCTTCAATGGGGCCACACTCAACCTCGACGCGCTGGCGCCGGCGCTCAATCCTTTCGTCACCACCGGCTCTGCGGGTGGGGAACGACTCGACGGCCTGAGCCTCGCCTTCGGCGGACTGTTCAGCCCAGGGCAGGTCGTCACCGGCGCGAGCGGCCCCTTATACTACGGGACCGGCGGGTCACTGCTCAATGCCGTGGGATTGGAGTTCAGCTTCTTCCCACCGGACGACTTCGCCGGAGGGGCACTGAGTATTCCGGCGATACCCGTTGGCCCGATTGGCGCCACCGCGGGTCTGCTGGGCATCCTCGGCAGGGCTATCGGCGGCAGCCTGCTTATTCCCTGATCCGGCCGCATTCGACCGAATCGCGGGGAAGTCGATCGAACGGTCTCAGCGGGAACTGCCGGCATGCAGAGCGCGCCCGCCTACGCCGGAACGGCCTCGCGGTTACGCACCTCGGCCGAACTGGTCAGCTTCAGGGCCGGGTCGACGACACCGTCGTTGCGCAGCAGTTTGACATCGGTGTAGTAACTCATCGACGTCTGCCACGGCTGACCGGCACCCTGGCGCGGGAACTGGTGAACCGCCCGCTGGACGTAGCCGGCGCCGAAGTCCAGTAAGGGACGAGTCTGCATGTCCGGGTCGTCGAGCACCGGGCGCGCGGTGTCAAAACCGTTGGCGTCCATGTGGGTCAGCAGCCGGCACAGGTGCTCGCAGAGCAGGCCGACCTTCAGGGTCCACGACGAGTTCGTGTAGCCGATCGCGTACGCGAAGTTCGGCACGTCGGAGAGCATCATGCCCTTGTAGGCCACGTGGTCGGGCAGATTGACCGGCTTCCCGTCGACCGCCAGCGACATGCCACCGAACGCCTGAAGGTTCAAACCCGTTGCGGTGACGATGATGTCGGCGTCGAGCTCACGACCGGACTCGAGCAGGATGCCGTTCTCGGTAAAGGTGACGATGCGGTCGGTCACCACCGACGCGCGGCCGTTCTTGATGGCCTTGAACAGGTCGGAGTCGGGCACCGCGCACAGCCGTTGATCCCAGGGGTTGTAGGTCGGGCTGAAATGCTCGTCGACCGGATAGTTCTCCGGAAGTTGCTTGGCGTTGAGGTACCGGATGATCTTCTTGGCGGCGGCCGGATACCTCTGGCAGAACTCGAAGACCGCGCGCTGTTGCAGGATGTTCTTGCGGCGGGCCAGCGCGTAGCCGCGCTTGCCGCCGAACAATTTCTGCGCCGTGTTGGCGATGACGTCCTTGGACGGCACCGGCATGATGTAGGTCGGTGAGCGCTGCAGCATGGTCACGTGCCCGGCACGTTCGGCCATGGCCGGCAATAGGGTCACGGCGGTGGCGCCGCTGCCGATGATGACAACCTTTTTGCCGGTGTAGTCCAGATCCTCGGGCCACTGCTGGGGGTGCACGATCTGCCCGGTGAAGCGCTCGCGGCCCTCGAAGTGCGGCGTGTAACCCTCGTCGTAGCGGTAGTAGCCGCCGGCGCAGAACAGCCAGTTGGCGCTGATCTGTGTCCGCGCGCCGGTGTCGGTCCGCTCGACGTCGACGACCCAGCGGGCCTCGGCGCTGGACCAGGCCGCACCGTGCACCTTGTGGTGGAACCGGATCTTGCGGTCGATGCCGTTCTCGGCGGCAGTCTCACGCAGGTAGGCCAGGATCTTGTCGGCGGTGGCGATGGCGTCCTCGTCGCGCCACGGCTTGAACTCGTAACCGAAGGTGTGCAAGTCGGAGTCCGAACGAATCCCGGGATAGCGGAACAGGTCCCACGTGCCGCCGCTGGCCGCGCGTGCCTCCAGGATCGCGTAGCTGCGGCCGGGGTGCTCGCGCTGCAAGTAGTACGCGGCGCCGATGCCGGAGATGCCGGCTCCGATGATGAGAACGTCGACGTGCTCGAGGGCGGTGTCTACGACGGTGTGAGACATGAGCTTGGCTCCTGACGCGGGTGAACTGTTGTGTTTATCGTGGCGATCTGGGGTGCCCAAACCAAGAGAAGATCTGCCCAAATCACTCGACGCAGTAGTGCACATTGCACCACTAAATTACTGTGACTAAATGTCTTGGAAACATCCGTCGGAGCCGGTCAGGGAGCTGATTCGGCAGTGTGCGCAGATCACCGTCAACCCGCGAGCCGGGTGGCTGGAAGAACTCGACGCCGAGGTGCTCGCAGCGAGCCCCGCTATCGCCGCCGACCCCGAACTGGCCGCCGCGGTCAGTCGCAGCAATCGGGCGAACCTGTACTTCTGGGGAGCGGCCAATGTCCGGGACCCGGGGGCGCCAGTACCTCCCAACACGGGGCCTGAGCCGATGAACATCGCCCGCGAAGTGGCGCGGCGCGGACTCACGGCGTTCACCCTCGACGCCTATCGGGTCGGTGAAGCCGTGGCATGGCGCCGGTTGATGGAGATCGCGTTCGAGCTGACCTCCGACCCTGCCGAACTGCACGAGCTACTCGATGTGTGCTCCCGATCGATCAGCGCCTTCATCGACGGCACGCTGGCCGGCATTGCCGCCCACATCGAACAGGAACTCGACGACCTGACCCGCGGGACACACGCCGAACGCCGTGAAACCGTCGCCCTGATTCTCGATGGCGCTCCCATCACCCGGAAAAGGGCCGAGTCACGACTGGGCTACGCCTTGACCGGCCCCCATACCGCCGCAGTCATCTGGAGCGACAACCCGGCTGGTGACATGGCCCGACTCGATGCGGCCGCCGAGGCACTCGGACAGGCCGCCGCGGTGCGACCGCTCACCATCCTCGCCAGCACCGCAACTCGGTGGGTCTGGGTGCCGAGTAAGACGATCGACACTGCGGCGCTGGGCAATTCGATCAATGCCATGTCCGACATCCGGGTGGCAATCGGGCCGTGCGCCGAGGGTATCGACGGCTTTCGGCGCAGCCATTTCGACGCCATCACCACCCAGCAGATGATGGCACGCTTGCGATCGCCCCACCATGTGGCGTTCTTCGCCGACGTCGAACTGGTGGCGCTGATCACCGGTGATACCGACCGCGCCACCGAATTCGTCCATCACACGCTCGGCGACCTGGAAACGGCGGGCAGCGAATTACAAGAATACGTGCGGGTTTTCGTCGACGAGCAGTGCAACGCATCCCGTGCGGCAGCACGGCTTTTCACCCACCGCAACACGCTGCTGCGGCGGCTGGCCCGCGCCGACGAGCTGCTCCCCGGCCGCTGGCCGAACACAGTGTCAACGTAGCCGTCGCGCTGGAAGTGCTGCGCTGGCGGGGCAAGTAGCGGGTCGGTCGGCGGAAACTCGATGAATATTGCGAAACTCCTGCGCGCACTAGGTAGGAGGGCTAGTGTTCAGGTCAGGGTCGGGGGACCCAAACTTTAGGGGTCGGGGGACCCAAAACTTTTCAGCAGCCAACCGCCGGCGGACCATGCGATTGCGCACTAGGGCCTCCGCCGGGTAAGTAGCACTTTGGGTCTCGCACGAAGCCGGTAGGACGGGCACGGGCCGGACCGCTTCAGCTCGCCGACACTCTCGATCAGCGATCGCCAACGTCGATTGTGACGCGCCTGCCGTCAGCAATTCGCGACATGTCAGCCCGGTCGGATATGCGCCCACATCGATTTGCCAAACCCAGCGCTGAAGTCAGCTCGCAGGCGACAATTAATACATTTCTGCCGCGCCGACCGGATATCGCCATCTTACTGCACCCCAACGGATTCAATGTCCCACACCGAGACGCGAATTTAGTTCTAGAATTTGCCGTTCCAGGTACGCGGAATTTCTTTGAAATCGTCGGACAATTTATTGGCAGTTGGTGTACGGTGCTGAGCGCAGCTTTGAATGTCTTAGTGATCGGGCACCTGGAGGTCAAAGTGTCGTATCTGCTTGCATCCCCTGAGGTGCTGATCGCAGCAGCAACTGAATTGAGTGGAATCGGGTCGGCGCTCGGGGCCGCGACAGCCGGCGCGGTGTCCGCGACTACCGGTATCGCCCCCCTGGGCAGTGACGAAGTGTCGGTGGCGATCAGCCGTCTCTTTAGTGCCTATGGGCAGGAATTCCAGACTCTCAGCGCGCGCACCGCGGTGTTTCATGTCGAATTCACTCAAGCCTTGACGGCCGGCGCACAGTCGTATGCGGCTGCCGAGGCCGCCGCAGCCACCCCGCTGCAATCCTTACTTCAGGGCGTCCAGGATCTCCAAGCACTGGATCCGGTGAAGAACCTGACGGGTCGCCCGTTGATCGGTAACGGCGCTGACGGGGCCCCTGGCACGGGACAGGCCGGCGGGGACGGCGGGTGGTTGTTCGGCAACGGCGGCAACGGCGGATCCGGGGCGCCCGGACAAGCCGGCGGTGCCGGTGGATCGGCCGGGCTGTGGGGCGCTGGTGGAGCGGGCGGCGCAGGCGGGGCCGGGGCAACCGTGGGCGCGACCGGCGGGACCGGAGGAGCGGGCGGGGCAAACGGGTTCCTCGGCGGAGGCAACGGCGGGGCAGGTGGCGCCGGCGGGGCCGGCGGGGACGGTGCGACCGGGCTTGGTGGCGCGGCCGGTGCTGGAGGAACTGGTGGGGCCGGTGGCGCGAACCGTCAGCTGATTTCGTTCTCGGGAGCCGGCGGGGCCGGTGGGGCCGGCGGCGCTGGTGGGGCCGGCGCACCCGGATCGTCGGGGGCGTTCGGCTCGCTGGCCGGCGCGGGGGGGAACGGCGGAGCCGGCGGCGTCGGCGGCGCTGACCAGGCGCTGATCGGCGGGGTCGGCGGGGCCGGCGGAGTTGGCGGCGCTGGTGGCCTCGGTGGGCATGGCGGCAATTCGCTGGTGGTGGGCGGAACTGGGGGCAGCGGAGCTGCCGGTGGCAACGGCGGCAGTGCCGGCGCCGGCGGTGCGGTCAGTGCAACCAATTTCTTGGGCGCTGCCGGCGCCCACGGGTTCGGCGGCGTCGGCGGCCAGGGCGGCGCGGGCGGGATCGGCGGCATCGGTGCGACCGGGTCTGACGGCTCCGTCACGACAGCGGGTGACCAGGGTGGCCAGGGTGGGGCGGGCGGCCGCGGCGGTTCTGGCGGGGCCGGCGTCAACGGAGTCGGCGGCGGTGCCGGCGGGGCCGGCGGAACCGGAGGAACCGGCGGCACTGGTGGCACTGGTGGCACGAACACCGGTGACGGCGACGGTGGGGCCGGTGGTGCGGGTGGCACCGGAGGGGCCGCCGGGGAAGGCGGTCTCGGCACCGACGGTGGAGCGACCGGGGCCAATGGTCACGGTGGCACCGGCGGCAGCGGCGGCCAGGGCGGCGACGGCGGCCACGGCGCCGCCGGCGACAACGATTCGAAGAACCCCACCAGCGGCGGCCAGGGCGGCACCGGCGGCGCGGGCGGCGATGGTGGCCTAGGCGGGGCCGGCATCAACGGCGACGGGGGCGGCGCGGGCGGGGCCGGCGGCAACGGAGGTACCGGCGGAACCGGCGGGGACGGTGGGGAGAACAACGGCACCAGTGGCGGCGACGGGGCGGCAGGCGGCACCGGCGGCACCGGCGGCGCCGCCGGCAAAGGCGGGAACGGCGCTGACGGCGGCGCGGCAGGCGCCAACGGCCATGGCGGCACCGGCGGCCAAGGCGGCAAGGGCGGAGCTGGCGGAACCGGCAACGCCGGCCAAGACTCGACGAACCCCACCCCCGGCGACCCAGGCGGCATGGGCGGTGCCGGCGGCCAAGGCGGCAAGGGCGGAGCCGGCGTCACCGGCGCCGGTGGCGGCGCGGGCGGTGCCGGCGGGAACGGCGGTACGGGTGGAACCGGCGGCACCGGCGGCAACCACACCGGCACCGACAGCGGCGACGGTGCGGCAGGCGGCACCGGCGGCACCGGCGGCACCGCCGGCCGAGGCGGCCTCGGCGCTGACGGCGGCGTGGCAGGGGCCAACGGCCGCGGGGGCACCGGCGGCTCCGGCGGAAACGGAGGCGATGGTGCAAACGGCGCAAACGGCAAAGACGGGGACAATTTCTCTGCTCCGGTCGCAGGAAAACAGGGCGGCAACGGCGGTGCCGGCGGTCAGGGCGGTGCCGGTGGGGCCGGCCTCACCCCCGGCAGCGGTGGCGACGGCGGCAGCGGTGGCAGGGGGGGCCACGGTGGCAACGGCGGAAACGGCGGGGCAAATATCGGCAACGGCGGCGGCAAGAGCGGGCCACAAGTCCCACCGCAGGCCGGCGCCGGCGCTGCCGGCGGCGACGGCGGCGCCGGAGGGAAGGCAGGTGCAGCCGGCCTCGGCACCGACGGTGGGCTGGCAGGGACCAACGGCCACGGCGGAAACGGCGGAAACGGCGGAAACGGCGGTCGCGGCGCCACCGGCGCCAGTGGCACCGACGGGAACGACGTCTTAGTCGGCCCGACCGCAGGACAACAAGGTGGAAACGGCGGCGCCGGAGGAGACGGCGGCGCCGGTGGGTTCGGCTTCACCCTGGGCACCGGTGGTGACGGCGGAAACGGCGGAAACGGCGGCGCCGCCGGCAACGGTGGCGCCGGCGGGTCGAACACGGGCACCTTTGGCGGCGCCGGCGCCGCCGGCGGTAACGGCGGAAACGGCGGAGCTGCCGGCAAGGCCGGCGTCGGTGTCAGCGGCGGCGAGGACGGCGGCACCGGTCAGGGTGGCGCCGGCGGAAGCGGCGGAAACGGCGGAAACGGGGGCACCGGTTCAGCCGGCCTCAGCGATGACACCGCGCCTCAGACAGGATCACCGGGCGGCAGCGGCGGTGCGGGCGGCCAAGGCGGCGCCGGCGGAGCTGGCGACGGCCAACACGGCGGCGGCAGCGGCGGTGCAGGCGGCAACGGCGGGGCCGGCGGCACCGGCGGCACCGGCGGAGCGAACACCGGCCACAACGGCGGCGACGGCGCAGCCGGCGGCGCCGGCGGCACCGGCGGTGGCGCCGGCGCCGGCGGTGCCGGCACCGACGGTGGCGCGACTGGGATCAACGGACACGGCGGCTTCGGGGGCAACGGCGGCAACGGTGGTGCCGGCGGCACCGGCCATAACGGCGCAGACGGCTCCAACCCCGAACAAGGGCTGCAGGGCGGCCGCGGCGGGGCCGGCGGCCAAGGCGGCGCCGGCGGGGCCGGCGTCACTCCGGGGGGCGGCGGCGGTGGCGACGGAGGCAACGGCGGTAACGGCGGCATAGGCGGCACCGGCGGAAACGGCGGGGCCAACACCTCCAACGGTGGCGACGGGGCGGCGGGCGGACGCGGCGGTACCGGCGGGACCGCCGGCGCCGCCGGGCTCGGCGTCGACGGCGGCGAAGACGGCGGCACCGGCCAGGGCGGACGCGGCGGCAAGGGCGGGGACGGCGGCACCGGCGGCGCCGGCCAAGACGGCAGCAACGGCCAGAATCCCACCGCAGGGCTGCAAGGCGGCCGCGGCGGCGCCGGCGGTCAGGGAGGTGCCGGCGGGGCCGGCATCAAGGCAGGCTTTGGCGGCGGCGACGGCGGCGACGGTGGCAACGGTGGCACCGGCGGCACCGGCGGCACCGGCGGCAGCAGCCCGTTTGTCGGTGGAGTGGCGGGTGCCGACGGAGGCCAGGGTGGAACCGGCGGCACTGCTGGCGCCGCGGGTAACGGCGCCGACGGTGGCAAGGCAGGCAATAGCGGTACCGGCGGCACCGGCGGTACGGGTGGTAAAGGCGGCACCGGCGGCCAAGGCAGCAACGGCACCAACAGCACTGACAAGGCCCCAGCTACCCGAGGCAATGCAGGCGGCCATGGTGGCAACGGCGGCCGAGGCGGCATCGGCGGAGACGGCCTCAACGGAATCGGCGGCGGTATCGGCGGCCGAGGCGGCGCCGGCGGCAACGGCGGCGACGGCGGCATCGGCGGAGTCACCAACACCGTCGACGGTAACGGCACCAGCGTCAGCGCGGCGGGCGGCCAAGGTGGCAGCGCCGGCAGTGGCGGCGACGGCGGAGCAGCCGGAAAGGGCGGCACCACCGGCGGCAGGGGTGGTGACGGCGGCAAAGGCGGCAACGGTGGGGGCGGCGGAGCAAACACTGGGTCCTCCCTCATACAGACCGGGTTCTCCGGCGGTGGCGGAGGCGGTGGTGCGGGCGGTACTGGTGGCGCCGGCGGCGGCGGTGGGGCACTCGGCGGCAGCGGCGGCACCGGCGGCACCGGCGGCACCGGCGGACCGGCCACCAACTTCCAAGGCTCCGGACTTGGTATCGGCGGCGACGGTGGCACAGGAGGCGGCGGTGCCGCCGCTACCGATGCGGCGGGCGGTCGCGGCGGCGGCGGGGGTGGCGGCGGCGGTGGCGCCGCCACCAATGATGGGTTCGCCGCGGGTGGCGGCGGCGGCGCCGGCGGTGCTGCGGGCGGCCCCGGGGGCACGGCAGGCCAGGGCGGCAAGGGCGGTTTGTCCCTTTTCCGCGCCAACAACTTCATCAACCAAAATGTGGGCTTCGGCGGCATAGGTGGTGGCGGCCAGCTCAGCGATACCGGGGGAGGAGGCGGGGGCGGCGGTCTCGCCAACGCGAACGCCGGCTTCGACGGCGCCCCAGGCGCCAACGGAGCCGCTGGCGGCAACGGCGGCCTCCCCAACTCCCAAATCAACTTTCCCGGCATCGGCATGCAGGGAGGCAACGGTGGCAATACCCTCGGCGCCGGCGGCGAGGGCGGCAACTCCTTTGCCTCCCTAAGCCCGGGCGTCGCTGGTGAGTCCGGCTAAACCGAATCAGGTCGCGCCCAGGCCTCCGGTTCGACCGCGCAGTGCGATGATGGAGAGGTGGCTGACGGCGAGACACCAACCGACGGTTCCGGCTCGACCGGGCAATCGGCTCCTGCCGCGCCCGCGACACCCGCACCGGCCAGGACCGAAAAGGCAACGTGGAGAACGCTGTTCGCCGCGCTGCCCGTACACCTCGCCGCAGGCCTGAGCCACCTGGGTCATTGGCTGACCCACTTGGGTCGGGGGCTGACCCACCTGGGTCGGGGGCTGGCCCGGCTGGCTGAGATCAAACCGACTCCGCTGCAACGGCTCGCCCTCCTGAGCGGACTCGCCGTGGCCAGCATCTTCGGGGCCCTCGCGTTTCCGGGCAATCCCATCGGGCAGGCGTGCGTTATCGCCTTCGTTCCGGGACTGTGCATCGCAATCGGCGTCTCTGGCACACGTTGGCATGCCCGACAAGGACTCGATCAGCACTTGTTGGAAGCCACCCAGAACGCGGTTCAGACAAGCGTGCAGTTGAAGAGATCAGTTCGCTACGTCGACGAGCGGCTGTCCGCGGCACAAGCCCACCTGGAGAGTGGCAGCGACGACGGTGCGCTGATCGAGGTGGTGCGAGCCAAGACCGCGACGGAATTGTCCTTGGGGGTGGCCGAACATGCCTCACGCCAGTGGGGGTCGACGCCCCCGGTCGACGCCGACGGTGAACTGATATGCGGCAGCGTCGCTGCGGTGGAGGACCAGTACACATTGATCATCAATCGCGGTTCAACGCACGGCATCAAGCCCGACATGGTCGTTGCAGTGCTGGCGGACGTGGGCGAACCTCTTCGCGACCCCGAAACGGGCGAAGTGATCGGCGAGCTGCCGACCGAGAAGTTGCGGGTCAAAGTGATTGACGTGCAACCGAAGTACTCACGAGCGGTGACGTACCGAACCTTCACACCCGCAACGGTCGGATATCCGGCCATGACGGGAACGGCCCGGAGCGGCGCGGCATCTTCGGATGCCGGTACTTTCGACTTCATCGACGAGTCGATCAGCAGAATGCTGGAAGCCGAACTGGCCGAACCGATTCCCGCGCGCGAGAAGATCGCCAACGTGCAGTCGTCCGTGCGGCAGGATGTGCCCCACAGGGTGGCTGCGAACGTCGACATCGGCGATCGGGTTCAGCAAGTCAAGTAAGTTCCATGGTTGGCGCCAGTTCCGCACCGCCTGTTGAGAGCGCCGACGCCAGTCAGCCGCCAAAGTAAGTGATAGCCCGTTGCACGAGTCGTCGGATTTGCCAACCATCTCGCTTGCTCGGTTGGCGTTCGCCGCCCGCTACCGGAGGCCGGAACCAACCGCGGGTGGCAAGCACACGCTGACCGAATAGTGCTGCGAGACAGTGCAATAGCTATCGGTCGCCACTCCACCGGCTGGCTCCGATCGCACCGGTCGGCAGGTGCAAGAGCGGATATGCTCCGCAACCAACAGCTAAATGCCTGACTCTCGACGCAGTCGAAGAGTCGCGCAAACGATGCATCAAGGCGTTTGCTGTTACGGCCGCTCCCCCATTGTGTTGGTGCGGTAGCCAGAGGCCATTCGATCGGTGCCCACGAGCCGCAGGAGCGGGCGCCGGGGAGACACAGCACTGAGGGGGACCCGTTTGGTGGTCCAGTTGGTCTGTCCCCGTCGTTTTGAGCCGTGGTTATGCGAGCTGAGGGACTGAATTGGTTGATGTCCAGATGCATCGGTTGCTGCGCAATCAAACTGAGCCCCTTCGCCCTGTGACCGGCTTTCCCGGCCTCCGACTACTACGAGCTCTCCGCCCCCTGCCGCCGGCATCAGTCGGCGACGGACCTTCCCACACGCCCCGAACCGGCTGCCCGGTGCGAGTGGGACCCAAGGCAGGGTTCCCGCGTTCACTGTTGACCGTTCGACGGGATCGGTATCCAGCTGTGCCCCTGCACCATCGCCATGACTACGCCGCAGGACCTTCACCATGGCCTCCCGAACCGACGACATTCTCCGGCCCGTGAGTTCCCCACCTGGACAAGCACATCCGGCTACGCCAGACTCGGTGACCTCAGCCAGGTGGGTACGCGGTGCGACCCAGCCCACGTCCGCCAGGTTCCGGGCTGGTGGGTGCACTTGAGGGGCGTTCAGACACTGGTTCCTCACGTATACCTCGCCGTCTTGCTAGCCGAGCCCGCACCATCTGGCCGTTCTGGCACGACTCGTCGTTGTCAGGGCCGCTGTCCACCCTCACCCCCGTCCCGGAGATCAGGCTGCCCTCAGCTTCAACCCGCTGCTGCGACAGCGGGAACGTGATGGTCTCTCACCTTTACTCGGTCAAACAGCGCCTCGCGGCGCACGATGTCGGTGCACCATAGTTCGTTGGGCCTGCTCGCGGTGAAGTGCCGGTTGACCAGGTCATCGGGTGTAGTCACTCGGATCAGGGTGGGGATACGCCGCCGTGGCCGTGGCAGTCCACTCAGGCCGTGCTCGGTCATGATCGAGCGCACCAGCTTGAGGTTGACATTCATCTCGTAGTCGGCCAGCAGCGCGGCCCGGATGCGGCGACCACCGTAGGTGCCGCGGGAGCGCTGGTGGATTTTCGCTGATCGTGTCGGCCACAATCAGGCGGCGGATCTCGCGATCGGGCACTGGTCGTCTCTGGTAGTACTGCCACAGGCAGCGCGTCAATCCCGTGATCCGGCAAGCCGATCAGGCGGAATGTCCTCGCGCGATCAGTCGTTCAGTGATCGCGCGCCGGCGTTTTGGGGGCAGCACCGCCTGCTCGTTGAACAGCTCGCACGCATCCCGGGTCAGCGCTAGCTCCGCTTCGAGCTGGGCGATACGTTTGTGGGCGGCGGCCAGCTCATCGGCCTCTACGCTCGGGGTGCCCTCGATGATCCCGGCGTCGATCAGAGCCTGGCGCTTCCATCGGAACAGGGTGGCCTGAGCAATCCCGGTCTCAGCTGCGATCGCAGCGACCGCCTCACCGGACCGCAGCCGGGAAACGATTTGCCGACGCACCGTGGCCGGATACTGACGGGGCATGTGACCTCCTGATGATCACGCTGCCCACAACTCTCACAACCGTGGACCTACAACACGGGTACAGATCTACTGGACCACTACGACGGGCTCACCGCAGCACCGCGGTCGCCGGCCAACGACTTGGCACCCACGGAGCGGAGCTCCGCGTCGACCTCGCTGCACGGATCTACTTACGAGGTCCTGGGCGATCAGCGTGCTGATCCGATCGAGATGGATTGAAATGTGCAGTTTGATGTTGGGCAGCCAGATTCGGTGATCGCACCCGTCATGCTTGAGTCGATATTTGCTAGTGAGCATTCACTCGCAAAAGCAAAGAATATCGAGAATATTTGCTTGTAAGCGATCGCTAACAACGGATATGGCAAATTGACTAAGGAGATTGAAAGCGAGCAATTACTCGAAATATAGGAACCGGACTTCCGCGATACGAAACCAAAAATATGTTGCTAGATAATGGTGAGTACGAGACTTGCAACCGACAGCTCGGCCGGTCGCCGTCTGTTGCTACTCGACTTGGACACTACCTCTTGCGCAACGTGCAGACCGCGTGTGCGATGTCGTCTCCGGTGCCTCTTCGACTCCCGATTTGCGCGTGCTCTCCACCCCGGGATTCGGGATAGATATCCACTTCAAAGCCGTAAAACTCGGCCACGTAAAGAGTGCCGACTCGGGATGCCGCATCACCCGGCCAGGTGACCACAAATCCGGGATTGAGCAGCCGCAGCAACCTGCTTCGCAGCAGACGCACCGCGACCACCGGAACCGGTGGCGATGGCGGCAACGGCGGGATCGGGGGCACCGGCGGCAGTGGTGGCGCCGGCGGCAAAGGCGGTGACGTCGATACCCAATTCGGTCAGTCCGGCAACGGCGGCAACGGCGGCGCCGCGGGTGTCGGGGCCGCAGGTGGCGTTGGCGGTATCGGCGGCTCGGGTGAGGCCCAAGGTGGACACGGCGGAAACGGCGGCGCCGGAGGCGACGCCACCGGACCCGACAGCGTCGGCGGCACCGGTGGCAACGGCGGCAAAGGCGGCGCAGGCGGGGCCGGCCGGCACCGTGGGCACCCCGACGGGCGTCAGCGGCGGAGCCGGGGGTATCGGCGGAGCCGGCGGGACCGGCGGGACCGGCGCCGGCGGCGGGGCCGGGGGCGCCGGCGGCGATGGTGGCGGTGGCTTCCAGCACGGCGGCGACGGCGGCAACGGCGGCAGAGGCGGCGCGGGAGCCGACGGCGGCACGGGAGGCATCGGCGGCAACGGTGGCGCCGGCGGAGCCGGAGGCGCCGCGGGTGTCGGTGGAGCCGGTGGTACCGGCGGAGTCGGCGGGGGCGGCAGCGCCGGCGGTCCCACCGCTCCCCGTGGCACACCTGGCGCGCCCGGAAGCGTCGGCGCCGATGGCGACGACGGCGCGCAGGGCGCCGGCGGGACGCCGGGGCAGTCGGGATGAGCCCGGAAACGACCGGCGACAATCGAGGTTGCCGAGATCGGAGAATTGCGTCGCTGGCTCGGGAAAATACGCCTGCTAGCCGACGCGACCATAACGCATTGAATTCCCGGGTTGATATTTCGGGTTACCCCGAATTCGCACCTTCACAGTTTTCGGCCGATATTTACCTGACGGTGCGCTGACGGACGGCCCGATCGAGAGTCAGTCAATCCCGTCAGCCGGGCGCAGACTCCCCCGCCCGGCGCAGCATCGCCTCGGCGTGCCGCAGCACCGGGGAATCCACCATCTGCCCCTCGAACGCGAACACCCCGCGCTCGGTCTTGGCCGCGGCGAGCACCCGGCGCGCCCAGTCCAGGGTTTCGTCGCTGGGCCGGTAGGCCCTGCGCACCACGTCCACCTGGCTGGGATGGATGCACACGGTCACGTCGAAGCCCACCGCCACGGCGTCGACCGCTTCGGTCTGCAAGCCCTCGACGTCGCGGATGTCCAGGTGTACGGCATCGAGCGCCAGGCGGTCAAAGGCGCTGGCCGCCAACAGGATTGTCGAGCGAACGTGGCGCGCCACATCGCGGTAGGTGCCGTCCGCGCACCGACTTGAGCTGCCGCCCAGGGTGGCGATCAGATCCTCGGCACCCCACATCATCCCGACGGTGCGCTCCGCCGCCGCGATCTCCGCCGCGAACAACGCTCCCCGCGCGGTCTCCACCAAGGCGATGACATCGCGCGGCCCCAACGCCGCCACCTGGGCGGCGGACTCCGCCTTGGGCAGCATCACCGTGGTATACGCGGTGCCTGCCAGCGCTTCGAGATCGCGGGCCTGATCGTCGGTGCCGGCCGCGTTGATCCGCACGACCGTCCGCGTGGGGTCCAACGGGTGGTCCCGCAGCGCCTGGCGGGCGGCGGCCTTCTCCGGCGCCGCAACTCCGTCTTCCAGGTCGAGGATCACCACATCGGCGGCCGCCGCAGCCTTGGTGAAACGCTCGGGCCGATCGGCCGGGCAGAACAACCAGCCCGGTCCGGCGTCACGCAAACTCATGACGCGTCCTCGGCAGGGCGTTTCTGCACCAGCGTGGTCCGAACCGCTTTGGCCACGACATCCCCGTGCTGATTGCGTCCGGTGTGCTCCAACGTGACGATGCCTTCGCCGGGACGGCTCTTGGACTCCCGCTTATTGGTGCACACGGTCTCGGCATAAAGCGTGTCGCCGTGGAAAACCGGCTTGGGGAAGGACACGTCGGAGAAACCGAGGTTGGCGACGATGGTGCCCAACGTCAACTGGGCGACGGACAACCCGACCAGCGTGGAGAGCGTGAACATCGAATTCACCAGCCGCTCACCACGAAAGCCCGGCTGCTCGGCGGCCCACGCCGCGTCCAGGTGCAGCGACTGAGTGTTCATGGTGAGCGTGGTGAACAGCACATTGTCGGCCTCCGTGACGGTGCGACCCGGGCGGTGCAGGTAGGTAGTGCCGACCTCGAACTCCTCGAACCACAGGCCGCGCTGGACTACCTGGCGGTCTGTCATGAGAGCCCCAACGAGCGGGCGATCAGCATCAACTGCACCTCGGTGGTGCCCTCGCCGATCTCCAGGATCTTGCTGTCGCGGTAGTGACGGGCGACCGGGTATTCGTTCATGAAGCCGTAGCCGCCGTGAATCTGAGTCGCGTCCCGGGCGTTGTCCATCGCCGCTTCCGAGGATACCATCTTGGCGATCGCCGCTTCCTTCTTGAAAGGCTTGCCCGCCAACATCTTTGCCGCGGCGTCGTAGTAGGCGGTGCGGGCCACGTGGGCGCGGGCCTCCATGCGCGCGATCTTGAAGCTGATTGCCTGGTAGGAGCTGATCGGTTGGCCGAAGGACTGCCGCTCGTTGGCGTACTTGACGCTTTCGTCGACGCAGCCCTGCGCCACCCCGGTCGCCAGCGCGGCGATCGCGATGCGGCCCTCGTCGAGGATTGACAGGAAGTTGGCGTAGCCCTTGCCGCGGGTGCCCAGCAGATTCTCTTCGGGGACGCGCGCGTCGTCGAAGGTCAGCGGATGGGTGTCCGAGGCGTTCCAGCCGACCTTGTTGTAGGTCGGCTCGACGATGAATCCCGTTGTGCCGCTAGGCACCATGATGGTCGAAATCTCCTTCTTGCCGTCCGCGACGGTACCGGTGACGGCGGTGACGGTGACCAGTGAGGTGATGTCGGTGCCGGAGTTGGTGATGAACTGCTTGCTGCCGTTGACGATCCACTCATTGCCCTCGAGGCGGGCCGTGGTGCGGGTGCTGCCGGCGTCGGAGCCCGCACCCGGTTCGGTGAGGCCGAATCCGGCCAGCGCCCGCCCGGTCAGCAGATCCGGCAACCACTGCTGCTTCTGCTCCTCGGTGCCGAAGCGGAAGATCGGCATGGCGCCCAGACCCACGGCGGCTTCCAGGGTAATAGCGACCGACTGGTCGACCTTGCCGAGTTCCTCCAGTGCCAGGCCCAGGGCGAAGTAGTCACCGCCCATGCCGCCGTACTCCTCCGGGAAGGGCAGGCCGAACAGCCCCATCTCCCCCATCTTGGCGACCACCTCGTACGGGAAGCTGTGCTCCTCATCGTGTTTGGCCGAGACGGGTGCCACGACGGTGCGTGCGAAGTCGGCCACCGTATCGCGGAGTTCCTCGTATTCCTTCGGAATAGTTCCTGCTGGAATCGTTGTCGTCATGATTCGCTATTCCTTGCCTTCTGTTGCTTCTTCGGTGGCCGGGACCAGCCGGGCCAACACCTGGTCGACGGTCACCTGGTCGCCGACCGACACCAACACCTCCACCTGACCGGAGACGGGTGCCGTCAGCGAGTGCTCCATCTTCATCGCCTCGACGACTACCACCACGTCGCCCTCCGAAACCTCGGCGCCCGACTCGGCCTGCACCGCAATGACGCTGCCGGGCATGGGGCTGACGACCTCGGCGGGTCGCTCCCCCGCGGCTCGACGGATCTTGTGTTCCTCGACCTCCCGGATGTGCCAGGCGCCCCGCGCGTCGGCGATCCAGAAGTGCCGCTCCGCCTCGGCCCACCGGTAGTCCCGGCGTACGCCATTTAGCGTCACGCTTAGTCGCCCAGTACCGACTTGCGCACTCGCGGCCAGCGTTTCACCGTCCCCGACGCTCACCTCGGCCGCATCGGGCAAGCCCCGCACCGCGACGGTCTCCGTGCGCTGCGCGGTGCGCATCGCGGTGCGCACCGCAGCGGCGGCGGCGCCGATGCGCCAGCCGCTCGGGCTGGCCCACAGGTTGCCCCTGCTGCGCCGTTGCAGAGCCCATTGGACATACAGACCGGCCGCGGCGAACACATCGTCCGGGGCCACCAGCGGGTCGAAGTCGTCGAGCCGCTCATCCAGCAGGGCGGTGTCGAGATCTCCGGCCTGCACCCGCTCGTCGGCAAGCAGAAAGCGGAGAAACTCGATGTTGGTCTGCACACCCAGGACCGCGGTCTGCGATAGCGCCTGATCGAGGCGGGCCAGCGCCTGCGCCCGGTCGCTGCCGTGCGCGATCACCTTGCTCAGCATCGGGTCGTAATCGCTGCCGACCACCGTGTCCGCCAGCAGCGAGGAATCCACCCGCACGCCGGGCCCGGACGGCTCGACGACCTGCAGCACCCGGCCCCCGGTGGGCAGAAATCCGCGAGCGGGATCCTCGGCGTACACCCGGGCCTCGATCGCGTGCCCGCGCAGCTCGATGTCGTCCTGTGCCAATGCCAGCTTCTCGCCCGCGGCCACCCGCAGCTGCCACTCGACCAGATCTAGGCCCGTAACCGCCTCGGTGACAGGGTGTTCCACCTGCAGCCGGGTGTTCATCTCCATGAAGAAGAACTCGTCGGGACGGTCCGCGGAAACGATGAACTCCACCGTGCCGGCGCCGACATAGTCGACGCTGCGGGCGGTGTTGCACGCGGCGGCGCCGATCCGCGCCCGGGTGGCGGCGTCCAGCAGCGGCGACGGAGCCTCCTCGATCACCTTCTGGTGGCGTCGTTGCAGGCTGCATTCGCGCTCGCCGAGATGCAGCACGTTGCCGTGCGTGTCGGCGAGCACCTGAACCTCGATGTGCCTGGGCCGCTGCACGAATCGCTCCAGAAACAGCGTGTCGTCCCCGAATGCGGAGGCGGCCTCGCGCCGTGCGCTCACCAGCGCTTCGCGCAACCGGGCGGAGTACTCGACCATCCGCATTCCTTTGCCGCCACCGCCCGCGGACGGCTTGACCAGTACCGGGTAGCCCACGTCTTCGGCGGCGGCGACGAGTTCGTCGTCGGTCAGCCCCGGGCGCGCGATTCCCGGCACCACCGGCACGTCGAAGGCCGCGACCGCGTTCTTGGCGGCGATCTTGTCGCCCATCACCTCGATCGCGTGTGCGGGCGGCCCCAGAAACGCCACCCCGGCCCGATCACATGCCGCGGCGAAATCCGCGTTCTCCGAAAGGAACCCGTAGCCTGGGTGGATCGCCTGGGCTCCGGTGCGCACCGCCGCGTCGATCACTTTCGCGATGTCGAGATAGCTCTGGCGGGCCGGCGCCGGTCCCAGCCGGACCGCCGTGTCGGCTTCGATTACATGACGGGCCGCTGCGTCGGCGTCGCTGTAGACGGCGACGGACTGGATACCCAGCCGGCGCAGAGTGCGGATCACCCGCACCGCGATCTCGCCGCGGTTGGCCACTAGAACAGTGTCAAACATGTCACATCCGGAAGACGCCGTAGGAGACCGATTCCAGCGGGGCCTGGGCACACACAGAAAGCGCCAGCCCCACAACCGTTCTGGTATCGGCAGGGTCGATGATGCCGTCGTCCCACAGACGGGCGGTCGAGTAGTAGGGGTTGCCTTGGTCCTCGTACTGGGCGCGGATGGGCGCTTTGAACGCCTCTTCCTCTTCGGGCGACCAGGGCTTGCCCGCGGCAGAAAGCTGCTCACCGCGCACTGTGGCCAGCACCGAAGCGGCTTGTTCGCCGCCCATCACCGAGATGCGTGCATTCGGCCACATCCACAGGAAGCGCGGTGAGTACGCCCGCCCGCACATCGAATAGTTACCCGCGCCATAGGATCCGCCGATCACCACGGTCAGCTTCGGAACCCGCGCGCACGCCACCGCGGTGACCATCTTGGCCCCGTGTTTGGCGATGCCGCCCGCCTCGTAGTCGCGACCGACCATGAACCCGGCGATGTTCTGCAGAAAGAGCAACGGGATCCGGCGCCTATCGCACAACTCGATGAAATGCGCTCCCTTGACTGCGGATTCGCTGAACAGCACGCCGTTGTTAGCGATGATCCCGACCGGGTGGCCGTGGATGTGCGCGAAGGCCGTCACCAGCGTCTTACCGTAATTCGCCTTGAATTCGCTGAATTCGCCACCGTCGACCATGCGCACGATCACTTCGCGGACGTCGTAGGGCACCCGCGGATCCGGGGGGACCACGTCGTACAGGTCCGTCTGGTCATACCGGGCGTCCACCGACGGACGGATGTCCCACTGCGCGGGCTCGCGCGGTCCGAAGGTGGCCGCGATCGAGCGCACGATCCGCAGCGCATCCTCGTCGTCCTCAGCCAGATGGTCGGTGACGCCCGAGACCCGGGAGTGCAGGTCCCCGCCGCCGAGTTCTTCGGCGGTGACGATCTCGCCGGTGGCCGCCTTGACCAGGGGTGGGCCGCCCAGGAAGATCGTGCCCTGCTCGCGGACGATGACGGCTTCGTCGCTCATCGCGGGCACGTACGCGCCGCCCGCGGTGCATGACCCGAGTACCGCCGCAACCTGCGGAATTCCCTTGGCGCTCATGGTCGCCTGGTTATAGAAGATCCTGCCGAAGTGTTCGCGGTCGGGGAACACCTCGTCCTGGCGGGGCAGGAAAGCGCCGCCGGAGTCGACCAGGTAGATGCAGGGCAGCAGGTTCTGTACAGCGACCTCTTGGGCGCGCAGGTGCTTCTTGACCGTCATCGGGTAGTAGGTGCCGCCCTTGACGGTGGCGTCGTTGGCGACGATCACACACTCACGTCCCGACACCCGCCCGATCCCCGTGATGATGCCCGCGCCCGGAGACTCGTCGCCATACATGCCGTTGGCGGCCAGCGCGGCCAGTTCCAGGAAGGGGCTGCCCGGATCGAGCAGGCGGTCCACCCGTTCCCGGGGCAGCAATTTTCCGCGGCTGACGTGACGCTCGCGGGCGCGTTCGTTGCCGCCCAGGGCTGCCGCGGCCAGCTTCTCGTTGAGTTCGGCGACCAATCGGCGATGTTCGTCGGCGAAGGTGGGCGCGATAGCCGTCACCGGGACACCAGGTCCGACAGGATAAGCGGCGGCTGGGTTTTGGCGACCACCTCGTCGACCGACACATCCGGGGCGGTCTCGATGAGGTGCAGGCCGTCGTCACGGACGTCGATGACGGCCAGTTCGGTGACGATCCGGTTGACGCAGCCGACACCGGTCAGCGGGAGGGTGCAGCGCTCCAGGATCTTGGAGCTGCCGTCCTTGGCGGCGTGCTCCATCATCACGACGACCGTGCGGGCGCCGTGCACCAGATCCATCGCCCCGCCCATGCCCTTGACCATCTTGCCGGGAATCATCCAGTTGGCGAGGTCCCCGGTGACCGAAACCTGCATTGCCCCAAGCACAGCCACGTCCAGATGCCCACCACGGATGACCCCGAATGACGTCGAGGAACCGAAGAACGACGCTCCCGGTAGGACCGTCACCGTCTCTTTGCCGGCGTTGATCAGATCGGCATCGACGTCTTCGCGACGCGGGTAGGGCCCGACACCGAGGATCCCGTTCTCCGAATGTAGGACGACGTGCACGCCGTCGGGAATGTGGTTGGGAATCAACGTGGGCATCCCAATACCGAGGTTGACGTACTGGCCGTCGGTGAACTCGGCGGCGATCCGGGCTGCCATCGCGTCGCGCGTCCAGGTCATGCGTTACTCCTCTTTGTCGCGAATGTGGGGGAAGCCCCAAGCTCGGCGCAATCGACCGCCATCACCGCACCGTCTCCTTCTCAATCCGCTTCTCCGGGTTGGGCACATGCACGACGCGCTGCACGAAAACACCCGGCGTATGCACGGTGGCGGGGTCGATCTCACCGGGCTCGACAAGGTGCTCGACCTCGGCGATGGTGATCCGTCCGGCCGGGGCGCACTCGGGGTTGAAGTTGCCGGCGGCGTAGCGGTACACCAGGTTGCCGTGCCGGTCGCCCTTCCAGGCATGCACCAGCGCGAAGTCGGTGCGGATCCCCCGCTCGAGAACATAGGTGACGCCGTCGAACTCGCGCGTCTCTTTGGGCGGCGACACGACGGCGACCTCCCCCGAAGCGTCGTAACGCCACGGCAGGCCGCCGTCGGCGATCTGGGTGCCGACCCCAGCCGGCGTGTAGAAGCCCGGGATGCCCATCCCGCCGGCACGCAGCCGCTCGGCCAGCGTGCCCTGCGGGGTGAGCTCCACTTCCAGTTCACCGGACAGGAATTGCCGCGCGAATTCCTTGTTCTCACCCACATATGAGGAGATAGTGCGGCGGATTCGCTTGTGCGCCAAAAGCACTCCCAACCCAATGCCGTCCACTCCGCAGTTGTTGGACACCGTCTCCAGGTCGGTGACGCCCAGCTCGGCGAGCGCCGATATCAGCGCCTCCGGGATGCCGCACAGCCCGAATCCTCCGACGGCCAGCGACGAGCCGTCGGTTATGTCCGCGACCGCCTCTGCAGCGGTAGCCACCACCTTGTCCATTTATCGCAGAGCCTCCGATTTCAGTTAATAATCATTAACTAAGACAGTGACAATACCATTTCACAGCGGGTGCGTCCAGGGCGGGTGGGGCCGCTCAGCAGCGGCTATCGACTGTCGCGGAGCCACTCGATCGCCGCCTGGCGCAGCTCGACTTTGCGTACCTTGCCGGTGACCGTCATCGGGAACTCCTCGACGATCCGCAGATACCGCGGGATCTTGAACCGCGCGATGCGCCCGGCGCAGAACTCCCGTAGTGCCTCGATGGTCAACTCCGTGGCCCCCTCGCGCAGCCTGACCGCGGCCATGATCTCTTCGCCGTAGCGGTCGTCCGGCACGCCGATGACGTGTGCATCGACGATGTCGGGGTGTGTGTACAGGAATTCCTCGATTTCGCGTGGAGAGATGTTCTCCCCACCGCGCATGACGATGTCCTTGATGCGCCCGGTGATCTGCACGTACCCGCACGCATCCATGGCGGCCAGGTCGCCGGTGTGCATCCACCCGTCGGCGTCGACTACCTCGTCCGTCTTCACCGGGTCGTTCCAGTAACCCGACATCACCGAATAGCCGCGGGTGCAGAACTCGCCGGGCACGCCGCGGGCCACCGTTTGACCGGTATCGGGGTTCACCACTTTGATTTCCACATGCGGACCCGCGCGCCCGACGGTACCGACGCGCCGTTCCAATGAATCGTCGGTGCGGGTCTGGGTCGAGACCGGGCTGGTTTCCGTCATGCCGTAGCAGATCGAGACCCCGGGCATGTGCATGCGCTCGATCACCTGACGCATCACCTCGACGGGACACGGTGCGCCGGCCATGATCCCGGTTCGCAGGCTGCCCAACTCGTAGTCGGCGAAGTCGGCCAGGCCGAGCTCGGCGATGAACATCGTCGGCACTCCGTACAGGCTGGTGCAGTGTTCGGCCTGCACGGCCCGCAGGGTCGCGGCGGGATCGAACCCGGGCGCCGGGATCACCATGCAGGCACCGTGACTGGTGGCCGCCAGGTTGCCCATGACCATGCCGAAGCAGTGGTAGAACGGCACCGGGATGCAGATCCGATCCTGTTCGGTGTACTCGAGCAACTCCCCCACCAAGTAGCCGTTGTTGAGGATGTTGCGGTGGCTTAGCGTGACGCCCTTCGGGTAACCCGTTGTGCCGGAGGTGTATTGGATGTTGATCGGGTCGGTGGGCGCCAACGTCGCGGCCGCCTGCGCCAGCGCGACCGAATCGGCATCGGCACCGGCCAACTCATCCCAGTCCGCGGTGCCCATGATGACCACGTCACGCAGGTCGACACAATCCGCCCTGACCTCTGTCAACATCGACAGGTAGTCGGCGTCCTTGAAGCCGGGGGCGGCGATCACCATGGCAATACCGGATTGCCGGAGAGCGTAGGCCAATTCGCGGGAACGGTAGGCAGGGTTAATGGTCACCAGGATCGCCCCGACCTCGGCGGTGGCGTACTGGACCAGAACCCACTCCCACCGGTTGGGCGCCCAGATGCCTATCCGGTCACCTGCCTTCACGCCGGCCCGCAACAGCCCGGTCGCCAGCCGGCGCACATCGGTCACGAAGTCGGTGTAGCTCCACCGCCGCCCTGCCGCGACGTCGACAAGCGCATCGTGCGACCCGAACACCATTGCGGTGTCAACAAGATTCGCGCCGATGGTCGTCTCGAGCAACGCGGGCACCCCCGGGCCACGTTCGTAGGAAAGCGGTCTAGGTTCGGTTGCCACAGTTCCTCCGGCCGGCGATCGGGTGCTACGTTAGTGACGATTAACCGACATGTCCAGGAGGCCGTCATGCCAGCGTCCGCCCCGGACAACGAATCCGGGCCGTCCGAGCCGCCAAATCGGCGCAGCCAGTTGAAATCCGACCGGCGCCAACAACTGCTGTCGGCTGCCGAGCGGCTCTTCGCTGAGCGCGGATTCCTGGCGGTGCGGCTGGAAGACATCGGCGCTGCCGCCGGCGTCAGCGGTCCCGCTATCTACCGGCACTTCCCCAACAAAGAATCGCTGTTGGTCGAATTGCTGGTCGGCATCAGTGCCGGGCTGTTGGCCGGTGCGCGCGCGGTGCAGGACCGCGGCGCCGACGCGGTTGCGACCCTGAATGGCTTGATCGACTTCCACCTCGATTTCGCGCTGGGCGAACCCGACCTCATCCGGATTCAGGACCGCGACCTGGCGCACCTGCCGGCGGCGGCCGAACGCCAGGTGCGTAAGGCGCAGCGTCAGTACGTGGAAATCTGGGTCGGCGTGTTGCGCCAGCTTAATCCCGATCTGGCCGAAGCCGACGCCCGACTGATGGCGCATGCCGTGTTCGGGCTGTTGAACTCCACACCGCACAGCATGAAATCGGCCGACACCAAACCGGCGCGGGCGGTTCGGTCTCGCGCCGTCATGCGGGCGATGACGCTTGCGGCGCTGACCGCCGGCGGACAATAAGTTATCGGGCCAGCTCGGGCCGGTCGCAAAACCCGTCCAGCGCGATGCCCGGTACCCTTCGAAGTGGATATGAACGATCCACGTCGCACCCAGCAATTCGGTCCCCCTCGACCGGGGTCTGATTCGGCGTGGCCGCATGACAATCGGGATTCGCCCCCGATCGACTACCCGGCGTATGCCGATGACATGCCGTATGCCACCTACGGCGGGGCTAATTCGTCATGGGCCCCCGGCACCTACCAACCCAATCCCACCCAACAGTTGCCGCCACAGTACTGGCAGCAGGACGGGCCTCCGAAGGACGAGGAGCCCGACCAGGGCCCACCGCGATCACCCCGGTGGTTGTGGTTCGTGGCCGGTGCCGCGGTGTTGCTGGTCATCGGGTTGGTCGTGGCATTGGTCATCGCCAATGGGTCGCTCAAGCAGCAAACCGCGATCGAACCTCTGCCGCCGGTGCCCAGCACCACCGTCGCACCCCCCACGACCCGCACGACGTCGCCGCCCACCACCACCCGCAGGCCGCCGCGCACCACCACCACCGCCCCGCCCGGCACCACGGCGCCGCCCGGAGTGCCGAACACACCCGGAGCCTTGCAGACGGTCGTCTACAGCGTCTCCGGCGAGGGCCGCGCCATCAGTGTCATGTACATGGATGCCGGCGACATGATCCAGACCGAGTTCAATGTGGCGTTGCCCTGGACCCGACAAGTGAGCCTGTCTACCTCGGCGAACCACCCGGCGAGCGTCACGGTGGTCAACATCGGCCACGAGATCACCTGTTCGGTCACAGTGGCCGGGGTTCAGGTGCGACAGCGCACCGGACAGGGTCTGACCATCTGCGACGCCCCGCGCTAACCGGAAGCCGGCATCGCTATCGCCACGTGCGGCGGCACTCGCACCTTCAACATGGCCAGCAGTCCGACCGCAAGCACCACACAGATGCCTCCCAAACCGGCTCGGGCCACGCCGAAGACGTCGACGAAGACGGAGAACAGCCACGGCGCCAGGAACGCCACCGCCCGGCCGGTCATCGTGTACAGCCCGAACGCCACGCCCTCTTTACCGTGCTGCGCCATGCGCAACAGCAGCGCTCGTGCCGATGACTGGGACGGCCCGATGAACAGGCACAACAATAGCCCGCACACCCAAAAGGCCAATGCGCCGGACAGGGCCAGCAGGCTCAGCGCCGAGGCGAGGATCGCCGTCAGCGACACCACGATCACCGGCTTGGAGCCCACCCGGTGGTCGATCAGTCCGCCGAGCGCAGCACCTATCGCGGCCACCACGCTTCCGGCGACCCCGAAGACAAGCACGTCGGCCTTCGAGAGGGTGTAGACCTCGACCCCCAGCACCGCACCGAAGGCGAAGATCGCCGCCAGGCCGTCCCGGAAGATCGCGCTGGCCACCAGGAAGTAGACCAAGTTGCGGTCGCGCCGCCACTCGGCGGAGATGTCGACCCAGAGCTTGCGGTACCCGCCCAGCAGGCTCGTTTTCGGGGCCGCCGAGGTCTCGTTGTCGGGCAGGCGATGAGCGATGAGCAGCAGTGGCGTTCCCAGGATCGCCAGCCAGGCCGCGGCCAGCAACATCGCCGCCCGCACATTGAGCCCGTCGTACGTGGACAGGTTTAGCAGACCGCGTTCATCGCCATCACCGGTCATGAAGCCCAGATAGACCAGGATCAGCAGCAGAACGCTGCCGAAGTATCCCGCTGCCCAGCCGAAGCCCGAGATGCGCCCGGCTGTTGCCGGGGTCGAGAATTCCCGCAACATCGCGTTGTAGGGAACGCTGGCCAAGTCACCGGCCGCCGCAGTCGCCGCCAACAGCGCCAGGCCCGCGAAGAAATAGTCGGGCTGATCACGAATCAGCGACATCCCGCACGTCGTCGCCACCGCGCAACCGGTCAACACGCCGAGCGCGACATGCCGTCGATGGTGCGAGGCCACCCAAACCCCGACGACAGGCGCCAGCATGGCCACGACGATCCCCGCGATGGCTGCGGCACGCCCCAACCAACTCTCCGGAGTCGCACCACCGGGTGCGCCCTCCCCGACGCTGCTGGTCAGGTAGACGGAGAACACGAAAGTCGCCGTGATCGCGTTCAGGCCGGTCGAGCCGCAGTCCCACAAGGCCCAGGCCAGAATCCGGACTCGCGAGAAGGGCCGCAGCTCATCGCACCGAAGCTGTAATTTCGCAGACGAGTCCTCGAACTTTGTCTGCGAATCTTCAGGCTCGGCGCTCTGGCGATCCGTCGCGCCCGGCTCCGGGTCACTCATGCACAAGAGCGTATTGGTTCTGGCAGCGACCCGCTGCGCCCGGCCGCGCGAGCCCACTGTCTACGATCGTCGTCATGCCGGTTCCCGCTCCCAGTCCTGACGCGCGTGCTGTAGTCACCGGGGCTTCGCAAAACATCGGCGAGGCGCTGGCCACCGAGCTGGCCGCGCGCGGCCACAGCCTGATCATCACCGCGCGGCGCGAGGAGCTGCTCAACCAACTCGCCGCCCGGCTTGCAGAGCGGTACCGCGTCACGGTCGAGGTACGACCGGCCGACCTGGCCGACCCCGCCGAGCGGGCCAGGCTGTGCGACGAACTGGCCACCCGGACGATCTCGATCCTGTGCGCCAACGCCGGCACCGCGACGTTCGGCGCGGTCGCCGATCTCGACCCGGCCGGCGAGAAGGCCCAGGTGCAGCTGAATGCCGTTGCGGTGCAAGACCTTACGCTGGCGGTGCTGCCGGGAATGATCCAGCGCCAGGCTGGCGGCATCCTCATTTCCGGCTCCGCAGCCGGCAATTCGCCGATTCCCTACAACGCCACCTATGCCGCCACTAAGGCATTCGCGAACACGTTCAGCGAATCGCTGCGCGGTGAGGTCCGCAAATTCGGCGTGCACGTCACGCTGCTGGCGCCCGGCCCGGTGCGCACGGATCTGCCCGAAGGCGACGAACGATCGCTGGTGGAGAAGCTCGTGCCCGACTTCCTGTGGATTTCGACCGAGCACACCGCGCAGGTGTCACTGGATGCGTTGGAGCGCAACAAGATGCGCATCGTGCCCGGGTTGACGTCGAAGGCCATGTCGGTGGCAAGTGGATATGCGCCACGGGCCATCGTGGCGCCGATCGTGGGCGCTTTCTACAAGAAGCTGGGCGGCGGATAGCCGCAACTAGCGACGGCGGCCGGACCGAGTCATGTTGCGGATGATCTCGCGTATCGCCGTGTTGATCCCGCTTTTCACCGTCGGGTTTTTCAGCACTTCCTCCCACACCGCGGGTCCCTTCGGCTCGAAGGGCGCCGGCATGGGCGGCAGCTCGGCATCCACCTGCGGAACCGAGGGAGCCTGGCCCCCCGTCGCGACCATGGGGGGCTCCGGCCGCTCGATGGTCTGCCCGTACTTGGCGTGCAGGGGGCTGGCCTTCGCCGCCTTGGTGACCTCATCGGTACCGATGGCCCCCATCAACGACCGGGGCACCCGCATGCGTGTCCAGGCGACCGGTGTCGGTGCGCCCTTCTCCGACAACACGGTGACCACGGCCTCGCCGATGCCCAGCGACGTCAACGCCGATTCCAGTTCGTAGACATCGGTTTTCGGATAGGTGCGGACGGTCTTGCTCAGCGCCTTCTGATCGTCGGGGGTGAACGCCCGCAATGCGTGCTGGATGCGGGCGCCCAGCTGAGACAACACGTCGTTGGGCAGGTCGGTGGGCAGTTGGGTGCAGAAGAACACCCCGACGCCCTTGGACCGGATGAGCTTGACGGTCTGTTCGACCTGTTCGAGGAACGCCTTGGACGCGTCAGCGAACAACAGGTGCGCCTCGTCGAAGAAGAACACCAGCTTGGGCTTGTCGATGTCGCCGACTTCGGGCAACTGCGCGAAAAGGTCGGCCAGCAACCACATCAAGAACGTCGAGAAGATGACCGGACGCAACGATTGACCACTGAACTCCAGCAGGCTGATCGTGCCGCGGCCCCGCGTGTCGACCCGCAGCAGATCATTCGGGTCGAGCTTCGGCTCACCGAAGAAGGTGTCGCCGCCCTCGCCCGCGAGGTTCACCAGCGCTCGCAGGATGACGCCGGCGGTCGTCGCCGATACCCCGCCAAGGGACTTCAGGTCGGCCTTGCCCTCGTCGCCCGCCAGGTGACTGATGACGGTGCGCAGATTGCCCAGCGTGACCAGCGGGCGGTTGTTCTGTTTGGCCCAATGGAAGATGAGCCCCAGCGTCGACTCCTGCGTGGCATTGAGCCCCAACACTTTCGACAGCAGCACCGGACCGAAGCTGTCGACTGTGGCGCGCACGGGGACCCCGATTCCGTCGGTCCCGAGCGACAGGAACTCCACCGGGAAGCCCGTCGGCGCCCAGTTGTCCCCGGTGTCCCTGGCACGCGCGGCAGTCTTGTCGTTGGCCTCTCCGGGCTGCGAGAGCCCGGACAGGTCGCCCTTCACGTCGGCCATGAACACCGGCACGCCGGCGGCACTGAGCTGCTCGGCGACCAGCTGCAGCGTCTTGGTCTTGCCGGTTCCGGTGGCCCCGGCCACCAGGCCGTGCCGGTTGATGGTGGCCAGCGGAATGCGGATCTGCGCGGTCGGGTCCGACTGGCCGTCGACCACCACGGTGCCCAACTCGAGCGCCTGGCCTTCGACGGCGTAGCCCGCCGCAATGCGTTGCGCGGGTCCCAGCTCTGATTCAGTGCTCATAGACGCCCCTCGCTGTGTGGGAAAGCAATCACCCTACTTCCCCGTGCGCGGCAGGGTCAGGGCTTACCTGAGCTGCGCGTGGGCTTAGTGTGAGCGCTGTGCGTGACGAACTGGTGTGGATCGACTGCGAGATGACCGGGCTCGATCTGGGGTCGGACAAGTTGATCGAAATCGCCGCCCTGGTCACCGATGCGGACCTGAACGTTCTAGGTGACGGAATCGACGTGGTGATCCACGCCGACGACGCCGCATTGTCGGCGATGATCGACGTCGTCAAGGACATGCACTCCCGATCCGGGCTGACCAACGAGGTCAGGGCCTCCACCGTCGACCTGGCCACCGCGGAAGCCATGGTCCTGGACTACATCGGCGAACACGTCAAACAGCCCAAGACGGCGCCGCTGGCCGGTAACTCGATCGCCACCGACCGATCCTTCATCGCTCGCGACATGCCGGCCCTGGACGCGTTTCTGCACTACCGGATGATCGATGTCAGCTCGATCAAGGAACTCTGCCGGCGCTGGTACCCGCGTATCTACTTCGGGCAACCCCCCAAGGGGCTGGCGCATCGCGCGCTTGCCGATATTCACGAGTCCATCCGCGAATTGCAGTACTACCGGCGAACCGCGTTCGTACCCCTGCCCGGGCCCGCTACCAGCGAAATCGCGGCGGTGGTGGCCGATCTTCAGGGTGACACGGACCCCGAAGAGGAAATCGATTCGGCCGACGAGCGCTCAAGCGGTTAGTATCGACGTCGCCGCGCATGCGGTCATGGTGGGTGTAGTTCAGTTGGTAGAGCGTCAGGTTGTGATCCTGAATGTCGCGGGTTCGAGTCCCGTCACTCACCCCAAACAGAATCCCCGGCCACTGGCCGGGGTTTTTTGTGCCACCAGCCCGTCTCCCTGGCGTTCACTCTGCGTCCAGGGCGGCGTTTCGCGTGATTCGCAACCCTCAGCGCCGAGTCAACGCCCCTGCCATCACGCGAACCCGGCCAGCGTGATCCGTAGCGCCTCTTCCATCTGTACGTCGAAGGGCTCGCTTGGGACGACGTCGGCGGTCAACCAGCGGTTGATGACGAATTTGACCGTGGCCAGACTGGTATAGACCAGCAGCGAGGGGCGCATATCGGCCGACGGGTCGACGCGCATGCGCGACGCCACCAGCTCCACGAACCTGCGCTCATCGGATTCGCCCATCAGCGTCGACTTGCTCAACAGGTGGGGCGCGGTCACGATCGCGCGCTGCCAGGTGTGCAGACGGTCGGACTCGCTGGCATCCCGGGCGCGGGCGACGAACAGCTGGATGAGCACTTCGACGGCCGATTCGTCCGCGGGTCGGGTGCTGAACGAATCGAGCATCGCGCTGATCGCTTCGCGGACGGGCTCTACCAGCAGGCCTTCCTTCGTCGGCGCGTGCCGGAAGTAGGTGCTGATGGAGATCCCGGCGGCCGCCGCGATGTCCTCGGTGGTCACCGCGTCGAATCCGCGCTCGGCGAAGAGTTCGTGCGCGGTGTGCTGGATCTGCGAGAGCAACTCGGCCCGCCGCCGGTCCCGCAGCGACTCGGTGTTTGCTGAGGACATGCCATCACCTTTGTGAGCCTGACATTCCAACACGGCTGAGCAATCCGGAAAAGATCGCCGATGAGTGACTCTACACTATTGAAAGTCCCTATCAAGTAAGCTAGCGTGAAACCGCAAAGCCGGATTGAGCTGCAGAGATATGGGGGCACAGGCACCTGCAGGGCAGGGACACCTCGATAGCACCTAACCCCTTCCGCTCGGCGCTCAGGGAGCAAATGGTGGGGAGTGCGCCGATGACGACGGTTCCGGGTTCGCTATGACGACTGCTTCGAGTTTGCTACAGAACCTTTTGGGCGTGCAGGGATGACCATCGAATCCGACCCCGAATTGCGGGATGACGGCGTCGCCGCCATAGCGCATTGGGGCGTCGGCTACGTCGACCGTCATCCGCTGGCCTCGCTGCGGACCGTCGGCGAACAGTTCGTCCTCGGCATCCGCACCGTCCAGTACTTCTTCATCGACCTGTTCACCGGGCGATTCCAGTGGCAGGAGTTCGTGCGTCAGGGCGCGTTCATGGCCGGTACCGCCGTACTGCCGACCATCCTGGTGTCCCTGCCGATCAGCGTCACGCTGTCGATCCAGTTCGCCTTGCTGGCCGGCCAGGTCGGCGCCACCTCGCTGGCCGGGGCGGCCAGTGGACTGGCGGTGATCCGGCAGGGCGCCTCTCTGGTGGCCGCGGTGCTGATGGCGGCGGCCGTCGGCTCCGCCATCACCGCCGACCTTGGTTCCCGGACCATGCGCGAAGAGACCGACGCCATGGAGGTGATGGGCGTGTCGGTCATCCGCCGCTTGGTTGTCCCGCGTTTCGCCGCCGCGATCATGATCGGCGTCGCGCTGACCGGCGTGGTCTGCTTCGTCGGGTTCTTCGCCAGCTACATGTTCAACGTCTACTTCCAGAACGGCGCCCCGGGCAGTTTCGTGTCCACGTTCGCCTCGTTCGCGACCACGGGCGACATGATCCTGGCGCTGTTGAAGGCAATCATCTTCGGCGCCATCGTCGCGATCGTGTCGGCACAGAAAGGGCTTTCCACCAAAGGCGGGCCGACGGGTGTGGCCAATTCAGTAAATGCGGCTGTGGTGGAATCGATTCTGCTGTTGATGATCGTCAACGTCGCGATCAGCCAGCTCTACATCATGCTGTCGCCCCGGACGGGGCTGTGAGTGACCGCCTCCTCCTACCTGCCACTGGCGCCCGTCACCGGGCGCCTGATCCGTTGGTACCGCAGGGGAACCAAGCCGATCAGCCGGCTGGGCCACATGCTGGTCTTCTTCGTGCGCGCGCTGACGGCGATTCCGCTCACCCTGCGGCAGTACAACGGCGAGTTCCTACGTTTGCTGTCCAACATCACCTGGGGCAACGGCTCGATCGTGGTCGGCGGCGGAACCGCCGGTGTGGCAGTGGTTCTCGGCATGACGGTCGGAGCGCTGGTCGGCATCGAGGGCTACAACTTTCTGGACCTGTTGGGTCTGGGTCCGGCGACCGGGTTCGTGTCGTCGCTGGTCAACACCCGCGAGCTGGCTCCGCTGATGGCCGCCATGGCCTTTGCGATGCAGGGCGGCTGCCGGTTCACCGCCCAGTTGGGCTCGATGCGCATCGCCGAGGAAATCGACGCGATGGAATCCATTGCGATCCGGCCGATCCCGTACCTGGTAACCACCCGGCTCATCGCCTCGGTGATGGCGATGATTCCGCTCTACGCCGCATGCCTGGCCATCGGCTACCTGAGTACGCAGGTCGTGGTCCAGATCAGCAGCGGCGGCTCTGCCGGCTCCTACCTGCACTACTTCTCGTTGATGCTGGCCGGCAAGGACATTCTCTATTCACTGGTCAAGGCCGTCATCTTCGTCTGGATCGCATCGACCATTCAGTGCTACTACGGCTTCTACGCCAGCGGCGGCCCCGAGGGCGTGGGCGTTGCCGCGGGACACGGCATGCGGGCCAGCATCACCGTCATGATCATGGTCAACATGCTGCTCACCATGGCCCTGTGGGGCGTCGACGCCGGCGCAAGGTTCGGTGGCTGAGGTGACCGGCAATTCCTTCGACGTCGACGGGCGCGGCCCTTCGGATCGGCAGCTGCTCGGCTGTGGTGTGGCCGTCATTGTCGTCGCGGCGGTACTGACGGTGGGCTTGCTGTACAAATCGACGGGCCGGCTCAACGACTATGTGCGGGTGACCGCCGATCTGATCAACGTCGGCGACGGCCTGCCGCAGAAATCGGACGTGAAGTATCACGGCGTCCTGGTCGGTATGGTCAGCAGCGTCGTCCCGGCGGCACACGGCAAACCAAACTTCGTTCACATCGACCTGAAACCCGAGTACGCCCAGTCCATTCCAGCGGCGGTGACCGCGCGGGTGGTGCCCAGCAATGTGTTCGCGGTGTCATCGGTGCAACTGGTCGGGAACGGTCCCGGAGCTGTCATCCGGCCGGGTGCGCATATCCCGGAAGACAAGAACCTGCCGACCGTGCTGTTCCAAACCACAGTCAGCAAGCTCCGCGACGTGCTGGCCGCCACGGGTCGCGGTCGCGAAGACCGGTCGGTGGGTATCCTGGCGGCGCTGGCGGCCGCCACCAACCATCGCCGGACCGCACTGCTGAACAGCGGTGCGCAACTCAATCGGCTTATCGACCAACTCAATTCGATCGTCAGTACCGATACGGGCCCGTCGACGGTGTCGGCGCTGCTGGAGGCCACCCGCGGGTTGCAGTCCACCGCACCCGACCTGATCGACGCCCTGCACGAAGCCGTGCAGCCGATGCAGACCTTCGCCGAGACTCGCGGACAGCTGACGTCGTTGCTCTCCGCCGCCCAGAACACCGTCGGCACCACCCATCAAGCGTTCGACAACCACATGGACCAGCTCATCAGGATCTCGACAGAGATGACGCCCGTGCTCGGCGTGCTAGCGATGCGGTCCGACAATTTCGTCCCCGCGGTCGCCAAACTGGACAACCTGGCTCGCAAATTCATGGAGGAAGTCTGGATACCCGAACTCGGCGTCGGGAACATGCGGACCAGGATTTCTTTCACCCAGACCTTCGCCTACACGCGGGCGGACTGTCCGCATTACGGCGAGCTGAAGGGCCCCAGCTGCTACACCGCGCCGCTGGTTCCGAACAAGCCCGACTTGCCGGACGTGCTGCTGCCGCAGAACTACCAGCCGCCCAAGGATCTGGCCCCGCCGCCGGGCACGGTCATCGGCCCCGACGGCAACCTGGTGGCGGTCGGCCCACCACTGGTCAATCCACCGCCCAACCTCACCGACCCCAATCCCCCACTGCCGCCGTTTATTTCGCCGTCACCACCGATCCGTACCGGCGCCAACCCGGATGACCCGGACCCATATCCCCCGGCGCACGGCCCGGTACCGCCCCCGCCGTTGCTCGGTCCGCCGGCAGCGGGATCGTTGCCGTCCTCCTACGGCGGCACGGTCGGTCCGGTCGGCAGCGACTATGAACGGACAATGCTAAGCGTGATCACCGGCCGCCCCGCCACTGCGGCCACCGAGATCCTGCTGGGCCCGGTGGCGCGCGGCACCACCGTATCCGTAGCACGGGACGGGGGGGCCAAGTGAAATTTCGGGGCCCGCTGATCGGCCTGACCCTGTTCATGGTCATCGCGCTGACGCTGACCTGGCTGGTGTACGTGAGCCTGCGGCGCGATGTGGCCGGTAGCACGGCGTCCTACTCGGCAATGTTCACCGACGTGTACGGACTGCGCGAGGGCGACGACGTCCGGATGGCCGGGGTGCGTGTCGGCCGGGTCGAAAAGGTGGAACTGGACGGGAAACTCGCGAAGGTGTCGTTCGTGGTGCAAACCGAACAGCACCTCTTCGGCAACACCGTCGCCTCGGTGACCTACCAGAACATCGTCGGTCAGCGTTACCTCGGACTGTCACTCGGCAAAGACGGCAGCCGAACTCAGCTCCCGCCGGGCTCGACCATCCCCCTGGACCGCACCGAACCGTCGTTCGACGTCACGGCGCTGCTCAACGGCTACGAACCGCTGTTCAGCCTGCTGAATCCGCACGATGCCGACAACCTCACCAAGGGCGTCATCGAGTCACTACAGGGCGATACCTCATCGCTGGCCACGCTGATCAGCCAAACATCTACGCTCACTGAGACTTTCGCGGGCAAGGATCAGGCGCTCGGTGACGTGATCACCAATCTCAACAAGGTGGTCGTCAGCCTCGCCGCGCAGAACGCGAATCTCGACGGGGTGATCACCCAGACCCGCGACGTGGTTGCCGCCCTCGACCGACGCCGTCCGGAGTTGGTGTCCTCCATGGGTTCCCTGTCACGACTGGTGAGCAATCTGTCGGTGGCCGCCGAGCAGGACTACCCGGCGTTGCGCGAATTCATCGATCGCCGACCGGGTGTGGCCCGGCACCTGATGGATGTGGAGCCGCAGGTGGCATTCTTCGGAGACAACATCCCCCTGTTGCTGAAGGGGCTCGTCCGGGTGGGCAATCAGGGCGCCTACGGCAACGCCTACCTGTGCGATTTGAACATGTTCGCATTCTTCCCGGGCCTCAACGATGTGGTGCCGATCATCGTCAACGCCGCAACGCCCGGCAACAAGGCGTGGCACACGCCCCGCTGCCGGAACACCAACGGGGGCGCAGGTGGCTGATTCGGTTGTCAGACAGCGCCTTTCGCGACTCAGGAAGCGGCCGCTGGAAAACTACAACCCGCTGTGGCTGGGTTTGTCGGCCGTTGCCGTGGTCGCGGTGCTGATCGGCGCCATGTTGGTCGTGCACGCGCTGGGAGCCGGGTACAAGCACTACACGGCCGAGTTCCTGCAGGGCGCCTCGCTGCGGCCGGGCAACCCGGTCACGGCGGCGGGCATACCGGTCGGCGAGGTCACCAGCATGAAACTCGACGGCGACCACGTCGAAGCGGGCCTGAAGATCCGCGACAACGTGACGCTGGGCGCAGACTCGAAGGCCTCGATCAAAGTCACCACCATCCTGGGATCCCGCTATCTCGCCCTGGAACCGGCCGGTGCCGGCTCCCTCCCCCACGGCACCTTCGACCTGGCGCACACCGAGGTCCCCTACGACCTCCAGGCGGCATTACAGGACGCCACAACGACTTTCGACCAGGTCGACTCCGACCGGTTCGCGCAGTCGCTGGCCGTACTGGGCAAGCAACTCGAGGGCCTGCCCGCCGTGGTACCCCAGGCGATGAAGAACATCGACTCGCTGTCGCAGATCATCGCCGCGCGCCGCGACCAACTCGGCCAACTGCTCAAGAGCACCGAACAGGTCACCAACACCCTGCGCCGCCAGCAGTCCAGCATCGGCAATGTGGTCAACCAGGCTCAGGATCTGCTGGGCCAGTTTGTGGCCCGACGCGCCGTGTTCCACGCAATGATGAAGTCCCTGACCAACCTGGTCGACACCATGCACCAAATCGTGGTCAACGACCGGTCGGGGGTCGAGGGGCTGCTCAAAGACATGCGGGAGTTCACCGACATGATGGCCCAGCACGACGACCTGCTGCGCGATCTGCTGCAGATCACCCCGATCTTCGTGCGCGAGGCGGCAAACCTGACCGGAGACGCCAACGCGGTGAGTTTCAACGCCCCCAGCGCACTGCTGATCGATTCGTGGATGTGCGCGATCAGTGGCCGCGCCCAGCAATTCGGGATGATTCCGTACTACAAGGACTGCAAATGAGCGGCCGCGTCATCACCGTCGTGGCCGTCGTGGCGGCGTTGGCCACCGTCGTCGGCGGCTTCTGGTGGTACCTGGCCGGCAAGAAGGAACCGATCACGGTGACCGCCCAGTTCGACAGCGCCTCAGGTCTGTACGAGGGCAACGTGGTGGCCGTGTTGGGCATGCCGGTCGGCAAGGTCATCAAGATCACGCCGAAAGGCGGCTACGTCGAGGTGCAGTTCACCGTCGACCGTGACGTCAAAGTCCCGGCGAACGCGCAAGCCGTCACCGTGTCCACGTCGATCCTCACCGATCGGCAGATCGAACTGACCCCGCCTTACCGCGGCGGCGCGGTGCTGGAGAACCACGACACCATCGGACTGACGCGCACCCGGACACCGGTCGAATTCAGCCGCGTGCTGGCCGTTTTGGACAAGGTCACCAAGTCGCTCGAGGGAGACGGCCACGGCGGGGGTCCGCTGGCCGACGTGCTCAACGGCGGCAGCGAAGTGCTGAGCGGCAACGGCGGAAGGATCAAAGGCGCGATGGATGAACTGTCGCGGGCGTTGCGGCTGAGCAGCGACGGGGGTGCGCAGACCCGCGGACAGATCACCGCCATCGTCAAGAACATCAGTTCGCTGTTCGAGGCCGCCGCCAACAACGACGGCAAGCTGCGGGACTTCTCCGCCACCATCCACCAGGTCAGCCAGATCCTGGCCGATGAGGACTTGGGTACGGGCAGCACCGGCAGGAAACTCGACCAACTCGTCCAGCGGGCAGGCGACCTGCTCGACGCCAACCGCGACACCATCAGGCAGGCCGCGCGCAACGGCGACAAGCTGGCGACGACGCTGGTGGATCGGCGGCGGGAACTCGCTGAAACGTTGGACGTCGCACCGCTGTTGGCCGACAACGCCTACAACATGGTCGACCGGGAAAACGGTGCGGTGCGTGCCCACTTCCTCACCGACCGGATGATCTTCGACAGCCAGCTGACCAAAGAAGTCTGCAACCTGATGGGCCTGCGGCAACTCGGCTGCAGCACCGGGACGGTGCAGGACTTCGGGCCCGACTTCGGGTTGACCTACGTGCTGGACGGCTTAGCGGCGATGGGCCAGAAATGACGAGCACCGCGACACGAACCGCCGCCGCGATCGCTGCGGCCGTGCTCCTCACCTCGGGTTGCGCCACCAACGGCCTTGCCAGCCTTCCCCTTCCGGCACCCGGCCTGGGCTCGGGCGGATACGAACTCACGGCGGTCTTCGCCAACGCACTCAACCTGCCGATGAATGCCAAGGTGAAGCTCGCCGGCGCGGACGTCGGGCAGGTCGAGTCGATGATGGCCCGCGACTACACCGCGGTCACCACGCTGCGCATCCGCGACGGCGTGCTGCTGCCCAGGGGCAGCACCGCCGAATTGCGCACCGCCACACCGCTCGGCGACGTCTTCGTCTCGCTGCGCCCGCCCGCACAGACCACCCCGGAGACGCCGATGCTGACCAACGGCGACACCATCGGACTGGACTCGACCGCCGCGGCGGCAACCGTCGAATCGGTGTTGAGCTCGGCCGCGATCCTGGTGAACGGCGGTGCGGTGCGCAATTTCACCAATATCATCAACGGTTTCGGCAGGGCCTCCGGCGACCAGGGCCATGCTTTCGGCGACCTGGTGCGCAAGTCCAACCAGCTGCTGGGCACCATGGACGCCCGGTCTGGACAGATCTCTGACGCGCTGACCGAATTGTCGCGTCTCAGCTCAGAACTCGACGCCAAGAACCAGGCTCTCACCGACGTGATGGCCGCGGCCGACCCCGCCGTGAGTGCCTTATCCGCCAACACCTCGGAGTTGTCCAACCTGGTGGTGCAGGTCGGTGACACCAGCCGGCTGCTGGCCCGCTTTCCTTCCCTGAGCGGCACCGACACCAGCGGCCGCAGCGTGGTCCGTGACCTGAACACCATCGCCGGTGCCGCCAACGACGTCGCGGTAAGCCCCGACACCAGCTGGCTGCCGTTGAACCGGATGATCCCCGCCCTGGTGAAATCCACTGCCGGTAACGCAATTTCGGTGCATGTCACGGTGGATCAGCTCATCCTGGGATCGATTCCCGACATCGGCTTCCCAGGGGATAGGGGCCTGCACGGGCCGACCAGGTTCACTTGGAACGAGTTCATCGGATCCCTGAAGTACACCCTGTGGCGACTGCAGGAGCGCGTCGTCGGACGGGGTCCCAACTCACCGCAGGTGCCGGTGATGCCTGACCCCAACGTGCCCGGCGGCCTCATCGTGGCGCCCGGAACTACGTTGCCAGGACCACCGCCGTGATCGACGGTGTAGCACGTGCTGTCGTCCGCGGAGTGCGGGCCGCCCATCGCCGCCAGGTCTGGCTGTCGGTGGCCGGCCTGGTGCTGACGCTGGTCGTCGCCACCACGTATCTGCTGCTCGGCGCGCTGCGGGTGGCGCCGTTCGCGTCGACGTACATAGTCACCGTGCAGTTGCCGGAATCCGGCGGGCTGCTGCCCAATCAGGACGTCGCACTGCGCGGCGTACGGATCGGCCGCGTGGATTCGCTGCAGATCACCGACCGCGGCGTCAACGCCATCGCCAGCATCACCTCGCAGGTGCGGATCCCGGCGAACGCCGCGGTGCACGTGTCGGCACTGTCGCCCGCCGGCGAGCAGTACATCAACTTCGAGGCCGAATCTGACGCCGGCCCGTACCTGCACGACGGCAGCGTGATCGGGCTTGATCGCACCAGCGTCCCGGTCAGCCTGGCGCAACTGCTCGGCGACGCCGACGGCCTACTGGCACAGGTCGATCCCCACAAGCTCGAGCTGATCAAGAAGGAGCTCAGCCTCAGCAAGGAAGGTCCCGGCAAGCTGGCTGCCATCGTCGACGGTGGCACCATGTTGCTGTCGACGCTGGATTCGGTGCTGCCCGAGACGACCAGCATCCTGCGGACCAGCCGGGTGGTGCTGTCCCTGGCGGCTGACAAGAATGCGGGACTGGCCGCCACCACCGTGGACCTGAACCGGACCCTGGCCGGCGTCGCCAGAATGCAGGGCGGCTATCGGCGTCTGACCGAGCAGACGCCCCAGGCGCTCAACGCGATCGACAACCTGTTCGCGGACAACTCCGAGACCATGGTGGCGCTCCTGGGCAGTCTGGCCACCGCCTCGCAACTGCTCTATCTGCGCGTGCCGGCGCTCAACGCGCTCTTCCCTGACTACCGCGGATCGGCGATCGATGCGGTGGCCAGCACCTTCCACGACCACGGCGTGTGGGCGACGGCCGAGCTCTACCCCCGCTACGCGTGCGACTACGGCACGCCGTCGCATCCGCCCTCGGCCGCCGATTATTACGAACCATTCATGTACACCTACTGCCGCGACGACGACCCGGGAGTCGGGATCCGGGGCGCCAAGAACGCGCCGCGGCCGGGCGGCGACGACACCGCGGGCCCGCCACCGGGAGCGGACCTGGGACGCAGAACCGATCCGACCCCGCGGGGCCGCTTCACGATTCCCACCCCCTACGGGGGCCCGCCGTTGCCGATCGAACCGCCACACTGAGCCCATCCAGCACGAGGAGATGACAGTGACCGCCACCACTGAGAACGAGGTCGACGCCGAGGACCTCGAGGTCGCCGAAGAAGTCGACGCCGACGACGACACCGGCGCGGCCACGGACAAAGACGACGCCGAAGACGACGCCGCCGAAGTCAACGCCGCAGAAGACGACGGCGACGAGGGGCCGCTGCTGCGCCGCAAGGAGAAGACCAAGCGGTTCAACCGGCCCTGGCGTCACTACCTGCGCCGCAGCATCCTCCCACTGTTATTGGCTGCTTCCCTTGGGGTTTCGGGCTATCTCGGCTGGCTGCAGTGGCAGGCGCACCAGCTGAAGGTGGCCGGCCAGGAAGCCCAACAGGCGGCGATCAAGTATGCGGGGGTGCTGACGAGCATCGACTCGAACAACGTCGACGAGAACTTCCGCCAGGTGCTCGACGGCGCCACCGGCGAGTTCAAGGACATGTACACCCAGTCCAGTGTTCAACTGCGGCAACTGCTCATCGACAACAAGGCCACCGCCCACGGCGTGGTGGTGGACTCGGCGATCGCCTCGGAAACCGCGAACAAGGTTGTGGTGCTGGTGTTCATCGACCAGACCGTCGCCAATATGGCCGTGCCCGATCCGCGCATCGATCGCAGCAGGATCAAGATGACCATGGAGAAAGTCGACGGCCGCTGGCGAGCCAGCAAAGTCCAGCTGCTGTAACCGATTCGGAGTCAACGATGATCGGAAGAATCCTCTCGGCGTCACTACTGACCGCCGCGACAACCATTTTGGGCGCGACGACCGCGCACGCGTCCGCTGAGTCGTTCTGCGGCGAGCTGGGCGGCGGCTGGGACGGTCAGTACTGCCACGCGGTGGTGACCTCGGAACGCAACGCCGTGCGCGACATCAAGGTTGCCGTGCCCGTCGACCTGGTGGACAACCCCACCACGGGTCCGGTGATCCGGGATTACCTACGGACCCTGGTCGGCAACTGGCGGAATGCCAACGCCCACATGGTCGCGGACAGTTACGGCGAGGAGAACTACCAGGTCTTCCAGCACGGCAACCTGCTCAGCGCCGTCTTCCACGAGGACTACCACGCCGACGGCCCGCGGCCGAACAACGCCTACCGCACCTTTACCTTCGACATGGCGGGCGGCCGACGCGTGCAACTGGCGGATCTGACCAACGGCAATCCGCTGAGCGCGCTACCGCCGCTGGCGCAGCCCTACATCGAGACCGCGCTGAATCAGGCTGCGCCACCACATGACCCGGGAACGTATCCGTTCCTCGCCGACCGCTGGACCCCGGACAAGGTCTACTCCGGCGCCTACCGGGCGTGGGCGCTCACCCCGGACGAGCTCGTCCTCTACATGCCCGACTATCCGGTAGCGCACGACGAACCGATTGACTTCTCTCCCGGCGCGCAGCAGTGGTACATGGACGGGGGCGCCGTGGAGGCACACGTCCCGCTGTCCGCGCTGGGTTCGGTGCTGCGGGTGTAGATTCCGCTGCGCCCGGCTCCGCCGCGCTAGCGATCGGCGGAGCCGATGCGGCGACCCGCTGCGCCCGGCTCCGCCGCGCTAGCGATCGCCTTGGTTGGCGTTGCCCGCGCGCCACACATCCCAGGGGATGTTCCAGTCGCCCAAACCGTCGGTCCCGGGCAGGATGCTGCCGACCGTGTTGACGATCTCGATGACGTCTCCCCGCTTGCTGTGGTCGTAGAACCACACGGCGTTGCTTGGGCTCACATTCAAACAGCCATGGCTGGTGTTCGAATGTCCTTGTGCGCCCACCGACCACGGCGCGGAGTGCACGAAGATCCCGCTGTAGGAAATTTGGGTGGCGTAATCCACATCGGTGCGATACCCGTTGGGCGAGTTGACCGGTACGCCGTAGGTCGAAGAGTCCATGATGATGTGCTTGAACCGCGCCCCGACGATGTACACACCGTTGTTCGTCGGGGTGCTGTCCTTGCCCATCGAGGTCGGCATGGTCTTGACCACTTCGCCGTTGATCCGAACGGTGATGATCTTGGTGTTGTCGTCGACGCTGGCGATCATCTCGTCACCGATGGTGAAGTGCATCTTGACGTTGTCCTCGCCGAACATCCCCTCCCCCAGGTCGACGCCGTAGGTGTTGACCGCTACGTCGACGTTGGTACCGGGCTTCCAGTAATGCTCGGGGCGCCAACGCACTTCGCGTCGATTGAGCCAGTAGAACGCACCTTCGACCGGCGGGTTGGCAGTGATCTTGATGGCCTTCTCGGCCGCGGCGCGGTCGGCGATGTTCTCGTCGAAGCGGATCGCGACCGGTTGCCCGACGCCCACCACCTCACCGTCGCTCGGTACCACGTAGGGCATGGTCAGGTGCGCGGGCGAACTCGTCTGGAATGCCATCTGGCGAGTCACCGCACCACCGAGGCCGGTCGCCTTGGCGTTCAGCGTGTAGCGCCGGTTGTAGCCGAGCTGCTCGGTGGTCTGCCAGTGCAGGCCGTCGGGGCTCAGTTGCCCGGCAATCGCGCGCCCGTTGTCGTTGACCAGGGCGACCGATGCCAGCACGCCGTCGGCGACGCTGACCGTCACCGGCGCGTCCACGGTGACCCCGACCGCCCCGTCGGTCACCGAGGAGGTGAGCTTGGGCACCAGCAGGTCAGCGAAAGGTGTGCCCTTGTTTTCGATGACTTTGGCGGCGACCGGAGCACTGGGTCCACTGCTGCAGGCAACACCGAACACAGCAACTAAGACCATGGCGGCAGCCAGCCACGATCGACGTCTGCGCAAAGGTGTCATCAAGTGACCTTCCACATTCTGTTCGCAATTTACGGTCACCGCTGACCCTGGATTGTTTCCAGTATTGTAGTGCCTCGCCGGCACTCGCCGTGGAGATGCGGACGGATTCGTGCCCGGCGGTTCTGTCGGCTAACCACAGCCCCCACCCGGGGATTTCACTCAGGGGCGCGATGCCTGTTATTGTCGAGAGCCGGTCTCAAGCCGAGCACGCGCCGTTAGCTCAGTTGGTAGAGCAGCTGACTCTTAATCAGCGGGTCCGGGGTTCGAAACCCTGACGGCGCACCACATGCCAACGTCTCGATACCCTTCCGAGCACGAGCGACCGCACGACGCGTCGAGCGAAACCGCCGACCTCGAGGCTGCGTTCCAACGGGCACTGCATTCCGGCGACCTCGAGCAGGCGGCCCCGGCGGCATTCGCCCTGGCGCGGCAGCGAGCCACCGAAGGTGATGCCGACGGTGCGCTCGCGGCATATCAATGGGCCATCGACTCCGAACACCCGCATTGGGCATCAGCAGCCGCTTTCGCGCTCGGGTTCCTGTTGACCGGGCAAGGCGACACGCAAGGTGCGACTGCGGCCTACCAGCAGGCAATTGACTCCGGTCACCCCGAGCATGCCCCGATGGCCGCACTGAATCTGGGAAATCTGCGAGCCGAACACGGCGACGCCGACGGAGCGGAAGCGGCCTACCGCGTGGCGATCGAATCCGAGCATGAACAGTCGATCCTGATCGCGCTGCTTCAACTGGGTGGGTTGCGGGCGGGTCGCGGCAATGCCGCGGGGGCCGAGGTGGCCTACCGGATCGCGGTCGCGTCCGGCAAGCCAGCGGTGATTCCCACTGCCGCGATCAACCTGGCGCTGACCAGAGAAGCCCTCGGCGATGCCGAGGGAGCCGTGGAGGCTTATCAGATCGTCATCGCCACTGATCACCCGGAACTATCGCCCATCGCGGAATTCAATTTGGCCACTCTGCTGGAAAAGCAGGGTGATCTGGCCGGCGCGGCAACCGCCTGTCAGGCCACCATCGATTCCGGTGATCCTGAGCTGGTGGCCAAGGCCCTGGTCAATCTCGGGCAACTGCGGGAAAGATCCGGCGATTTCGAACAAGCCAGTGCGTCGTATCGGTCCGCGATCGACACCGAGGATGCCGAGGCGGCACCCAAGGCGGCGATCAACATGGCGAAGCTGCACGAGAAGGACGGCGACTTCGCCGACGCCACCGCCCTCTATCAGTCGGTGATCGACTCCGGGCATCCCGACCATGCGCCGGCAGCGGCGAACGCGCTCGGCATGCTGCGGGCCGGCCTGGGCGACCTCGAAGGCGCCACGGCCGCTTACCAATTCGCACTCGAGTCGGGCCACCCCGAGCATGCGCCTGGAGCAGCACTCCGATTCGGGATCCTGTGGGCGGGACAAGGCGACGCAGACCGCGCGGCCGCTGCGTTCCAGCAGGCGGCCGACTCCGGAAACGCCGAGTCGGCCCCCGCCGCGGCATTCGGACTGGGCACTCTGTGGGCCGAGCACGGTGACACCCAAGCCGCCCAAGCGGCCTTCCGCCGCGCCATCGAGTCCGGCCATCCGGTTTGGGCCCCGAAGGCACTCGAGCGCTCCCAGAGCACTTCGCCGCCCTCAGAGCGTCGGCGGATCTTCCGGTCGCGCCGAGGACGTTGACCCACCTGTCGCTGTCACGTCACCACCCGGCGTCATGACCCAGCGGATGCCGCCGACCAGCACACGCCCGGCCATCCGTGTCACCGTCTCCTCCAGCAGCGGCACGTACGGCAGCAGCAGGGGCAGTCGCGCCCACGCCGGCAGCATCGCCACCGCGGTAGCCGACAGCACGCCGTAAGCAGGCCTGGCCGGCAGGGGCAAAGGCGGGGTCAGCAGCAGGAACCGGGCGGCCTCGCGGGCGGCCGGTGTGCCGCGCAACTCGGGCCGGAAGTCGTCGATCCGGTCACGCAGTTCCTGCTCGGTCTGCGGCGGTTCGGGCACCCCGAGCGCCCTGGCCACGACGGCCATGTCGGCGACGTAGCCGTCCCGGCCGGCCTGGTCGAGCGGGGCCGCGCCGTAGAGCTGATGGGCGAGCAGGAAGCTGTCCACCTCGGCGATGTGAACCCACTCCAGCAGGTGCGGGTCGGACGCGTCGTATGGCCGCCCGTCCGTTGCGACACCGTTTACGTACCGGTGAATGCGACGGACGTGGTCGACCGCGGCTTGGGCATCGGCAGCGCAACCGAACGTCGTGGTAGCCAGGAAGGTGCTGGTGCGTTGTAGCCGCCCCCAGGGATCGCCTCGGTAGTCCGAGTGTTCGGCGACGCCGGCCATGGCCAGCGGATGCAAGGACTGCAACAGCAGGGCGCGCAATCCGCCGACGAACATCGACGCGTCCGCGTTCACCCGCCGGATGGGACGATCCGGCGCGAACCACCGGTCTCCCGGGGTGCGGTGGATGCGCTCCCGGTTGGCCGGCCCCTCCGGGCCGGCCACCAAGGCGAAGATTCGGCTCCCCAGGTCGCGCCGCACCGCGCTGACCGTCGACGAAATGGTCATGTGTCCACGGTACGAGTCGGGATATGCGTCGAGTCGGCGCTTCGCAGGACCATGTCGACGGCGGCTTCGATGACGTCGTCGTCCGGGAGAGTGCCGTACATCAGTGACGGGCATGCCACGACACCGGTCAGCATGGAGACGGCCGCGTCCAGCGCCGCGCCGGAGAACACCTCGCCCAGCATCGCGTACATCTGATGCTGGCCGTCACTGTTGACCCTGTTCCGCAGTTGTCGGATCTGTGCCTCCGACGCCCACTGCGCCATGCTGGCCAGCACGCGGTCGAGCCGCAGTTCGACGATCCCGGACCGGAAGACCTTGAGTTCCTCGATCAAATCCGCGCGCAGCTCGCCGGTGGGTGTGTGGTGCGGCATGTCCCCGAGCGATTCGATCGCCAAGGCGATGAGGTCGACGCGCGCCGGCCAGTGCGTATACACCGTGGTTTTGGAGTAACCGGCCATATCGGCGACCCGGGCGTGCGTAATCGCTTCTGTCCCTTCGCCATTGAGGATCTTGAGGGCGGCGCGGGCGACGTCGGCACGCGTCCGTGCGACCCGTGCGTCCTCGCCGCCGTCGGACGGCCTGTTAGCCGGTACTGCCGTCATGTCTGCCGCGCCTCTGTTTTCGCAACGGTCCCTTCTTCGTGGTCTCCGCCCACTGGCTCGTTCGGGCCAGAAGTTTACTGAACATCGGGCCGGCCCCGGGTAATGCAACAGCGAGTCCGCGCAAGTTCCAAGGCGGCCAGACCAGTATTGGACTGTATATCCACTATAAACGCATCTAACCATTACTGTACGTTTAGACCAGTAGTGGACGGGGGAACCATCTAGGCAATGCCCACTCGATCAAAGGAAACTCATGTCAGCTGTCCTCTTCGGATCCATCAGTGTTCTGGCCGACACCTCGGAGCTCCAGCGCCGAGCCTTCAACGAAGCATTCGCCGACTGCGGGCTGGACTGGGAGTGGTCGCAAGACGGCTACATCGCGATGCTGGGTTCCAACGGCGGTGCCCGAAGAATCGAGGACTACGCACAGTCCCGCGGGCAGAACGTCGATGCAGCAGCCGTGCACAAGGTGAAATCCGAGATCTTCCAGCGTCTGCTCGCGGACTCGGCGGTGACGCCACGCGCAGGAGTCACCGCCACGATCGCCGAAGCCAAGAAGAATCACCACAAGGTCGGCTTCGTCACCACCACTTCGCCGGCCAACATCGACGCATTGCTGTCGGCGCTCACGCCGGAGATCAGCGCCGAGACCTTCGATCTCATCGTCGATCACGAGTCCGTGTCGGAGGCCAAGCCCAGTGCGGCGGTGTACGAGTTCGCCCTGAAGGAACTCGGTGAGCGGCCGGACAGCGTGGTGGCGATCGAGGACAACGTCGGCGGTGTAGCGGCAGCGGTGCAAGCGGGCATCCCGTGCATCGCGTTCCCCAACGAAAACACCAGCAGGGCGGGCGAAGCGGAGTTCACGGCCGCGATCCAGATCGTCGAATCATTGGATCCTGAAACGGTTCTCGGCCTCGCCACGTCCTGACCACCTCCCCACCTCGCCCCAGGAGTGACACCGTGAGCAATCTTCAAGCCCGAGTGACGGCCGGTGACAGAGCATTTCACGTCGAAGGCTACGAGCGGATCGAGTACGACCTGCGCTACGTCGACGGCGTGTTCGCACCGGACAACACCGAACTCGCAGACAGCTACCGTCCGTACGGGCGTGCGTTGGCAGTGGTGGACGATACCGTCTTCCGGATCTACGGCGACGCGATGCGGTCCTATTTCAACCACCACGGAATCGAGCTGACCGTTATCCCGGTACAGATCCGGGAAACGGCCAAGTCGCTGGAAACCTACGAACAGATCGTCAGTCGGTTCGACGCTTTCGGTTTGGTGCGCACCGAACCCGTCCTGGTCGTCGGGGGCGGACTGACCACCGACGTCGCCGGATTCGCTTGCGCCAGTTACCGTCGCAACACCCCCTACATCCGGATTCCGACCACGCTGATCGGCCTTATCGATGCGAGCGTGTCGATCAAGGTGGCCGTTAACCACGGCAAGCACAAGAATCGGTTGGGCGCCTATCACGCGTCGGAGAAAGTCCTGCTGGACTTCTCCTTCCTCAAAACGCTGCCCGAAGATCAGGTACGTAACGGGATGGCAGAGCTGATCAAGATCGCAGTGGTCGGCAACGCCGAGATCTTCGATCTGCTCGAGGAGCACGGCACCGAACTGCTCCGAACCCGGTTCGGCCATCTCGACGGCACCCCCGAATTGCGGGCCGTGGGTGACCGTCTGACCTATCAGGGGATCGCGACGATGCTCGGACTGGAAGCGCCGAACCTGCACGAGATTGACCTCGACCGGGTCATCGCGTTCGGCCACACGTGGAGCCCGACATTGGAACTGACGCCACCGACCCCGTTCTTCCATGGCCACGCCATCAACATCGACATGGCGTTGTCGACGACACTCGCGGAGCAGCGCGGCCACCTGTCGGTCGGCGACCGCGACCGCATATTGAGTGTCATGAGCGCGCTGGGTTTGGCCCTGGACAGCGAACACCTGACCTCGGAGCTGCTCGAGCGGGCGACGACTGCCATCCTCAAGACGCGCGACGGGCTGCTTCGTGCCGCGATACCCGACCCGATCGGTCAGTGCCGGTTCCTCAACGACGTCACCACCGATGAGCTGGCCGATACGCTGTTGTTGCACAAGAAGATCTGCCTCGAGTTTCCCCGCGCGGGAGACGGCGTGGACGTCTTCGCGCCGCCGGCATCCGAGGCCACGCGGCAGTGACGGCGACGCGCGACGACGCCGCGACCATGAACGGTGTTCGGGTACACCGGATCTGGGATGCGGATGCGGCTCGGACGGTGGCCACTCTTGTCGCTCTATCCGTCACGCTTCCCTTCGACCTCGCGCTGGTGCTGGTTGCGTTGGTCGGAGGACGGCGACCCGCTCGGGGCCGCCTGCCTGCCGAGGCTCGCCGGACCATCCTGCTCACTGGCGGAAAGATGACTAAGGCGCTGCAGCTGGCCCGGTCGTTTCACCTGGCCGGACACCGAGTGATTCTGGTCGAGTCCACCAAGTACCGACGGAGCGGCCACCGGTTCTCCCGCGCGGTGGATGCGTTCTACTGTGTGCCGGAACCGTCCACTCCGGGTTACGCGCTCGCACTGCTCAACATCGTCAGGTACGAAAACGTCGACGTCTACGTGCCGGTGTCCAGCCCCGCCGGAAGTGTCGCCGATGCCATCGCACGGGAACTGCTCGACGGTACCTGCGACGTCGTCCATTCCGATGCCGATACGGTTCGGTTGCTCGATGACAAGGCGCAATTCGCCTCAGCTGCAGCATCGTTGAGCCTGCTGGTGCCCGACTCGCACCGGATCAGGAATGCCGAGCAGGTCGTGGACTTCGCTTTCCCCCCGGGACGCTCCTACCTCCTGAAGCGCATTGCCTACGATCCGGTCGGACGCTTGGATCTCACCCGCCTGTCCGCCGCGACACCCGATCGCAATGCTGCGTATGCGCGATCGCTGTCGATTTCGGAGGACGACCCGTGGATATTGCAGGAATTCATCGAAGGACGCGAGTACTGCACCCACGGCACTGCCCGCAGCGGGCGGCTGCAGGTCTACGGCTGCTGTGAGTCATCGCCGGCCCAGGTCAATTACCGCAGTATCGACAGGCCCGAAATCCGGCTTTGGGTCGAAACGTTCGTCAAGAATCTCAATCTCAGCGGCCAGGTGTCCTTCGATTTCATCGAGTCTCGGGACGGTGCGGTGTACGCCATCGAATGCAATCCGCGGACCCACTCGGCGATCACCATGTTTCACGACCACCCGGACCTTGCCGCCGCCTACCTCGACGACGGGCATCCGCTGATCACCCCGAATGCCGACGCCCGTCCCACCTACTGGATTTATCACGAGCTCTGGCGGCTGCTCCGGCAGCCGGGCCGGCCCAGCAGGCTCGCGACGATTATGCGAGGCAAGGACGCGATCTTCACCTGGTGGGATCCGATGCCCTATCTGATGGTGCATCATCTGCAGATCCCGGCACTGCTGTGGGCCAACCTTCGTGCCCGAAAAGGTTGGCGCCGAATCGACTTCAACATCGGGAAACTCGTCGAGAACGGCGGAGACTGAATGACCCTACCGCCGCGCGTGTCGGTCTTGCACCTCGTGGGGTCGGCGGTCGATACCTTTCACGCCGAGCTGTCACGCCTTTACGCGCGCGCCTGCCTCGACGCGCTCGCGGAAGACGACCGCTACGACGTGCTGCTGGCGTATGTGTCGCCCGACGGATCATGGCGGTTTCCCGATGACCTCGGTGCCGACGCACTGAATTCCGCAACAGCATTGCCGGTCTCTCGAGCCATCACGCACTTGCGCTCGCTGCGGGTGGATGTGGTTGTGCCGCAGATGTTCTGCTTACCCGGCATGACCTCCTACCGCCGACTGCTGAGCGCACTGCGACTTCCCTACCTTGGCAATCCGCCCGAGGTGATGCAGATCGCGGCGGACAAGGCGACGGCACGGGCGATCGTCGCTGACGCCGGTGTCGCCGTGCCCGCCGGCGAGGTGGTGCGAGCCGGTGAAGACGCGACCCTGCCGCTGCCGGTGGTGGTCAAGCCGGTATGCGCGGACAACTCGGTAGGTGTGTCCCTGGTGCGCGCACCGGGAGAACTCCACCCCGCGATCGACACGGCACTCGGCTACGGGGGGTCGGCGTTGATCGAGTCGTACGTCGAGCTCGGGCGGGAAGTGCGGTGCGGCATCGTCGTCCGCGACGGGGAACTGGTGTGCCTGCCGCTGGAAGAGTACGCGGTGGACGCGACGACCAAACCCATCCGTGACCACGACGACAAATTGCGCCGCACCGAGGGCGGTGATCTGTACCTCGTGGCGAAGGACACCCGCTACGCGTGGATAGTGCCCACTGACGACCCGATCACCGAAAGGGTCTGGGAGGCGGCGCGACGCTGTCACCGGGCCTTGGGCTGCCGTCACTACAGCCTGTTCGACTTCCGAATCGACCCGGACGGCAAGCCGTGGTTCCTCGAGGCCGGCCCGTACTGCTCCTTCGCTCCCAGCAGCGTCATCGCCGTCATGGCGGCGGCGACCGGTATCGACGTCGCGGAGTTGTTCGCCGATCAACTTCGCGAAATCGGCCTTGAGGGGGCACCGTGCTTGAGTGCACCACGCTGAAACCACTTGGGGCGTTGATAACCGGCCTTTCGGTCGGCGCGTTGACCGCACCGTACGTGCACGCACTGCGCCTGGTGCTTGCGCGCCGCGGTGTGATCGTCCTGCCTGACCAGACAATCGACGACGAAGCCTTCCTGCGTTTTCTGCGCAGCTTCGGTCCAATCGTGTTCACCGCCGGCGAATCTCCCGTACCGGGATGCCCGGATCTCAACTTGGTCAGCAACGTCGGACGCGACCGGCCGCCCCGCTCGACGTTTCACACCGATACCAGTTACGTAAGAAACCCCCCGGTCTACACCGCCTTGCGAGCGGTCCAGGTTCCTAATCGCGGCGGGCACACGCTATTCACCGACCAGCACGCCGCCTACCGGACACTGCCTGACTCAGTCCGCAGCCACCTCGACGGGCGCACCATCACCCACATCATGACGGGCCTGGACCTGGGCGCAGACCAGGAGATGGCGGCGCAGCACCCGGTCTTCCTGATGCACCCGGAGTCCGGTCGGACCGCGTTGTATCTGTCGGCGCCCCAGCGCTGCGCCGCGGTTAGCGGCATGTCGCCTGAGCTGGCGAAAGAGACCATTGCCTTCCTGTTCCGCCATTCGACGCGGGCGGACAATGTCTACCGCCATGAATGGTCGCCGGGGGATGTCGTGATGTGGGACAACCGCTGCGTACTGCATCGCGCCGACCACGGTGGGGTGGTCGGGGACCGCGTTATGCACCGCGGTATGGTCGCCGATCACCGGTCAGGTTCCAGTTCCGCGAAAGAGTGAGCTGATATGGACGAAACAGAGGTTCTGGTCATCGGCGCCGGGTTGGCCGGTTTGCGCTGTGCCGACGTGCTGGCGACAGCGGGGCGCGATGTCCTGGTCTGGGAGGCGAAGGGTCAGGTCGGTGGCCGGATCCGGACCGACATCGTCGACGGATTCCGGTGTGACCGCGGGTTTCAGGTGCTCAACCCGGCATACCCGGAACTGCGCAAGGCAGTCGACCTGGCGCAGCTGGACCTGCAACCGTTCGGCGCGGGGGTTGTGGTTCGCCGCGAGGTGGGTTCATCCGTGTGGGTGCATCCGCTGCGCGCCCCCGGGCGAGTGCCGGCCATGGTGACTTCCGGCGCCATCACGCCTCGCGACCTGGTCGCGCTGGTGCGCTGGGTGGCCCCGGCCGCCCGGCCGAAAAGCCTCAAGAAGCAACGGGATCGGGACATCTGTCTGCGAGAAGCGCTGGATCGGGCGGGCCTGGGCGGCGAGGTGCGCAGGGTGGTTGACCGCTTCATGGCCGGTGTGCTGCTCGAGACGACCGGGATCACGTCGAACGCGTTCGCGTTACTGCTGGCGCGGATGTTCGCGCTCGGGGTTCCTGCGCTGCCGGCCGACGGCATGCAAGCCCTGCCGCGACAGTTGGCCGCGCCGATCAGCGATCGAATAGCGTTGGAGCACAGAGCCTTCCGTATCGACCCCGATGGCAAGCAGCACCTCGTTCATGCCGAGGGAGCGGGTGTCCGGGCACGGCATGTGGTGGTCGCGACGGATGCGGTCGCGGCGGCGTGGTTGACAACCGAGACGGCGCCACACATGCAGGGGGTCGTGACCGATTGGTGGGCAACCGATCATGCGGTGCCGGGTCCGCCGATGCTGCGGGTGGACGGCCGTTCCCATCCCCGCGGACCGGTGTTGAACACCGCAGTGATCAGTGCCGCCGCCCCGACATATGCGCCGCCCGGCCGACACCTCATTGCGGCCTCGGCGGTGGTGGCCGGCGATGGAACGGTGCCGTCGGAAAGCGCGATGCGGGCCCATGCCGCAGACATCATGGAAACCGACAGTCGCGGTTGGAAGCCGTTGACCAGACACGTCATACCCAAAGCGCTGCCGGCACAGGGCGCGCCGCTGTCCGTGCGCCGGCCGATCCGCACCGCGGCGGGGATATGGCTGTGCGGCGACCATCGCGACACCGCCTCGATTCAAGGCGCACTGGTCAGCGGGCGCCGCACCGCCGAGGCTATTCTCGCGGCGCGATGATTCGCCGGGCCGCCTCGACGACGGTTGCACGCCGGGCCGCCAGCACCTCAGCATCGGAAGACTGAGCGTCCGGGTGCGGTGACTGTGCCCAGGACAGTCCCACACCGAACAGCACCACCAGCAGATCCATGGGGCGCCAAGAAGAGTCGACATAGCCGGCAGCCTGAGCTTCCTCGATGGCGCGAATGTCGCGTTCCGGAACCGAATCCCACTCGAGTGCGGGCGGCGGGTCCAGTGTCAGCCCCTCGAGGCTTGCCCAGGTGATCATCCTCAGATGCTCGGGACGCCGGCAGGCGAGATCGAAGATGTCGCCGACGAAGTCCGGGACCGCCTCCGGCCGCAGTGTGACGGCAGCGAAGAACTCGGCGCTGTCGGCGGCGACCACGCTGCGGAAAAGCGTTTCCTTGTCCCGGAAGTGTGCGTACAACCGCTCTTTGCTGGCACTTGCGGCGCGGGCGATGCGGTCGATCCGGGCGCCGGCCAACCCGAATTGGGCGAACTCCGATCGAGCGGCGCCCAGGATCGTGTCGCGAAGTTCGTCTGTACTACGCATCACCAAAAGGTACCATACGAACTAGTTCGTTCGGTATAGTGGCCAGGAACTGAAATGGAGGACACCATGACCGAGGCACGTGAGGCCGTGATGAACCATCCTCGCCGGGTGCAGATCCTGAGCGAGGCGCTGCAGACGATCCAGGGCGGCATCCAACCCGTCGTCGACCTGTACCGCCCGTATGTCAGTGGCCTGGAGAAGCTACCCGCCGATGGCCGGTTTCTGTTGGTCGGCAACCACACTCAGCAGGCTCAGGCCGAGATTCTGCTCGTTCCGCACTTTGTCCGGCGGGTGACCGGCACCCGGGTGCGGCCACTGGCCGACCGCAAGTTCGGGCAGGCCAAAGGACTCGGACGTGACCTGATCGCCGCCTATGGAGGCGTCGTCGGCGCCCCGGACGCGGCGAGTGAACTGATGCGCCATAACGAGACCATCCTGGTGTTCCCCGGCGGAGGCCGCGAGATCGCCAAATTCAAAGGCGAGGAGTATCAGCTCAATTGGCGCGGCCGGTCCGGATTCGCGCGCCTCGCGGTGGAGCATAACTACCCGATCGTGCCGGTCGGCCTGGTCGGCGGCGACGATGTCTACAAGAGCCTGGTCACCCGCGACAGCAGGCTGGGTCGCCTCAGCCAAGCGGTCAGCAAAAGAATCAGCGGCGATGCCGACATGGCGATGCCGTTGCTGCGGGGCATCGGACCGACCCTCATCCCCCGCCCCCAGCGGATGTATCTGCGCTTCGGCGATCCGATCGACACCACGAAGCCCAAGAAAAAACCGGCGGACACCTGGGTGTCGACGGTGCGCGACCACACCCAGCACGAACTCGAAGCGATCCTGCGGGATCTGCTCGCGCTGCGGGCCGACGACCCCTTCCGGGAACTCAACCCGCTGGCGTGGTCGCGCGCGGTCGCGGCGAACTAGGCCGGGCGGGACCCCGAAAGGGCACGCCGGGCCACGAGATCCAGCACGTACCCGATGGCGCCGATCACCACGATCACCGCGACCACTGGCCGTATGCCAACTGGTCGCGAGCGTAGAGGATCTGATATCCGAGACCCGAGCGCACCCCCAACATTTCGGTCGGCACCAACACCACCCAGGCGATACCCAACGCCACTCGCAGACCCGTTTGCAGATGGCCGCGGATTGCGGGCAGCACCACGACGGCGAGCTGTTCGAGGCGAGTGGCGCCGAACGATCTGGCGACCTAGAGGTAGCCCGGGTCAATGGCGTGCACACCGGCGGCGGTGTTGATCAGGATCGGCCACACCGAGGCCGCGGCGATCAGAAAGACCACCGGTTCGTCGCCGAGCCCCAAGAGTGCCACCGAGACCGGCGCCCACGACAACGGAGAAATCATCCGCAGAAACTGGACGACCGGTCGGGTAGCGCGCTCGGCGGTGTCGTTCAGCCCGATCGGTAACCCGGCCGGAATGCCGATCACGGCGCCGACCAACAGACCGACCAGCAGGTGCCACAGGCTAACCCCGGTGTCGGCCAGCAGCACACCGCGGTTGTACAACTCGCCTAGCGCCTTGGCCACCTGCACCGGCGTCGTCACGTGCAGCAGGGAATGTGCCGGGGCCAGCACCGCGGTCGCCAGCCACCACGCGCCCACAGCGATCACGATCGCAAGCGCGGGTACCCACCGGCGCCGAACGGGACCGGTCGATGACGCCAGCAACAGGTCCTCGTCCACGTCGTGGGCGGTCGCGCCACACCGTTGGCACTGGACCACTCGACGGTGCCCGAGGTGAGCGTCTCCAGCCCGGCAATCACCCGTAACAGTGTGGATTTGCCGCTGCCGCTACGCCCGAGAATCGCCCGGAAGTCGCCATCGTCGATCGTCAAGTCGATGTCGGCGAGGGCGTGACTGTCGGCATCAAAGCGCTTGTGGCCACCGACAATTCGTACAGTGGCAATTCCCAAATTCGGACTCCTCTCGACAGACCTGTGTGGTTCACGTTTCCCGGTCTGGCCCGTCGGTTGTCCACGTGAACCGGCGCGCCGGCGAGGGCGGCGCCGTGGTCAGCCGCGCAGCAGTTCCGTCGAGCGCGCGAAGGTCGCTCGAACCTGACAAGCACTGTCGCTCAACGGTACTCACCATCGACGATGAAGACACCACGGCGTCACTCCCCGTCGGCCCGCCCGGGAGATGGGATCGCGCTGATCGCAACAAGCCCGCGAAACCGGCGAGTTTCGTCCCGCTGAGTCGACGCATACCTTTTGCCGCACCTACGTCGCAGGTAGCTTTTCTCATGGCCCGACCCTCGCTCGCGAGCGTCCCCACGTTGCCGGCCACGACGGCGTGTCGTCGGCAACAGCACACCGTTCGAAGGAGCAGCAATGGGGTTCATTCAGCCGAACCTGCCCGTCGTCGAGATGGCTGAATGGAGCAAACGTCCGCGGGCGCAGCGCGTGGTCCCGATGATGCAGCACATCGCCGCGAACGGCTTCGGCACACCGCTGATCATGCACGTGATGTACGGCATCAAGATCTTGCTCTACATCCTGGGCGCCTGGGCATTGGCCTCGACCACAACGGGCGTCGGCGGATTCACCGACGTCGCATCGTGGTGGACCGAGCCCATCGTCTTCCAGAAGGCCGTGCTCTACACGATGCTGTTCGAGGTTCTTGGCCTCGGTTGCTGTTTCGGGCCGCTGGCCGGGCGCTACTTCCCGCCGATCGGTTCTGCCCTGTACTGGCTGCGCCCCGCAACCATCCGCCTGCCGCCGTGGCCCGGCCGGATACCCCTGACTGACGGCACCGACAGAACTCCGTTCGACGCGCTGCTCTACGCGGCCCTGCTCATCCTGCTCGCCACCGCCGTGGTGTCCGACGGCAGCGGTCCGATTCCGGCCCTGGACACCACGATCGGCGTGCTGCCCCGATGGCAACCGATCGCCATACTCTCCGTGCTGGCCGTACTCGGCCTGCGCGACAAGATCATCTTCCTGGCCGCCCGCGGGGAGGTGTACGCGCCGCTGACGCTGGTGTTCCTGTTCTCCGGGGCGGACATCGTGGTCGGGGCGAAGGTGGTGTTCATGGTCATCTGGCTCGGCGCGGCAACGTCCAAGCTGAACAAGCACTTTCCTTTCGTGATCTCCACCATGCTGGCGAACAACCCGTTCATTCCCTCGGGATTCCTCAAGCGGTCGCTGTTCAAGAAGTACCCGGATGATTTGCGACCCAGCGCCTTGTCCGGATTCATCGCGCACTTTTCGACCGCTGTGGAGGGGCTGGTGCCGTTGGTGCTCCTCTTTTCGCACGGCGGATGGCCCACGGCCATCGCCGCCTTCGTGATGATCGTCTTCCACCTCAACATCCTGTTGGCATTCCCGATGGGGGTTCCGCTGGAGTGGAACGTCTTCATGATGTTCGGGGTGCTGTGGCTGTTCGTCGCGCACGCGGGCGTAGGCCTCTCCGATGTGCACCAACCGGTGTTGGTGGCCGCATTGTTCACGGTGGTCGCCGGCACCGTGGTCATCGGAAACCTGTTCCCGCGCAAGGTTTCCTTCCTGCCCGGCATGCGGTATTACGCCGGCAACTGGGACACCACCGTCTGGTGCGTCAAGCCGTCGGCCGACGAGAAGATCCGCATCGGCTCGCGCGCGCTCGGGCCGATGCAGCACCTTCAGCTCGAGCGGTTGTACAAGAGCAAAGAGGCCACCCTGGTCCCCATCCACCTCGCCTACGCATTTCGCGGCATGAACACCCACGGGAGGGCGCTGTTCACCCTCGCGCACCGGGCCCTGGCCGGATACGACGAAGACGACTACAACCTCTGCGAGGGTGAGGTGTTGTGCGCGATGGTGCTCGGCTGGAACTTCGGCGACGGGCATCTGCACAACGAGTGCCTCATCGAGGCGCTGCAGAAGCGGTGCGGATTCGAGCCCGGTGAGGTGCGGGTGGTGATCCTCGACTCACAACCCATCCAGACGCAGCGCCAGGAATATCGGCTGGTGGACGCGGCGACGGGGGAGTTCGAGCGCGGGTACGTGGAGGTCGCCGATATGGCCGGGGCCCAGCCTTGGGACGACAACATTCCGATTCACGTCACCCGGCAGGCATGAAAGGTCAACCGGCGTGACGACCGCGGTGATCGCTGGTCTGGTGGTGGTGTCCGTCGGGGCGGCTGAAAGCCCTGGTCTCCGGCTACTTCGTGGCGCGGCGCTGAGTCGATCAGTGCTTTCTGATCCGGTAGATCACCACGACGACGGCGGCTGCGCCGATCCCGGTCAGCGACACCGTCACGATCGGCTTGTTGAGGAATTCGATGACCTTGGCCTTGACGTCGTCGGCCAGGCGGCGAGGATTGGCCCGTTCCGCAAGCGAGTCGACGGTGGCCGCCAGCTGCTCACGGGCCTGGTCGATCTCCTGCTTGATGGTGTCGGGATCGCGGTCCGCCACGTGTCTGTCCTCCAAGTCAGGCTGGTGCACTGAGCAACTACCCTAGTGCCGACGCTTCGGCGACAAGAAAGGGATACACCTTGACCGAGACCACGCGGCTGGCGCCAGGCGACAAAGCGCCCGCCTTCAACCTGCCCGACGCCGACGGCAACATCGTCAAATTGTCCGACTACAAGGGACGCCGCGTCGTCGTGTACTTCTACCCCGCCGCCTCGACGCCCGGCTGCACCAAACAGGCCTGCGATTTCCGTGACAGCCTGGCCGAGCTCAACGAGGCCGGCATCGACGTCGTGGGTATCTCGCCAGACAAGCCGGAGAAGCTGGCCAAGTTCCGCGACGCCGAGGGTCTGACGTTCCCCCTGCTGTCCGACCCGGAGCGCAAGGTGCTCACTGCTTACGGCGCGTTCGGCGAGAAGCCGATGTACGGCAAGACGGTGACCGGGGTGATCCGCTCGACCTTCGTGGTCGACGAGAGGGGCAAGATCGCCGTCGCACAGTACAACGTCAAGGCTACGGGGCACGTGGCGAAGTTGCGGCGGGATCTGTCGGTCTGAGCCGGGCACCCAACGAAACTTGACACGAAACTTGACCGACGTTTGCGGTGAGGGGACCGGGACCGCAACCTGAGCCGCCCACATACACCGGCCTCGGCGTCGTCGTGCGCGATGCCCGACGCCTATCTCAATCCGAAACTCTCGTAGCAAGGTTGGCCAGCAGCAGCGCCTCGGTTATCGCCGCCCGTTCCAGCACACCCAGGTCCAGGCTCTCGTTGATGCTGTGCGCCTGCGTGCCGGGGTCTTCCACCCCGGTGACCAGAATCGTGGCCCGCGGGAACGCCTTCGCGAACTCGGCGATGAACGGGATCGACCCGCCCATGCCCATGTCGATGGCGTCCACCCCCCATGCCTGTCGGAACGCCGCACGCGCGGCGTCGTAAACGGGACCGGTCGCCTCGATCGCATACGGCTGGCCGATCTCGCCGCGGATGACTTTGACCTGCGCACCCCAGGGTGCGTGGTCACGCAGGTGCGCCTCCACCGCGTCCAGATGCTTGGCCGCGTCCCCGCCCGGTGCCACCCGGATGCTGATCTTCGCCCGCGCCCGCGGAGTCAAGGTATTGGAGGCCGCGGCCACCGAAGTGGTGTCGATGCCGATCACCGTGATCGCCGGCTTGGCCCACAACCGCTGCGGCACCGAGCCACACCCGATCTCGGTCACCCCGTCCAGCAGACCGGAGTCCTTGCGCACCCGCTCCGGCGGGTATTCCACGTCAGCGGCCTTGCTCTCATGCAACCCATGCACTGCGACGTTGCCGTCGTCGTCGTGCAGGCTGGCCAGCAGCCGCACCAGCACCGCCAGCGCGTCGGGGACGACGCCACCCCATAGCCCCGAGTGCAGCCCATGGTCCAGCGTGGCGACCTCCACCACGCAGTCAGCCATCCCCCGCAGTGACACCGTGAGCGCGGGAACCTCGTTGCTCCAATTGTCCGAGTCGGCGATCACAATCACGTCGGCGGCCAGCTCGTCGCGATGAGCGGCGAGGAACCGGCCCAACGTCGGCGAGCCCGACTCCTCCTCGCCCTCGACGAACACCGTCACGCCCACCGGCGGGCGGCCACCGTGTGCCCGGATTGCAGCCAGATGTGTTGCGATGCCTGCCTTGTCGTCGGCGGTGCCCCTGCCGTACAGGCGCCCGTCACGTTCGGTCGGTTCGAAGGGCGGCGAGTGCCACTGGCCGCGGTCGCCTTCGGGTTGCACGTCATGGTGGGCGTACAGCAGCACGGTCGGGGCCCCCGGTGGCGCCGGGTGGTGGGCGATGACCGCTGGGGCGCCGCCCTCGGTGACGATCCGTACATCGTCAAAACCCGCCTGCGACAACAGGTCCGACACCATTCGGGCGCTGCGATGCACCTCGTCGCGGCGACCCGGGTCCGCCCACACCGATTCGATGCGCACCAGATCTTCGAGGTCGCGCCGCACCGAAGGCAACACCTCGCGCACCCGCTCAACCAGATCAGTCATGCCCACAGGCTAGTTAAACTTGCGCAGTGACCAACGACGGTCCCGATCCGACGACACCACTGTGGCGGGCAGCCCAGCTGTTTCGACTGTTGAGCTGCCTGTATGCGTTGGGTTTTCACATCGCCATCACCTCCGACCTACGCCACCCCGCGCTCGGCTGGTCGCTGTTCGTAGTGCTCGTCGGCTGGAGTGCGGCCTGCGCGGTCGCCTATCTGCGGGGGTTCGGCAGGCGGCCTGCCTGGGTGATCGCCGAACTCGTGGTCGTGGTGGTGCTCATGCTGTCCACCGAGGTGGTCGCTTCCGGGCAGTGGGCGCACAACAATCAGACCTGGCCCACGACCCTGTGGGCCAGCAACGCGACCATCTCGGCAGCTCTGCAGTTCGGCCCCTCCGGCGGCATGTTGACCGGCCTGGCGGTGACGGCCGCGAGTGAATTCGTCAAGGGATACATCAACGTCAACCTGGGACGTAACGCCACCATCATCGTCGAGCTCGCGGCCGGCCTTGCGGTCGGCCTGGCGGCCAGCACGGCCCGACGCGCCCACGAGGAATTGCAGCGTGCGGCCCGATTGTCAGCGGCGCTGGAAGAACGAGAGCGGCTGTCCAGACAGGTGCATGACGGCGTCATCCAGGTGCTTGCCCTGGTCGCCAAGAGGGGTCAGGAAATTGGCGGCGCCGCAGCCGAACTCGCTACGCTGGCCAGCCAACAGGAGCGGACGCTGCGCAGTTGGGTGACCTCCACGGAGATGGAAAGCGAAACCGACCGGACGATCGATATGCGCGCCCTGTTACGCCGCCGGGAAGGTGAGCGCGTCTCGATGAGCCTGCCGGGCACCGCAGTTCCCCTGGATGGCCGTGTCGCCACCGAACTGGACGCCGCGGTGGGCAACGCCCTAGACAACGTGCGGGCCCATGCCGGCCCCGATGCGCGCGCCTTTGTACTGCTGGAAGATCTGGGCGATTCCGTGACCGTGAGCATCCGCGACGACGGGGTGGGCATCGCCCCCGGCCGACTGCAGGAGGCGGTCGGCCAAGGGCACGTCGGCATTTCGAAGTCAATCGTGGGACGGTTGATGTCACTGGGTGGCAGCGCTGAGCTGCACACCAACCCGGGAGAGGGAACGGAATGGGAATTGAGCGTGCCCCGTCATGACTGAGGCGTCCGAACCTACCGTGATGGTTGTCGACGACCACCCCATCTGGCGGGACGCGGTGGCGCGCGATCTGGCCGACGACGGTTTCCAGGTGGTCGCCACCGCCGACGGCGTCGCGTCGGCGCGGCGTCGGGCGGCGGTGGTCAAACCGGACGTGGTGGTGATGGACATGCGCCTGGCCGACGGTGACGGCGTCGCGGCGACGACCGAGGTGCTGGAGGTGTCGCCGTCCACCAAAGTCCTGGTGCTCTCGGCCTCCGACGAACGCGACGACGTCTTGGAGGCGGTCAAAGCAGGAGCCACCGGATACCTGGTCAAGAGCGCATCCAAGGCCGAGTTGGCCGACGCGGTGCGAGCCACCGCGGCCGGGCGAGCCGTGTTCACCCCGAGCCTGGCCGGGCTGGTGCTGGGCGAATATCGGCGCATCGCGGCGAACCCGACTTCCGATCCCGCTACCCCAAGCCTCACCGAACGCGAGACCGAAGTGCTGCGATTTGTCGCGAAAGGATTGTCCGCCAAGCAGATTGCCGAGCGTCTGTCGTTAAGCCACCGGACCGTGGAGAACCATGTGCAGGCGACCTTCCGCAAGCTGCAGGTCGCCAATCGCGTGGAGCTGACGCGCTACGCGATCGAGCACGGCCTCGACCAATAGCGGCATTCAGGTAGTCCTACTCATCCGATCGCTGCCACACACCGGCAGGGTGGACCAGCATGACCGAATCGCATCAGGCTGTGATCAGCCGGCTTTCGCACGAGTTCGATGCCCTGGCCCGTCAGATGTCCCGCGTGTCGGGTGAACTCACCCAGTTGGACCGCTTGCTCTCTACCCCCGCGCCGCCCCCCGCCCCGGCGCCCGCCCCCGTATTCGTGCCGCCACCCGTCGCACCCGCCGCGCCCGCCGCGCCCGCGCCCGCCGCGCCCGCGCCCGCCGCACCCGCGCCCGCGCCCGCCGCGCCCCCTCAGCAGGCAGCGCCGTATTGGCAGAACTACTGGCAGTATTGGCAGCCGGCGTCGGCGGCGCCACCCGCACCCCGCCCGCCGCGGCAAAAGACGCCGCGGCCGGCTCCGCCCCCTCCCCCGCAGCCTGAGAACGCGTCCGATGGGGCCGAGTCAGGTTGGATCGGCAAGCTGCTCGCCGTCGCCGGAGTCGCCGTGACGCTGATCGGGGTCGTGTTGTTGCTCGTACTGGCAGCGCAAGCCGGGCTGCTTCGACCAGAGATCCGGGTAGCCGGTGGCACTACTCTGGCTGGTGCCCTGGTGGCGGTGGCGGTCCGCTTGCGTGGCCGCCCCGGTGGACGAATCGGAGCGATTGCGTTGGCGGCCACGGGCATTGCCGCCGCATACCTGGACGTGATCGCCGTCGTCACCATCTACAAGTGGGTGGCTGCGCCGATCGGGCTGGTGCTGGCCGCTTTGGTGGGCGGCGCTGGTTTGGCGCTGGCCCGCCGCTGGGACTCCGAGCAACTGGCCCTCTTGGTACTCATACCGCTGATCGTGCTAGCACCCGAAATCACCCACGGGGTCGATCTGTTGCTGATCAGCTTCATGCTCGCACTCTCTGCGGCCGCGCTGCCGGTGCAGCTCGGCAAGGATTGGCTGTGGATGCACGCTGCACGTATCGCGGCGTCGACACTGCCGCTGCTGGTCGCGTTGCCGGCAGCCCGTCCACACGACAACGCGTCGCTGCTCGGTGGCGCATGCGCGGTGGCCGCGCTCTTGGCGATCGCCAGCGGTCTCATCCTGCTGCCGGCTAGCACCAACGCCAGCGGCCTGGCCCTGGTGACCTCCGTTGGCACTGCCCCGGTGCTGGCCAGTGCAATCTCGGTGGATCGGGTGTTGGCTGCGGTCCTCGCCGCTGCGCTGGCGGCGGGCATGTTGGCAGCCGCGCTGATTGGTCAGCGTCCCCGCATCGTTACCCAGATCTGGTCGGTGTGGTCGGCGATCTCCGCGCTGATCGCTCTCACCGTTGCCTGCACCGGCTATGTCGAAGGCCCGGTACTGCTGGCGCTGGCCGTCGTCATTGCTGTGGTCGGCCGCCGAGACGCCGTAGCACGTTGGATCGCGATGGGATTCGGCATCATCGGCGGCGGGCTGTTCTACAGCTACGCGCCACTGCACGTGTTGGTGCGCGCCACCGCCGTGCCGACCTCGGTAGCAGTATCCACGCTGGCCGCCAGTCTGCTGGTCATCACCTTGGCCGTCGCCATGACCCGGGCGTGGCTGGAATCCGAAGCCGCGGGGTTGTTCGTGGCAACGGCGGGGGCATTGATCGTCTACGCCGTCACCGCCTTCACGGTGACCGCCGGCGTCCTGGTCGGCGGTGCCGGAGGCGGATTCCTGGCCGGGCACATGGCGGCCACCATCTGCTGGATCGGTATGGCGGCAGGGCTCTTCGTCTACGCGCTGCGCCAAGGCGGCCGAGAGCGTAGGACGGAGGCGATCACGGCGGGCCTGGCTCTCACCGGCGCCGCCACCGCCAAGTTGTTCCTGTTCGACCTCGCCACCCTGGACGGCATATTCCGGGTAGCGGCGTTCATCGTCGTGGGTCTCGTGCTGCTGAGCATGGGAGCCGGTTACGCCCGCAGTCTGGCCCGCTAGCCCTCGCGACCAGACCTAGAGCACCGTAGATCGCAACCTCCACGGTGCTCTAGGTCTGGTCGGCCTCCCTGTTCGCGTCACGCAAGGCGGCAAGCGCACGCTGATGGGCTCGGTGACCCGCCTCGCGCAACGCCACGTCCTCGGCAACCGGATCGGCGAGCAGCAGGGCGCCGCTGCCGGGCGAGCCGCCGGAGCCCAGCTTGTTCATCCGCTTGGGAAGCGGTGCACCCTGATAGCTCAACGGAATTGAGCGTCCAAGCGGCTGATGCAATTCGACGTAGGCACCGTGCGGCAGCCGCTTGATGATCCCCGTCTCGACGCCGTGCTCGAGCACCGCACGGTCACTGCGCTGCAGCCCCACGGCCCACCGGTAGGCGATGAAGTAGACCAGCGGCGGCAGCACCACCATGCCGATACGCCCGATCCACGTGGTCGCGTTCAGCGAGATGTGGAACGTCAACGCGATGATGTCGTTCATCGCCGACAGCGTCAGCACCAGATAGAAGCTGATGGCCATGGCGCCGATCGCGGTGCGCACGGGAACATCGCGCGGGCGTTGCAAGAGGTTATGGTGCGCGTGGTCGCCGGCGAACCGCCTCTCCAGGAACGGGTAGAGGGTCAGCAGGACGAAGACAAGGCCCATGGTCAAGGCCACCCAGACCGTCGCCGGCACCGTGTGGTGGCCGATGTAGAGCTCCCAGCCCGGCATCAGGCGCTGCAAGCCGTCCGGCCACATCATGTAGAAGTCCGGCTGCGAACCCGCCGAAACCTGGGACGGCTTGTACGGGCCGAGATTCCAGATCGGGTTGATCTGCAGCACCCCGCCCATCAGACCCAGCACGCCGACGATGCAGGCGAAGAAGGCGCCGGACTTGACCGTGAAGGTCGGCATCACCCGCACGCCGACCACGTTGTGCTCGGTACGGCCCGGGCCAGGGAACTGGGTGTGCTTCTGGAACCACACCAATGCCACGTGAACACCGATCAGCGCCAGCAGGATGCCGGGGATCAGCAAGATGTGCAGCGCGTACAGCCGCGGAATAAGCACTGAGCCGGGAAAGTCACCACCGACCAGTGCCCAGTGCAGCCAAGTGCCAATCACTGGCAATCCCAACGTGATCGACGACAGCGCCGCCCGCAGTCCGATATCCGAGAGCAGGTCGTCGGGCAGCGAGTAGCCGAAGTAACCCTCGAACATCGTCACGATCAGCAGCAGCGACCCGATCACCCAGTTCGCCTCACGCGGACGCCGGAACGCGCCGGTGAAGAACACCCGCGCCAGGTGCACCATGACCGAGGCGGCGAACATCAACGCCGCCCAGTGGTGGACCTGACGGACGAACAAACCGCCGCGGACTTCGAAGGAGATGTTCAGCGCCGTCTCGTAGGCCCGTGACATCTCGACCCCACGCAACGGCTGATACGCCCCGTGGTAGGTGACTTCGGCCATCGACGGGTCGAAGAACAACGTCAGGTACACGCCGGTGATCAGCAACACGATGAAGCTGTACAGCGCGATCTCACCCAACAGGAACGACCAGTGCGTCGGGAACACCTTGTTGAGCTGACGACGCACCGCCGCCGCCGGATGGTACCGGGAGTCGATGGCGCGAGCTTGTCCGGCAACGACTTTCGCCAGTTCGAGGTTCACGGCGGTCATCCCCTCACCACCGGAACCGCGCCGTTGCGAGCCGGCTGTCGCGCGTATTACTACATTCGGTAGTACCACAGAGAGTAGTACTTTGACCCGCCTCTGTAAATGAATTCATTGAAGAGGTTGGCGGTCGATCGACCGAGGATGCGGTGCGGCGGGACAACACCACTCACCGAGCCTGCAGATGCGCGGGCCGAGTTCGAGTCGCGGCCGACCGCTCTTCAGCCTCGGCGGCGGGACGGCTTGAAGGCCCCTCAGCTAGCGCGAGCAGACGCAAAATCCCGCTGGAGCGCAAGCTCCACGGTGATTTTGCGTCTGCTCGCGCTAAGAGTTGATTCATAAGTGTGCGAGCTTGGTGTTCCAGAGGTAGGCGACGGCGCGAGCGGCGAGGTTGATCGCGTTGCCGCGTCGGCGGCATTGGCGCAGTATCTGCCAGTCCTTCATTCGGGCCAGGATGTGTTCGATGCGGGCGCGTCGACGACGGTGTTCGGCCAGGCGGGAGGTGTCGTCTGTGTGGGTGGCAGTGTTGCGCCGGGCATGGAGCGGTAGCCGCCGTCGGTCAGTGTGGTGATCCCGGCGGGCAGGGTGATGGTGGCTTTGGCGACGACGATGTCGTTGCGGTTGCCGGGCCAGGCGTTGCCTACGCGCACGATCCGACGATTGAGGGTGGCAATCACCTGAATATTGACCGAGCGACGGTAGTTCTTGCTGGGTCGGGTAATGGACTGGTCGTGGACCGGGATGAGGGTTCCGTCCAGGAGCAGGGTGTCGGTGTCGTCGAATTGGTCGGGGACGAAAAGCCCGGCGACGGCGGCGGTGAGGTCGCGGATGATTCGATGGGCGGTGGGCTGGCTGGTGTCGAAGATGGCCGCCAGGGCGCGTTCGGTGAGGTTGGTGCGCAGCGCGACCAGTGTCAGCAGCACGCGGTCGCGGTGGGTCAGCCCTGGTGGGCGGCCCGGCCGATGCCCGGGATCGGTGATGGCGGTGATGCGGTCGACCTCGGCCACGGTGACGCCGGTCAGGGCGTAGACGTCTGCCTGCCCCAGTCTGGTGATTCTCACCTGTCCGGATTTGTCAGAGGCCTACGACAGAATCGGGGCGTGAGGACCGCCGCGTTGCACGATCCGGTGGTAGCTGCTGCTGTGGCGGTGCGGCGGCGGGGGAAGTCGAAGACCGCGAATTGGCGCCGGCCCGAGCAGGTAGCGGTCATCGCACTGGAGTTGGACCTCTCCGGTGATGCGGTTATGCGCCGCCGGGTCGAAAAGCATTGGGATGCAGTGTTTCGGCTGCGTCGCGCTGTGCAACGGGGCGCCGGCGCGGCCAGCCGCGCCTATCTTGCCGCCCGCCACGAGCGGGCCGGGGACCCAGCACGAGGGGCTGGTCCGGTCAACCATCCACCACAACCCGACCACCACACCGGGCGCTGGTGAGGATGGCAGCCCCAACCCTAGGGCCCCTGCCGGACAAGGGGAACGCCCCGCCCTACCCCGCAACAGACCCCGCGGCTACACCCGGGGACGTCGGCGGACCAGGCGAACAAGCACAAACCCAACGATTCAACAGTCCGCACCAGCCGACTTATGAATCAACTCTTAGCTGGTCTCCAGAATCGCGACCGCGGCCGCGGTATCGGCTTCGTGGGTCAGCGACACGTGAATCGTCACGTCGGTCAGGTGCTTGGCGATCTCACCGCTCAACCGCACCCGCGGTCGGCCCCACATGTCGGTGACCACCTCGATGTCGCGGTGAATGTCCTCCGGCAACACCGGCCGCTGGGCGAACCGGGACCCGGACCACGCCTTGATCACCGCCTCCTTGGCCGCCCAGCGAGCCGCCAGGTGACGCGCCGCCGATGAACTCTTGTCGGAGGCATCGCGGCGCTCACCCGGAGTGAACGTCTCCGCGAACACGGTTCCCGGCTGGTCCACCTGCTCGGCGAAATCAGGTATGGAGACAAGGTCAATCCCGATTCCGACGATTCCCATGGGTGGCCAGGTTAACGGATCCGCCAAGTCACCCGGCAGAGACCTGGTAGGCGTCACCGTCACCCAACCGGGCGGCCGGGTTCAGCAGCATCGCCGCCTCCTGCCGCTTCTCCGGCGCGTCGTGGTCGAACCGACGGTCCGGCGGGCGCTGGTACATCGGCTCGCCACCGGCGATCGCTGAGGCCAGCCGTCGCTGACCGGCCAGCAGTCGAGCGTCGGCACGTCGCTGGTAGTCCGCCCGCTGCCCGGGCTCCAACGCGGCGAGGAAGGCCTGCGGGTGCACCAACGCGACCAGACCCGACACGTGGCCGAACCCGAGGCTGGTCAGCATCCCGGCCTTGAGCGGGAACTTCTCACCGAGCCGCAGGGTGTCTCGCACCCAGACGAAGTGCGACGAGCCGGCCAGGTCGTCGTCGACACAGTCCAGGCTGCGGTTGGGCGGGATCACCCCGTCGCGCAGCATCTGGCACAGCCCCATCATCTGGAACACCGCGGCCCCGCCCTTGGCGTGACCGGTCAGGTTCTTCTGCGACACCACGAACAGCGGGGCGCCTTCCGAGCGGCCCATCGAGTCGGCCAGCCGCTCATGCAACTCCGTCTCGTTGGGGTCGTTCGCCAGCGTCGACGTGTCGTGCTTGGAGACCACTGCGATGTCGTCGGCCGTCACACCCAGCTTGGCCAGGGACCGCGCCAGCGCCGAGTCCCGTCCGCCGCGACCCGCTCCCAGCGCGCCCAGTCCCGGCGCCGGGATCGAGGTGTGCACCCCGTCCCCGAACGACTGCGCGTACGCCACTACGGCCAGCACCGGCAATCCCATGCGCAGGGCAAGGTCGCCGCGGGCCAGCAGGATGGTCCCGCCGCCCTGGGCCTCGACGAAGCCCAGCCGGCGGCGGTCGTTGGGCCGGGAAAACTTCGAGTCCTCGATGCCGCGGCCCCGCATCATCGACGTGTCGGCGGTGGCGGCCATGTCGCCGAAGCCGATGACGGCTTCCAGCGTGAGGTCGTCCAGACCGCCGGCCACCACCAACTCGGCCTTGCCGAGGCGGATCTTGTCGACGCCCTCCTCAACCGACACCGCCGCCGTCGCGCAGGCGGCGACCGGGTGGATCATCGACCCATAGCTACCGACATAGGACTGAACGACATGCGCTGCAACCACATTCGGCAGCACTTCCTGAAGGATGTCGTTCGGCTTGTTACGGCCGAGTAGGTTGCCGTGGTACATCGTCTGCATCGACGTCATGCCGCCCATGCCGGTGCCCTGTGTGCTGGCCACCAGGCTCGGGTGCACGTAACGCATCACCTCGGCGGGACTGAATCCGGCCGACAGGAAGGCGTCCACGGTCGTGACGATGTTCCACAGCGCCACCCGGTCGATCGAGGTGGCCATGTCCGGGCTGATTCCCCACACGGTCGGGTCGAATCCAGTCGGGATCTGTGCTCCGACCACCCGTGACAACTTGGTCTTGCGCGGGACCCGCACCTCGGTTCCCGCCTTGCGGGTGACCTGCCAGTCGCCCGAATCGGGCACCGGGCGCACCACCGTGTGCTCGGGGTCGAACTCGGCGAAGGCCCGGGCTTCGGCTTCCGAGGACACCATGAAGGTGAAGTCCTTGTCCAGGAACACCGATACCAGCAGCGGCGAGGCGTGGTCGGGGTCGATCGCGCCGTCGTCGACGAACTCGCGGATGCCGCAGCGTTCCACCACCGTGTCGTGATAGCGCTCGACCAATTGCGACTCGTCCACCAGATCGCCAGATTGCATGTCGTACCAACCTGGTTGGGGGTCGTCTTCCCAGCGGACCAGACCGGTGGTCCAGGCCAGTTCGAGAACGCCGGCGGCCGACAGTTCGTTCTCGACCTCCATCTCGAAGCGGGTGCGGGACGATCCATACGGACCCAGTTCGGCGCCGCCGACGATCACCACCAGATCGGCGGGGTCGACGTCGAGGTCCGCCCACTCAGGGGGCGGCGCCGGGGTGTAGCCACGCGGCGGTGACGGCAGCGCCGAGATGGTGCCCTCAGCCGCGTCATCCTCGCCGACCCCGTCTTCTGCGGCCTTCGCCGCATGATCCTCGCGCGCCTTGGCCGCCAGTTCAGCCATGTCCAGTTTCGCCTCGGCCAGCCCTCCGGTGAGGTCCGCGTTGATCGGCGAACTGGCTGCCGCGACTTTGGATTCCACGTCGCACAGCCCGAGCAGCAACCCGGCCATCTCGTCGGTCGAGTAGGTGGTGACACCGGCTTCCTCGACGGCGGTGACGATGGCGTCGTTGTGGCCCATCAGCCCGGTGCCGCGGGTCCAGCCGATCAGCGCGTGCGCCAGGCTGACCCGCTCCGCCCAGGAGGTCTCGGCGTGCCAGCGGCTGACCACGGCGTCGAGCGCGGACTTGGCTTCGCCGTAGGCGCCGTCCCCGCCGAACATGCCCCGGTTGGGCGAGCCCGGCAACACCACGTGCAACCGCGAGGCGATGTCGCGCTCGGCGCCGATCTTCGACAGTCCGCCGATGAGCCGTTGCACGGCCCACAGCAGCACCTTCATCTCCATCTCGGCGCGCGCGCCGACCTCGGACAGATCGCCCACCACGCGGGGTGCCGCGAACGGGAACAGCAGCGTCGGGGTCTGCGCGTCCTTGATGTGAATAGACTGCGGCCCAAGGCTTTCAGATTGCTCGTTGCCAATCCACTCGACCAGCGCGTCGATGTCGGAGTAGGACGCCATGTTGGCCGGCACCACCCACAGCGCTGCGCCGTAGCGGGCGTGGTCGCGATAGAGAGTGCGGTAGAACGCCAGCCGTTCGTCGTTGAGCTTGGAGGTGGTCGCGATGACGGTGCCGCCGCCACTGAGCAGCCTGGCCGCCACCGATGCGGCGATCGAACCCTTGGAAGCGCCGGTTACGACGGCGATTTCACCGCTGTAGGGGCCGGGGGCGGGGTTCTCCGCGCCGGCGGCGATCCGGCCGTAGAGCGAGGCGTGGATCTGTCTGCCCGCGGCCAGCGACCTGCCCTGCCACCAGGTGGCCTGGGTGGCGACGACGTGCCCGGCGCCCTCGAAGCGCTCCGACAACCTCACCCAGTCGGCGTCGATGTCGCCCTCGTCGGTGAGCCAGAGCTTGACCAGGTCCTCACGGGCACTGGCCCAGCGGTCGTCGAAGACGACGGCCTTCTTGCCGTCGAACGTCGGCGCCACCAAACGTGGCCAGTCCGCACCCAATTCGGCGGTCACCAGGTCGATGAGCTCGGCATCGGTCGCCGCCGGGGATGCGCTGACCGGGTCGTCCAGACCCAGCTGTCCCAGCACCAGGCGGGCCGCCGAGGCCAGCACGCCGTCGCGACCGGTGATCTGGTCGGTGAACTCGCTCAGCGCTGCCGCGTCGACGGTCGCGCCGCCACCACCACCCGCGGACGGGAGCGACACGGCGATACCGAGCCGCGCGCCTACCGCGCCCACCGCGGCGTCGATCACCTTGTCAACCGACGCTGCGTCGGCCAGCGCGCCTTCATGCAGGTGGCCCATGGCACCGCCGCGTACGCTGGTGCCCTCCCGGGTGCCCAGCGCCACCTCGACGGTGACGTGTTTGGCCCATCCCTCACCGAGTTCCCAGGTCTTCATCACCCGCTCGGCGATCGCCGCCGGCCGCTTGCCCGAGGGCCCGAGCACCGTGCGCAGTTGGTCGTTGATCGCATCGGAAAGCACTGGGCCGAAAGGCTTGTAGGTGCGGGCCAGCTTGGTGACCTGCGCCCGCAGCCCGGCCAGATCGGCCTCAGCGGCGCCGTCGATGGCACCGAGGTTCAGCTCGGATCCCAGGTCCACCAGCAACTGGTTGCGCCGCGACGACGCGCCGTCGGTGATGGACTCGATGGAGTCCAGCGGCTCGATCTGGTCCAGGCGCATCTTCGCCGAGATGGCGATCAATGCCAGGGTGGCGTCGGCGGCGTCGAACCCGATGTCGTCAGGACGCGGAGCACCCGACGGAGCTTCGGCGGGAGCCGCAGCGACGTCCGGCGCGACATGAGAAGTGGGCGCACCCTCCGACCCGGCAGCGTCGGAATCCTCCGCCACCACGTCGTCCTCCGGCTCGGGGTCGGTGTCGGTGGCGAACAGCACCGCGGAGTCGCGCTCGGCATTGAGCACTTCGATGGTGCTGTGGGCATATTCGGGCAATTTGAGGGTGTTGGTTGCCAGACCGGCCACGGTCGGCGCGGTCTTCACCCCGATCTCGACGAACCGCTCCACGCCCAGACCGCCGGCGGCCTCCTCGATGAACAGCAGGTCCTGTGTCTCGATCCAGCGCACGGGGCTGGCGAACTGCCATGCCAGCAGCTCGATCAGGACCTTGCGCGCCAGGTCGCGCGGGCGCTCGTTACGCCACGTGTCGTAGTCGGCGAGGATCTCGTCGAGCGGCTCGGCGGGCACCAGATCCCGGATCTCTTGGATGAAGTCGCGATCCAGCGTGAACGGCCGCGGCACCAGGTTGGGAATGTAGCGCCCGATGATGACGTCGGGGTCCTTGTCGCGCGGCATCAGGCGCTCGAGCGACCGACGGAATTCGGCGACACCCACGCGCAGCACCCGCGAGTGGAATGGCACGTCGATTCCGGGGACGAGGATGAATGACCTTTTGCCACCGGTGATTTCGCGGCGCCGCTCCACCTCCTCCTCCAGCGCTTCCAGACCGCGCACGGTGCCGGCGATCGCGTACTGCGAGCCGCGCAGGTTGAAGTTGACGATCTCCAGAAATTCCCCGGTCTTGTCCGCAATCCTGGCCACGAAGTCGGTGACCTCGTCGTCGGGCAGGTCGATCTGCGAGGGCCGGATGGCTGCCAGCCGGTAGTTGGAGCGGCCCAGCTCGTCACGCGGCACGATGTCGTGCATCTTGGAGCCGCGGTGAAACACGGCCTCCAGCAACGCGTCCAGTTCGAACACGCCACTGACGCAGGCCAGCGCGGTGTACTCGCCGACCGAGTGGCCACAGGTGATCGCGGTTTCGACGAAGGCGCCCTGCTCGCGCATCTCGGCGACCTGGGCGGCCGCCACCGTCGCCATCGCGACCTGGGTGAACTGCGTCAGGAACAACACGCCGTCGGGGTGGTGGTAGTGCACGCCGCTGGCGATGATGCTGGTCGGGTTGTCCCGAACCACGTGCAGCACGGAGAAACCCAGGGTGTCGCGGGTGAATCGGTCGGCCTCGTCCCACACCTTGCGGGCCGCCTTGGACCGGGCCCGGACGTCCATGCCCATGCCTTTGTGCTGGATGCCCTGACCGGGGAAGGCGTACACCGTCTTCGGTGCCGCCAGCCGCGCGGTCGCCGTCATGACGAGATCCGATCCGATGCGAGCGGAAACCTCCAGAACCTCTGCGCCCTGATCGATTCCGACACGGTCGACCCGGAAGTCCACCTCGTCGCCCGGGCGCACCATGCCCATGAACCGGGCGGTCCAGCCGATCAACCGGGCCGGTGGCCGCGCCTGCCCGTCGGTCGCGGTGACCGCGTGCTGCGCTGCGGCGGACAGCCACATGCCGTGCACGATGGGCGATCCCAGACCGGCCAACAGGGCGGCTGCCTTGTCGGTGTGGATGGGGTTGTGGTCCCCAGACACCTCGGCGAACGGACGCATGTCGACCGGGGACCCGATCGTGACGTCGCGGCGCCGACGCCGCGGGGTATCGGTGGCGTTCTCCGAGACCGCACCGCCGGCCCGGGCGGGATCGGTGAGTTCGGCGGGGCCGGTGCGGCCCAGGATCGCGAAGCGTTCCTCGAGCGTCGCCACAGCGGCCCCGTCGCTTGTGGTGACGGTGACGGTGACTGGCACGACGCGGCCCATGTCGGTGTCGTTTGCGCTCAATGCGGTTGCGGCGATAGTCAATTGGGCCGGATCCTTGGGCAGCTGACCGGCCACCCGGACGGCGTGGTCCAGGTGCACCAGGCTGAGCAGGCCCTCCACCACCGGCACACCAGCGTCGGTCACCGCCGCTCCGATGGCCGCGAAAACGGCGGGCCAGCAGTGCCCGACGAGCGCGTCGGGCACCGTGGTCAGGCTCGGCGCCAACGGCTCACCGAAGGTAGCCGTGACGCCGGTGTGGTCCGCGACCCGCTCGGGGTCCCAGTCCACGGTCAGCGTGGCGGTGCCGTCGGCCACCTCGGGCAGCGCTTCCGGTCCGTCGGCTCCCGCGGCGATAGCCAGCACGGAACGCATTGCGGCGGTGGCATCTTCGGTGGACACCACCGGAATGCCGCCGTCGATGGTGTTGGCGGGCAGGGTGAATTGGATGTCGATCCACGTGCCCGATACCGGCACGCTGAGGGTGACGCCGGCGCCGTCCGCCGTCACCTGCAGCCTCGAACCGGTGGATGTATTTGTGGCGGTACGGCTTTCGTGAACCTGCCAGTCACCGGGCTCGGCGATCCGGTGCACCGGGTTGATCGTGGTGCGGCCCGCCCACAGGACGTCGGGCGCATCGAGCACCACGGCCAACGGTCCGCGGATGTCGCCGCGGCCCAGCCTGCGCGCGGTGACATCCCGGGGCTCGGCACCGGCGGCGACGACCTCGTCGATAGCGGCTTGCTCGAAGCGGTCCAGCAGCTCACCGACGGGTTCGTCCATCCGGGTGATACCGGCGACCGCGGCGGGTCCGGGGATGATGCACACCTGGTCGGCGTCGTAGCGGGCGTCGTGAGCCTGCCACAACGAGTCACTGCGCCACCAGCGCCGGACGTCCTTGTCGATGACCGGCACGAAGTTCACCGGCTTGCCCAGGGTCTTGCACAGCGAGATGAAGAAGGGGACGTCGGCCGGGTGCAATTGCACGGTCTCGGCGTCGGGGTACTGCGCCACCAGGGTGGCGATAGCCCGCTGCGGGTCCTCCAACAGCGCGGTGTCGTTGAACAGGGTCTCGATCGGGCCGAAATCTTTTGCGTGCAAACGCGCCTCGGCGCGCTTGAGCATCTCCTCGAACCGGTCACGCCAGGTGTCGGCCAGCCACGGGCTGCCCGGCGCCGCGGTGTCCGCGGTCGAATCGCCTTCTCCGATGGCCAGTTCGACGTACCGCTGTAGCCATTGCAGATAGGTCATGTCGGCGACGTCGCCGAAGTACGGCTTGGCGGTCTTGGCCATGGCAGCGATGATCTCGTCGCGACGCTCCGCGACCGCGTCCGCGTCGCCGGCCACCTCGTCGAGCAGCTGCCCACAGCGCGAGGCACTGTTGTCGATCTCGTGAATGTCGGCGCCGAGCTGGCTGCGGCTGGAGGCCATGCCGCCCTGGGCTTTTCCGGCGCCGATCCACTCATCGGTGCCGCCCGTCTCGACGAGCATCTGCTTGACCGAGGGCGACGTGGTGGACTCCAGCGTCGCCATCGCGGCGGTACCGACCAGGATGCCGTCGATCGGCATCAACGGGAAGCCGTAATCCTGCGCCCAGCGCCCGGACAGGTAGTCGGCGGCCCGTTCCGGCGTGCCGATGCCGCCACCGACGCAGACGGTGATGTTGGCGCGTGAGCGCAGTTCCGAGTACGTCGCCAGCAACAGGTCGTCGAGGTCCTCCCAGGAATGGTGGCCTCCGGCGCGGCCGCCCTCGACGTGCATGATCACCGGCCGGGTGGAGACCTCGGTGGCGATGCGGATGACGGAGCGAATCTGCTCGATGGTCCCGGGCTTGAAGACCACATGGCTGATGCCGATGTCGTTGAGTTCTTCGATCAGCTCGACGGCTTCCTCGAGATCGGGGATGCCGGCGCTGACCACGACGCCGTCGATGGCGGCGCCGGATTGACGGGCCTTCTGCACCAGTCGCTTGCCACCCAGCTGCAACTTCCACAGGTAGGGGTCCAGGAACAGCGCGTTGAACTGATAGGTGCGGCCGGGTTCGAGCAGCCGGGACAGCTCCGCGACTCGGTCGGCGAAGATCTCCTCGGTGACCTGCCCGCCGCCGGCGAGCTCGGCCCAGTGCCCGGCATTGGCCGCGGCGGCCACGATCTTGGCGTCCACTGTGGTCGGGGTCATGCCGGCAAGCAAAATCGGCGAGCGACCGGTGAGCCGGGTGAACTTGGTGGACAGCTTGACCCGACCGTCGGGGAGGCGAACGACGGTCGGCGCGTAGCTCGACCAGGCGCGAGCCACCTCCGGGGTGGCTCCGACGGTGAACAGATTGCGCTGACCGCCGCGGGTCGCCGCGGGCACGATGCCGATGCCCAGGCCACGGATCACCGGCGCGGTCAGCCGGGTGAGGATGTCACCGGGGCCCAGGTCGAGAATCCAGCGCGCCCCGGCGTCGTGCACGCGGGTGATCTCGTCGACCCAGTCGACCTTGCGAACCAGGATGGCGTTAGCCAGCTGACAGGCGAGCTCGACATCAAGGCCCACCTTCTCGGCCCAGCGGCCGACGATGTCGATGCCGTCGGACAGCCGGGGTGTGTGGAAGCCCACCTCGACCTTGACCGGATCGAAGATCGGCGCGAAGACATCGCCGCCGCGCACCTTGCTCTTGCGCTCGGCTTCCTCCTTCTCGGAGATCTGCTGGCAGTACAACTCGAATCGTGACAGCTGCTCGGGGGTGCCGGTGATGACGACCGACCGCCGGCCGTTGCGGATCGACAGCACCGGCGGCAGTACCGTGCGGACATCCTGGGCGAACTCGTCGAGTAGCTGGCTGATGCGCTCCGGGTCGGCGTTGGTGACCGACACCATGGGCGGCCGGTCGCCGAGCACCGAGATGCCCCGCCGGCGAGCGACCAGGGTGCCGGCCGCGCCGATCAGCTGACTCATCGCCAGCAGCTCGACGTCGCGGGTGCCGCCGGACTTGAGCGCCTCGACCGCCAGCACGCCCTGCGAGTGTCCAGCCAGGGCCACCGGCGGGGTTTCGATGAGATCCATACCCTGGCGGGCCAGGGCGCGGACAGCGGCGATCTGAGTCAGCAACACGCCTGGTATGGACACCGCCGCCGACGTCAGGTGCTTTTCTGAGGGAACCGTGTCCTCGGCCGCCAGCGCACGGACCCACTGCAGCGGTTCGAAACCGATCGGACGCACCACAACCAGTTCTTTGGCGACCGGCTCGAGCAGCAGTTGCACCTCGCCGACCAGCTCGGCCAAGTCGGATTCGATGCCGGCCCCGGATACCAATTCTTCGAGCGTCTCCAACCAGGCGCTGCCCTGGCCCCCGAACGCGACCGCGTAGGGCTCGCCTGCAGTCAGACGATCGACCAGAGCATGGGTGCTGTGCGGTCCACTGCCATCGCGGTCTGCTGACACCCTGTCGTGCTCGTGGATCGTCACCGTTACATCTCCCTGTATGCGTCTGTGTTCGCGTGTATGCGTGTGTCGCGTTTCGGTTCGTTCGGCCGGTTCCGGGCCGGCCCTCGCCACAGGACCGCGTCACATTCCGGGCGATTCCGCACCGAATCGCAGCCGATAGTCGTTTGACCGGTGCATTCTTGGTGCTTGATCCCGTCAGGAAACGGCGCCGTCCACCTGCATCGGACCCCATAAGAGTGTCATAAGGATCTGTACGTTTTCTTGACGTTAGAAGGTTACTGACGAGTTCTACGCACGGGTAACCGTGTCGCGGGTAACACCGGCCCAAACCGCTAGCGCGAGCGTCCCGGACAAACGTCCTGCATGCAGGTGGTTACGGTCGAGTAGCTACAACAGCGCTGTTCAAAGCAGCATTGTTACCAAATCGTTATCTGAAAATATTCAGCTGTGCCGGCCGCGTGCCGTGCGACGCGCCGCAGCCGCGCGGATTCACCGGTGTAGCCAACGGCGAGCACTGAGCGAACGAGTGTTTGCTGGAATGTTTGTCGGAGTCTTAGGAACCGTGACGGTCAGGCCCATTGCCCGAATTGAGGCTTGAGAATTTCGTTGATGTCCACCCCGACGCCGCCCACCGTGCGTTTGTCGATCTCGACCTGATGCAGGTGCGCCGCGGGATGGGTGTACCCCTGCGGCGAGCCCCAGTTGTGCTGCCAGAAGTACGCACCCAAACCGTCGTTGACCGCCCAGTCGATCGTCTTCGAGTTCGCGTATACGCCCGTGCGCTGGTGCCCGATCACCGACTCCCAGGACCGTAGATACGGCACGATTTGGTTCCTGTACTGCTCCAGCGACGGGTTGTCGTCGATCGACGCGTAGATCGGGGCACCGGCGGGACCACCCGCCGCGGCGTGCAATTCCGCGCCGCGCTTGGCGTGCTGCATACCGGCCGCCGCACCACCCAGCCAGTCCGAGGTGCTGCCCTTGCCGAACTGGTAGCACGAGACGATCTTGAGCCCACTCCCGTGCAGGTCGCGAGCCTCGGCCAATTGGATTGGCTTACCCAGCATCCAGTTGCCGCCCGGCCGGCGATCCGAGACATAGCGGATTGCTCCCACGGCGCCCGCCGCCCTGATCTGACTGGCCGGGATGACGCCGGCGGCGTAGTCGAGCAGGGTACCCAGCGCGGCCGACGCCGGCGCGGCAGCAACTGACGACGCCGCGACGCCGAGGCCCAGCAGGCCGGGCGCAGCGGCGGCGAGTCTCAGCACGTCACGTCGGGAGACTGGCACATGCCACAGGGTACGCAAACACCACAACAGACTCAGGGATCTCAGCAGTCACATGTATGTCACTTTGTCGCATCGGTCGCCAGGCGCGCCTGCACCAGGCCCGCCGCGCCCAGTGCCGCGTAGGGCCCTGTCACCGCAACCAGACTCAGCAGAGTACGGATCCGTTGATCGCCCCGTTCGAGCTTTCGCAGTTCAATCGCCGCATTGACGTTGTCCAACACGTCGACCAACAGGCCGATGCGCTGCCAACGTCGCCGGTTGGGTTCGTCGCTGCTGAGATAGCCGACACCCAGGGCCAGGGCTCGGGCGCCGAAGATGCGGATCATGTACTTCATCTCGGTAGACAACAAGTTGTCCGGCGCGCCATTTATCCGTGTCTGGGAGCGAGGCGACACAAAGGCGCTGGCGCCCAACATAATTCGGCCGACGGCTGCCGCCGTGAACGCGTGCCGCAGGACCGCGGGCTGTGTCGGCTGCGCCGTGCATGGTGTGCTCATGTTCGCAGTCTCGCTCCGTCGCGGTCATTATGTCGATTACCTGCGAGGTAGTGGTCCAGCCGTCGCTCCGGCGATAGGTTCCAGAGATGTCTGCCGGTGACGCGGTGCGCGAGTGGCGAACCCACCGCCGCATCAGCCAGCTGGAGTTGGCCCATCAGATCGGCGTCTCGCCACGGCACATCAGTTTCGTCGAAACCGGACGGTCCAATGCGAGCCGGGCGCTGTTGCTGCGCATCGGCGAATCGCTGGATCTGCCGCTGAGCGCCCGAAATCGGATGCTGCTGGCGGGCGGATACGCGCCCGGTTTCAGCGAGCACACGCTGGACGCCGAGGAGATGCGGCCGGTGAAGTCGGCCATCAACGCGGTGCTGCGCGGGCATGCGCCCTATCCGGCGATTGTCACCGATTCCTGCTGGAATCTGATCGCCGCGAACCTTGGCTGCGTCGTGTTGGCTGACGGCGTGGACCCGGGTCTGCTCGATCCGCCCGTCAACGTGATGAGGCTGTGTCTGCATCCGCGAGGGTTGTCGCAGCGTCTATTGAACGGGGCTCAGGTGCACGCGAGCATCCTGCGCCGGGTCCGCCGGGCGGCCGCCAGCACCGCGTCGCCCGATGTTCAACGCCTGTACCGGGAGCTGGCGGCCTACCCACCACCCGAGCCCAGCGGGGAACCAGCCGAGCCGGCAGGCGAGCTTTACGTACCGTTTCGCCTTGTCACCACCGACGGCGCGGAGCTCACCTTCCTGAACACCATCGCCACGTTCGGCGGTCCACTGGACATTCGCGTGGAGAGTCTGGCCATGGAGTCGTTCTTTCCAGCCGACAGCGCCACCGCCGACTACCTGCACGGTCTCGATGACGACCGGCTGCGCGCGCACATCCGGAATTACCCCGCGCTGCTCGGCTATGTCGGACTGCGCTGACGCCCGCATTTCCTTGTCAATATAAAGTTAGTAAAGTTAGGCGACAGCGACCGTCATATCGGGGGTGCGGATGCAACACGACCAACTCATCGACCTCACCCGCCGCGCCCTGAAACTGGCGCGGGACAAGACAACTGACCTCGCGCCCGCTCAGCACCTGGTCGACGCGCGCGAATACACCTCGGCCGAACGGCACCAGCGGGACCGCGCCCTGGTGATGGCCAGCCCGCAACTGGTCGGCTATGTCTCTGAGTTGCCCGGGCCAGGTTCGTATTGCACCAAGACGGTGATGGGCCGGTCGATCCTGCTAACCAGAATCGCCGACGGTTCGGTCAAGGCGTTCGACAACGTCTGCCTGCACCGGCAGGCGCAGGTCGCATCGGGATGCGGAGTGGCCAAACGGTTCACCTGCCCGTACCACGCCTGGACGTACGACAACACCGGGCGCCTGGTCGCCGTCCCGGGCCGTGAAGGCTTCCCCGACGTGACACCGCACTCGGATGGCCTTAACGAGCTGCCGGCCACCGAGTTCGCCGGGTTCCTCTGGGTGGCAATGGAACCCGGAGCGAGGCTGGACGTGGCCGCGCACCTGGGGCCGCTGGCCGAGGAACTCGACTCGTGGGGCATCGGCCGCTGGTCACCGCTGGGTGAGAAGGTGCTCGACTCCCCCATCAACTGGAAGCTGGCCATCGACACCTTCGCCGAGAATTACCACTTCGCCACCGTGCACCAGCAGACGTTCGCGACGATCGCCCGCAGCAACTGCACCGTTTTCGACGCCTACGGCCCCCACCACCGGTTGATCTTCCCCCTCAACACGATCGTGGACCTCGACGAGACGTCGGAGGACACTTGGGTTCCGTTGAACAACCTCGTCGTCATCTATGCGCTGTTCCCGAACATCGTGATCTCGGTGACGATTGCCAACGGCGAGCTGTTCCGCGTCTACCCCAGCGACCGGCCGGGCAGGTCCATCACTGTCCACCAGAACTCGACTCCGCTGGACATCTCGGACGAATCCGTGGCCGCGGGCGCGCAAGCCGTTTTCGAGTATGCCCACGCCACCGTGCGCGACGAGGACTACCGGTTGGTCGAGAGCCTGCAGGCCAATCTGGAATCCGGTGCTCGGCAACGACTTGTGTTCGGGCGCAACGAACCTGGATTGCAGCATCGCCATATCGCGTGGGAACGGGCGCTCATCCAGGCTGACGCAACGCCGTGCTGAGATCGTCAAGGATGGTCGCGACCGGTTCACGTCGGCCGCTACGCACCTTGCTCACCAGCGCCAGCGCCTCGTGTCGGTGTCCGGCTGCCAGCAACGACGTCAACTGCTCCGCCGCAGCCCGGATGTCGGGATCGTCGGTGCCGGCGCACGCCAGCACTTCGATCAATTCCCAGTCCCGGTACATTGCCAGCGAACGCTCGTTGAACGCGAACCCGGTCACCGGCTCGCCCGCCAGCGTGCCGCGGTAGCGGTACGGGCCTTCCATGTATTCGATCGGTAACCCATGAGCAGGGGCGGCCACCAGCGGCTCCCCGACGATATCCAATCCCAATGCCGCACAGGTGATCCGGTGGCGATCCGGCATATACCGGGCCTTACGCGGCGGCCGGATGAGCGTCCGGATCCCGTCCGGCCACCTCACGTAACTAGTGACCGCCACATCGAAATCCTCGGCGCACTGCGGCGACCGCGCGTCGGGATAGCTCGTAGTGATACCGGTAAACGGTTGCAGCGCGTTGCCTTCGGTGCGCAGGAACTGTCGCCAGATGCTCATGTCCACGCCGTTGTCGAAGTTGATGGTGCGCCATTCGTGCGACCTGGTCCGCGGCGGCTCACCCGTTCCGCCGCCCGCATACTTCGGAAACCACTGCCGGTCCACGTGCCCCGCCGTTCCGGTGACCTGTTCCTGAGTGTCGGCCCAGTGCAGGGTTCCGGCCATAGCCATGCCGGTCTGAAAGTAGGAGTAGGTGTCATCCTGGCCGAAGCACGCGATCATGCCGTTGTGCGTCGCGGCACCCAGCGGTGTGGGCGCCCGGGTGGGCGTGACAGTCAAGTCAAGCCGCATCGACCGGCCGGCCTGGTCGGTGCCCACCAGGCTGATGTCGTAGGTGTAGGGCCGCAGGGCGCCCCCGGTGTCGCGCATGGTAGCCCACCGCGCGATGCCGGCACCGGTGTCGTAGGAAACCTCCAGATGCCCAACCGCGCTGGACATTTTCGGCGTCGCACCCGGCTGCGCACTGGCCGGCGGCATGTCGTAGTCGGTATACGTGCCGTACTCGCCGGTGTCCAGATCGAACAGCCCCAGCGTGTAGAAATCAGCAACGACGCTGCCGCCGGGCCGGTTCCGGTTGAAAATGGTCAGGAACGCGAAAGAGCGATCCTCGGAGGCCAATTCACCCGCGATGAACCACGTGTCGGATTCCTGATCGGGGTGTTGCCCTTCGGCCGCGGGGAAGTCCAGTTGGCTGTCACCGGGTACCAATTCGAACGGGTAGCTACGCCAGTCGCTGGTCACGTCACGCCTCGCCTTGAGGGGAAATCCCGCTTTTTTGCTATGCTAGCATCAATAGCGAAATTACCGTCGCCTGCCCTGAGGTGGTTACCCCGATGACGGCGAATCTGCGCTCCTATGACGAACTGTTCGTCGGCGGCCGGTGGCGCAAACCGTCCAGCACGGAGCGTCTCTCGGTGATCTCACCGCACACCGAAGAGCCGATCGCCAGTGTCCCCGCCGGGTCGGCCGCTGATGTGGACGCCGCCGTCACCGCCGCGCGACATGCGTTGGACCACGGCCCGTGGCCGCGGCTTCAGCCGCCGGAGCGGATGCGAAAAATCGAAGAGCTGGCCACGCTTTACGGACGGCATATCGAGGAGATGGCCGACCTGATCACCGCTCAGATGGGCTCGCCGCGCAGTTTCAGCCGGCTCGGCCAGGCGGCGGGAGCCGCGTCGATGATCCATCTGTCGCTGGCGGCCGCCCGCGACTTCCCCTGGATGGAGCGCCGTCAGGGTGTGCTGGGCGAAGCGCACTTGCGCCGCGCCCCGGTAGGTGTGGTCGGCGCGATCGTCCCATGGAACGTGCCGCAGTGCCTGATCATGCCTAAACTCATCCCAGCGCTCCTCGCCGGTTGCAGCGTGGTCATCAAGCCCGCTCCCGAAACCCCTTTGGACGCTTTGTGGTTGGCGGAGATGATCGAACAACTCGAGCTCCCGGAGGGCGTTGTGTCAGTGGTGACCGGCGGTCCGGACGTCGGCGAGGCCCTGGTCCGGCATCCCGGGGTGGACAAAATCGCGTTCACCGGTTCCAGCGTGACCGGACGGCGCATCGCGGCCCTGTGCGGCGAGCAGTTGAAACGGGTGAGCCTGGAACTGGGCGGCAAGTCGGCGGCCATCGTGCTCGACGACGCCGACATCGGCAAGACGGTGGCCGGCCTGAAGACCGCCGGCCTGATGAACAACGGCCAGGCATGCGTCGCGCAAACCCGCATCCTGGTCAGCCGGCAACGCCACGACGAACTCGTCGACGCACTTGCCGACATGATGTCGAGCCTGTCCGTCGGTGATCCCACCGACGACAAGACCGACGTCGGACCGCTTGTCGCGCAACGCCAACAGCAGCGGGTCATGGAGTACATCCGGTCCGGCCAACAGCAGGGCGCCCGCCTGGTGACCGGCGGCGCCGAGGCGCCGGAACCACGCGGCTGGTACGTGCGCCCCACGTTGTTCACCGACGCCACCAATGGCATGCGGATCGCCCGCGAGGAGATATTCGGTCCGGTGCTGACCGTGCTCACCTACACCGACGAGGACGACGCGGTCCGCATCGCCAATGACAGCGACTACGGCCTGGCCGGTTCGGTGTGGACCGCCGACACCGCGCACGGCCTGGACATCGCGTCGCGGGTGCGGACCGGCACCTACGGCATCAACATGTACATGCTCGACATCAGCACCCCGTTCGGCGGCTTCAAGCACTCGGGCATCGGGCGCGAGTTCGGTCCGGAGGGCCTGTCCGAATACGTCGAGCTGCAGTCGATCGCCTGCAGCGGTAAGTTACCGCCGCTCAACGCGGTTCGGGAAGCTGCAGAGTGATCTGCACCGGGCAGCACAGCACATCATGCTGGTTGCGCACCTCGATCTGCAGGTCCACGAGATAGCGCGGCGGGTTGACCGTGTCATCGCGGCGTTTTGCCACCGCCCGACCGCGGCCGATCATGGTGTCGCCGGCATAGATCGAACCCGCCAGTCGCATCGAGCGACGCAGCACCCGACTGCCCGGGCCGGCCCAATCGGTGGCGATCCTGTCGACAAATCCGGCCAGGTGCATGGTGTTGACGAAGATAGTGGGGTTGCCCTGGCTTTGCGCGTAGGCCGGATCGAAGTGGCCGGGAAAGTAGTCCCAGGTGGCACCGACGTTCTCGACCACACGCTGATAGCTGATCTCGTCGACGACGTCGGGTAGGTCGATGGGAATGCTGATCGCGTTCCAGTCCAGTTCACTCACGAGGCCCGCTCTGGGGTGAATCGGAACAGGGTGTTGCGCGAGGTGGCGACTACGACGCCGTCCTGGCGACGATACGTTTCCAGCGTCTCGACAAAATGTCCCACGCCGAGCCGGGTCCGCTTCTCCGGTGACACCGACACCAATTCCTCCACGGCGGTGAGCTGATCGCCTGCCAGGATCGGATGCAGGAACTCGACGTCGTTGGCGGCGTTGATGAAGGTGGTGCCAGGCAACGGCACCCGTAGGGCCAGTGCGGCGGTCGGCGGACGGCCCCCCGGTTGCCAGGGTGGCGGGATCAACCAGCCCATCAGCAGGGCCGGCGGTGCCAGCAGGCCGCCCCACCGCCGCCGGGCGAACTCCTCATCCCAGTAGGACCGGTTGCCGTCGCGGACCAGGGCGGCGAACAACTGGATGCGCGCAGCGCTGACCGGCGTTGCCGCCGTGCGGGGTTCGCCCGCCGTGCCAACCATCCGCAGTGCGTCTTCGTAGGTGCCGACAGCCAGCTGGTAGCTCAGCTCCACGTCCGCACTCACATGACGAGGTGACGGGCGGGCACCGAATCCCAGACGAGTTCTCGGGACGTGAAATACCAGCCGCCCCGTTCGTAGATCAGCTCATCGCGGTAGGTGCCGGTGGCCCGCAACGTGGTGTCGTCCTGCACAGCGGCGAAAAGCATTGCCACGCAATGCTGTGTCGCATGTACACCGTCGACGTGGATTTCATGATCGACGCTGACCAGGCGCTGGCCGTCGCCCCCGTCGAAGGCCGACCACAGGTCCGTGAACGATTCCCCGCCGCGGACATACCGGGCACCCGAATGGCGGAAGGTGGCGATCCAGGCTTCCCGGTTCCCTGCGGAGTAAGCCCGGTTGTGTCGCGCGGTCAGATCCAGGATGCCCGCGCGACCGGTTGCGGCCTGCAGCATCTGCTGTTCCTGGTAGGTCATTGTCATAGCGTTTCTCCAACCTCGCCTTCCCGAACTCACCGACTCACCACGTATCCGTGACGTTGACGATCCCATGCAGCCGCCGACAATCCCCTGGCACGCAACAGATCTTTGCGCACCCGCCCGATCGCGTTCTTCGGAATCTCATCGACCGTATCGACGTACCGCGGCACACAGAAGTACGGCATTCGGGCGCTACAGTGATCGAGCAATTCCGCGCAATCCACTGCGGCGCCGGGCCGTAACGTCACCACGATCAGGATGTCGTCTTCACCGAGGTCACTGGGGACGGCGACGGCCGCGGCTTCAGCCACGGCCGGGTGACTCATCACCACCGCTTCCACTTCGACCGAGGAGACGTTTTCGCCGCGGCGGCGCAGCGAGTCTTTGACCCGGTCCACGTACGTCAGGTTCCCGTCGGTGTCGAGCTTGCCCAGGTCGCCCGTGCGGAACCAGTCGGGGTGGGAATCCACCTGAACGTGCGGTCCGTCACCCGCACGCACATACCCGTGGCTCATCACCTGGCCGAACCTGGGTCGGCAGGTGATTTCACCGACAGATCCGGCCGGCAACGCGGCACCGGCGGCGTCCACGATACGCACCTCGAAGTTCGGGTTCGTCCGGCCCGAGGTGCCGGGAACGCCGTCGTAGGAGACGCAATTGACCGCGAGCGGAAAGGCCTCCGTCATGCCGTACATGGTGACAACAGCGCAGCGGTAACGGTTTTCGATCGTCCGGTAGGAGGCAGCGTCGATGGGGGCTGCCGAGATGAACCGCAGTGGCAGCTGCGCATCACGCGGATCCGCGGGCAGGTTCTGCAGCATGGCGACCATCGCTCCGGCACCCACGAAGCCGACAGCTCCGTGCGCCCGTACGTCATCCCACACTTCACTCGGATGAAAAGCACCGGCAAGCACAGTCTGTCCACCGACCAGCAGCGGCGCCAGCACGCTAGGGGCCGCGCTGAGGTGAAACAGCGGCATCGCGGTCCACACCACCTCCCCGGTGCGCAACTCCCAGGCCGCAGCCGCGGTCGCCGCCACGGTGAACAGGTACTGCCACGATGTGGCGACCGCTTTCGACGGGCCCGTGGTGCCCGAGGTGAAGAACAGCGCGCCCGTCTCACTGCCGTCGACAACCGGGACGGAAGCGTCCCGGTCGAGGGCCGCAGCGATCGAGACATCATGCACCACAATCGTTCTCGTATCGGCAATCTCGTCGATGCGATGTTTGCGCTCTGCATCGGCGACAACCAGCTTGGCGCGTGACAGCTCAAGATTGTGGCGGAGGAATTGGCCTTTGTTGGCTGCGTTTATCGCGGCACTCACCGCACCGATCCGGGCCGCTCCCAGCCAGAAATAGATCCACTCGGGGCAGGTCGCGGTGAATAAGGCAACGCAGTCTCCCGTGCCAAGACCGTTCTCCATCAGTAACTTCGCCGCGGCACAGGAGCGTTGCCGCAGCTGCCCAACGGTGATGTCGGTTCCGGCCACTGACAACACCACCCGATCCGGATACTGCTCGGCGCGGCGATCGAGGACTGCCGCCACGGTGAAGCTGTCGACACCGAATTCCGCGGGCTCCGGCGGTCCCATCAGACCTCGGCGGCCGCCGAGTCCGGCTCGCCCTCGGCGGTGTAGCCGAAGTCGTTGGGCGACGGCTGTTTACCCGGGTAGAAGCGATGTGCCCAGCGCCGGAGCGCCGCGTAGTCGTGCGCCTCCTCCGGCGCCAAATTCGGCTTCTCCAGGTATTTCATGTTCTCCCAGGTGAAGAAGTCCTGTTTGATCACTTCCTGCTGCAGCGCGAGGAATTTGGCCGCGCGACCGGTCGGCGCGTCACCGGTGTCGCCGGGCTCACGGATGGAGGCCTGGGTGTAGAAGTAGTCGGTGTAGTCCTCGTCGACGGGAGTCTGGCCGGTGACCTGACAGGTGGCCACCAGGTCGCTCGGGAAGCGGACGATGCCCAGTCCCAGCGAGTAGTTGTCGTAGATGATCTTGGCGTCCACCGGACCGTTCGGCGTCAACCAGGTCTTAGCCCGCCCACCGCCGAAGTGGGCGTTCACCGTGGCATGTAGGTGATATCCCGTTACCTCGAACGACGCGGTGTTGGCGGGGTTGGCCGCTTTGTGCACATACTGCACGTGGTACGGGTCGGCCGCGTTTTCGATGATCATCTGCGCGTGCACCTTCACCCGGTTGACCATCCGGGTGTGCGGGTGCAGCGGGTAGTACTCGTCGGTCTCCAGTTCGGGCAGCACCGGCGGCTGCCAGTACGGCGGCCGGCCGTGCCGTTCGTGCCAGACCAGGATGAAGCCGTACCACTCGGTGGCCGGGTAGGTCCGGATGCGGACGTTGTTCTTGCAGCCGATCTTGCTGTACGGGATCAGCGCATTGGTGCCGTCGCCGCGCCATTGCCAGCCGTGCCACGGGCAGACGATGTGTTCACCCTCCACGGTGCCGCCGACGCCCATGTTGGCGCCCAGGTGCTGACAGTAGGCGTCCAGCACATGTACCTTGCCCAACGCGGTCCGGAACAGCACCAATTCCTCGCCGAAATAGTGCACCCGCTTGACTTCACCGGCGGCGAGGTCAGAGGCGAAGCCGACGATGAACCACCCTGTCGGAAAGCGGTAGGTGGACAGCGCGATACCGGTCGGCCCGAATTCCTGTTCTGAGGGGTCGGCAGCCGATGCCAGGTCTGAAGATGTCTCTGTCACGATTCTCCGTTTCCACGCGGCTGCGCGGCTGAGGCCACCCACGCTGCACCGCGGTTCGGCGCGTGCGTCTATTTTTACTATCTTAGACATTGAACGTCAACGCGACTGCCGGTGGGCCGACGGGGCACGGGCTGCACCGCTTGCGCGCGACGACTTGTCGGTGGCCCTTCAATATAATTCGGGCATGTCAGCGAGCACGTGCGAGGAGATCGCCGAGGTTCTCGGCGGGCTCGGAGCGTGCGCGGATCGACTGTGCAAGTTCGGATTTGAGGATCCTGGTACCTGAGAGTTGTTGGCGGTCATGGACCGTCTGCACCGGGTGGCGCGTAAGCTGCGGGTGCCCGGGCTGCGGTGATCGACCAACTGTGCACCCGTGCCACCAACGCCGAATTGGGCGGCAGCGTGGGCCAGGCATTGGCCAATCAGTTGCGGATCACCACCACCGAGGAATCGGTTGATCGCCGAGGCCGCCGACCTGGGCCCGCGCCGCGCCCTGACCGGAGAGCCACTGTCGCCGGTGTTGCCCGCGAACGCGGCTGCTCAACGCCAGGGACAGATCAGCGACGGCAATGTCGCGGTCATCCGTGAGTTCTTCGCCAAGCTGCCCGATACCGTAGATGCCGCCGCCCGCACCTATGCCGAAGGACAACTGGCTCTAGCCGCGACCGGGTTTCGCCCCGACGAACTCGCCGAGTACGCCCAGGTCCTCAAAGACTGTCTCAAGCCTGACGACGACTTCCTGCCCGCACACCTCGACTTCGGACGACCTCTCACCAACTGAATGCACCACCCCGAAAGGCCACTGGCGCCCGAGGCCGATGAACCGTAGCTGGTTCTGAATCGGCGCTACTCCACGACGCGCAGTGCGGCCCTCGGACACTGTTCGACCGCGGCGCGCACGTCGATTTCACGATCCGGCGGCACGGTACCGTCGGCGATCCTTACCACGTCCTCGTCCCCCAGCTCGAAGATGTCCGCTGCGATGGATTCACAGAAGCCATTGGCCTCGCACATGTCTGCGTCGACGATCACCCGCATCGGATGCCCCCTTCCTCCTCAGAGCCCGACTGGCCGGGTCCCGATCACCTTGCCGGCGGCAAGATGCGCGAGTTCGGCCTCGGTCAGGCCACACTGATCGCGCAATACTTCTTCATTGTGCTCGCCGAGCGTCGGCGGCGGGCGCAGTAGCCACTGCCGTTGACCCGCCAGCAGTCCGAACGGCGGCGTCGGGTACAGGCCAGGACCCGTCCGCGGATGGTCCAGCGGCTCGAAGAATCCACGTGCCCGCAGCTGGGGATTCTCGGTGACCAACGACGGCGAGCCAACGGGCGCGGCCGGAACACCGGCCGCCGCCAGCAATTCGACCGTCGCATCGAGCGGTTGTGCGGCGAACCAGTCCCGCAGCACGCGGTCGATCTCGTCAGCCCGTTCCAGGCGGGCAGCCGCAGTGGCCAAGTCATCGCCGAAGGCGCCGACTACCCGCGCCAGCGCCGCCCACTGGCCGTCACTACAGACGCTGACCGCTATCCAGTCGTCGTTTCCCGAGCACCGGTAGATGTTCTGCAGCGCCCCGGCCTGGCCACGATTTCCCCTGCGGCTCAATGTCTTACCGAATATCTCGGCCTCGATCGGCTGTACCGCAGTGGTGTTGAGCACCGTCTCGAGCATCGGCAACTCGACCTGTTGGCCGGTGCCGGTGCGCTCCGCGAAATGCAATGCGGCCAGTACCGCGAACGCCGCGTGCACACCGGCCAGCGGGTCACAGGCGCCGCGCGGCGTCACCGGCGGGGTATCGGGCAACCCGGTCACCCAGGTCAGTCCGCCGATCTGCTCCATGGTGGGAGCGAATCCCACCCGCTCGCGCCACGGCCCGGTCAGTCCGAAGGCCGGCATGCGGGTGACCACCAACTGCGGGTTGATCTTCAGCAGTACGTCGGCGGTCAGCCCGAAATGGTCCATCACGCGGGGCGAGAAGTTTTCGATCACCAGATCGGCGCCGGCGACCAGCGTCCGGAACAATCCGCGGCCTTCCTCGCTTCCCAAATCCAATGTGACCGAACGCTTGTTGGTGTTCATCGCGTGGAAGACCCAGCCGTACTCCCACCAGTCGTCCACATCGGTCCGCATGCCACCCGAGTAGCGAATACCGTCGGGGCGCTGGATCGACTCCACCTTGACCACGTCGGCGCCAAACGCCGCGAGCAGGTGGGTGGCTGCCGGGCCGGCCCAGAAGGCCGTCAGGTCGACGATGCGCACGCCCCGCAGCGGCAGCTCCGCGTCAGTCAGGGTAGCGCCGGATTGCGGCCGCTGCCAGGGTGCTTCGTCATTGGCCGCACCAAGTGCAGGCGTATCGCGCAGCGGCGCGGGGCCGCACGTCGCCATAAGCCACGGCGGGCGCGGTTGGTGAAATCCGGCCGGGTTCTCGACGAAAACCCGACGCTCGGTCATGTACTCCATGTCGCGGATGGTGGCGCCGTTGCCCAGAGCCGCGATCGGCAGCCGAAAGAGCTGACCCAGCTCCACGATCTCGGCGACCGTTCGCTCGGCGAACCAGGGACCGATCGATTCGTAGATGAAGTCGCGGTACTCCCACCGGCCGATCTGAAACCGCAGCTGCGGAATCTCCTCGAACTGGGGGCATTCGACCATCGCCGCGAAGTCCAGCCATTGCTGACCGGTGACCATCGTGATGCCGACGTACCCGTCTTTGGCGGGCACGATCGACGGCACCTCCAGCGTGCGACGAATCGGCGGGACGCGCAGAAGTTGGGAGTGCAGCCATTCGCTGCTCTGCATGGCGGTGATCGCCTCGAGCATGGACAAGTCCAGATGCTCGCCGGGGCCGCCACGCTGCACGCGGCGGCGCACGGCCAGCGCACCGAACGCGGCGTAGACCCCACCCATGTACTCCCCGAGGTCACCGCCGATCGAGATCGGCGGGCCGGCCGGGTCGCCGCGGAAGCCGGTGCAGCCCGCCCATGCCTGCAGGGTGAACTCGGTGGCCGCCCGGTCGGCGAACGGTCCGGTCCAGCCGAAGTCGGAGATGGTCACCACAACCGACCGAGGAGCGGAGGCCAGCAACCGCTGCGGGTCTATGCCCAGGGCCGACGCCCGTGAGGGGGACAAAGCGACGATCGCCACGTCGGCCCCGGCCAGTTCGGCTTGTAATCGTTGTGATTCCGGCGACACGCTCAGGCTGCTCTTGCCGGCATTGAGATAACAGAACAGCGGCGAGGCTTGCCCGGGTGGCACCGGCGAGCACGTCGCCGAGTATCCCCGCAGCGAATCCCCTTGCGGCGGCTCGACTTTTCGGACCTGCGCGCCGGCGTCCACCAACAGCTTCCCGCAGTAGCTGCCGGCCAGCCGGTCACTGATCTCGACGACCCGAAGTTCTTCCAGGGGCGTCGGCCGGTTATCGGCCACGTGACTCACGCGGCTATTTATACCATTACTGCTAAAATAGCTAAGCCAGTCGAGTTCGCGGCCCTCCGACCGTGCGCTCTCTCCTGCTGCAGGTTGCGAGGAACCGGATGACCGCCTTGGGTATTGGACCCGACGCCCGTCGCCGGCTCTCGGCGCCGAGGATTGCCGAAATCGTAGCCGACGAGTTGCGCCGCCAGATCATCGACGGAGAACTCGCCGACGGCGACCTGCTGCCGCGGCAGGAGGTGCTTGTCGAGCAGTTCAAGGTCAGCCTGGTGTCGCTGCGTGAAGCGCTGCGAATCCTGGAGACCGAGGGACTGGTCTCGGTGCGGCGTGGCAACCGCGGCGGTGCCGTCGTGCATGCACCCGCCAAGACCAGCGCCGCGTACATGCTGGGTCTGGTCCTCCAGAGCGAGTCGGTCGCCGTCAGCGACCTCGGCGCGGCGTTACAGGAATTGGAGCCTGCCTGCGCGGCGCTGGCCGCCCAGCGGCCCGACCGCGCCGACACCCTGGTACCGGAACTGAAGCGGGTCAACGACGCCATGGCCGAGAACCTCGAAGACGGGCGGCTGTTCACCGAGATCGGCCGCGAATTCCACAATCTGATCGTCCGCGGCTGCGGCAACCACACCATCATCGCGGTCGTCGGCAGCTTGGAAACGCTGTGGAGCAGCCACGAACAGCAGTGGGCCGACGAAAGCGCGGCGCGCGGCACCTATCCTTCGCTAGCCAAGCGACGTGCGGCACTGAACACCCACGTCAAACTCACCGAGACCATCGCCGAGGGTGACGTCGACCGGGCCCGACGCATCGCCGGCCGCCACCTCGCCGACACCCAGACCTACGTGCTGTCCGGCCGGCCGGAACAACGGATCTACGCGCTGTCCCCGCAAGCGTTGTCGCGTCCGCGGGACGTCCGGCGCCCTTGACGACGCCACGGACCGCACTGGTCACCGGGGGCAGCGGTGGCATCGGAAAAGCGTGTGCTGCCAAGCTAAGTGAGCTCGGCTACGACGTCGTGGTGGTGGCCCGCCGCCCGAAGCCACTCTGCGCGGCGGCCGAGGCGATCGGTGCCCGTGCCATCGTGGCCGACGCATCCGATCCGGAGGGGTTCGCCGCTGCGATAAGCCAGCTCGCCCACGTCGACCTCGTCGTTCACGCGTCCGGGGCCCTGGGTGGAACGTATGCGCGCAAGCAGACGTTCGAGCAGTGGCGCACCATCATCTCGGCCAACCTGGATTCCTGTTTCGTGGTGACCTCCGCGGTGCTGCCCCGGATGCGCCCGGGTTCACGCCTGATCTTCATCTCCTCCTCGGCCGCGCACGAACCGATGATGGCGCGGACCGCCTACTCGGCGTCCAAGGCCGGTATGAACGCGTTCGCCCGTGCTCTGGCGATGGAGGTCGACCGCGACGGCATCGCCGTTCATCTGGTCACCCCGGGTCCGGTGGAAACCGAGATGCTGCAGGACGTTCCGTTCGAGATGTACGCGATCTGCGCCTCCGACATCGCCGACACGGTGGCGTGGCTGGACACCGTCGATCCGTCGGTCGACCTGCCGGAGATCAGGCTCAGCGCGGTAGAGCGCGGACCCTACGCCCGACCGCCGGTGGTGCCTACCGAAGTGCGCCGGCGCCGTTCGGGAAGTCGCTGATCACCGAGTCGCCGAATTCTTTCAGGGTCTGTGGTGCCGCGAAGTCGGCGAACCAGACGTAGAAGCGTTCCACGCGCTGGGCGGCCAGACCGGCGAAGTGCGCGATCAACTCGCCGGCATCGCCGCAGACGAGACCTGGGCCCAGGTGGCCGAATCGTCGAACGCTGACGTCGCGCACGACGCCGGGATCGGCCCCGGCCCGCACGAAGCCGACCATCTGCTGCACCGAGATGCGGGCTGAACCCGTCGAGTCGGCCAATCGCGCCAAGCGGTCCAGATGATTCGCCTGCAGGTTCCACCAATCGGCATGCTCGGCAACGAGTTTCATCATCCGCTGACCGCTGCCGCCGAGGATCAACGGTATCGGATGCGCCGGGCCCGGACGCTGGCCGCTTGCCCAGTACCGGCTGATCAACGACAGATGACGGCCCAGTTGTTCGACCCGAGCCACCGGATCTTGCTGACCGACATCGAATTTGGTGAACTCCGCGGGCCAGGAGCCGGATCCCAGACCCAGGTCGAAACGACCGCCGGACGCCGCCGACAGCGTGACGGCCTGCTTGGCCAGTACCGCCGGATGCCGGAACGCGTCGCAGAGCACCAGGTGACCGATGCGCAGCCGCTCGGTCTTGGCGGCGACCCAGCTGGCAATGCCCATTGCCTCCCAGATGTTTTCATTGGGCTGACCCGGGGCTTCGAGATGGTCGATGAAGGCGATCCCGTCGAATCCGGCCGCTTCGGCGCGCTGAGCCCGGTCCACGATGTCGGCGACGGGGAGCCGCACCTGCGGCAGGAACAGATACCACTCGACCACCCGACCCCACTTCCCGACGGCTGCGATTGCGTGCCGCTCGCTAGTTTACTATTTTTATTATGTTAGGGGTCTTATGGATGTTGGTCTGACTTCGGAGCAGCTGGCGCTGCGCGACACCGTGCGTGGCATCCTGCGTGCCGAGTGTCCACCCGATGCCGCCCGGCAAGCTTGTGAGGATCCGGACCGCTGGCGCACTTTGTGGAAGACGTTCGTCGACCTGGGCTGGGCGGAGCTGGCCTGGTGTCACCCAGGCGGCGAATTCGGCCCGGTCGAGTTGACGGTGGTACTCGAGGAATGCGGCGCCGCCGTCGCGCCGGTGCCGATGCTGAGCAGCATCGGGCTGGCCGCCGCCCTGCTGCGGGCGGCCGGCCCGCAAGTCGGTACCGATGTCGGCGAGGTGCTCGCCGAGATCGCCTCCGGGGTCGTCGCAACCCTGGCGGTCCACTCCCCCGGCAGCCGGCTGCCCGGCGCGCCGGTGACACTACGGGACGGCCGGTTGCGTGGTCGCGCGGTTGCCGTTCCCCATGCTGCCCGCGCGGAACTGATCGTCACACTGGCCGAAAGCGATCGCGGGCAGGTGGCCGCTGTTGCACGTGCCGGTGCCGGTGTCACGGTCGCGCCCGCCGAGTGCACCGACCCCGCCCAGCCGGTCGCCGACGTCGAGATCGACGCCGCCCCTCTGGCCGTCGCGCCCGTGGCGTCCGTCGAATCCGCGCTGGCGGCGCCGCTGGTGTCGATCGCAGCGGACCTGGTCGGGGTGGCCGCAGCGGCGCTACAACGCTCGGTCGAGCACGCCAAGACGCGCCGCCAGTTCGGCAGCTCGATCGGCGCTTTCCAGGGCGTCAAACACGCTCTGGCGGACAATTACGTCAGCGTGGAACGCGCCCGCAGCCTCACTTATGCCGCTGCGGCACGCCTCGGCGGACCCGACTCATGGACTTCAGCGGCCCTGGCCAAAGCGGCCGCGGCCGATGCCGCGAGCGCGTGTGCGCGCGCCATGGTTCAGGTGCATGGCGCGCTGGGGCAGACCTGGGAACACGATGCACACCTCTACGTCCGGCACGCCTGGCAGGGGGCAGCCCTGCTGGGTGACAGCCGCACGCTGTACCACGAGGTGGGTCGCCGGTTCGCGGAGGGGCACTAAATGACTTCGGTCACAGATGAATTCGGTTCCTGGCTGGGTGACTTCCTACCACCCGACTACTACGACCGCTATCGCGAGTACCGGTGGGACATTCCGTTGCGGCGGGCCTATCAGCGGGCCGCCTTCGAGGCCGGCTGGCTGCAACCGACCTGGCCCCGCGAACACGGCGGCCGGTCGCTTGGCCTGCGCGAGGCGATGGAGATACGCATTGAGGCCGCGGTGCGGTCGGCGCCCAAACTGCCCAACGTCCAGGGTCCCGGGGTCGCGGCACCAGGCATTCGCCAGTTCGGCACCCCCGAGCAGATCGACCGACTGCTGGTGCCACTGCTGCGCGGCGACGAATGGTGGGCGCTGGGCATGTCCGAGCCCGAAGCCGGTTCGGACTTCGCCGGCCTGCGCACCCGGGCCGAGCGCGAGGGTGAGATGTTCCGGGTCAACGGCCACAAGATCTGGACCACCCACGCCCACGAATCCCGCTGGTGCACCTTGTATGCCCGCACCGATCCGGGCGCGCCCAAGCACCGCGGCATCTCGTGCCTGATCCTCGATCTGCGGTCACCCGGCGTGCGGATCGAACCCATCCGGATGGCGTCCATCTCCGACGAGACGTTCTGCGAGGTCTTTCTCGACGACGTCGAGGTGCCGGTAGAGAACCTGCTGGGTCCGCTCCACGGCGGCTGGAATGTTGCGATGTCGTCGTTACACCATGAGCGCCAGATGATCTGGATCATGAACTGGGTCGAGATCCAGCGTGGGCTGACTTCGATCCGCGGTACCGCAACCGGTGACGTCTACGGTGAACTCGGCGCGTTGCTGGCCGACGCCGAAGCGTTACGGGCCACCGGATACCGCGCCCTGCAGAACGAACTGGCCGGTCGCCCCAGCCCGGAAGCCGACACCATGAAGCTGCTCGGATCGGTTACCCTGCAGCGAGTCTGGGAACTCAGCGCGGCTGCGGCGGGACCGGCTTCGACATGCGACCCCGACCTGCTGTTCGAACGGCAGGACGCCCTGGCCGCGACCATCTACGGCGGGACCTCCGAGGTCCAGCGCAACATCATCGCCGAGCGGCTGCTCGGGCTGCCGAAGGGATGACCACGATGGACTACGACCTCGGCGACGACGCCGGCGAATTGCGAAACCGGTTGCGGCGGCTCATTGCCGAACACATTCCCGCCGATTTCCTGGGCGCATGTACCGACGATCCCGACGACCTGGCGACCACCGAATCGTTCTGCAAGCTGCTGGCGTCCGAGGGACTGCTGGCCCTGGCGTGGCCGAAAGAGCATGGCGGAGGAGGCGGTTCGATCTGGCAACAGACCGTACTGCGTGAGGAGATGTGGGCCAACTACGAGCCCCGAGGTCCTCAGTACATGGGCATCAATTGGGTCGGCCCGGCGATCATGCGCTACGGGACCGAGCAGCAGAAGGCCCAACATCTGTCCGGCATCGCATCTGGAGAGGTGATCTGGTGCCAGGGCTTCTCCGAGCCCGAAGCCGGAACCGACCTGGCGTCGCTGCGCACCCGCGCCGTCCCGGACGGTGACGGCTGGCGGATCACCGGGCAGAAGGTGTGGACGTCCTACGCTCGCATGGCGTCCTGGTGCGTGCTGGCCGCCTGCACGCACCCCGATGCGCCGAAGTCCAAGCGGCTGAGCCTGTTTCTGATCCCGATGGACCGGCCCGGTTTCACCGTTCGCGGCATCCCTTCCATGCTGGGGCCCCATCACCTCAACGAGGTGTTTCTCGACGAGCTGTCGGCCACGCCCGGTGATGTGCTCGGTGAGCCCGGCGACGGCTGGCGGGTGATGCGCGAGGCGCTGGCTTTCGAACGGGTCGGCATCGCGCGCTATGCCCGCTGCGAGTCGCTGCTGCACCGGATGCAGGCCGAGCTTGGCGCCGACTGGGACCGACTGCCCGAATCGATTCGGGTGCGGTGGGTTCGGGCGCTCGTCGATCTGCGGGTGGCCCGGTTGATGGCCTACCGCGCTGTGTCGCTGCAGGATGACCCGGCGGCGGGCGCGGCAGCCAGCGCGGCACGCATCGCCACCACCACCTGCGATCAACTGGTCGCCGAGTTGCTCTTCGACGTGCTGGGCCCCACGGCTCTGGACAGCGGCAGCTCCGCGGCGCTGTACGGCGCGGTCGACGACCATTGGCGCTACGCCCAGGCCGCCACCGTGGCCTCGGGCACCATCGAAGTCCAGCGGATGATGGTGGCACGCGACGTTTTGGGAGAGCACCGGTGAATACCGAACTGCCACAAGATATCACCGACTTCGCCGCGGTGGCGGTCAAGCGACTGGCCCGATTGGGCGGGCCGCCGGCCGCGCTGCGCGCCGAGAGCGACGACGGTGTTCGGCTCGCGGCGCGCGACGCTTTGGCGGAAGTTGGCGCGTTCGACCTCGACGTCCGGTCGCAATCAGACGACCTGCTGGCCGCCGCGGTGCTCTGCCAGGCTGCCGGAGCGACGGCCCTGCCGTATCCGCTTGTCGAGGAACTGCTGGGAATCGACGGTGCCCGGCTGAGCCTGGTCAATCCGCAAGCGCCGCGCATCGACCACGGCGACCTGCCCGGTGCCTGGCTCGGCGCCGCTGTCGACGGCACCCGCTACCGGGCCCAGCCGACGTCGCGGACGGCCGCCAAATTGGGGCCGTTTCTGGTTTCGGCCACGTTGTCGGCGCCCGACGGCACGGTGCCGGCTGCCGACGTCAACCTTCATCTCGTGCTGGGGTCATGGCGGATTCTTGGTGCGGTGCAGCAGGCACTGGAGATCGCCACCGGGCATGTGCAGGCGCGGGTGCAGTTCGGCAAACCACTCGCCGATTTTCAAACCGTCCGATTCGCCGTGGCCGATGCCGCGGTCGCGGTGCGGGGATTGCACGAGCTCGCCAAGTACACCCTGTGCCGGCCGGAATCAGCACCGGCGCAGACCTTTTCGTCCGACGCCCGGATACTGCGTCTCAAGGCGGCCGAGACGGCACGGCAGGTGCTACGCACCGCGCATCAACTGCTCGGCGCGCTGGGTTTCTGCGACGAGTCCGACATCAGCGTGCTCGACCGGCACACCCAACCGCTGATTCGATTGCCGTTGAGTCCAGAGGCGCTGGCGTTGCGGCTGATTCCGGATGTGGCGGACGGTTCCTTCGAGACCTTGTTCAGCGGGCGTGTCCCGGCATGAACCAGCCAGTCACCGCGGCGATGCCGTCCAACCCGTTCGAGGACGGTGTCCCGTTCGCGACCAAGCTGACCGAGCTTGCCGAACAACAACCTGACGACACCGCGGTCACGGTCGTCTCGCTGGGTGGCAGCGCGCAGGCAGTCACCTTCGGGGAACTCGATGCCCGGGCCAGTCAGTGGGGCCGGGCGCTGGCGGCTCGCGGGGCGGAGACGGGTTCGCTGGTGGCCATCGCCATCCCGAACTCGATGCACCTGGTGCTGGCCACGCTGGGCTGCTGGAAGGTCGGCGCCGTTCCGATCCCGATGCATTGGGACCTGCCGGAGTGGGAACGCGATCGGGTGCGGGCGGTGATCAACCCGGCAGTCGTGGTCGACGAGGTCAGCCGCTGGGAGCTGGATGCGTACGCGACGGCCGCACCGGCAACTCCGCTTCCGACAGCCGTGTCCCCCACCGCCAACGGCATCTGTTCCAGCGGATCCACCGGCGTGCCCAAAGTGATCCTCAACCTGGCGCCGTCGCTGTGGATACCCCAGCAGGGCGAGCCGTTCCTGGAGAACTGGACGCCGGTGCCCAAGCCGCAGCGGATCATGGTGCCCGCCCCGATGTACCACACCAACGGCTTCGCACCGCTGCTGATGCTGCTGGCCGGCGATCACCTGGTGATACTGGAAAAGTTCGACGCGCCAACGTTTGTCGACACCATCGAGCGCTTCCGCATCAGCAATTTCACGGCGACGCCGACGATGCTGTCCCGGGTCGCCGCACTGCCAGACATCGGCCGGCGCGACCTGTCCAGCATCGTGTTCATCCTGCAGGGCGCGGCCGTGATGCCGCCGTCGCTGCTGCACACCTGGTTCGAGTTGCTCAGCCCGGAACAGATCGTGATGGCCTACGGTATGACCGAGAACCTTGGTCTGACCGCGTTGCGCGGCGACGAGTGGCTGAGTCATCCGGGCAGCGTCGGTCGCGGCTTCCGGGACACCGAGATCAGAATTCTGGACGCCGACAAGCGGCCCCTCGCTCCCGGTGAACAGGGTGACGTGTATCTGCGGGCGCCGATGAGCGCCGGCTACCGGTATCTGGGTGGGGCTCCGCCACTGCCGTCGACCGAGGACGGGTTCCGCTCGGCCGGCGACATCGGCCATCTCGACGAAGATGGCTACCTGCACATCACTGATCGACGCGCCGACATGATCATCAGCGGGGGCGCCAATGTCTTTCCCGCAGAAGTGGAATCGGCACTATCCGGGCATCCGGGTATCGCCGATGTCGTGGTCATCGGCCTCGCCGACGCGCGCTGGGGACGGCGGGTCCACGCCGTCGTACACGCCGCGGGTCCGCTGACCGAGCAGCAGGTGATCGAGTACGCCAAGAGCCGACTGGCGCCGTACAAAGTTCCCAAGACGGTGGAATTCGTCGACGCCATCCCCCGCACCGCGGCCACCAAGGTGAACCGTTCCACGATGGTCGCGGCGCGGGGAGGATGAGCAAATGAAACCCGCTGTGTTGTCGGCCTACCGAGCTGCCACAGGAGTTGCCGGCCCTAGAAGAACCTAGCGGGCAACGCCAGTTCTACATTTCACGGCAGCCGGAATGCGGGCAGGAGATTAGCCAGTGGAACGGCCACGGGTCCCGAGGCCACCCCCACCACCCCGCTGT